>NZ_CP023692.1:1200000-1800000 GCF_008704935.1 Streptomyces vinaceus
GCTGCTGCGGGGAGGACGGGTCATCCCCCTTGAGGTGGACCACCCGGCGCCGCCGCTGGGCCTGACCCGGTACGTGGACACCGGCTTCGCCCCCCAGTCCTTCCCCTTCGAGCCGGGCGACATGGTCCTGCTCTACACGGACGGCGTCATCGAGGCCCGCGACGCCCAGGGCACCTTCTACCCGCTGCCGGAGCGGGCCGCCGACTGGCCGGGGGACGGCCCGGACGCCCTGCTGCGCCACCTCTGCGCGGACCTGCTGGCGCACTCGCCGGGCGGCAGTCTGGGCGACGACGCGGCGATGGTCGCCATCGAGCGCGTCACCGGCGCCTGACGGATGTCCCGTCCTCCGGGCTCCGATTCCTTCCGCGTGTCGGCCAGTTGTCCGGATGTGAGCTCGTTCGTGAGACGCATGCCGACCGGCCCTTCGGGATGATTCGCCCGGGGGCCCTCGTACAACAAGGTGGTGAGGCCATCGCATTCACGGAAGGAAACGGCTCTTCGTGAACATGAAACGCCTCGCACCCATGCTCGCCGCCGCCGGTCTCATCGCGACCACCGTGCCCCTGCTCTCCGCTACGCAGGCCGGCGCCGCGCCGGCCGCGCAGTACACCCCGCAGAAGCCGGCGTGGCAGCGCTGCAGCACCGATCAGCCCGCCTCGTACGAGTGCGCGACGATCAAGGTTCCGCTCGACTACCGGCGCCCGCAGGGCCGCACGATCGACCTCGCGATATCACGGATCAAGAGCGAGAACCCGGCCAAGCGGCACGGCGCCATGCTGCTCAACCCGGGCGGACCGGGGGGCACCGGACTCGATCTGCCGCTGATGATGAACGAGTTGATGCCGAAGGACGTGCGCGACCAGTACGACCTGATCGGCTTCGACCCGCGCGGAGTCGGCGCCTCCACCCCCATCACCTGCGGGATGACCGACACCGAGCAGAACATCGACCGTCCGTACAAGGAGGAGACGTTCCCGGCGGACGTGGCCTGGGCGCGTACGGTCGCGGACAAGTGCCGCGAGAAGTCGGGCTCGGTCCTGCCGTTCATCACCACCCGCAACACCGCGCGCGACATGGACGCGATCCGCGCCGCGCTGGGCGAGAAGAAGATCAGTTACGTCGGTTACTCGTACGGCACCTACCTGGGCGCGGTGTACACCCAGATGTTCCCGGAGCGCAGCGACCGCTTCGTGCTCGACAGCGGCGTGGACCCGCAGCGCATCTGGCGGGGCATGATCCAGGTGTGGGCGACCGAGGCGGAGCCCGCCTTCAAGCGGTGGGCGCAGTGGACGGCCGAGCACTCGGCCGACTACGGGCTCGGCGACACCCCGGACGCGGTCTCCAAGACCTTCTGGGACCTCGTGGCGCGGGCGAACGAGCAGCCGATCGAGTTCGAGGGCACGAAGCTCACGGGCGATGACATCCGCACCGCGCGCGGCCTCTTCTTCTACCCCTCGCAGGCGGCTCCCCTGGTCAAGATGCTGAAGGACGCGGCCGACGGAAAGCCGGTCCGGCCGACCGAGCCCCAGCGCAGGCTGCTGAAGCCGACCTCCGGGGCCGGGCCGGCCTCGGACAACGGAACCGCCGTCTTCTGGTCCGTGGTGTGCGGGGACACGGAATGGCCCCGCTATCCGGAGCAGTACGAGCGGGAAGCCGTGAAGGACAAGGCCAGGTACCCGCTGTACGGGGACTTCGCGTCCAACATCAAGCCGTGCGCGTACTGGCAGCGGCCGGTCGAACCGCCCACGGCGATGAAGACGAAGACGAACGTCCTGACCGTGCAGAACGAGTGGGACTCCCAGACCCCGCTGGTCAGCGGCCAGGGTCTGCACAAGGCCCTGAAGGGCTCGCGGATGGTCCTCGCGCTGGGCGGTGAGGGCCACGGCGTGTACCTCGCGGACCCGAACTCCTGCGCCAACGCCACGGTCAACTCCTACCTGGCGACGGGCGAACTGCCCGCCCGGGACGTGACCTGCCGCACGACCCCGGGCGCGCAGGAGCGCCGCTCCGAGATCGCCCCGCAGTCGCCGCAGCGCTTCCCGGTCCTGGCGGACGGGAGGTTCTGACACCACGGGTGCCGACCACCACGGGGTACTGACCCCACGGGCTTCGGCCGCCGGTCAGGCCGCCTCCGCGGCGGCCTTGATCCGGCGGCCGAAGTCGGGCGCGTCCTTGCGGGCCGCGCTCACCGCCAGGCCCACCAGCAGCTTGCCGAACCCGTGTCCTTCAAGGGTGTTGAAGACGCGGACGCGGGTACGGCCGCCGGGGAGGGCTTCGAAGTCGTATCCGCCCTCGGCCGTGACCAGGTTCTTGCTCTGCTCGGTCCAGCGGATCAGCTTCTCCGGCTCGAAGCCGGTGATGCGGAACTCACGGCCGGTCTTCATCCCGGCGTCCTTGACCGTGCTGCGGAAGACCGTTCCCACTCCGGTCGGGGCATCGGGCGTCCTGCTGATCTCCTGCACCCTCGGGCTGAACTGCGGGTCGTTGCGGCCGTCGGCCAGATAGGCGAAGACCTCCCCGACGGGCCGGTCGATCTCGACGGTCGACTCGAACTGTCCGGACATGACTGCTCCTCCGTACACTCCCCTACGATCCACGATCGCAGACCCGCACCCCGGGCGCGCGCCGCACGGCTCCGCGGGCCCGCCACCGGGCCGGGGCGGCACACCTCACCGGCGTGACGAGCGCCGGATCCCGCCGAGCGGACCCGGCACCGCCGGGCCCTGCGCCGGGGCGGCCCCGGTCCGGCTCCCCCGCAGCGGTGTCAGCAGCCCCGCCCCGACGATGAGCAGGCAGAACACCCCGGCGCCCACGCTGACGGCGGGCACCCCGTGCCGGCCGGCCAGCACGGTCAGGGCGGCCGCCCCCACCGGTCCGGAGGCGCCGTGCACGGTCCAGAAGGCGGAGGTGACCCGCCCGAGCAGGGCGTCCGGGGTCACCTCCTGGCGCAGGGTCAGGGAGCAGACCGCGCCGAGGGTCAGCCCGAACATGAACACCGCGGCCGCGGCGGTGATCACCGGCAGGCTCCGGCTCACGCCGGTCACCGCCACCGCCGCGCCGATCAGCGCGGTCGAGCCCAGCCAGCAGACTCCGAAGCCGAAGGTGCGGCGCAGCGGCGCGGCGGCGAAGGCCGCGAGGACGACGCCCAGTCCGCTCAGGGCGATGACGAGGCCGAGTGTGGCCTCGCTCCGGCCGAGTTCCTCCTGGACCCGGAAGATCAGCAAGTCGGTCGCGCCCAGGGTGACGAAGGTCAGCAGCGTGAGCAGCACGGTCAGCGCCCGCAGCACGGGGTGGGCCCAGAGGAAGCGGAACCCCTCGGTGAACATCTCGCGCAGCTTCCCCGGCTCCGGCCCGGCGGTCCGCGACGCGTCGGCCCCCTCCCGCCGGAAGGCCACCCACCGCAGGCTCAGGGCCGAGACCAGGAAGGTCGCCCCGTCCACCCCGAGCGCCCAGTCCGCGCCCACGGCGGCGGCGATGAACCCGGCCGCCGCCGGACCGCACAGGGTCCCGAAGGCGAAGGCCGCCGTCAGCCGTCCGTTGGCGGCGGTCAGGTGCTCGACGGCCACCAGGTTCGGCACCGCCGTCACGTACGCCACGTCGAACAGCGTCTTCAGGACGGTGACCAGCGCCGTCACCACGTACAGCAGCCAGATCCGCGGGCCGGCCACCAGCCAGACGAGCGGTACCGAGCCCATCAGCAGCGCCCGCAGGAGATCGCAGGCGATCATCAGGCGGCGCCGGTCGGTACGGTCCACCACGTACCCGGCGAACAGGCCGGTCGCGATGGCGGCGACCCCCGAGATGACCGTGATCAGGCCCATCTGGACCACGGATCCGGTGGCGTCGAGGACCAGGACGGGCAGTGCGAGCAGCGAGATCGACCCGCCGAGGACCGACAGCGCCTGGCCGAGCCAGAAGACGTTGAAATCGCGGTTGCGCCAGAGCGAGGGGTGGCGGACCGGGGCCGTCACCCGGTTCAGCCCAGGAGGGCGTAGACCGTCGACGCCGTCGCGGACGGCTCGTCGGCGCCCTCGGGCGTCATGGTGATGTCGGCGAAGGCCATGCGCTTGCCCAGCTTGGTCACCCGGACGCCGATCAGCACGTCGGCGCCGACCACCGGCCGCTGGAAGCTGGTCGACTGCTGGACGGTGGTCATCGGGCCGTACGCCCCGCGCGCGGCGGAGATCGCGATGACGGTGGCGGTGTCGGCGGCCGCCATCAGCGCCTGCCCGCAGAGGCCGCCGCCGTCCCGGGCCAGCGACTCGGACCAGGGCAGCCGCAGTACGGCGTGCCGCTCGCCCGTCTCCTGGACGGTCAGCCCGAGGGCGAGCACCCACGGGGCGAAGTGGTCGGCGAGGATCTTGTCTGCGTCTGCGGGTGTCAAGGTCACCCGGAGATTGTGGCGGCCGGGGCCCGGCCGCCACAACACCCTTTGGCGCAGTGCGCGTTCCGCAGGCGGATCAGAGGCTCGCCGCCAGTTCCGTGCCCTGGCGGATCGCCCGCTTGGCGTCGAGCTCGGCGGCCACGTCCGCGCCGCCGATCAGGTGCGGCCGGGCCCCGGCCGCGAGCAGGGCCTCGTACAGGTCCCGGCGCGGCTCCTGGCCGGTGCACAGGACGACCGTGTCGGCGGGGACGAGCCGCTCCTCGCCGCCGACGGTGATGTGCAGGCCCTCGTCGTCGATCCGGTCGTACGTGGCACCCGCGACCGAGACGACTCCGCGGTGCTTGAGCTCGGCGCGGTGGATCCAGCCGGTGGTGGTGCCGAGGCCGGCGCCGACCTTGGTGGTCTTGCGCTGGAGGAGGTGGACCTGGCGCGGGGGCGCGGGCCGCTCGGGGGCGGTGAGCCCGCCGGGGCCGGCGTAGGCGGTGTCGACGCCCCAGTGGCGGAAGTACGTCTCGGGGTCCTGGGAGGCGCCCTCGCCGCTGTCGGTGAGGAACTCGGCGACGTCGAAGCCGATGCCGCCCGCGCCGACGACGGCGACGCGCTCTCCGACGGGGGCGCCGTCGCGCAGTACGTCGAGGTAGCTGACGACATCGGCGCGCTCCACGCCCTCGATGTCGGGGGTGCGGGGGGTGACGCCGGTGGCGACGACGATCTCGTCGTAGCCCTGGAGGGTCTCCACGTCGGCGCGGGTGTTCAGCCGGACGTCGACGGCGCGGGCGGCGAGCTGGGTGCCGAAGTAGCGGATGGTCTCCTCGAACTCCTCCTTGCCCGGGATGCGGCGGGCGATGTCGAGCTGCCCGCCGATGTGGCCGGAGGCCTCGAAGAGGGTGACGGCGTGTCCGCGTTCGGCGGCGGAGACGGCGCAGGCGAGGCCGGCCGGGCCGGCGCCGACGACGGCGACGCGCTTCTTCAGCTGCGTGGGCGAGAGCACGAGTTCGGTCTCGTGGCAGGCGCGCGGGTTGACCAGACAGCTGGTGATCTTGCCGCTGAAGGTGTGGTCGAGGCAGGCCTGGTTGCAGCCGATGCAGGTGTTGATGGTCTCGGAGCGGCCGGCGGCGGCCTTGGCGACGAACTCGGCGTCGGCCAGGAAGGGGCGGGCCAGCGAGACCAGGTCGGCGCGGCCGTCGGCGAGGATCTCCTCGGCCTTCTCCGGGGTGTTGATGCGGTTGCTGGTGACGAGGGGGACGGAGACCGCGCCCATCAGCCGCTTGGTGACCCAGGTGTAGGCGCCGCGCGGGACGGAGGTGGCGATGGTGGGGATGCGGGCCTCGTGCCAGCCGATGCCGGTGTTGATGATGGTGGCGCCGGCCGCCTCGATCTCCTTGGCGAGGCGGACGACCTCGTCGAGGGTGGAGCCGCCGGGGATCAGGTCGAGCATGGAGAGGCGGTAGATGAGGATGAAGTCCTCGCCGACGGCCGCGCGGGTGCGCCGGACGATCTCCAGCGGGAAGCGCATGCGGTTCTCGTACGCGCCGCCCCAGCGGTCGGTGCGCTTGTTGGTGGCGGCGGCGATGAACTCGTTGATCAGGTAGCCCTCGGAGCCCATGATCTCGACGCCGTCGTAGCCGGCGAGCTTGGCGAGGCGGGCGGCGCGGACGAAGTCCTCGACGGTGCGCTCGACCTCGATGTCGCTGAGCTCGTTCGGGACGAAGGGGCTGATGGGGGCCTGGAGGGCGCTGGGGGCGACCAGGTCCTTGTGGTAGGCGTAGCGGCCGAAGTGGAGGATCTGCATCGCGATCTTCCCGCCCTCGGCGTGCACGGCCTCGGTGATCACCCGGTGCTCGGCCGCCTCCTCCTCGGTGGTGAGGCGGGATCCGCCCTCGAAGGGGCGGCCGGCGTCGTTCGGGGCGATGCCGCCGGTGACGATCAGGCCGGCGCCGCCGCGGGCGCGCTCGGCGTAGAAGGCGGCGAGCCGCTCGAAGCCGCCCTGGTGCTCTTCGAGGCCGGTGTGCATCGACCCCATGATCACGCGGTTCGGCAGCGTGGTGAAGCCGAGGTCCAGGGGGCTCAGCAGGTGCGGGTACCGGCTCTGGGAACTCTGCGGGCTCATCGGGGGGTGCCTCCTCGCACGGGGGTGATGAACCTGTTCTAGGCGAGGAGCACCCGATTGTGCAACTAGGTGCATAACCAAGTGGCGGAGTTCACGCCCGCCGGATCCCGCCCCCCGGCCGCCCGGGGGGGGGGGCGGGGGGGCGGGCGCAGCCGCAGGGCGATCAGGGGCGGCGCAGGCGGACCGTGAGGATCTGGAAGGGGCGCAGGGTCAGGGCGACCGCGCCGTCCGCGGCCGGGGCGGAGACCGCCTGGCCCGGCAGGGGGCGTTCCAGGAGGTCGCTCTCCGTCGCCTCCGCGATGCGGAAATCCGCCTTCAGGCAGGCCCTCGCGCGGCCGCCGCGGGATTCGTAGAGGCGGACGACCACGTCACCGCTGCGGTCCTCGGCCAGTTTGACCGCCTCGACCACCACCGCGTCGTCGTCCACGGACAGCAGCGGGGCCACCGGGGCCGCCCCGCGGAGCACCCGCTCCGGCAGGTTCAGCGCGTGGCCCTCGCGGACCGCGTCCGCGATCTCGGCCCCCGGCGCCAGCGAGAACCGCAGGGTGTGGGCGCCCTGGTCGGTCTCCGGGTCCGGATAGCGCGGGGCCCGCAGCAGCGAGAGGCGGACCGTGGTGGTCTGGCCCCCGTCCGGACGCACGTCCCGGGTCACGTCGTGGCCGTAAGTGGAGTCGTTGAGGATCGCCGTCCCCCACCCCGGCTCCTCCACGTGGATCCACCGGTGGGCGCAGATCTCGAACTTGGCCGCCTCCCACGAGGTGTTGGTGTGCGTCGCCCGGTACACGTGCCCGAACTGGGTCTCCGAGGCGGACCGTTCGGCCTTCACGTCGAGCGGGAAGGCGGCCTTCAGGAACTTCTCGCTCTCGTGCCAGTCCACCTCCGTGACCAGGTCCACGGTCTTGGCCCCGGCCCGCAGCGTGATCGACTGGACGGCCGCCGAGCGGCCGAAGGAGCGCGCGACGCGGACCGTCACCGCGTCGGGGCCGGCCTCGGCCACCTCCAGCGCGTCCAGCTCCACCAGGTCGGTGACGCTGTTGCGGTAGAACGCGTCGATGTCCCAGGCGTCCCACATGTTCGGGAAGTCGGGGTGGATCTGGAGCAGGTTCGCGGCCCGCCCCGGGGCCAGCGCCTCCCGGCGCGCCTCCAGGTCGTACGCCGAGACGATCAGCCCGCGGCCGTCGATCTCCACCAGGAGCCGCCCGTTGGCGAGGACGTGCCCGCCGCCGTGCCGCTCCTCCACGGTGACCCGATGTTGCCCGGCCGGTGCCTGCGCCGGGCCCGCGCCGCCGGCCGGGACACCGCGCCGGGTGTGCGGGGCGCAGTTGAAGACCAGTTCGACGGCGCCCTCTCCGGCCAGGGCGCTCTGGGCGGCCAGCGTGATCCCGCGCAGTTCCTCCCGTACCTCCGCGTACGTCGCGCGGGCCTCGCGGTGCACCCAGGCGATCGACGATCCGGGGAGGATGTCGTGGAACTGGTGGAGCAGTACGGTCTTCCAGATCCGCTCCAGGTCCTCGTACGGATACGCGTACCCCGGCACCCGGACGGCGGCGGTGGCCGCCCACAACTCGGCCTCGCGCAACAGCGATTCGCTGTGCCGGTTGCCCTGCTTGGTCTTGGCCTGCGAGGTGTACGTCCCGCGGTGCAGCTCCAGGTACAGCTCGCCGGCCCAGACGGGCGCGTCCGCGTACTCGGCGTGCGCCTTCTCGAAGAAGGCGTCGGGCCGCTCGATCTCCACGCGCGGGGAGCCTTCGAGGTCGCGCTGGCGCCGGGCGCGGGCCAGGTGCTCGCGGGTGGGACCGCCGCCTCCGTCGCCCCAGCCGAAGGGCACGAGGGAGCGTGAACCCCGCCCCTTCTCACGGTAGTTGGATGCCGCGTGGGCCAGCTGCGCACCGCCGAGGTCGCTGTTGTAGGTGTCGACGGGCGGGAAGTGGGTGAAGACGCGGGTGCCGTCGATGCCCTCCCACCAGAAGGTGTGGTGCGGGAACGCGTTCACCTGCGACCAGCAGATCTTCTGCGTCAGGAACCACTTCGAGCCGGACAGCTTCACGATCTGCGGCATCGCGGCGGTGTACCCGAAGGAGTCGGGCAGCCAAACGTTGTGGGTCTCGATGCCGAATTCGTCCAGGAAGAACTTCTTGCCGTAGAGGAACTGACGGGCCATCGCCTCGCCGCCGACCATGTTGGTGTCGGACTCCACCCACATGCCGCCGACCGGTACGAACTGCCCGTCCGCGATCTTCTTCTTGATCCGCTCGAAGAGCTCGGGCCGGTGGGTCTTGATCCACTCCAGTTGCTGGGCCTGCGACATGGCGAAGACGAACTCGGGGTGCGCGTCCATCAGGCTGACCACGTTGGACGTGGTGCGGGAGACCTTGCGGACCGTCTCGCGCAGCGGCCACAGCCAGGCGGAGTCGATGTGGGCGTGCCCGACCGCGCTGATCCGGTGCGCGGAGGCGTGGGCGGGGGCGGCCAGCACGGCGGTCAGGCACGTACGGGCGGCGCCGGCCGTCCCGGGGACGTCCCCGAGGTCCACCGCGTCCAGGGCCGCGTCGATCGCGCGCAGGATCTCGTACCGCCGGGCGTCGGCCTCGCCGAGCTGCGTCATGAGGTCGTGGAGGACTTCGAGGTCCTGTACGAGCTCCCAGACCTCGGTCTCGAAGACGGCGAGGTCCATCCGGGCGAGCCGGTAGAGGGGCTGTTCGCCGCTGGTCTGCCGGTCCCCCTCGTACGTGGCCGAGTGGTCGACCAGGACGGGGTTGGAGGCGGCTTCGACGTACCATTCGACCTGCTCGCCGCCGGCCGCCGGGTCGGCGACACGCACCCAGTCGTTGTACGGGTTCAGCGCCTTGACCTCGCTGCCGTCGGCCCGGTGGACCAGCCCCTCGCACTGGAAGCCGGGCATCATCCGGTCGAAGCCGAGGTCGAGGACGGCCTCGACCGTACGCCCCGCCCACTCGGCCGGGACGGTTCCGGTGACCTTGAACCAGGTGGTGCCCCAGGCCGGGCCCCAGCTGTCGCCGATCGCGCAGGGTCCGTACGGGGCGGCGAGCCCCTCGGCGACCGGCACGGGCTCGCCCGGCGCCTCCCAGCGCTCGACCGCCAGCGGGAGCGGACGGGAGTGGACGGCGGGCTTGATGCGCTCCTTGAGGACCCGGCGCAGGCGGTGTTCGGTGATGCTGCGGTCGTCGTGCATGACGGCTGCTCCAAAGGAGGGAGGGGTCACAAACGGCAGGCGGGGGCGGCGGGGCTCAGATCTTGACGGCTCCCTCGCCCACCCCCTTGAAGAAGTAACGCTGGAGTGCGAAGAAGAGCAGCATCATCGGCAGGAGCGCCGCCATCGCGCCGGCGGCGATGATCCGCTGGTCGTTGGTGGTGGTGGCGCCGGCCAGGCTCTTCAGGCCGAGCTGGAGGGTGTAGTGGTCGCTGTCGGTGAGGACCAGCAGGGGCCAGAGGAAGTCGTCCCAGGCGCCCATGAAGCTGGTGATGCAGACGACGGCCAGGGCTCCCTTGGCGGCGGGGAGGAAGAGCCGGGTGAACCGGGTCCACTCGTTCGCCCCGTCCAGGACCGCGGACTCCTCCACCTCCTTGGGCACGGCGAGGAAGGCCGAGCGCATGACCATGATGTTGAGGACGGAGACCGCGCCGGGGAGCCACACCCCGATGAGGGTGTCGACCAGGCCCATCTCGCGGACGGTCAGGAACATCGAGATCATCACGGACTCGAACGGGAACATGAGGGTGGCCACCAGGACCGTGAAGACGGACTTGCGGCCCTTCCAGCCCGCCCGGGAGAGGGCGTACCCGCCCATCGCCGCGAAGAGCAGGTTCGAGGTGATCGCGAGGGCGGCCACGATCAGCGTGTTGCCGACGTACTGCAGGAGCGGGAAGGACTCGGCGACCAGGACGTAGTTGTCGAGGGTGGGCCGCGCGGGCAGTACGCCGTCGTACACGTTCTCGGTGCGACCGCGGATCGAGGTCAGGAACTGCCAGACGATCGGCCCGAGCATGACGACGAGCATCAAGGCCAGCGTGGCGTAGCGGGCGGCGAGCCCGAGCCGTCCGCGGGGCGTGGCGGTCACGTCTCGTCCCCCTTCGACAGGCGCCGGCCCAGCAGGCTGAAGACCAGGGTCAGCAGGAACAGCAGGATCGAGAGGGCGCAGGCGTAGCCGGTCTCGCCGGAGAAGCCGAGCCCGACCTGCCGGATGAGGAAGGGCAGCGTACGGGCGCCGCCGCCGGGGCCGCCGCTCTCGCCGCCCAGGATGTAGATCTCGGTGAAGACCCGCAGGGCGGAGATGGCCGACAAGGTGCCCACCAGCAGCATCATCGGCTTCACCTGGGGGACGGTGATGCTGAAGAAGCGGCGGACGGGACCGGCTCCGTCCAGCGCGGCCGCTTCGTGGAGCGAGGGCGAGACGTTCCCGAGCGCGGCCAGGTAGAACACCATGTAGTAGCCGAGGCCCTTCCACACGGTCACGATCATGGCGGAGACCAGCAGCATCGTGCTGTCCGTCAGGAACGGGACCGGCTCCGAGACGATGCTCAGCCTGCGGAAGACGGTGTTGACGAGTCCGTCGCTGCGCAGCACCCACTGCCAGATCAGGCCGACGACCACGGCGGACGCGATCACGGGGGTGTAGAAGGCCGAGCGGAAGAACCCGATGCCGGGGACCTTCGCCTGGACGAGCACGGCGAGGGCGAGCGGCAGCAGGACCAGGCAGGGGACGCACACCACGAGGTACAGCACGCTGTTGCCGGCCGCGGTCCAGAAGTCGGGGTCGGCGAAGGCCCGGGTGTAGTTGTCGAGGCCGACGAAGGTGCCGCCGCGCAGGATCTGGGCGTCGGTGAGGGACAGGACGACGGTGTTGACGAACGGCCACAGGCTGAACAGGGCCACCATCACCAGGCCGGGTGCGAGGAAGAGGTACGGGGTCCACCACCTGCGGTGCACCAGCCCGGTCTCGGCCTCCATGGCCGCGAGGGCCTTGCGGCGCGCTCTGGCGGGGCGGGCGGGGCCGTCGGGGCGGGCGGGGCCCGGCGTCATTTGCGGGCCGACTTGGCGAGCAGCTGGTTCGCCTCCTCCTGGGCCTTGCGTACGGCGGTCCGCGGGTCCTGCTCGCCCTGGATCGCCTTCTGCATCTCCCGGACGACGGCGTCGCCGACCTGATTGGTCCACTGGACCGGGGTGTTGGCGTCCAGCGCGGCGCTCCGCAGCTGCTCGGCGCCGACCGCGCGGGCGACCGTCTCGGCGTCCTTGCCGTCGCCCCGGTCCGCGAAGCGCGGATCGGCCAGGCCTTGGGCGTTGGACGGGTAGATGGTCGCGTTCTTGGAGAATTCCACCTGGTTGGGACCGTTGGTCACCCACTTCGCGAACTCGGTCGCGGCGTCGAGGTGCTTGGTGTCCTTCTTGACGCCGAGCGACTGGGCGTAGATCCCGATGTGGCCGAGTGTGCCGGTGACGGCCCCCGCGACCTGGGTGCCGGCGTAGATCTGCGGGGCGTTCTGCCTGATGTCCTTGACGAAGCCCGGGGAGCCGGGACCGAAGACCAGCTTGCCGCCGCCGTACAGCTGGTTGATGTCGTCGGACTTGAGGAGGGACTCCTTGGGCATCGCGCCCTTGGCGTACAGGTCCTTCATCCGCTCGACCCACTCGACGGCCTTGGGGGTGTCGAAGACGAAACGATCCTGCGCCTGGCTGAGGATCGGTACGCCCATCTTCTGCCAGTCCCCCGGCAGGCGGCCCTTGGGGTCGGCCATGAAGGCGGAGTACCGGCCACCGGAGGAGGCGGCGATCTTGTCGGCGTAGTCGAAGAACTGCTCGACGCTGGTCGGCGGCCGCGCCGGGTCCAGCCCGGACTTCTCGAAGAGCTCCTTGTTGTAGGTGAGGATCTCCGGGGTCACGTACCAGGGGTACGCGTACACACCGTCCCCCTTCCCCGGGAGCTTGAACTGCTCCCAGGCGCCGGGGACGTACTCCTTCGCCACCTCGGGATCGAGCGCGGCGACGTCGGCGAGCAGGCCCCTGTCGCCGAGGAGCTGGAAGGAGTCGGTGGAGAGGTTGACCACGTCCGGGAGGGCGCCGGCCTGGGCGTCGGCGACGAGCTTCTCGTTGTAGCCGTCGCCGGGGACGTCCTCCCATCTGACCTTCGCCCCCGGGTACTTCTTCTCGAACGCGTCGATGACGCCCTGGACGTACCCCGTGAACTTGGGCTTGAGCTGGAGGGTGCGGAAGGTGATCTCGCCGGAGACCTCGCCCGTCTTCCTGCCCTCCCGCACGTCCTCGGCGCCGCCGACCCCGCAGGCGGAGACCGCGAGGAACGTGCCGGCCACGAGCGTGGCGACGGCGGTACGGGTCGCGTTCGAACGGGTCATCGTCGCCACCTTCGGGGGGAGTTCCGGCCTCTCTGCCGGAGCGCGCAGCCCACGCTGACCCCAAATCCAGATCGCGTCAATGTGGCCGAAGTACGGATGGGCGGGTACCGGTGGGTCCCGAAAGGCGGCAACGTCCTTACAGGCAGAGGGAACTCGTGAAGTCAACACCACGGCGACCAGGACTGATGCGCTTTAGTTCCGACCCGCTCCGAGGCGATATCGATTCGATAACGACGCCTGCCCGGACACCGGATGTTGACTCCTTATCGGCGGTCGGAGCGCCTGCACACTAATGCGCTTTACCTGCAACTCCCCCGCAAACTGAGCTACTTCATCCGGTACTCGACCTTCTCGGCGAGTTTTCCGTCCTTGAAGCAGAAGCGGTACACCGTGTCCCCGCCGCTGTCCTCGGCGGAGACGTACCAGGAGCACACGCTGCCCTCGGGTTCGGCCGGACCGCCCGACTTCAGGGCGCCCTTGATGAAGCTCTCACCGGACGGCATCTTCGCGCGGACCGCATCCTCCGGGTCACCGACGTTCACCGACCGGTAGACGCCGGGTTCGAGCATGGTCTCGCCCGCGGCGTCCACCACCTTCCCGACGCCGAAGACGAGCGCCCCGACGGCCGCGATGCCGAGCACCAACGCCACCCCGCAGCCGATCAGACAGCCCTTGCGCTGTGCCACGTCCGTTCCTCCGTACCTTCGTGTCCTGCCGGTCCTGCCGGTCTCGCCGACACTCAGACCTTCGCAAGCCACGGGTACCGCGCGCTGTCCTCCAAAGTCTTCGGCGCCCGCAACGATCGTCGCCGTTCGAGGTCGGCCCCCCTCGCCGGCGGCCGGGTGCACGCCGTCATGAGCTGGGAGTGGAACACCAATCCGTTCGCCGCCCGGCGTCCCCGTCTTCCGCCGAGCCGGCAGGTCGTGCAGTACGCGGCGAGCACGGTGGTCGTCGTCCGCGCCCTCGCGGACGACGAGGACCAGGACCCGACCTGATCGGCAAGACGCCCCCTGGGCCCGTTGCGCAGGGGACCGACTGTCGGACCCGCCTGGGATGCTCCGGGCATGGAGATGACAGTGCAGCTGACGATCGACTGCTCCGATCCGCCGAGGATGGTGGCCTTCTGGGCCCAGGCCCTGGGCTACGTGCCCGAGCCTCCGCCGGGCGGCCACGCCACGTGGCGCGCCCACTGGGCGGCGATGGGGGTACCCGAAGCGGAGTTGCCAGCCGGTGCCGGGGACGTGCCGGAGTCGATCATCGATCCCGCGGGACGTGGGCCGAGGGTCTGGTTCCAGCAGGTCCCGGAGGCGAAGGTCGCCAAGAACCGTTGGCACTTCGACCTGAAGGTCGGTGGGGGCCGTGACGTCCCGCTGGAGGTCCGCGCACAGCGGGTCAAGGCCACGGTGGAACGGCTGGTCGAAGCCGGCGCCACCGTGCTGCGGATCAAGGACGAGCCGGAGGCGGGCTTCTACGCCGCCGCCCTGCAGGACCCCGAGGGCAACGAATTCGACGTCGTCTGAGGGTCGTTGCGGCGGTGCCGGTCGCAGCCGCTCGTTCTCGGCCGCGACCGGTACCGTCGCCCCGCGCCAGGCGGAGTCCGGGAGGCGCGGGGTCAAGCCGTCAGGTCCGCCGTCAGGTCCGCCGGGTCGGTGTTCGCGCCGCACAGGACGACGGCCACCCGCTCGCCCAGCGGCTCCGGGGCGCTCCGTACGGCCGCCAGGGCCGTGGCCGCCCCCGCCTCCACCACGATCCGGTGCTCCTCCCACAGCGCGCGCCGGGCCTCCGCGATCGCCGGGTCCGGGACCAGGACGGACCGTACGCCCTCCCGCTGCGCGGCGGCCAGAGCGGTCGCCGAGACCCGGGTGGCACCCAGCGAGTCGGCGGCGATCGAGTCCACGGCCACGTCGACGGGCCGTCCCGCCTCCAGGGCGGCGTTCAGGGCCCGGCAGTTCTCCGGCTCGGCCGCGACGACCCGTACCCCGTGCTCGCGGGCCGCGGCCGCGACACCCGCGAAGAGCCCGCCGCCGCCCACCGCGACGACCACGGTGTCCAGCCCCGGCAGCCCGGCCCGGATCTCGTCCAGCACCGTACCCGCGCCCGCCGCGATGAGCGGGTGGTCGTACGCGTGGCTGCTCAGCGCGCCGCTCTGCGCCGCGAACTCCTCGCACGCGGCGAGCGCTTCGGCGTACCGGTCCCCGACGAGCCGTACGTCCGCCCCGTACCCGCGCAGCCGCTCCACCTTCACCCGCGGGGCAGTGGCGGGCAGGAACACCGTCGCGGGGACGGACTGCGCGCGGGCGGCCCAGGCGCAGGCCAGGCCCGCGTTGCCACCCGAGGCGATGGTGACGCCCGCGTCCGGCAGGGTCCCCGCATCGCGGTGGGCGGCCAGGAAGTTGCGGGCGCCGCGGGCCTTGAAGGACCCGGTGTGCTGGAGGTACTCCAGGGCGAACCAGAGGCCCTCGGCGGCGGGCACGACGGCGACGGGACGGACCGACCCGGCTATCCGGTCGGCGGCGGCGCGTACGGCGGCGTGGTCGAGCTGCTGTTCCACGATGGGATTCCCTTCAGACGGCGGGCCGGTTGGCCTCGATCAGCTGGCGCAGCGCGCCGTGGTACACCTCGTGGTCGGTCAGGGCGGGCAGTACGTCGGCCAGCCCGCCCGCGAGCACGGGGAACTCCTGCGGATCCAGCGCGGCCAGCGCCGCCCGCGAGGCAGCCGTGGCACCGGCCGGATCGCGGTGGTCCACGAAGGCGGCGCAGCCGAGGGTCAGCAGGTACATGCGGCGGTACGCGGTCATCGCCTCGGCGGCCGTCATCCCGGCGGCCACGCTGTCGGCGAGCGCGGGCTCGACCAGCCGGGCCAGCAGCTGGCGGCCCAGCCAGGGCCGGCCGCCGCGGAGCACGAGCAGGCCGGGGTGGGCGACGAGCAGCCGGTACAGGGCGGTGAACCGCAGCTCGGCGGCCTCCGCCCAGCCGGTCCCGGCCGGGATCTCGGGCAGCTGCCCGGCGAGGTGCTCGGTACAGAGGTCGAGGAGTCCGGCGAGGTCGGTGCAGCGGCGCTGGACGGTGGCGTGCGAGACCTCCAGCCGGTCGGCCAGGGCGCGGAAGCTCAGGGCGTGCGGCCCCTCGTCGTCGATGAGGCGCAGGGCGGCGACGGCGATCGCCTCGGGCGTGGCGCGGTCCAGGGCTGCTGATCTCCTCGGCATGAGATACACCGTATCAGCCAGTGGCACATACGGCGTATCGCATTCCCTCCTCCTCGATCGTGTGACGCCGACTACGGCCATATTGCTGGTCATTGAGCCATAACCATCGACTTATGTTGACAGAGGGTAGTCGCACCGCTGCACTGAGCGCACTGCAGCTCCACCGGTACGCCCACCCCAAGGAGTCTCCGTGCCGCCTCGCCTGCGTGCGTCGCTCCCCTGCCTGACCGCGGCCGCCCTGCTCGCCTTCTGCCTCGCCCCCACCCCGGAGGCGACGGCCGAGCCGTACGCCACCTCGGACGCCCCGCTCGCGCTCACCCCGCCCATGGGCTGGAACAACTGGGCGCACTACATGTGCGACATCGACGAGGCCAAGGTGGTCGCGAACGCCGACGCGCTCGTCGCCCGCGGCCTCGCGGCCAAGGGCTACGACACGGTGACCGTCGACGACTGCTGGATGACCAAGAGCCGGGACGCGGACGGCAACCTGGTCGTCGACACGCAGAAGTTCCCGCGCGGCATGGCCTGGCTCGGCGAGTACCTGCACGCCAAGGGACTGAAGTTCGGCATCTACGAGGACGCCGGCTCCCTCACCTGCGAGCGCTACCCCGGCAGCGGCTCCCCCGACGGCGGCGGCCCCGACCACTACGCCCAGGACGCCCGGCTGTTCGCGTCGTGGAAGGTCGACTACGTCAAGATGGACGGCTGCAACCTGTGGGTGCCGCCGGGCAGGACGAAGGAGCAGGCGTACCGCGACGCCTACAACGCCGTCTCCGCGGGGCTGCGCGCGAGCGGCCGGGACATGGTGCTCTCGGCCTCGGCCCCCGCCTACTTCCAGCAGGGCGAGTGGGGCGGCTCCGACTGGCACAAGGTGCTCGGCTGGGTGGGCGAGACCGGCCAGCTGTGGCGCGAGGGCAAGGACATCAAGGTCTACAACCCCGCCGCGCCCGCGACCTCCCGGTGGAGCTCGGTGCTCGGCAACTACGGCTACAACCGCTGGCTGGGCCGGTACGCGGGCCCCGGCAACTGGAACGACCCCGACTTCCTGATCGCGGGCTCCCCCGGGCTCACCGAGGCCGAGAGCCGCAGCCAGGTGGGGCTGTGGGCGATGATGGCCGCCCCCTTCATCCTGTCCTCCGACGTCTCCCGGCTCACCCCGGCCGGGCTGGCCGCCCTGGGCAACACCGACCTGATCGCGCTGGACCAGGACCCGATGGGCCGCCAGGGCGCCGTGCTCTCCGCCAACGCCACCTTCGAGGTGCTGGCCCGCCCGCTGGCGAACGGCGACCGCGCCGTCGCCGTGCTCAACCGGTCCGGCAGTGCGCGCGACATCTCCGTACCGCTCACCGACATCGGGCTGTACTCCTGCACGGTCGACGCCAAGGACCTGTGGACCGGCGGGAGCACCGAGGTGTCGACCTCCCTGACGGGGAAGGTGGCCGCGCACGACACGGCGGTCTTCCGGCTCACCCCGCACGAGGGCTGCGGCGCGGCCGTGCCGACCGGGCAGATCACCGGAAACGGCGCCCAGTGCGCCGACGGGGTCAACACCGCCGGCGTGGGCGCGGTGGTCCTCGCGCCCTGCACAGCGGCCGGCGACCAGCGCTGGGTGCTGGGGCCGCAGGACAGCGTACGGCTGACCGGCAAGTGCCTCTCGGCGGGCGGGGAAGGGCTCGTGGAGCTGGCCGCGTGCGCACCCGGTGAGCCGGGCCAGCGCTGGACGCACCGCCGGGACGGGGCACTGGTCGAGGAGGCCGGCGGGCTCTGCCTGACGGCCCCCGCGGCCGCCGCCACCCCGGATGCCCCGGCCGGGCGGCTGCGCCTGAGCGACTGCGGCGACCACCGCGTCGACCAGGCCTGGTCCCTGCCCGTCTGATGCCCCCACGGGGTCGCCGTCCTGCCACCGCCCCGGACGGCGCCCCCGACCCGAGCCCGGGACCCACCTCAGACACGGATCGGTGATTCGACGGATGACGATCTCCCCACCCCGGCGCCGGCGGCACGCGCAGCTGCGCCGCCGGGTCGCCCTCGCCGCCCTGGTGGTCGCACTCGGCGCCGGCTCCCCCGCACTGGCCGACGTGACCGGCGTGACCGGCGTGACCGACGTGACCGGCGTGGCCGGCGTGCGAGGCCCCGCGCCCGCGCCCCGGGCCTTCGACACGGGGCCCGCGCGCGAGGCGTTGCGGCGCCTGCTGCCGCACCATGCCGACCAGTTCACCCTCGTGCCAGACCCGGCCGCCGGCGCCGACCGCTTCACCGTGTCCGGGTCGGCCGGCGCGATCACCGTGCGCGGCTCCACCGGGGCCACCCTGCTCACCGGCGTCGGCTGGTACCTCCAGCACGTCGCCGGGGCCGACATCGGCTGGCCGGGCGACAGCATCGGGATGCTGCCGGCGCGGCTGCCCGCCGTACCCGCGCCGGTCACCCGCAGCGCGCTCGTCCCGCACCGGTACGCCCTCAACGACACCGACGACGGCTACTCGGGCGCGTACCGCACCTTCGAGCAGCACCAGCGGCAGATCGACCTGCTCGCCCTGCACGGCATCAACGAGGTGTTCGTGCAGGCGGGCGCCGAGTACCCCTACTACCGGGCGCTCCAGGGCTTCGGCTACTCCGCCGCCGAGCTGCGCGAGTGGATCCCCGGCCCCGGGCACCAGAGCTGGTGGCTGCTGCAGAACCTCAGCGGCTTCGGCGGCCCGGTCTCCGAGCGGCTGATGCGCGAGCGCGCCGAGCTCGGCGGGCGGATCGCCGAGCAGCTGCGCGGGCTCGGCATGACCCCCGTACTGCCCGGCTACTTCGGTACGGTGCCGCCGGGGTTCGCCGCCCGCAACACGGGCGCGAAGACGGTGGCGCAGGGCGACTGGGCGGGCTTCGACCGGCCCGACTGGCTGGATCCGACCTCCCCGGTGTTCGGGAAGCTGGCCGCCGCTTACTACGCGGAGCAGCGCGCCGTGTTCGGGGACAGCGGCATGTACCGTATGAGCCCGCTGCACGAGGGCGGGACGGTGGGCACCGTCGATGTGAAGGCGGCTGCCACCGCCGTCCAGAAGGCGCTGCACGCCGCGCACCCGGGCGCGATGTGGGCCGTGCTGGGCTGGCAGGACAGCCCGAAGGCGGAGCTGCTCGCCGGGGTGGACACCTCGAAGCTGCTGATCCTGGACGGGCTGTCCGACCGGTACAACCGCCTGGACCGCGAGACCCGCTGGGGCGGGGTCCCGTACGCGATGGGCACGATCTACAACTTCGGCGGGCACACCACGATCGGCGCGAACACCTCCGTGTGGATCGAGCGGTTCGGTCCCTGGCGGGCCAAGGCCGGCAGCGCGCTGAAGGGCATCGCGTACCTGCCGGAGGCCACCGGCACCAACCCGGCGGCCTTCGACCTGTTCACCGATCTCGCCTGGGAACCCGGGACCATCGACCAGCGCAAGTGGTTCGCCGATTTCGCGGGCCGCCGCTACGGGCGGCCCGACAAGGAGGCGGCCGCCGCCTGGGAGGAGCTGCGCGCGGGCCCGTACAGCACCTCCTCGGGCCTGTGGTCGGAGTCCCAGGACAGCCTGTTCACCGCCCGGCCGAGCCTGAGCGCGGTGGGGGCGGCCTACTGGAGCCCCAAGTCGATGCGCTACCCGGCCGATGCGGTGCGCAGGGCCCTGGACCACCTGCTCAAGGTGGATCCGAAGCTGCGCGGCTCCAGCGCGTACCGCTTCGACCTCGTGGACACGGCCCGGCAGGCCCTGGCCAACCACTCGCGGGTGCTGCTGCCGCAGATCAAGGCGGCGTACGAGGCCAAGGACCTGGCCAGGCTGCGCGCACTGACCGCGCAGTGGGCGGACGGGGAGCGGCAGTTGGACG
The DNA here is from genome assembly GCF_008704935.1 of Streptomyces vinaceus. Lineage (NCBI taxonomy): Bacteria > Bacillati > Actinomycetota > Actinomycetes > Kitasatosporales > Streptomycetaceae > Streptomyces > Streptomyces vinaceus. The sequence goes on from NZ_CP023692.1 coordinate 1,219,922, forward strand.
CCGTCACGGGCTCGGATCCGAACTTCCTGCTCGGCGACTGGCTGGCGGCGGCCCGCTCCTGGGGCGCGGACGCGGCCGAGCAGGACCGGTACGAGTACGACGCCCGCTCGATCCTCAGCGTGTGGGGCCGGCGCAGCACCAGCGAGGGCGGCTTCCTGCACGACTACGCGAACCGCGAATGGAGCGGCCTGATCGGGGAGTTGTACGCACCCCGCTGGGCCGCCTACTTCGAGACGCTGGAGGAGTCCCTCGTACGGCGGGCGGCCCCCCGGGAGATCGACTGGCACGCCTTCGAGGAGGAGTGGGCCCGGCGCACCACCCGGCATCCGAGCGGGGCGGACGGCCCCAGCGGGGATCCGTACGCCCTGGCGAAGGGCATCGCTGCGGACCTGAACTCCTGGGAGGGCGGAGTCCGCTGAACGCTCCTACACCACCTCGGGCGGTGGCGATCGGATGATGCGCTGATCATCACCCGCCCGTGGTAATCCCGTTACCCCTGCGGGGGAGAACCTGTCGAGGGGTTCGACGCGCGGGACGCGCACTCGGTTGACTGGCCCGGAACGACCACCAGGGGCGGCCGTCGGAACATCCGGCGGCCGCCCCTTCCGACGCCGTCCGCGGCCCGACGCCAGCAGGAGTGCACCGAGCATGTCCCAGACCGGACACGAACGGCCCGGACAGCCCGGGCAGCACGAAGAGCCCGGACAGCCCGGCCGGCACGAACAGCCCGGACAGCCCGGACAGCCGGGGCGCCCCCAGCAGTCCGTTCCGCCCCCGCCGTCCGCGCCGGAGCAGGGCCCCGCGCCCGAGGCCCCGCCCGTGACCCTGGAGCTGCTGGCGCTGCTCGCCGCCGGGGTCGCCGACCTGGCCCTCGACCAGTTACGGCAGTCCGCCGACCGGGCCCAGGAGGTACTGCGCCGCTCCGACCTGCGCGAGCTTCTCACCGACGGGGTCGTGGAACTGCGCAAGCGCGGCGAGCTGGCCACCCGCCGCTCGGGCGCGGCCACGGAGAACCACCTGGAGACCATGGCCCGGCGGGCCGCCGAGCGGGTCGCCTCCGAGGGCCACCCGCGTGCATGACCACACCGGCTTCAAGGAGCGCATCGACCGGGTGCTGCTTCGGCTGGCCGACGAGGAGGAGCGGGAGCTGCTCGCACTGCACGCCGAACTCTCGCCCCTGTCCGGCCAGTTGCGCCGCGCGCTGGCCGGCGGGAAGCGGCTGCGGGCCGCGTACCTGTACTGGGGCTGGCGGGCGGCCGGACAGCCCGACTGCGAGGGCGTGATCCGGGCCGCGGCCGCCATGGAGCTCGTACACGCGGCCGCGTGCACGCACGACGACATCATCGACGACAGCCGGATGCGGCACGGCCGGCCCACCGCGCACGCCGCCTTCGCCGCCCCCGGCGCCCGCGGCGGCGCCGGACAGCGCTCCACCGCCCTCGCGATGATCCTCGGCGACCTGCTGATGGGCTACGCCGGGTACGTCTTCAGCTCCTGCGGGCTGCCCGGGGCCTACCTGGCCCGGACCGTCCCGCTCTGGGCCACGCTGCTGCGCGAGACGATGGCGGGCGAGTTCCTGGAGGTGCTCCGCACCCGGTCCGGGCAGGTCCCGCAGGTGGCGGAGTCGCTGGAGGTGGCCCGCTTCAAGACGGCCAAGTACACCGTCGAGCGGCCGCTGCACCTCGGCGCCACCCTGGGCGGGGGCTCGCGCGTCCTGCTCGACGCCTTCACCGCGTACGGACTGCCGCTCGGCGAGGCCTTCCAGCTGCGCGACGACCTGCTCGGCACCTTCGGCGACCCGGCCAGGACCGGCAAGTCGAACGTGGACGACCTGCGGGACGGCAAACCGACCGCGCTGCTCGCCCTGACCACCGCCGCGGCCCGCGGCGCCGACCGGCGGCTGCTCACGGAGCTGGTCGGCCGCCCCGGCCTGGACGGCGAAGAGGCGGCCGCCGTACGCGCGCTGATGGAGCGCTGCGGGGCCCGGCAGCAGGTCGAGGACATGATCCGCGAGCGCATCGCCCGGGCCGCCGGCGCGCTGGACCGCGTACCGATGCCCGCACAGGCGCGGTCCGCGCTGCGCGAGCTCGCCGGCACCGCCGCCGAGCGCTCGCTGTAACCCGCTCCCCGTACACACGAGAAGGACGAGTCAAGTGACCACCGCCGAGACCGCCTCCGTCCCCCCGCTCCCCCGCTACGACGACGCCGCCCTCGACGCGCTGTCCACCCAGGGCGATCCGCTCGCCGACGAGACCGTCGCCGCTCTGCTGCGCCGCGGCGAGGTGGGCGACCTCAACACGCTCATGCGGTTCTTCACCACCGCCGGGGACCCGCTGCCCGAGCGGCTCCCGGCCTCCGCGCGCGGCTACTTCGAGGCCACCGCCCTGCCCCCCGCCTGGATCGACTGGGACGTCATGGAGCGGGCCCGGCTCTTCTTCGCGGACAACGCCGCCCACATCAACACCGGCCTGTCCTTCGCCGCGATGCCCGTCAGCTACGCCGTCCCCCGGATGGCCCGGCTGCTGTCCTGCACGCACTCGCTCGCGTACCCCTCCCGCCGGATGGCCAACACCGGCCAGTTCGTCACGTACCTCATGCGGAGCGACTCCTTCGCCGAGGGCAGCACGTTCCTCCCGGCCGCGCAGAAGGTACGGCTGCTGCACGCCGCGGTCCGCCACCACCTGCGCCACGGCGGCCACTGGGACGTGGAGCGGGACGGGCTGCCCATCTGCCAGGAGGACCTGATCGCCGGGCAGACCTTCTTCTCGCTGCTGGTGCTCGACGCCATGCACCGGCTCGGCATCCACATGACCGAGGAGGGCGCGGAGGCCTACTACTACGCCTGGCGGGTGGTGGCGGCGCTGCTGGGCTGCGACATGGCGGCCGTACCGGAGGACCTCGCCGAGGCGCGCGCCTACTGCGACCTCTACCTGGAGCGCCATCTCGGCCCCTCGCCCGAGGGCGTGGTCCTCTACGCCCAGCTGCTGCGGCTGTACGAGGACGTGGTACCCGGCACGCTCTTCGACCCGATGGTCCCGGCCACCGTCCGCTACCTGGTCGGCGACACCATCGGCGACTGGCTGGAGGTCCCGCGCGGCCCCTGGGACGCGGCGGCCAAGGCGGTCCCGGTGGTGCTGGGGCTGCTGGAGACCATCGAGGACAGCAGCCCGTTCGCGGAGTGGGCGCTCGACAAGGCGGGTTCGCTGCTCGCCGGCTTCGAGCTGTCCGCGCTGACCCGGGGGCGGGTCATGCACCACGCCATCCCCGCCGAGCTGAAGCCGGAGTACGGGGTGAAGGCGCCGCGCACCGGGCGCTGGGTGCCACCGGCTCCGGCGCGGGCGCGCTGAGCCGCCGGTGTGCTGAGCCGCCTGTGTGCCAGGGCGTACGGGCGCTGAGCCGAACGGGCGTGGGCGGGCGCGGGTCCGCCCCGGCCGGAGTCACACTGGAAGCCCACATTCCGGGCATACGGCGACGCGGACGGTGACTCCCCATGACGACCGGTGTGAAGGCTGACCCGGGGCGGCGCCGCCGCGTCCTGGGCGGCGCCGTCTGCGGGCTGGTCGCCGCCTGCGCCGGGCTGGCCGTGGCCGAGCTGGCCTCGGCGGCGGTCCGGCCCGAGGCCTCCCCGGTCACCGCGGTCGGCGGAGCCGTCGTCGACCGTACGCCGGTGGGCGTCAAGGAGTGGGCGATCCGGGAGTTCGGCACCGCCGACAAGCTGCTGCTGGCCCTCGGGATCGTCCTCGCCCTGGCCGCGGTGGCGGCCCTGGCCGGGGTGCTCGCCGTACGGCACCTGCCCGCCGGTATCGCGCTCGCCGGCTGTTTCGGGCTGGTCGGGGCGGCGGCCGCGCTCAGCCGGCCCGGGGCGACCTGGCACGACGCGCTGCCTTCGCTGGGCGGCGGACTGGCGGCGGCCGGGGTGCTGTACGTCCTGGTCAGCGTCTTGACCAGGCCCCGTCCGGTGGGCGCGCCGCCGGGCGGCGCCTGGTCGCTGGACCGGCGCGGCTTCGGCCGGCTGGTCGGCGCGGCCCTCGTGGCCTCGGCCGGGATCGGGTACGCGGGGCGGCGGCTCGGCGCGTACGGCTCGGCCGGGGCGACGGCCTCGCGGGCGGACCTGGTCCTGCCGGAACCGGCCGTGCCCGCGCCGCCGGTGCCTCCCGGCGCGCAGCTGCCGGTCCCCGGGATCTCCCCCTTCATCACCCCCAACGGGGATTTCTACCGCGTGGACACCGCCCTGGTCGTCCCCCGGGTGGACGCGGACACCTGGCGGCTGCGCATCCACGGCGAGGGCGTCTCGAACCCGCTCGAACTCGGGTTCCGCGAGCTGCTGGCCCGCCCGCTCGTCGAGCACGACATCACCCTGTGCTGCGTGTCGAACGAGGTCGGGGGCCCGTACGCGGGCAATGCCCGCTGGCTCGGCGTGCGCCTGGCCGACCTGCTGCGCGAGGCGGGGGTGCGGCCTCCCTCGCGGGGCGGGCCGGCGGACCAGCTGGTGGCCCGCTCGGTGGACGGGATGACGATCGGGACGCCGGTCGAGACGGTGATGGACGGCCGGGACGCGCTGCTGGCCGTCGGGATGAACGGCGAGCCGCTGCCCTTCGCGCACGGCTTCCCGGTACGGATGGTCGTACCGGGCCTGTACGGGTACGTCTCGGCCTGCAAGTGGCTGACCGAGCTGCGGCTGACGACCTTCGCGGCGTACGACGCGTACTGGGTGCGCCGGTCCTGGGCGCAGCAGGGCCCGGTCAAGACGCAGTCCCGCATCGACACCCCGCGCCCGTCCGCCGAGCCCGCGGAGGGACGGGTGGCGGTGGCCGGGGTGGCGTGGGCACAGCACCGGGGCATCGCCCGGGTGGAGGTACGGGTGGACGCGGGGCCGTGGCAGGAGGCCCGGCTCGGGGCGGCGGACGGCAACGACACCTGGCGGGAGTGGGTGTGGGAGTGGGAGGCGACCGCGGGGCCGCACACGCTGGAAGTCCGCGCGACCGACGGTACGGGGGCCGTCCAGACGGGTGTGCGCACGGGAACCGTCCCCGACGGGGCGACCGGGTGGCACTCGGTGCCGGTGCGTGTCCGGCCGGGGCCCGGGAGGAAGGCATGATGCGGACATCCTGGGAAACCGACTGGGAAACCGACCCGCACGTCAGGAGCCGGCCCTCGTGGAGCTGACCAGTACGTCGTTCCTCGTCACGCTGATCACCGTCACCGTACTCGCCATGCTCGCCGCACTGCTGCTGTGGAACCGGATCCCGGGGCCGGGGTGGGTGCGCTGGCCCGTGCGGGTCCTGATGATCGCGCTGTGCCAGCTGACCTCGATCGCGGTGATCGCGACCTGGATCAACGGCAGCTACGGGCTCTACTCCTCGTGGAACGACCTGCTGGGCACGGAGAACGTGCAGAACTCCTCGGCGATGACGGGTCCGCCGCTGGGCCGGGCCAGGTTCACCCAGGGCGGGGACGGGACGCAGAGCACCTATTTCCGCGGCTCCCATTCGAAACTCGCCGGACAGGTGATCGTGTGGACCCCGCCCGAGTACCGGGCGCCGGGAGCGGAGAAGACCCGGTTCCCGGTGCTGATGCTGCTGCACGGGTATCCGGGTTCGCCGCGCACCTGGATCGACCTCGGCGGCATGCCGGGGACGCTGGACCAGCTGATCCGGCTGGGCGCGGCGCACCCGTTCATCGTGGTGATCCCGGACGTGTACCCCGGCGGGGTCAACACCGACTGCAGCAACACGCCGGCGCGGAAGGTGGCCAGCTGGCTCGCGGAGGACGTGACGGACCTGGTCGCGAAGAACTTCCGTACCCTGCCCGAGCCCGGGGGCTGGGGGGTGATGGGGGTCTCGACGGGGGCGTTCTGCGCGGCCAAGCTGCCGCTCCAGTACCCCAAGGTGTTCCGGGCGGGGGCGGCCCTCGACCCGGATCCGCTGACCGGGGACCCGCAGGTGCTGTCCGATCCGGTGCTGCGCGAGCGCAACAGCCCGCTCTGGCTGGTCCGGCAGGCCAAGCGGGCCGACGTCGGGCTGTTCCTGGCGACGTCGGCGCAGGACAAGGACAGCCCGCCGGCGCAGCTGGAGGCCTTCAGCCGGGCCGCGGCGGGCAGCGGGGTCCGGGTGAAGACCCTGGTCCGCCCGTCCGGCGGCCACAACTTCCAGACGTGGACCGCGATGTACCCGGACGCGCTGGGCTGGCTGAGCACGGAGCTCTCCCCGCCCGGCGACGGCCGCGGCTGATCCGCCGATCCGCTGATTCCCCGATCCGCTGACTTCCCGATCCGCTACCCGAGCCGGACCGGGAGGGATTCGACGCCGTTGCCGATGAAGCTGTGCAGGTACGGGAGTTCGGGCTCGGGGACCGCGAGGTCGAGGTCGGGGAAGCGGGTGAACAGCCGCTCCAGGGCGATGGTGGCCTCCAGGCGGGCGAGCGGGGCGCCCACGCAGTAGTGGGCGCCGTGCCCGAAGGAGAGGTGGCGGGAGGCGGCGGGGCGCGTGACGTCGAAGCGGTCGGCGTCGGGGCCGTGGAAGGCCTCGTCGCGGCCGGCCGAGCTGTAGGCGGCGAGGACCGGGGTGCCCCGCGGGATCACGCTCCCGTCGACGGTCAGGTCACGGGCGGCGTAGCGGAAGGGGAACCAGCTGACCGGCGCGTCCCAGCGCAGGGTCTCGTCCACCACGTCGGACCAGCCGGCCTTGCCCTCCTGGACCAGGGCGAGCTGGTCGCGGTGGGCGCACAGGGCCCGGACGGCGTTGCCGATCAGGTTCAGGGTGGTCTCGTGGCCGGCGACGAGCATCAGCCGCATGGTGCCGATGAGTTCGGCCTCGCTGAGCCGGTCGCCGTCGCCCTCGCGGGCCGCGATCAACGCGCTGGTCAGGTCCTCGCCGGGGCTCGCACGGCGGGCGGCGGCGATCGTGCCCATCAGCTCCACGAGCTCCCGTACGGCGGCCACCACCTCCGCGGGAGTGGTGTCGGTGGCGATGATCACGGTGTGGGACAGGTGGTGCAGCCGCCCCCGGTGCTCGGGGTCCACGCCGAGCAGCTCGCAGATGACGCCCATCGGCAGGGGCAGCGCGAAACGGCTGCGCAGGTCCACGACCCCGTCGGGGGCCTCGGCGGCCGCCCGGGCGAGGTCGTCGAGGAGTTCCGCGGTCAGCTCCTCGACGCGCGGCCGCAGGCGCTCCACCTGGCGGGCGGTGAAGGCGTTGCCGACCAGGGCGCGCAGCCGACGGTGGTCGGCGCCGTCGGCGGTGTGCATCCCCTGGGCGTTGGCGAAGACCCGCAGCGGCCAGTCGGGCGCGATGGTGCCGTCGTGCAGGGCGGAGAAGTGCCGGGCGTCCTTGGCCGCGTCGGGGTGGCCGAGGAACTCCTTCAGCGCTTCGTGTCCGAGGACGACCGCTGCGGGCACCCCGCCGGGCAGGACCACGTCCGCCACGGCGCCCCGGGCGCGCAGCCGGGCGTTGAGGGCGTGCGGGCAGCCGCCGGTGGGGTCGATGACGTACGCGGGTGCGGGTGCGGGTGCGGGTGCGCTGTCGGGTGACAAGCCGGGTCTCCTGACCGTCTGGACGGGTGGGCGGATCTCGGGCAACAGTGCGGCCTGGAGGGCGGGTTGGACAAGACCGGTCCGGTAGCCCGCTCGGACGCCGGGCGCCGGGAGGGGTCAGCGAGCCCAGGGAGGGGTCAGCGGGCTGGGAGGGGTCAGCGGGCCGGGGAGGGGTCAGCGGGCCAGGTGCAGCCGGGTGTGGAAGTACCCCTCCGATTCCTTGCCCGCCGGGTCCTCGCCGAGCGCGGTGACCGCGGCCACCGCGCGCCGCTGCTCGCCGGGGTCGGTGAAGCGGCGCTGCGGCCGCGTGGCTCCGGCCCGCTCGACGGCGAGTCCGTACGACTCCAGACAGCGTGAGATCGGCCCGTAGTCGTGGGTGCGCAGGACGAAGGCGGCCACGGGCAGGGGCCGGCCGGCGGCGGCGAACAGGCGGGCGAAGGTGCGTCCGGTGAGGAAGCTGGTGCCGCCGGTGATCGTGACCAGGCCGGCTGCGGCCGCGGAGCGCCGCAGCCCCTCCCCCGGCTCCTCGCTCTCCAGGTCCACGCGGTGCCCCTCGTCGAGCAGCCCTACGGCCACCGCGTACTCCAGGGCGGGACCCGATACGTCGATGCCGACGGCCCGTACGGCGTCGGGGCGGCGCCGGGACGCGTAGAAATCCCGGTCACGGGCGGCGAGTTCGGCGGTGGTCAGGCCGGATGCCTGCGGCGAGGTGTAGTGCGCGTACAGCTCGTCGAGGGTCACGTCGTGGTTGAGGAGAGCGGTGTTGATCCCGTACGAGCAGCAGATGTCGATGACCGTCCTCCGCCCCGGGGCGAGTTCGCCGGCCAGGGCGCGGAACACCGGCTGAGCGTGGCCCGGGGTCTGGTAGGCGTACGGGCCGAGCCGGGCGAAGTAGCCCCGCGGGTCGGGCAGTCCGTAGATCTCGTCGAAGCTGGTCATGCCGAAAGCGGTCATCGGGGTGCGCCTCCGCGGGTCACGGGCGGATGGGGCCCCAGTCGTACCCGCCCGTGCACCGGCGTCGAAAGGCCGCCGATCCGGCCACCGTACGACCTCGCCAAGTCGGCGGTGCTGCGCATGGTGTTCGCGCTCGGGCACGAGCTCGGGCCGCCGGGCGACCGCGGTGGCGCTGGCGCCGGGCTGGCTGCGCTCGGAGATGATGCTGGACAACTTCGGGGTGGGCGAGGAGAACTGGCGCGACGCGCTGGCGCAGATGCCGCACTTCGCCCTCTCCGAGACCCCGTCGTACGTCGGGCGGGGCCTCGCCGCGCTCGCCGCGGACCCCGGGGTGGCGCGCCGGAACGGGCAGTCGCTCTCCAGCGCGCAGCCGGCCCGGGAGTACGGGTTCACGGACCTCGACGGCAGCCGGCCGGACGCCTGGCGGTACCTGGTCGAGGTCCGGGACGCGGGGCTGCCGGCCGACGTGACCGGCTACCGCTGACCGGCCGGCCCGCCATGCGCCCCGGCACCCCGGCGGCCCGGCGCCTTCGGGTCAGGGCAGCCGCAGCTCGCGGGCCGCGCCGAGCGGGGCGAAGAACCGCTCCACGTCCGCGTCGGTGACCTCGGCGAGCGCGGACGGGGACCAGCGGGGGTCGCGGTCCTTGTCGACGACCTGCGCCCGTACACCCTCCACCAGGTCGGGGGCGCGCAGGGCGTGGCACGAGACGCGGAACTCCTGCTCCAGCACCCGCTCCAGGGACCCGAGTCCGCGGGCCCGGCGGACGGCGGCCAGGGTGACCTTGAGGGAGGTGGGGGACTTCGACAGGATCGTCCCGGCGGCCTCCTTGGCGGCCGGATCGCCCTCGGCCGACAGCCGCTCGACGATCTCCTCGACGGTGTCGGCGGCGTAGCAGCGGTCGATCCAGTCGCGCCACCCGGCCAGTTCACCCGGCGCGGGCGGCCGGGCGAAGCGCGCCGTCACCTCGTGCGCCGGGGCGACGGCCAGGGCCGCGGTCAGCTCCGGCAGCCGGGCGGCGGGCACGAAGTGGTCGGCGAGCCCGCACAGCAGCGCGTCGGCCGCGCCCACGGCGGCCCCGGTCAGGGCCAGGTGGGTGCCGAGTTCGCCCGGGGCGCGGGCGAGGAGGTGCGTACCGCCCACGTCGGGGACGAAGCCGATGCCGGTCTCGGGCATGGCGACGCGGGAGCGTTCGGTGACGACGCGCACGCCGCCGTGGGCGGAGAGGCCGACTCCGCCGCCCATGACGATCCCGTCCATGAGGGCCACGTACGGCTTCGGGTAGCGGGCGATCCGCGCGTTCAGCCGGTACTCGTCACGCCAGAAGGCCTCGGAGGCGTCGCCGCCGGCCTTCGCGTCGTCGTGGATGGCCCGGATGTCCCCGCCGGCGCACAGCCCCCGCTCGCCGGCGCCGCGCAGGAGGACCTGGACGACGGCGGGGTCCTGCTCCCAGGAGGCGAGGGCCTCGGTGATCCGCAACACCATGGTGTGGGTGAGGGCGTTGAGGGCCCTGGGGCGGTTGAGGGTGATCACCCCCGTGTGGCCCTCGGTGCTGAACAGGACCGGGTCGTCTGCGCCGTCTTCCGTCTTCACACCGGCCAGTATGACCGGCCGCGGTACGCCCGCCCCGGGGGTGCCCCGGTCCGCGCGCTCACCGCAGCCGGCCGGGGTGGGACCCGGGGGTGTGTCCGAAGGCCCGCCGGAAGACGTCGATGAAGGCGCTCGCGGAGGACCAGCCGCAGCGGTGCGCGACGGCGGTGACCGGGGTGCCGACGGCCAGCAGCCGCAGCGCCTGGTGGAGGCGCAGCTGGGTGCGCCACTGCGGGAAGGTCATGCCGAGTTCGGAGCGGAAGAGACGGCTCAGCGTCCGCTCGCTCGCCCCGGCGCCGGCGGCCGCGCCCAGGGCCGCGAGCCCCCGGGAGTCCGCCGGATCGGCGCGCAGCAGGGCGCAGACCGCCGCCAGCCGCGGGTCGGCGGGCGCGGGCAGGTGCAGGGGTTGCAGGGGGGCGGCGCGCAGCTGGTCGAGCAGGACGGCGAGCAGCCGGCGCCGCTCGGGGCCTTCGTCCTCGGGGTCCCGCGTGTAGGCCAGGATCAGCTCGCGCAGCAGGGGTCCCACGGCGATCACGGCGGGGGTGTCCAGGGAGAGCGGGTTGAGCCGGGTCGGCAGCCCCACGGAGTGCAGGTCGGTGCGCCCGTACGCCCGGTGCTCGTGCACCGTCCCGGCCGGGATCCACAGGGCGCGGGTGGTGGGGGCCACCCAGGTGCCGGCGTCGGTGGTGACGGACAGCACCCCCGAGCCGGCGTAGGCGATCTGGTGGTCGTCGTGCCGGTGCGGGTCGATCCCGACGTGGGTGTCGAGCGCGCGGATGCTGGTCGCGGCCCGGGGAGTGTGGCGGATTTCCTGCATCACCGGGCAATTTATCGGAAGCGGGCCGCACGCGGTACGGGTGATCCTCGACCGGTGAACCCCTCGAAGACCGCTTCCGAACCGCCCGCCGCCACGGGGACGCGCCCCCTGCGGCGGCGCCGCATCGCCGGCTACGCGGCCGGCCATTCCTGCGTGGACGTCTACCAGGGCGCCGTGGCCGCGCTCGTCCCCTTCCTGGTGTCGGAGCGCGCGTACGGCTACGCGGCCGCCTCCGGGATCGTGCTCGCCGCCTCCCTGCTGTCCTCGGTGGTCCAGCCGCTGTTCGGTGCGCTGGCCGACCGCCGGGCGGTGCCGTGGCTGATCCCGCTGAGCACGGCCGCCGCCGGGCTGGGCATCGCGCTCGTCGGCGCGGACGCCGGGTATCCCGCCACCCTCGCCGCCGTGGCCCTCTCCGGGCTGGGGGTGGCCGCCTATCATCCGGCGGCCGCCCGGCTGGTGCGCACCGCCGCGGGCGGCCCCGGGCACACGGCGATGAGCTGGTTCGCGCTCGGCGGCAACATCGGCTTCGCCTGCGCGCCGCTGCTCGTCGTGGGGGCGCTGTCGGTGTCCGGTCCGGCGGGCTGGTGGCTGCTGGCCGTTCCGGCCGCGGTGGGTGTCGTACTGAACCTGCCCCGGCCCGGGCGGGACCGGGCGGGCCGGGCTCGGACGGCGGCGCCCGCCGGCGCGGCCGGCGCCCAGGACCGCAGGGCGTTCCGGCAGCTCTCCCTCGTGGTGGTCGTCCGCTCCGTCGCGTTCATCGGGCTGAGCACGTTCATCGCCCTGTACGTGCGCGAACGCGGCGGCAGCGGGACCGCCGGGGCGCTGGCCCTGTTCGCCCTGTTCGCGGGCAGCGCCGGCGGCACGCTGCTCGGCGGCCGGCTGGCCTCCCGGTGGGGCCGGGTCGCCACCGTGCGCCGGGCGTACGCGGCGGCCGCGCCCGCCGTCGTGGGCCTGCTGTGCCTGCCCCTCCCCCTGGTGTACGTCTGCGCGGCGCTCGCGGCCGCCGCGCTCTACGTGCCGTTCTCGCTCCAGGTGACGCTCGGCCAGGACTATCTGCCGGCCCGCATGGGGACGGCGAGCGGGGTCACCCTCGGCCTGACGGTCAGCGTCGGCGGCGTGGCCGGCCCCTTCATCGGGGCCCTCGCGGACGCCACCTCCGTACGGACGGCGCTGCTCCCCCTGGCCGTCTTGCCGCTGCTGGCCTGGGCCCTGGCCCGGCGGCTGCCGGAGCCCGCACCGGCCGCGTGAGGGGTCGGGCCCGCGCTCCTGCGGTTACATGGGCGCGATCGTGACACCCATGACAACCGCAACGACCGCAACGACCGCAACCACCGCAACGACCGCAACGACCGCAACGACCGCAACGACCGCAACGACCGCAGGAGACCGGATGACCGCCGCAGCCGACCGCACCGACCGTTCGCCGCTGACCCTGGACGACGGCACCGCCCTGGTCCTCATCGACCTCCAGCAGGGCATCCTGGCCCTGCCGACCACCCGGCCCGCCGCCGAGGTGCTCGCCAACGGCATCCTGCTCGCCGAGGCCTTCCGCGCCCGCAAGCTGCCCGTGGTGCTGGTCCGGGTCGCCTGGTCGCCCGACGGCGGCGACCTGCCCACGACCGACGTGGACCGCCCGGGCCCGGCCGCGGCCCCGCCCGCCGCGTTCGCGCAGATCCCGGCCGAGCTGGCGGCCCTCGGCGACGTGGTGGTCACCAAGCGGCACTGGGGCGCCTTCACCGGCACCGAGCTCGACCTCCAGCTGCGCCGGCGCGGCATCCACCGCATCGTCCTGGCGGGCATCTCCACCAGCGTCGGGGTCGAGTCCACCGCACGTACGGCCTGGGAACACAGCTATTCGCTGGTCTTCGCCGAGGACGCCACCGCCGACACCGACCCCGCGTCCCACGCCCACGCGTTCGGCAAGATCTTCCCCCGCATCGGCAAGGTCAGTACGACCGCGGAGATCGCCGCCGCCCTCGGCGCCTGATCCGCCTCGGCGCCTGATCCGCGTGCCGCCTGACGCCGTGACCGGAAGGTCCCCATGGACGAGCACGGGGCCGCCACGCCCGCTCGGCGCGCGGTTTCCCGTGCAGGCCCATGGGGTCGGTCTCGGCCCCGGCGTCTCAGAGCCGGTGGGCGGGACCGGCGCTCACGATGCCTCCGGGGCCGCGGCGAGGGAGTGCAGATAGCGCATCAGCGTCATCAGGACGTCGCGGCTGGAGTCACGTCGGCGCGCGTCGCAGAAGACGAGCGGTACGGACGCGGGCAGGTCGAGGGCGGAGCGCAGCTCCTCCAGGGGGTGCTCGGGCGCGTCGGGGAAGGAGTTGACGGCGACCACGAACGGCACCCCGCGCTCCTCCAGCCGGCCGATCACGTCGAAGCTGACCTCCAGGCGGCGGGTGTCGACCAGGACCACCGCGCCGAGCGCGCCCTCGAACAGGCCGCGCCACAGGAACCAGAACCGCTCCTGGCCCGGGGTGCCGAACAGGTAGAGCACCAGCTCCTCGTTGATGCTGATGCGGCCGAAGTCCATGGCCACGGTGGTGGAGGTCTTGCGCTCCACGCCCGCGGTGTCGTCGACGCCGACCCCGGCCTGGGTCATCGTCTCCTCGGTGGTGAGCGGCCGGATCTCGCTGACCGAGCCGACGAGGGTCGTCTTGCCGACCCCGAAGCCGCCCACGATCACCACCTTGACTGCGGCGGCGGCCGTGGCCGGCAGCGCGTCCTCGCGCCGGGGCGCGGTGGCCCGGTCAGAGCTTTCGAAGTCCATCGATGACTGCCTCAATCAGTGCCAGGTCCGGGAGTTTGGCGGGGGCGACGGGTGGGCGGGAGAGCACGTGGCCCGCGGCGATCAGGTCGCCGAGGAGTACGGTGACCACGCTCACCGGCAGGCCGAGGTACGCGGAGATCTCGGCCAGCGAGAGCGGCGTCTGGCACAGCCGCATGATCGCCGCGTGCTCCGGCTGCATCCCGGGCTTGGGCCCCGACTTGGCGATGATCAGGGTGACGAGGTCCAGGTGGCTCGGTTCTAAATCGCCACTGCGACCGCCGGTGATCACGTACAGCCGCTCGGGAGTGCCGTCCTCCCAGTCCCCGCCCGGGTTGCTCACGCCGGCTGCCCGTCGCGGCGCGGCGGGCTGCTCAGGTGTTCTCCGATCCGGGCGACGAGGTCGCGCATCCGCTGGCCCATCAGGCCGGCGTCCACGCCTTCGTCGGCCAGTACGGCGAGGAAAGCGCCGGCCCCGGCCGCCATCAGGTAGAAGAAACCGCCGTCCATCTCGATGACGACCAGCCTCATCCGCCCGCTGCTGCCCGGGAGTTCGGAGGCGACGGCGCCGGCGAGGCTCTGCAGCCCGGCGCAGGCGGCGGCGAGCCGGTCCGCGGTGTCGGTCTCGGCCCCGTACTGCGCCATGCGCAGGCCGTCGGCGGACAGGACGATGACGTGGCGGGTCTGCGGGACGCCCTCGGCCAGGTCCTTGAGCATCCAGTCCATATTGGTCTGCTGCTGGCTCATGGCTGTTCCCCCTTGCTCGCCGAGGCCGGCGAGGCATCCGTGTTCTGGCTTGCTGCGCCGCTCCGGGTCGCGGCGGCGCTCTGGCTGTCCCCCGACAGGCCGCCCTGGAAGGCGGCCAGCCACATCCCGGGCTGGACCTCGGGCTGCGGTTCCGGCGCGGGATCGGGCGCGTGCGCCGATCCGTACGCGTACCCGGTCTCCTCGGCGTACCCGTGTCCGGCGCGCTCCGCGGCCGCCTCGGCCGCCGCCACGATCCGGTCGCCGGTGCCCGCGGCCGCGGGTGCCTCGGGTGCCACGGCGCGGGTCTTGCGGCGGCGCTGCGGCAGGCCGCCCGGGGTCCGCTCGGTCACGAGGGGCGCCTCGTCGGGCGCGGCCGGCATCCGGGGTCCGGTGACCGGGCGGGCCGGCTCCTGCCGTACGTCCGGGGCCCCGGCGCGCGCGGCGGCCGTGCCGGCGGACTGCGGCAGGGCGGCCCGGGGGCCGGAGGCGGTGCCGATGCCGTGGGCGACGCCGGTCGCGGAGGCGGTCGTGGTGATGAGCGCCTGGGGGATGACGAGTACGGCCCGTACGCCGCCGTACGCCGACGAGCGCAGCGAGACCTGGAAGTCGTACGCCTGCGAGAGGCGGCCGACGACGGCGAGGCCCAGGCGCGGGGTCTCCCCGAGGTCGGTGAGGTCGATGCCCTGCTGGGCCTGGCGGAGCATGCGCTCGGCCCGCTTGCGGGCCTCCTCGCTCATGCTCACGCCGCCGTCCTCGATCTCGACGGCGATGCCCGAGTTCACGTCGACCGCGGTCAGGTGGACCCTGGTCTGGGGCGGGGAGTAGCGGGTCGCGTTGTCCAGCAGCTCGGCGAGCGCGTGGATGAGCGGTTCGACGGCGGGGCCGACGACGGCGACCTGCGAGACGGAGTGCAGCTCCACGCGCTGGTAGTCGATGATCCGCGACATGGCGCCGCGCAGCACGCTGTACAGCGGGACGGCCTTGCTCCACTGGCGGCCGGGCCGGGCCCCGCCGAGCACGGCGATGGAGTCGGCGAGGCGGCCGATGAGGGCCGTGCCGTGGTCGAGCCGCAGCAGGTCGCCGAAGACCTTGGGACTGCGGCCGTGCCGGTCCTCCATCTCCCTCAGTTCCTGGGCCTGTTGGTGCACGATGGCCTGGACGCGGCGGGCGATGTTGACGAAGGCGCGCTGGGCGGAGTCGCGCAGGTCCTCCTCGGCGACGACGGCGTCGAGCACCGAGCGCAGCACGGCCTGGTGGGCCGCTCTGAACTCCGGTGCCAGGCCGGGCCCGTGGGTGTCGAGCTCCTCCAGGGAAGCGAGCACTTCCTCCGGGAACTCCCCCTTGCGCAGCCGTTCCACGACGTCGGGCAGCAGTTCCTGCGCCAGCCGTACGGTCTCGGTCTGCTGCCGGAGCAGGGCCGACTCCTGCGCGGCGACGACCGCTCGCAGCGCGACGACCGCTTTGCCGCGCCGGGCGGCCTCACCGCAGGACAGCGCGACGGCCACGAAGGCGACGGCTCCCATCCAGGCGACGGGGGTGCGGGCAGGTGCGGACACCTGGACCACGGCGATCGCCGCGACGGCGGCGGTCAGCAGGGCGGGCAGCGCCCAAACGACGGGTGAGGTGGGCCCTGGACTTCCGGGCGACGATCCCACGCGAACCATCAGAACCCTCAAACGATCGAAAGTGAATGATCATATGACAACGGCCCGGAATCTTAGCGTCTATGTGCACGGCTCTTGACATCAGGTCATGATCCGGACTGGACAAGGGGGTTGACGCCCCCGGATATGGCCGAAACCCATAGGCCCCAGCCCCACCCCGAGCCGCCGGGGGTCCCACTCCGACCTAGGGGGCACACGGATTCCCGGCCCGACGACCGCCCCTCGCCCCCACCGACGGAACGGCCGGATCCCGACCTACGGCCGGTTTCACCTACGTCGGTGACCCGCCGCGGGCATGCCGGGGCACACCAGGTGAATCCCGGAAGGACTGCGGGAAACGGAAAAGGCCGCCCCCGCATTGCTGCGAAGACGGCCTGAAACCTTACGACCTGCGAAAACGCTGGTCGGGACGACAGGATTTGAACCTGCGACCCCTTGACCCCCAGTCAAGTGCGCTACCAAGCTGCGCCACGTCCCGTTGTGCCGTTGAGCTGGGGTTTCCCCCGTCCCGGCGGCACATGCAGAACATTACCCCACGTAGAGGGGTGCGCATGCACGGGTTTCCGGCGGCGGGCAGGATGGCGGGGTGAACGGACGGGATCGGGACGCGGAAGGGCGGGCGCGCAGCGCGCGGCCACGGGACGGGCTGGGGCGGCCACTGGCGTACGGGGAGGCGGGCGTGGAGCGGCAGCCCGAGGGGGTCGTACGGACGCCCGCCGAGACGGTGGAGCAGGCGCAGCGGCTGCTGGACGCCGGGATGCCGTTCCACGCGCACGAGGTGTTCGAGGACGCCTGGAAGTCCGGGCCGGCGGCCGAGGCGGCGCTGTGGCGGGCCCTCGCGCAGCTGGCGGTCGGGCTCACGCACGCCGCGCGCGGCAACGCCGTCGGCGGGGCCCGCCTGCTGCGCCGCGGGGCCGCCGCCCTGGCCGGGCCCGGGGAGGGGGGAACCGCCGGGCGCGGGACTCCGTACGGGATCGACGTGCCGGGGCTGGTCCGCTGGGCCCGGGAGTTGGCCGGGCGGGTGGAGGCCGGAGCGGCGGTCGACGCCGCCGCCGAGGCGCCGCGGCTCGGCCTGCCACGGGACCGGCCGGAGCCCCTCTGAGCGCACGCGGCCCGGATCGCCCGGCCGGAGCCACCGGCCGGAAGCCGCCGGCCCGGATCGCCGGCGCGGGTCGCTGGCCGCGTCGCCCGGCCCGAGTCACCGGCCGAAGCCGCCGGCCCGGGTAGCCGACCCGAAGCGGCCGGCCCTCGTCGCCGACCCGAAGGGGTCGGCCCGAAGGTGTCGGCCCGAAGGTGTCGGCCCGAAGGTGTCGGCCCGAAGGTGTCGGCCCGGGGTCGCCGGCTCGAAGGCACCGATCCCGAGCCACCGACCCGAAGGCGCCCCTGGGGTCGCCGGTCCGGGGGCGGTTCCCCGGTCGCCGGTCCGGGGCCGGTCCCCCGGTCGCCGGGCCCGGTCGCACGGCTACGCCGGTTCGAGGAGGTCCCAGCGGTTTCCGTAGAGGTCCTCGAAGACCGCCACCGAGCCGTACGCCTCGTGGCGCGGCTCCTCCAGGAAGCGGACGCCCTCC
Organism: Streptomyces vinaceus; assembly: GCF_008704935.1. Classification (NCBI taxonomy): domain Bacteria; kingdom Bacillati; phylum Actinomycetota; class Actinomycetes; order Kitasatosporales; family Streptomycetaceae; genus Streptomyces; species Streptomyces vinaceus. Next base: position 1,237,558 of record NZ_CP023692.1, read on the forward strand.
GCCGTCATCCGGGTGTGGTCCCGCTTGAAGTCGTCGGTGTACAGGAAGAAGCCGACCCGGCCGCCCGTCTGGTCCCCGACCCGGGAGCGCTGCTCGTCGTCCTTGGCGAGGGCCAGCAGCAGGGCCGCCTCGGTGGCGCCGTCCGGGCGGACCACCACCCAGCGGGAACCCCCAGGGCGCGCGGTGTCCTCGACGAGGGTGAAGCCGAGGGCGCGGGTGTAGAAGTCGATGGCCTCGTCGTAGTCGCGGACGAGGAGAGTGGTGAGCGCGATGTATGCGGACATGGCACTCATTGTGCTCGTCCGGCCAGCAGGACCACCTCCAGGGTGCGCGGGCCGTGCACGCCCTCCACCCGGTCGAGCTCGATGTCGCTGGTCGCGGAGGGTCCGGAGATCCAGGTCAGCGGCCGCGCGGGGTCCAGCAGGGGCAGGGCCTGCGGGACCGAGTCCACCACCTGGTCCGGGACCCGGACCACGCAGACGTGGTGGTCCGGGATCAGCGTGATGCGGCGCCGCCCCTGACCGGGGCCGGCGTCGAGGACGATCGTGCCGGTCTCGGCGATGGCCAGGGCGCACCCGGTCACCACACTGTCCACCGCGTCCAGTTCGTACGGATCCGACCCCGGCCGGTCCTCGACACGGGTGGCCCGCGCCTCCGCGAGCCAGTACGGGGGCAGCCCGGGCGGGACGAGGACCGTACGGGCGCCGCGCTCGGCCAGCAGCCGGGCGAGCAGCGCGGCGATGCCGTCGCCGTCCGTACGGTGGACCCGCGCCCGGTACTCCGCGAGGTGCGCGGCGAGGAGGTCGGCCGTCCCGGCCGGGGTGCGGACGCCGTGGACGCGGAGGTAGTCGCGGGGGACGGCCGGCTCGGGGGCGGCCCCGTACCCCGCCGTCGCCCGCCGGATCCGGCCCAGGACGCGGTCCCTGCTGCTCATGCCCGGTCCCCCCGCTCCCGCGCCCACCAGTCGCGGAACGACTGCGCCGGGAGCTGCGGCAGCTCGCGGCTGTCCGTCCACGCCCGTCCGGGCCCCGGCAGCCGGCGCGGCCGCAGCCGCCGGGCCCGGGCCAGCAGCCGCTCCCCCGCGCGCAGCGCGCCGGGCCGGTCCAGGAGCAGCCGGGCGGCCCGCATCGCGGCCCGTTCGGCGGTGTGGCCCCGGGCGGGGCGGATCCGTACGCGGATGCCTTCCCGGGTCACCGGACCGCCCTGGGCCACCCGCTCGCGCAGGTGGACCAGGACCTCCGGGATGTCGATGGCGACGGGGCAGACCTCGTAGCAGGCCCCGCACAGGGTGGACGCGTACGGCAGCGAGGCGTCGATCGCGCTCCCGGTGCCCCGCAGTTGGGGGCTGAGGACGGCGCCGATCGGCCCCGGGTAGACGGAGCCGTACGCGTGGCCGCCGGCGCGCTCGTACACCGGGCAGACGTTCAGGCAGGCGGAGCAGCGGATGCAGCGCAGGGCCTGGCGGCCGACCTCGTCGGCGAGGGTGTCGGTGCGGCCGTTGTCGAGCAGGACGAGGTGGAAGGCGGAGGGGCCGTCGTCGTCCGCCCCTCTCGAAGGACCCAGTCCGGTCCACATCGTCGTGTACGGGTTCATCCGCTCGGCGGTGGACGAGCGCGGCAGCGTCTGGAGGAAGACCTCCAGGTCCCGGAAGGTCGGCACCACCTTCTCGATGCCGACCACCGAGATGAGTGTCTCGGGCAGCGTGAGGCACATCCGGCCGTTGCCCTCGGACTCGAAGACGACCATCGTGCCCGTCTCGGCGACCATGAAGTTGGCGCCGGAGACCGCGACCTTCGCCCGCAGGAACTTCTCGCGCAGGTGGAGGCGGGCGGCCTCGGCGAGCTCGCGCGGGTCGTCGCCGAGACCTTCGGGCGCGGGGCGGCCCCGGCGGCCCATCTCCGCCGCGAAGATCTCCCGGATCTCGGCCCGGTTGCGATGGATGGCCGGGACCAGGATGTGCGAGGGCCGGTCGTGGCCGAGCTGGACGATGAGCTCGGCCAGGTCCGTCTCGTACGCGGCGATCCCGGCCGCTTCGAGGGCCTCGTTGAGGCCGATCTCCTGGGTGGCCATGGACTTGACCTTGACCACCTCCCGGTGGCCCGTCGCCAGCACCAGCCCGGTGACGATCCGGTTGGCCTCGTCGGCGTCGGCCGCCCAGTGGACGGTGCCGCCCGCGGCCGTGACCGCCTCCTCCAGCTGGACGAGGTACCGGTCGAGGTGGCGGAGCGTGTGGTCCTTGATCGCCTTGCCCGCCGCGCGCAGCCGGTCCCAGTCGGCCAGCTCGGCGACGGCCCGGGCCCGTTTGTCGCGGATGGTGTGGGTGGCGCGGCGGAGGTTGGCGCGGAGCACCGGGTCCCCCACGGCCTGCCGGGCCGCATCCGGGAAAGCCGGAAAGTCTGGAAGGGCTGGAGTGGCTGGAAGCTCTGGAGCGTCTGGACGGTCTGAACGCTCCGGCATGCCCGGCATGCCCGGCATGCCCGGCATGCCCATGAACGTGCCGCTCATGTCAGCGGTTCCTCCTCCGTCGAGGCCAGGATCTCGGCGAGGTGCAGCGTCCGCGTGTCCGCTCCCCGGCGGCGCAGGATCCCGTCGAGGTGGGCCAGGCAGGAGTTGTCGGCCCCGCAGAGCACCTCCGCGCCCGTCCCCACCGCACTGGCCGCCTTGTCGGTGCCCATGGCCGCGGACACGTCCGGGTTCTTCACCGCGAAGGTGCCGCCGAAACCGCAGCACTCCTGCGCCCCCGGCAGTTCGACGAGGTCCAGCCCCCTGACGGCGGAGAGCAGCCGCCGGGGGCGCTCGCCCAGCCCCAGGCCCCGCAGGCCGTGGCAGGAGGGGTGGTAGGTGACGGTGTGGGGGAAGTACGCGCCCACGTCGGTCACCCCGAGGACGTCCACCAGGAACTCGGTCAGCTCGTACACGCGCGGTACGAGTTCCTCGGCCAGGGCCGACAGCCCGGGACCGCGCCCCTCGCGCTCCGCCGCGCGGCCGATGCGCGGGTAATGGCAGCGGACCATCGCGGCGCAGGAACCCGACGGGGTGACCACGTACGGATAACCGGCGAAGGCCTCGGCGGTGCGCCGCAGCAGCGGCTCGCTCTCGCGCCGGTAGCCGGAGTTGTACTGCGGCTGGCCGCAGCAGCTCTGGGCCGCCGGGAAGTCCACGGCCACGCCGAGCCGCTCCAGCAGCCGTACGACGGCGATGCCGGTGCGGGGGTACAGCGCGTCGTTGACGCAGGTGACGAACAAGGCGGCACGCATGACGGGCAGAATAGCGGCGTGAAGAAGTTCTCAGTGATCGGCATAGGCGCGGGCGACCCGGACCACCTGACCCTCCAGGCGGTCAAGGCGATCGGCGCGGCGGACGCATTCCTCATCCTGGAGAAGGGCGAGGAGAAGGCGGATCTGACCGGGCTGCGGCGCGCGATGCTCGACGCGCACGCCCGCCCCGGCCACCGGCTGGTGGAGGGCCGCGACCCGGATCGCGACCGGACCCCGGCCGACTACGCCCCGACCGTGGACGGCTGGCGCAGCGCGCGGGCCGAGATCTTCGAGCGGTTCGTCGCCGAGGACCTGGCGGACGGCGAGACCGGCGCGTTCCTGGTGTGGGGCGACCCCTCGCTGTACGACTCCACCCTCGCCATCCTCGACGAGGTGCTGGAACGGGGCCGGGTGGCGTTCGAGCACGAGGTGGTACCCGGCATCAGCAGCGTCTCCGCGCTGCTGGCCCGGCACCGGACCAACCTGAACCGGGTCGGCCGGCCCGTCCAGATCACCACCGGCCGGCGCCTCGCCGAGGGCTGGCCGCAGGACGTGGACGACGTCGTGGTGATGCTGGACGCGCGGCACGCGTTCACGGCCCACCTCGACCAGGACCTCTTCATCTACTGGGGGGCCTACGTGGGCACCCCGGACGAGATCCTGGTCTCGGGGAAGCTGGCGGAGGTCGCCGGCCGGATCGAGGAGCTGCGCACCGAGGCCCGCGCCCGCAAGGGCTGGATCATGGACACGTACCTGCTCCGCCGCGGCTGAACCCGGCTGGACCGGGCCGGACCTACAGGTGGGCCGGGAGCGCGGCGGCGAGACGTTCGTACTCCTCGGGCCGGTTGTAGATCTGCCCGCAGACGCGGATGCCGCCGCCGCCCGGCCAGGCCCAGATCAGCACCCGGATGCCCAGCTCCGCCGCGATCCGCTCGCGCAGGGCGCTCGCCTGCGGCTGGGTCTCGGCGGTGCCGGGCGGCAGCCGCAGGGCGCGCATGGCGAGCCCCTCGGTGTGCGGGAGCGGGGTCAGTCCCGGGACCTCGGCGAGCAGGGCCGCGCCGTAGGCGGCGAGGGCGGCGTTGTGGGCCCGTACCTTGGCGGCGTCGAGCCGGTCGAGGAGGTCCAGGCCCTCGGGGGCGGCGAGCCAGCCGGTGTAGTCGGCGGTGGCCCGGTTCTCGACGGAGCGGGGGAACCCGTGGGCGTCCTCCCAGGAGGGGACCAGTGCCCGGACCCGGCCGCGGTGCGCGGGGGCGACGGCGAGGACGGCGCTGCCGGAGGGGGCGTACCCCCATTTGTGCAGGTTGCCGAACCAGAAGTCGGCGCCTCCGGCGAGCGGGTCCGCGATCATGCCGGGGGCGTGCGCCCCGTCGACCAGGGTGGTGATCCCGCGTGCGGCGAGCTCGGCGAGCAGCCGCGGCGAGGCGATGAGCCGGGCGGTGGGCGAGCTGATGTGGTCGAGCACCACGGCCCGGGTACGGGGCGTCAGCCCGGCCAGCACCCTCTCGCGTACGGCGTCCTCGTCGGGCAGGTGCGGGTCGAGGGCGACGGTGGTGATCGGGGCGCGGCGGGCGGCGGCCGCCACGACCGTGCCGTAGCCGTGGTCGGTGACCAGGATCTCGTCGCCGTCGGCGAAGGGGACGGCGTCGAGGGCGAGATTGGCGCCCTCGGTGGCGTTGGCGATGAAGGCGATGCCGTCGGGGTCGGCGCCCAGATGCCGGGCCACGCGGGCGCGGGCGGCGGCGATGCGGTCGGGGGCGTCGATGAAGAAGGCGTCGGGATCGGCGTGCGCCTCCTCGCGCAGGGCGGCCTGGGCCTCCTGCACGGGGACCGGCACGGCGCCGAACGACCCGTGGTTGAGGTGGGAGACGGCGGGATCGAGCCGGAACAGGGCGCGCCCGCCGGGGAACTCGGCGGGCGGCCCGGCGGGGCGTATCGGCTTGGGCTGGGTCATGGGACCTCCGGGGTGCGGCGCGGCAGTCCCCCGCATCATCGCCTGCCGCACCGCGCCCGCCCAGTGCGCCCCCGGCCGAACGGGCCGCGCCGGCCGGGTCCTCCGCTCGGCGCTCGGTGCCCGGCGGTCGGCGCTCGGTGCCCGGCGGTCGGCGGTCGGCGGTCGGCGGTCGGCGTTCGGCGTTCGGCGTTCGGCGCGGTCAGGGTCCGGTCTCGAACCGCGGTGCCTTGAGGCTCTTGAGGCATGCGGTCCCGGGGGCGGCCGGATCGTCGAAGAACGAGACGGCGATCTCCTGGGCGCACTTCGAGGTGGCGAACACCACGTGCGGCTCGTAGGGGACCGTGACGACCTTGGCCTTGCTCAGCGTCCGGGCGACGTACGGCCCGTTGTCCGCGCCGGTCTGGGAGTCGAAGCCGCCCGAGAGGGCGAGGGTGGGGATGTCGCCGCGGGTGGCGTCCCGGATCGAGCGCGCCGCCGCGGGGACGTTCCAGACGTCGCAGTCGGGACGGAGGAAGGCCAGCTGCGGGGCGTGCTCCTGGATCGAGCGGGGGAAGGAGGGGAAGGCTTCCTGCCCGCCCTTGAGCGCCTCGGCCCGGCTCTCGTACGGGATCCACTCGCTGCAGAAGACTCCGTAGACGAGACCGTGCGCGACCCGGCCCATGGCGGCCGGGCTGAGCTTGCCGCCGGCGTACTGCTGCGCGATCCGCTGGGGCTTTCCGTGGGCCAGTTCATCGAGGGCGACGGGTACTTGGGGGGCCACGTGCGTGGCGGAGGTCATCCAGTTCACCAGGGCCGCGCCGTCCAGTACGACCTTGACCGGCTTGTCGCTGCCGGGGACCGTGACGGTGGTGGTGACCGGCTTGGCCTGGAGTTCGCGCACGAGCTTGTCGAAGGTGGCCGAAAGGTTCGGATAGCGCTTGTTGCAGGCCGGCTGGTCCGCGCAGGCTTTGAAGAGGCCGTCGAAACCCTGCCGGGCGCTGCTCCAGGTCGCGGCGGACCCGGCCTTGGAGGGCGCCAGGATGCCGTCGAGGCCCACCGAGCGCAGGCCTTCGGGGTGCAGGCGCATGTAGACCAGCGCCAGCTGGGTGCCGTAGGAGATCCCGTACAGGTTCCACTGCTCGACGCCCAGGGCGGCGCGCAGGGCCTCGTAGTCGGCGGCGCTCTCGGTGTCGTTGTAGGCGGCGAGGTCGATCCCGCGGGCCGCCAGCTTGTCGCGGCAGGCCTTGGTGGCCTCGACGTGCAGGCGTTCGGTGGCCGGGGAGTCCTGGGCGAGGCCGAGGGCGCGTGCGTTGAACTCGTCGATGCCCGGGCACAGGACGTTCGGCTCGGCCGAGTACGTACCGCGCTGGGACATGAAGATCACGTCGCGGTCGCGGTTGAGGCCGCCGTCGATCGCCATCTTCGCCTCCCCGACGGCATCGTCCCCGGGCCCGCCCGCGAGCCACACGATGGGGTCGGGCTTCGGGTGGGCGGTGGCGGCGGGCACGATCGCGACACCGAGCCGGATCCTCCTGCCGCCGGGACGCGCGCGGTTCTCGGGCACGGTGAGCGTTCCGCAGCGGGCTCCCTCCAGCGCCTCGACCGGTTCCGGCGTCCTGGGGCAGGGGCCCGGCTCGTAGCGGGCGTCACCCACCGTCCGGGCGGTCGTGCCGAGCGGCGCGCCGGGGGTGGGGCCGGTGTCGGTGCGCCACTGCGCCCGGGCGGGGGCGGCGAGCAGCCCGGTGACGAGGAGCCCGGTCGCCACCGCGGCCGAGGGGGCGAGCAACCGCCGTACGGTGCGGCGGTGTCGGGGCGCGTGGGGGAAAGTCATCTGCCCTCCCGGTCATTTCGGGACGATCGTGAACGGTGCGGGCTCAAGACCCGCCACGCACGAGGTGTCGGGAGCGGTCGGACGGGCGAAGAACGAGGCCAGCACGCGCTGCGCGCACGGCGACTGCGGGACCACCCAGTGGCCGATTCCGGGGACCACGACGGAGGTCGAGCGGGACAGGTTGCGGGCCACGCCCTTCGCCCAGCTCGCCCCGGTCTTGACGTCGAACGTCCCGGAGACGACGAGGGCCGGCACCGCGCTGACCGTGGCCACGCGCTGGACCTCCGCGCGGTCCGCGACGTTCCAGACCCCGCACACCGGGTACTGGAAGGGCAGCTGCGGGGCCTGGGCCAGGACCGTGTCCGGCCATGCCGGGTAGGCCTTCCGGCCCGCCTTCAGCACGTCGGACTCCGAGTATCCGGGAGCCCACTCGGCGCACGCGATCGAGTTCGTCAGGCCGTGGGCGAACTCGCCGACCTTCTGGACCGAGCCGGCCGCGCGGGCCTGGGCGAAGCGCTGCGGATTTCCGCGGCTGAGTTCGTCGAGGGCGGCCGGAAGGTCCTTGGGCCGGGGGGTGAAGGCGACGATCAGGTTCAGCAGGGCGCCCCCGTCGAGGACCGTCTTGACCGGCTTCCCGCCGCCCTGCGGGGTCACGTCCAGGGTCAGCGGGTGCGCCTCCAGTTTGCGCACCTGCTCCGTCAGCATGCCGGGGAGGTCCGGGTAGCGGTCCTTGCAGGCGGGCTGCGCGGCGCAGGCCGCGAAGATGGTGCGGATGCCCTCGGCGGTGCTCCCCCACGTCCACGGCAGGGTCACGAACTGGGAGGGGGCGACCGAGTCGATCGCGACCGCGCGGATTCCCTCGGGGTGCAGGCGCAGGTACGTGAGGGCCAGGTTGGTGCCGTAGGAGTAGCCGTACACGTTCCAGCGGGGGAGGTGCAGCGCCGTGCGCAGATCGGCGAAGTCGGCGGCGTTCTCGGTGCTGTTGTAGGCGTCCAGGTCGATGCCCTGGGCCACGAGGCGGGCCCGGCAGTCGGTCACCGCCTTCAGCATGATCTGCTTCGCCCGCTGTGCGTCGTAGCCCAGGCCCACGGCCCGCGCGTTGAACCGGTCGACCTCCGGGCAGGCCAGGTTCGGCCGGTCGTAGAGGTTGCCGCGCTGGGCCATGACGATCAGGTCGCGCTCCTTGTTCAGGCCGGATGCGACGAGGAACGGGATGTCGTCGAAGGTGTCGGCTCCGGGGCCGCCGGCCATGAACACCACGGGGTCCCGCGGGGGCTTCGCGGGCTTGACCGCGGGGATGACCGCCACCGCGAGCTCGATGGTCCTGCCGCCCGGGCGGGAGCGGTTCTCGGGGACCTGGAGGTAGCCGCACCGTGCCGTGCTCAGCGCCTCGATCGGCTCGGGCGTCTTGGGGCAGGGGCCGGGCTCGAACCGCGCCGCGGCGCTGCCCGGTGTCCCGCCGAACGCCGCGAGACAGACCAGGCCGGCGGCGGCCGCCGCGCTGAAACGGTGCAAACGGTGCTTCGCCATACGGCCCCGTTCCTGTACCGCCCCCTTTCGACCCCTTCGACGGTACCGGCCGGTGCGCGGCCGCGCACACGGGGGAAGAGGGCGGCTGCCGCCCGGGGCGCGGGCCCCTAGTCCCGCCCGCTGGTGACGGCGTAGTACTGGAGGTCTTGGACCTGCACCGTACGGTCCGCCGCGTAGGGAAGTTCCACCTCCGTGCCGGCCTTCCCGCCGCGTACCACCGCCGCCGAGCTGGTGCCCGGGCGCAGCGGGAGCAGTTCGGAGTGGATGCCGGCCGGGGCCTCGTGCGCGTCCCGGGCCCCGCCGACCTGGGTGCGGACCGTCGCCGGGGCCGTGAGGAAGCTGAGCACCTCCACGGTGTCGCGGGGCGCGGCGCTGCCCTTGCGCAGGGACATCACCAGCGACTGGGGCCCGGTGGGATCGGCGGAGGCGAACTGGGTGCGGGCGCAGACGTAGAGCGTGTCGCGGACGATCTTCGGCCAGCTGCCCGTCTTGAACTTGGTCAGGTAGTACGAGGAGAGGTCCAGGTAGGTGTACCCGTTGTGCAGCGAGGGCGCGAACTGGCTGCCCTCCGAGTAGTCGTTCCACGTGGTGAGCTGCACCCAGTCGGCGCCGTCGTCGATGGCGTGCGTCCAGGTGGAGCGCAGGGTGGCGGTGTTGCCGGCCTCGTCGTAGACGCCCTGGTTGGGGCGGGCGTCCTGGACCGAGACGGGCTGCATCCAGATCTTGCCCATGCCATGGGCCCGCTGTACGTCGCGGGTGGCGCTCTCCTGGCCGACGTAACTGCGGCTGCCCCACTCGGAGAAGCCGTGGCTGATCGGCGCGAACCGCGCGCTGTTGGCGTCGTAGTCGAGGAACGTCGGGACGAAGGCGGTGCGGATCCCGTGCCGGGTCCTGAGGAGGTCGAGGACCTGCGTCCACCAGGCGACGCTCTTCGCCTCGGCCTTGAACGGGGAGACGACCAGCCGGCCGTCGCCGAGGCGGTGCGCGGCCGGGGTCTTGCCCAGGGCCGCGACGGCGTCGGCGAGCACACCGGGGTCGTCGGTGTTCAGGGAGGTCATGTCCGGCATCAGCATGATCTTGAAGGCGGGGTCGACGGCGTGGGCGGCCTCCATCAGGAGCTGGGCGCGGTCCCGGTTCGGCCCCGACAGGGAGAGCATGTCGAGGGTGAACCCGTCCAGGCCCGCGGCGCGGGCGGTGCGCACCTCCTGCTCCAGGTTGGCGCGTTCCCAGTTTCCGGGCTTGGGCGGGACGGGCAGCGGCCGGTCGCGCAGCAGGCCGCCGTACCGCTCGTGCTTGCCGTTCTCCCCGGCCGGGTTCAGGTAGTTGCGGGCGTAGTAGTCGGCGTCGGCGCTCTCGTTGTCCAGCGAGAGGGGGTACGGGGTGAAGTAGTGCGCGAACACCAGCTTCCTGCCCGCTTCGCCGGTGCGCAGGGCGGCCGGCCCGGGCAGGTCGAACGGCAGGGCTCCGGGGGACCGGCCCGAGCCGGAGTCCCCCGGGTCGCCCGCGCCCCGGACGGTACCGCCCGGGCTCGGGCCGGGTGCGGTCGGGGCCCCTTCGCCGGCGCCGGGCGACGGGCTTCCCGTACCCGTGCCGGGCCCGGCGGCCCAGGGCGTGCCGATGACGGGGGCGGACGCGGCGCCCTGGCGGGCGTCGGCCGTGAACGGGTTCCAGGCGAGGCCCGCGGCGGCGCAGGCGCCGGCGAGCAGGAAGGCGGCGGCCAGGAGGGTCAGCAGCGGCCGGCTCCGCAAGCCCGGACGGCGGCGTCGGTGTGAACTCATCGTGGGTGCCCTCCCCTGCACGGCGCCCCGGGTACGGGACTGCAGAGCAGTACAGCCGATCGGCGGCCACCGGACAACCGTCAGGTGCGCGGCGCCGCGATGTCCACGTTCTCCAGGATCCCGAGGGCGTCGGGGACCAGGACGGCCGCCGAGTAGTAGACGCTGACCAGGTACGACATGATCGAGCGCTGGTCGATCCCCATGTAGCGGACGTTCAGGCCGGGTTCGTACTCCTCGGGGATCGCGCTCGGGCGCAGGCCGATGACCCCCTCCTGCTCCTCCCCGGTGCGCAGCGCGAGGATCGAGCTGGTGTGGCCGCCGACGACCGGGATCTTGCCGCAGGGCAGCAGTGGGATCCCGCGCCAGGCGGGCACGGACTTCCCCTGCACCTCGGCGGTGTCGGGCACGAGGCCGCGCTTGTTGCATTCGCGGAAGAAGGCGGCGATGGCCTTGGGGTGGGCGAGCAGCACCTTCGTACCGCGGCGCATGGTGACCAGTTCGTCGAGGTCGTCGGGGGTCGGGGGCCCGGACCAGGTGTTGACGCGCTGGTCGTACGCGGCGTTGTGGAGCAGCCCGAACTCCCGGTTGTTGACCAGCTCCCACTCCTGGCGTTCGCGCAATGCCTCGACGGTGAGCCGTAGTTGCTGCTCGAACTGGTTCATGGGGTCGTTGTACAGGTCGGCGACGCGGGTGTGGATCTGCAGGACGGTCTGGGCGAGGGAGAGTTCGTACTCGCGCGGGCGGAGGTCGTAGTCGACGAAGGTGCCGGGCAGCAGCGCTTCGCCGGCGTGGCCGGAGGCGAGCTCGATGTCGGCCTCGCCGCGCCGGTTGACGGGGCGGCGGCCGTTGTCCACGTACCGTTCCAGGTGCGCGCGCAGGGCCGCGGAGCGCTCCAGGACCTCCTGGAAGGCGCGCCAGCGCAGCACCATCACGGTGCCGGCGGTGGCGGCCCGTACGGTGTAGCCCCAGCGCGGTTCGGGGCGGCCGAGGGCGTCGTCGCCCAGCTGGTCCCCGTCGGCGACGACGCCGAGGACTTCCGTCGCCCCGTACTTGCCCAGGGCCCGCTTCTCCAGGCGGCCGTGGGCGATGACGAACACCTCCTCCACGGGCGCGCCCTCCTCGACCAGGGTGTCGCCTGCGCGCAGGTCGCGTGGGACGAAGCGCGCGGCGAGGTCCTCGAAGACCTCCGGGTCCGGGAAGCCCTTGAGGGTGGGGAGTTCGCCGAGGGTGGGCGCGAGGATCCGCACGTCGTCGGCGCCGCTCTGGACGAAGGAGACCCTGCCCCGGCCCACGGCGTGGCTCAGGCGCCGGTTGACGCGGTAGGTGCCGGCGCTGACGTCGACCCAGGGCAGGACGCGGGTCAGCCAGCGGGAGCTGATGCCCTGCATCTGCGGGACGGACTTGGTGGTGGTCGCGAGATTGCGGGCGGCCGCGGTGCTGAGGGCGGCCTGCCGGGCCGCGGCCCCGTCCTCGGGGGTGGTGGCTTCGGGGGTGGTCATGCCGGGATCCCTCCGTGCGTCGGGGTGCCGTCCGGGGCCGGGGCCCGCCCCGCCGGGTGGTAGCGGGCGGTGGTGCGGTGCCATTCGAGGTTTCCGCCGAGCCAGGCCCATACGTCGGCCAGGAAGCGGACCAGCGGCGGGAACCCGGCCGCGGCGAGGAGGGCCGACTCCTCTTCGAAGGCGTGGACGAGCTCGTCGTGGAGGTCGGCCGAGCGGCGCACGGCCTCGGCGCGCGAGCAGCCTTCCTCGGCCTCGATCAGGGCGGGCAGGTTGTAGTTGACGGCGGCGCTCTCGTCCTCGCGGTGCATGGAGTAGAGGTCGTTGACGATGACGCTGGCGGAGGCGGCCTTGAGGACCGCGCCCCGCACGCGCGGGTCGGCGTACGCCTCGACCGGGAGCTCGTAGCCGCCCGCCGGGTCGAGCATCACCATGGCCGGGATGAAGCTGTTGTCCTGGCGGACGGCGAGGAACTCCCAGACGGGCGGGGTGCGTCCGGCGACCCGCCAGCCCGCCTCGGCGGTGTAGCCGGAGAACAGCGCGGCCATCTCGTGCCGGTAGCGGGTGAGCTGGGAGCCGGTGGCGTACCGGGAGAGGTGCTCGGTGCTGGAGCGCAGCGCGACGAGGACCGGGTCGGCGCACATGGCCCGCTCCAGCAGGGGCGCGTAGGCGGCGGGGAGGTGGGCCGGGTCGATGGCGGCCAGGGCCTGGGACAGGTGGGTGGCGATCCGCAGGGGGACGGCGCCGGCGCTCTCGTCGTCGCAGTAGTAGTCGTCGGTGGCCCACTGGGCGAGGGTGCACTTGGCGGGCGCGAGCAGCCGGTCCGGGTCCTCGACGTGGGCGTACGTGAGCATGGTGTAGCGGCCGAGCGACAGGGCCCGTACGTCGGCCGGGCGGCCTGCGTAGATCCCGGTCTGCTCGGCCCAGGCGAGGAGCCGGTCCTCGACCACCTCCGCGAGGGCCGGATCGTCGCGCTGCGGGGGCGGGCAGTACAGCTCGGGGACGGCGGGCGCCGGGGCGGGGGCCCGTACGGAGACCGGACCGGGGGCCGGACCGGCAGCCGGGGCCGGCGGCGGCGGGGCGGCCGGCGGCGGGGCGGCGGGCGGCGGGGCGGGCCGGATGCGCAGGGTGCTGGTGCCGGGTCCGCCCGGCCCCCCGCGCAGCCGGGCCAGCAGCGCCGCACGGGAGGGAACGGGAGCGGCCGAGGGAAGGGACATGGCACGACAGTGCGTCGCGGGCCCGGCGTCGGGGTACCCGCCGGAGCGGCGGCCCTGTTGAAAATCCCGCGCGGTTGAAGCTCTGCACGGATGTACGAGCAGGGGCTCCGTCACGTCCCCGCGGCGACCCGCTCCAGCAGCGGCCGTACGACGCCGCTGGCGCGGACCGCCCGCAGCCTCCCCCGCATCCGGCGCAGCGCGTCCGTCACCCGGGCCGATTCCAGCTGCGGTACGGCGTCCAGGACCTCGTGCCAGGCGGCGCAGGCCCGCTCCAGATGGCCCTGGCCCAGATGGAGTTCGGCGAGCCGGGCCGCCGTGACGGCCCGGGCCCGCCGCTCGGCGGGCGGCCGGTGGCGCAGGGAGGCGCCGAGCGCGGCGATGGCCCCCGGGCCGTCGCCCAGCGCGGCCAGCGCCTCCGCCTCCTGGTGGCACAGCGCGGCCTGGTGGTAGTCGCCGATCGGAGCGCTCTGCCCCTCCGAGCGCTCCAACAGCTTCTGGGCGCCCGCCAGATGGGCGATCGCGGCCCGCCGGTCCCCGCAGGCGGCCTCCGCCACCGCCAACTGGCCCGTGACGAAAGCCGCTTGGAGCGTCGGCAGCCGCCCGGCCTCCCGCGCCGCCGCCTGCGCGAGCTCCAGCGCCTGCGTGCGGTGGCCGAGGTGGTGGGCCTGCACGCTCATGGCCCGCAGCACGGGCGCGTGGCACTGCGGATCGCCGGCCTCCCGGCCCAGCCGCAGCGCCGCCCGGTAGTAGGCCTGCGCCACGCCGTGCTGGTTGCCGTCGAAGCACAGGAAGGCGGCCGTGTAGGCCAGCCGGGAGGTGGCGCCCAGCAGCCGGTGGCGTACGGAGGGCGGCGCGTCGGCCCGCAGCCACGGGGCGACGGTGGTGGCCAGGTACGCGGTGAGGGCGGGCCGGGCCAGGCCGCTGCCGAACATCATGTCGCTGTTGCGGAAGACCGGGAGCACCGCCTCGGCGGCCCGTACGTGGTCCAGCCCGATCCGTGCCCCACCGCGCCGCCCGGTCCGTACGCCGGCCCTTTCCGGGTCCTGCGGTGGTTCCTGCGGCGGGCGCCAGGCGCTGGAGTACACCGGGATCTCGCCCAGTGCGCCGACCCCGAAGTCCGGTCCGGCGTCGGCCTGCCCGCCTTCGGTCCGCGCGGCGGCGGACGGGCGGGCCAGTCCGGTGTCGGCGGCGGCGATCCGGCGCCGGGTGCGCAGGCTCAGGGCCTCGGCGGCCAGGGCGACGACGTGCGCGGGCGGCTTGGTGCCCGCGAGCCAGTGGGAGACGGAGGTCCGGTCGTAGCTCAGGGTGAGGCCGGCCTCGGCTGCGACGCCGTTGACGGCCCGTGCGAAGTCCTGCCCGCTCCAGCGGGCTTCGGCCAGGAGGGTGCGCAGTCGTCCGTTGGGGTCTCGCTTGGCCATCCGGAACCGCCCAACTCGTACGTGTGTCCAGCGCTTCAACACGGTCGGAGATTCAACAGGGTGGGACGGGGGCCCGTGTACCCGGTGGGGCCGCCCTGCCTCTAACTAAGACGTGTGCACACGGTGGCCCCCGGTCACACCGGGTGTCCGTGGCGTGCGGGAGCACGCGGATCACGTACAAGCGGGGCCACTCCTTCCGATCACCCCCGTACGCGGCGTGCGCGACGCACGCGACCGCGAGCCGCGCCGCATCCGGAGCCCGCAGGACCGGCCGACCAAGGAAGACCGACCGAGAGGACGTTCCGTCATGCCTGTCGACCCGACGACCGAAGACAGCGCCGCCGCACAGCAGAGCCGCTCCTCCCGCCAGAGCCTCAGCACCGACGCGGCGCGGAACCTGGCGACGACCACCAAGTCCGCCCCGCAGATGCAGGGCATCAGCTCCCGCTGGCTGCTGAGGATCCTGCCGTGGGTCCAGACCAGCGGCGGCACGTACCGGGTCAACCGCACGGTCAGCTACACCCTCGGCGACGGGCGCATCAGCTTCGTCAAGACCGGCTCCGAACTGCGGGTCATCCCGCCCATGCTGCGCGAACTCGGTATGCTGCGGCACTTCCCCGACGACGCGGTCGTCAAGTCGATCGCGGACCGGTTCGTCAAGGAGGAGTTCCGCAAGGGCGACGTGATCGTCCGCCGCGGCGAGCCCGTGGACAAGATCTACCTGATCGCCCACGGCCGCATCGAGCGGCTCGGCGAGAGCGCGTACGGTGAGGAGGCGAGCCTCGGCGTCCTCAGCGACGGCGACCACTTCGGCCACCACCCGCTGCCCGACGCCCGCTGGGAGTTCACCGCCCGGGCCCAGACCGACGTGGTGACCATGACGTACAACCGCGGCAACTGGGACGAGGCCCTGACCCGCTCCCCCGCCCTGCGCCGGCACGCCGAGGCCTATCTGGAGGCGGAGCGGGTCGGCCGCAAGGGCAGCGAGGCCGTGGACGTGTCGGCCGGCCACACCGGCGAGGTCATGCTGCCCGGCACCTACGTCGACTACGACCTGAGCCCCCGCGAGTACGAACTGAGCGTCGCCCAGACCGTGCTGCGCGTGCACACCCGCGTGGCCGACCTCTACAACCAGCCGATGAACCAGTCGGAACAGCAGCTGCGCCTGACCATCGAGGCCCTCAAGGAGCGCCAGGAGAGCGAGCTGGTCAACCACCCGGAGTTCGGGCTGCTGCACAACGCCGAGTACGAGCAGCGGATCTACGCCCGCACCGGCCCGCCCACCCCCGACGACCTGGACGACCTGCTCAGCCGGCGGCGCGGCTCCCAGTACTTCCTCGCGCACCCGCGCACGATCGCCGCGTTCGGCCGCGAGTGCAGCCGGCGCGGCCTGTACCCGGCCTCCGTCGAGTTCCAGGGGCACATGATGCCCGCCTGGCGGGGGGTGCCGCTGCTGCCCTGCAACAAGATCCCGATCACGAAGGAGCGGACCAGCTCGATCCTGGTCATGCGCACCGGCGAGGACAACGAAGGGGTGATCGGACTGCACCAGCCGGGCCTGCCGGACGAGTACCAGCCGGGGCTGTCCGTGCGGTTCATGGGCATCAACGAACAGGCGATCGTCTCCTACCTGGTCACCGCCTACTACTCGGCGGCGATCCTGGTTCCCGACGCCGTCGGGGTGCTGGAGAACGTAGAGATCTCCCGCTTCGAGGACTGAGGGCGGCGCCCGTATGAGCAGCACCGCAAGCACCCAGCCCTTCGAACTGCCCGAGTTCTACGTCCCGCACCCCGCGCGCCTCAACCCCCACCTGGCCCCCGCCCGCGCCCACGCCCTCGACTGGGCCCGCTCCCTGGGCATGCTGGAGGGCTCCGGCGTCTGGGACCGCTCCGACCTGGAGGCCCACGACTACGCGCTGCTGTGCGCCTACACGCACCCCGAATGCGATGCCGCGACGCTCTCGCTGGTCACCGACTGGTACGTGTGGGTGTTCTTCTTCGACGACTGGTTCCTGGAGGTCTTCAAGCGGCGCGGGGACCGGGAGGGCGGGCGCACGGCGCTGGACCGCCTGGCGCTGTTCATGCCCGGATCCGTGCCCCCGCCGGGCGGGGCGGCGCGGGCCCCCGAGCCCGGGAACCCGGTCGAGGCGGGGCTCGCCGACCTGTGGGCCCGTACCGTCCCCGGCCATTCGCCGGACTGGATCGCCCGCTTCTCGCTCAGCACCCGCAATCTCCTCGTGGAGTCCCTGTGGGAGCTCGACAACATCAGCATCGGCCGGGTCGCCAATCCCGTCGAGTACGTGGAACAGCGCCGCAAGGTGGGCGGCGCGCCCTGGTCGGCGGGGCTCGTCGAGCACGCGGTCGGCGCCGAGGTGCCCGCCGCCGTCTCCGCCGAGCGGCCGCTGCGCGTGCTGCGCGACTGCTTCGCCGACTCGGTGCATTTCCGCAACGACCTGTTCTCGTACGAGCGCGAGGTCGGCCAGGAGGGCGAACTCAGCAACGGGGTGCTGGTGCTGGAGACGTTCTTCGGCTGCACCACCCAGGAGGCCGCCGACCAGCTGAACCGGCTGCTGACCTCGCGGCTCCAGCAGTTCGAGCACACCTTCTTCGCCGAGCTGCCGCCGATGTTCGTACGGACCGGCCTGGCCCCGGAGGAGGTCGCGGCGGTGCTCACGTACGCCCGCGGGCTCCAGGACTGGCAGTCCGGCGGCCACGAGTGGCACCTGCGCTCCAGCCGTTACATGAACCGCCGGGCCGGCCTGCCCTCCGGTCCTCCGGGGCTGGGCGGCGCTGTCTGCGCCCTCAAGGCACTGCTCGGGACCACCGGCGGTGCGGACCGCCGCCGGCGGCACACCCACGTTCCCCACCCGGTGGGACCCTCGGTGATCCCGGACTTCCACCTGCCGTTCCCGACGCGCCTGAACCCGCACCTGGAGGGGGCGCGGGGGCGGCTGGTGGAGTGGAACCGGGCGATGGGGATGTTCGACGAGGGCCTGTGGTGGGAGGAGAAGGCGGTCGACTACGACTTCGCCCTGTGCTCGGCGGGCATCGACCCGAAGGCCTCGGCCGAGGACCTGGACGTCAGCGCGGCCTGGCTGAGCTGGGGCACGTACGCGGACGACCTCTATCCGCTCCGCTTCGGCGCCACCCGCGACCTGGCCGGGGCCAGGGCCCAGGACGCCCGGCTGCGGGCGCTGATGCCGCCGGAGCCGGGGGCGCCCACCCCCGCGCCGGTGAACGCGCTGGAGCGCGGGCTCGCCGACGTGTGGCTGCGCACCATCACCCCGATGGCCCCGGCCGGGCGGCGCATGTTCCGGGCGGCGATGGACTCGGTGCTCGACGGCTGGCTGTGGGAGGTGGAGAACCAGGCGGCCCACCGGGTGCCCGATCCGGTGGACTACCTGGAGATGCGCCGGGTGACCTTCGGCTCGCCGATGACGGCCTCGCTGGCCCGGATGGCGCACATGGACGTCGTACCGGAGGCCGTGTACGGGAGTGCGGCGATGCAGTCGCTGGAGGCGGCCGCCTT
Organism: Streptomyces vinaceus; assembly: GCF_008704935.1. Classification (NCBI taxonomy): domain Bacteria; kingdom Bacillati; phylum Actinomycetota; class Actinomycetes; order Kitasatosporales; family Streptomycetaceae; genus Streptomyces; species Streptomyces vinaceus. The sequence continues at coordinate 1,255,544 of NZ_CP023692.1, forward strand.
CGACTACTCGGGGCTGATGAACGACGTGTACTCGTACCAGAAGGAGGTGGAGTACGAGGGCGAGCTGCTCAACATCCTGGTCGTCACCGAGACCTTCTTCGGCTGCGACTACCGGACGGCGCTCGGGGTCGTGGGCGATCTGATGACCGCGCGGATGAAGCAGTTCGAGCACGTGCTGGCCGACGAGTTCCCCGCCATGTACCGGGACTTCGCCCTGGACGCGGCGGCGCGCCGCGCCCTGGACCGGTACGCGGAGGAGCTCAAGCAGTGGATGGCCGCGATCGCGACCTGGCACGCGCGGACCGGGCGCTACCGGGAGGAGGACCTGAAGCGGCACCACGCGCGGCGGACCGGGGCGGTCGTCGCGGCCTTGCCCGGTGCGCTGCCCCGGGCTCCGCACCGGGCCGGGTGGGCCTGAGGGCGCCGGCGCTACGTGTGCAGGGCCCGTTCGTCCTCGGCGTGGCCCTGCGGTTCCAGCTGGAGGGTGGAGTGGGCCACGTCGAAGTGCTCGCCGACGCAGGCCTGGAGCCGGGCGAGCAGCTTGCCGTGCTCCTCGCCGCGCAGGGTCTCTTCCGCCACCACGACGTGGGCGGTGAGCACGGGCATGCCGGAGGTGACCGTCCAGGCGTGCAGGTCGTGCACGGCCAGTACCCCGGGCTGCTCCAGGAGGTGCCCGCGTACGTCGGCCAGGTCCATGTCCTGCGGGGTGGCCTCCAGCAGGACGTGGGTGGCCTCGCGCAGCAGTCCGTACGCGCGGGGGACGATGAGCAGGCCGATGACGATGGAGGCGATGGGGTCGGCGGCCTCCCACCCGGTGAGCAGGATGACCAGGCCGCCGACGATGACGGCGACGGAGCCGAGGGCGTCGCCGAGCACTTCGAGGTAGGCGCCGCGCAGGTTGAGGCTGTGCTCCTTGGCGTCGCGCAGCAGCCACAGGCCGACGCCGTTGGCGGCCAGGCCCACGACGGCCACGCCCAGCATCAGCCCGCCCTTGACCTCGACGGGTTCGCTGAAGCGGCGGATCGCGGTGTAGAGGACCCAGACGAAGATCGCGAGGAGGAGCAGTGCGTTCAGGACGGCGGAGAAGATCTCGACCCGGTAGAAGCCGAAGGTGCGGCGCGGGGTCGGGGCGCGCTGGGCGAGGGTGACCGCGCCGAGCGCGAGGGAGACCCCGACGGCGTCGGTGAGGCTGTGCGCGGCGTCGGCGAGGAGGGCGAGGCTGCCGGAGAGGAGGGAGCCGACGACCTGGATCAGGGTGATCGTGGCGCTGATGCCGATGGTCCAGAGCAGGCGGGCTCGGAACGTCCCGCTGACGGTCCCGGCGGCCGCCGAGGGAGCTCCGTGGTCGTGACCCATGATCAGCATCCGACCACAGGAGGCCGGTGTGCGCCCGCCGGACGTCCCCCACCTGGCCGAATGGACAAAAGTGCGCCGCGTGTACAACTTATCCGGAATGCGACATTCCCCTAGCCATCCGGCAGAACTGGCGCATAATCATCGCTACGCGGCTCGAATGAACCCTTGGCCGCGCATGGGACACGCATGCAATGGGGGGCATCGTGCCGATGAGGGATGCAGGCCGGACCGGCACGCTGCCGGCGACGTCCGACGAACTGTCCCGGCTGCTGACCGTCGTCCGGCGGGGACGGGTGCTGACGGTCACGGGGCGGTTCCGGGAGCCGCGGAGCCGGCTGGTGCGGGAGATCGCCGGGCGGCTCTCGTCCAACTTCTGCGACGGCGCGGCCGTCGTCGCGATCGGCCGGCCCTTCGGTGTGCGCGAGCTGACGGCCGCCCTGGGCTGCGTACCGGGCATGCCGTTCCTGCCGTACGGGACGGCGGACGCCGTCTCCTGGCTCGCGGAGCGGGACATGCTCCTGGTCCTGGACGGCGCCGAGCACCTCGCGCCGGAGGCGCTGGCCTGGCTGCGGCGCCTGCTCACCGCGGCCCCCGGGCTGCGCATCCTGGCCTCGGGCCGGTCACCGCTGGCCTTCGAGGGGGAACGCGTCCACCGGCTCTGAGCAGGGGGCGAGGGGCAGGGGGCGAGGGGCAGGGGGCCGCAGACCCCGGAACGGTCCGCCCCCGGCCGTACGAGCGCGGGTACGGGTCCGCCCCGGTCGGCGGCTGCCGACCGGGGCGGAATCGATCAGGACGACCGGACCTCAGGCGAGGGTGGCGATCGCCTGGTTGAAGGTCGCGGACGGCCGCATGACCGCCGCGGCCTTCGCGGCGTCGGGCTGGTAGTACCCGCCGATCTCGGCCGGGGAGCCCTGGACGGCGACGAGCTCGCCGACGATCTTCTCCTCGGACTCGGTCAGGGTCTTGGCGAGCGGGTGGAACGCCGCGGCCAGCTTCGGGTCGTCGGTCTGGCGCGACAGCTCCTGCGCCCAGTACAGGGCGAGGTAGAAGTGGCTGCCGCGGTTGTCGATGCCGCCCAGCTTGCGGCTCGGCGACTTGTCCTCGTTGAGGAAGGTGCCGGTCGCGCGGTCCAGGGTGTCGGCCAGCACCTGGGCGCGGGCGTTGCCGGTGGTGGTCGCGAGGTGCTCGAAGGAGACGGCCAGCGCGAGGAACTCACCGAGGGAGTCCCAGCGCAGGTAGTTCTCCTTGACCAGCTGCTGGACGTGCTTCGGGGCGGAGCCGCCGGCGCCGGTCTCGAAGAGGCCGCCGCCGTTCATGAGCGGGACGACCGACAGCATCTTGGCGCTGGTGCCCAGCTCCAGGATCGGGAAGAGGTCGGTCAGGTAGTCGCGCAGCACGTTGCCGGTCACCGAGATGGTGTCCTCGCCGCGGCGGATGCGCTCCAGGGAGTACTTGGTGGCCTCGACCGGGGAGAGGATCTCGATGGTCAGACCCTCGGTGTCGTGCTCGGCGAGGTACGTCTTGACCTTGGCGATCAGCTGCGCGTCGTGCGCGCGGCCCTCGTCCAGCCAGAAGACGGCCGGGACGCCGGTGGCGCGGGCGCGGGTGACGGCGAGCTTGACCCAGTCCTGGATCGGGGCGTCCTTGGTCTGGCAGGCGCGGAAGATGTCGCCCTTGGCGACCTGCTGCTCCAGGACGGCCTTGCCCTCGGCGTCGACGACGCGGACGGTGCCCGCGGCGGCGATCTCGAAGGTCTTGTCGTGGCTGCCGTACTCCTCGGCCTTCTGGGCCATGAGGCCGACGTTCGGCACCGAGCCCATGGTGGACGGGTCGAAGGCGCCGTGCGCGCGGCAGTCGTCGATGACGACCTGGTAGACGCCCGCGTAGCTGCTGTCCGGGAGGACGGCCAGGGTGTCGGCCTCGTTGCCGTCCGGGCCCCACATGTGGCCGGAGGTGCGGATCATGGCCGGCATGGAGGCGTCGACGATGACGTCGGACGGGACGTGCAGGTTGGTGATGCCCTTGTCCGAGTCGACCATCGCGAGGGCCGGGCCCTCGGCGATCTCGGCGTCGAAGGAGGCCTTGATCGCGTCGGCGTCGGGCAGCGCGCCCAGGCCGTTCAGGATGGTGCCGAGGCCGTCGTTCGGGGACAGGCCGGCGGCGGCCAGGGTCTCGCCGTAGCGGGCGAAGGTCTTCGGGAAGAAGGCGCGGACCACGTGGCCGAAGATGATCGGGTCGGAGACCTTCATCATCGTGGCCTTGAGGTGCACGGAGAACAGGACGTTCTCGGCCTTGGCGCGCTCGATCTGGTCGTTCAGGAAGGTGCGCAGCGCGTCGACGTGCAGGACGGACGCGTCCACGACCTCACCGGCGAGGACGGGTACGGACTCGCGCAGGACGGTCGTGGTGCCGTCGGCGGCGACGTGCTCGATGCGGAGCGTGCCGGCCTCGGTGATGACCGCGGACTTCTCGGTGGAGCGGAAGTCCTCGGCGCCCATGGTCGCGACGTTCGTCTTCGACTCGGGGGTCCAGGCGCCCATGCGGTGCGGGTGGGCCTTGGCGTAGTTCTTGACCGAGGCGGGGGCGCGGCGGTCGGAGTTGCCCTCGCGCAGGACCGGGTTGACGGCGCTGCCCTTGACCTTGTCGTAGCGCGCGCGGATCTCGCGCTCCTCGTCGGTCTTCGGGTCGTCCGGGTAGTCCGGAAGCGCGTAGCCCTGGCCCTGGAGCTCGGCGACCGCGGCCTTCAGCTGCGGGATCGAGGCCGAGATGTTGGGCAGCTTGATGATGTTCGCTTCCGGCGTCTTCGCCAGCTCGCCGAGCTCGGCGAGGGCATCGGCGATCCGCTGGCCCTCTTCCAGGTGCTCGGGGAAGCTGGCGATGATCCGACCGGCCAGGGAGATGTCACGGGTCTCGACATTCACACCGGCCGTCGACGCGTAGGCCTGGATCACAGGCAGGAAGGAATACGTCGCGAGGGCCGGGGCCTCGTCAGTGTGCGTGTAGATGATGGTCGAGTCAGTCACCGGATGCTCCGCTCCACAGTCTGCGTCTCTCGTCTGCAACATTGCTCGACATCAAGATATCTCGTGATCGGGGCGGTCCGGACAGCCCCCTGCCCGAGTCCCGGGGAGACACGCGTCACCCCCGGGCCCGCACGGCCCGTGGAACGGCGAGAGCGCCGCCCCGCGGCCGTTTCCGGCCGGGGCGGCGCTCAGGCGATCAGGCGTACGGGCCTGCTCAGGCGTGGACGGCCTTCGGGTTCGGGCCGTACTCGTTCGGCTGGGCCTGGCCCTCGGTCGCCATGAGGACGAGGAGCCAGATGCCGCCGATCAGCGGGACGAGGGCGATGAGCAGCCACCAGCCGGACTTGCCGGTGTCGTGCAGGCGGCGGACACCGACGGCCAGACCCGGGAGGAGGACTGCCAGCGCGTAGATCGCGTAGAGCAGCGGGTAGGTGCCGATCGCGTTGTCCAGGACGGCGATGATGATCAGGGCGATCAGGTTGAAGAGGGTGAACATCCAGTACTCCTGGCGGCGGGCGCGGCCGGAGAACACGGTGTACTTCTTCAGGACGTCGGTGTAGTAGTGCATGGGTCCCCCCTGAGGACGGTTCGTCGGCCCGTCCGTCTGGAGCAAGCCGAGGCAGAACTTATGCCCCGCTTATGTGGTGGTCAAGCCACTTCACAACCCGCCGGAAGAGCCGCATTTCGCCGGTTCACCGACCAAAGTCACCGGCCTCGGGCGCCACTTGGAACCCACGGATCGTTCCGCGTCACAGCGCGTGACGAAATGGGGGAGATAGCTGCCATTTCGTGATGCAGGAGGGGCTCCTGAATCACTCGCAGGCAACCTGTGCACCCCCTCGCCCCCGCCGGAGCGCCCTCGTCCGCACCCACATCGTTACGGCTCCGCGACCCTGTCAGCCGCTGTCACGTACGTGCACGGCGCCCCGCGCCGGACCCTCGCACCGGCACGGGACGCCGTGAACTCACCTGCGGCTCAGCCGATGTGGAACGAGTCCCCGTAGACCTTCCAGTCCAGCGGGGTGTTGAGGTTCAGGTTCCCCTTCTTCAGGAAGACCCGCTGCGCGGTGTCGACACGGCTGGTGTCGCTGTGCGCCTCCTCCTGCTTCATCGCCCAGACCCGGGCGTCGAGGAAGGCGTTCAGCCAGGTCGTCTCGTTCCCGCCCTGGGCCGGGGGCTTGGCCTTGGACAGCGCCCGCTTGCGGATGTTGCGGAAGCTGGTGGAGTCCCCGCCGTCCCCGTGCATGACGATGGCGTCGTAGTAGATGAACTGGCCGAGCGCGCCCACCCCGTCGGACTTGCCCTGATTGACTGCGGGGTTGAAGTAGACCCGGTCGCGCTCGTGGTCCTGGGCCTTCTTGAACTCGGCGTCCTGGGCCGCCTTCGCCCAGTCCTTGGTGAAGTTGGGGTCGAGGCCCTGGTGCGAGTCGGAGCCGTCGACCTTCCGCAGGGCCGGCAGGTACTTGGCGAGCACGTTGCCGGGCTTGACGTCGGTGTAGTACTCGACGAGGTCAAGCATGTCGCCCGTACCGGAACAGAAGCCGATGATCCCGGCCGTGTAGCCGCGGCCGTCGTCTATGTCCTCGATGTACTTGTACTGCGCCTTCCAGTCCAGGGAGGAGTTCTCCGCACTGGAGACGATCTGCATCGCGATGTCCTTCTTCGCCGGGTCGTCGAGCCCGACGGCCTTCGCCGCCGTCGCGGCGGCGGGTGCGGCCGCGGGGGCCGCCGTCGCGTGGGCGGTCACCGGGACGGCGAGGAGCGCGCCGCCGAGCAGGGCGCTGATGGCGATTCTCTTGCGGTGGGGGGCGAACACAAGACCTCCATAGGGGAGTTGAGGCTTGGCAGCTTCGTTAGGAAACTTTACTACCAGAGGTCGGGACAGCTCAATACCCCCGCACGCCACGTGTGCGGCCGGCAGGACAGGGTGCGACAGCGCTGGTTCATCGACCAACGCGCGGGACGCGCGGTGGCCGGATTTCCGTACCCGGGACCAGTGCCCCCGCTCCCCGCGCGCTTGTTTGACTGGGGGTACACCACGGAGGACGCCCCGGTGCCGGCGGCTCTCGCGCCGGGCGGACCCGTGGGAGGAAGGGGAGGTCCCCGCGCCCCGATCGCGGTGTTCGGCGCGCGGGCCCCTGGCCCGGAAAAAGGCTCAGAGCCAGCCGTTGCGGCGGAAGCCGCGGTGGATGACGAAGCAGGCGAGGCCCATCACGCCGACCACGATCGGGTAGCCGTACGTCCAGTGCAGTTCGGGCATGTTGTCGAAGTTCATGCCGTAGATCCCGCAGACCATGGTCGGCACGGCGACGATGGCCGCCCACGCCGTGATCTTGCGCATGTCCTCGTTCTGCGCGACGGTGACCTGCGCGAGATGCGCCTGGAGGATGGAGTCGAGCAGCGCGTCGTACGCGTTGATCTGGTCGGTGGCCCGGGTCAAGTGGTCGGCGACGTCGCGGAAGTACGCGCGGACCTCCGCCGGGATCACCGGTATCGGCTGCGTGGCCAGGTGCTGGAGCGGGCGGCTCAGCGGGGCCACCGCCCGGCGCAGCTCCAGCAGTTCGCGCTTGAGCTGGTAGATGCGGCCCGCGTCGCCCCGGCCGCCGTACTCGCTGAACACCGCCGTCTCGACGGCGTCGATGTCGTTCTGCACCGCGTCCGTGACGGCCACGTAGTCGTCGACGACGTGGTCGGCGATGGCGTGCAGCACCGAGGCCGGCCCCTTGGCCAGTTGGTCGGGCGCGGCCTCCAGGCTCTCCCGGACCGGGCCGAGCGTGCCGTGGCCGCCGTGCCGGATGGTGATGACGAAGTCGTCGCCGGTGAACGCCATCAGCTCGCCGGTCTCCACGACCTCGCTGGTCGCGGTGAGCTCCTCGTGCTCCACGTAGCGCACCGTCTTGAAGACGGAGAACAATGTGTCGTCGAACCGCTCCACCTTGGGGCGCTGGTGCGCGGTCACGGCGTCCTCGACGGCGAGGGGGTGCAGGCCGAACAGCTCGGCGAGCCCGGCGAGCTCCTCCCTGGTCGGTTCGTGCAGGCCGATCCAGACGAACCCGTCGCCCGCCTTGCGCACCCGGCGCAGCGCCTCCTCCACCTCGGCGCAGCCGTCCTGCCGTGCTCCGTCCACGTAGACCACGCAGTTGACCACCGCGCTGCCGAGCGGGGAGCGGGAAGGGTGGCTGAGGTCGACGGCGCGGCGGTAGCCGCGGCGCACGGCCCGGCGCAGGTTGCTGAACATGGACAACGGGGTACTTCCCTTCGGCGGATCAGCGGCCAGTCTGCCACCGCCGCCGATCGGCCCCGTCAGACCCTGTCGATGAACACGCTCGTCGACTTCACCCGGGCCACGGCCTGCGCGCCGACCTCCAGGCCGAGCTCCTCCACCGCCTCCCGGGTCAGGAGCGATACGACACGGTGCGGGCCGGCCTGGATCTCGACCTGTGCGTCGACCGTGCCGAGCTTCACGGCGGTGACGATGCCGGGGAAGGCGTTGCGCGCCGAGGTGTACGGGGCGTCCTCGCCCTCGCCCGCCTCTTGGGCGGCCTGCACGCAGAACGCGGCCAGGTCCGGCCCGTCCACCATGCGCCGCGCGCCCTCCCGGCGGGTGGGGAAGCGCTCGGCGTCGGCCCAGCGGCGGGCCGTGTCGACGCTCACGCCGAGCAGCCGCGCGGCCTGGCCGATCGTGTAGGACTCCATACCCGCAGCTTAGGGGGTGTCCCGCCGGTCGGGCCGGACCCCGTCCTGGCGCAGGGCCCCGGCCGCCGCGGCCGCCACCACCCGTGCCACCGTCGACAGCGCCGGGGAGTCGAGCTTCCACTGCTGCCAGTACAGCGGCACGTCCAGCGGCCGCCGCGGCGCGAGCAGTTCCAGTCCGCCCGCGCCGACCAGCGGCTCCGCCTGGGGCTCCGGCACCAGTCCCCACCCCAGCCCGGCCGCCACCGCGTCGCGGAACCCCTCCGAGGTCGGGACGTGGTGGCGCAGCGGCCCGGCCGCGGCGTCCTGATCGCCGGTCAGCGACCGTACGTACCCGTCCTGGAGCTCGTCCCGCCGGTCGAACACGATCACCGGGGCCTCCCGCAGTCCCCGCTCCAGGTCTCCGGTCAGGTACCGGGCCACGAAGGCGGGGCTCGCCACCGGCAGGTACCGCGCCAGCCCCAGCCTCCGTACGGTGCACCCGGCCACCGGGTCGGGCGAGGAGGTGACCGCCGCCATCACCTGGCCCTCCCGCAGCAGGCCCGTCGTATGCCCCTCGTCCTCCCGGTGGAGCTCGAAGAAGACCGGCGGGTCCTGCGGCACCCGGGTGAGGGCGGGCAGGAACCAGGTGGCCAGCGAGTCCGCGTTGACGGCGATCGGCAGCCGCACCGGACCGCCCGACTCCTGCGCCATCCCGAGCTCCGCGCGAGCGTCCCGCTCCAGGCGGGCCAGCTGCCGGGCGAAGCGGACCACCACCTGCCCGGACTCGGTCGCCCGTACAGGCTTCGTCCGCATCAGCAGCACCCGCCCGGTCCGCTGCTCCAGCGCCTTCACCCGCTGGCTCACGGCCGAGGGGGTCACGTGCAGGGCCGCGGCCGCCGCGTCGAAGGTGCCTTCGTCGACCACGGCGAGGAGGGTCCGCACCTGGTCCAGGGGAAGTTCGTCCATCACGAACGCTAAGGGTACGTAAATATCTTTAGCTGTACTGAAGCCGCGCGGCTGCCTACGGTCGAAGACATGACACACGGCATCATCGCGGCGGCGCTCGCCGGCTTCGGCACCGGACTCTCCCTCATCGTCGCCATCGGCGCGCAGAACGCCTTCGTCCTGCGGCAGGGGGTGCGCCGGCACGCCGTCCTCGCCGTGGTCGCGATCTGCGCCGTCTCCGACGCGCTCCTCATCGCCCTCGGCGTCGCCGGGGTCGGTGCCTTCGTCACCGCCTGGCCGGCCGCCCTGACCGCGGTCGCCATCGCCGGAGGCACCTTCCTGATCGCCTACGGGTTCCTCGCCGCCCGGCGGGTGCTGCGGCCCGCCCCCGGCGCCGCCCTGGCCGCCGAGGGGGCCACCGCCGGGTCCCGCCGCCGGGCCGTCCTGGTCTGTCTGGCCATGACCTGGCTCAACCCGCACGTCTACCTGGACACCGTCCTGCTGGTCGGCTCGCTCGCGGCCGACCGCGGCGACCTGCGCTGGGCCTTCGGCATCGGCGCCGCAGCGGCCAGCCTGATCTGGTTCGCCACCCTCGGCTACGGCGCCCGGCTGCTGAGCGGCGTGCTGGCGCGCCCCTCGGCCTGGCGGGTGCTGGACGGGCTCGTCGCGGCGACCATGGTCACCATGGGCGGGATGCTGCTGGCCCGGGCCTGACCGGCGGGCGCGGCGGGCCCGCGCGGGGTGGGGGTCCGCCCCGTACGGTGGCACGACCAGACACCAGGAGCCCCCTTTGCCCGACCGCCCGTCCGCCCCTCCCTCCGACAGCCCGGCCGGGCGGACGCCGGGCCACGCCCCGGGCCACGCCCCGGGGCGCCCCTCCCCCGACGAGGTGCGCCTGTACTACGCCGCCCGGCCGTCGCCGCTCGTCGCCGCCACCGCGATCGTGCTGGACCCCGCCGGGCGTGTCCTCGTACTGGCGCCCTCGCCGCCCCGGGCGGAGGCGGAGCTCCCGGGCACCGCCGTCGAGGACACGCAGACCCCGGAGGAGGCGCTGGCCCGCGGGCTGGAGGAGGAGCTGGGCCTGTCCGCGCCGATCGGCCGGCTCCTCGCCGTGGAGACCCGGCGGCCCGGCCCGCTCGGCCGCTCCCTCATCGCCCACGTCCACCTCGTCGGGCCGCTCCCGCCGGAGCAGGCCGGCGCGCTCGCCTCCGCGGACGGCGGGCCCGCCGGGGCCCGGTGGCTCGTGCCGGAGGAGGCGTACGCGGCGCTGCCCGCCCGGCTCGCGCCCCGGCTGCGCGCCGCCCTGGCCGCCCTGTACGCCGGCTCCCTCGCGCACCTCGTCGACGGGGTGCCGCAGCCCGGCTCCCCCGCCGGCCTGGACCCGCGGCGGCGTACGGCCCTGGAGCACGCCGGTTCCTTCGACGCGGCCAGCCACCGGGCCGCCCGTCCCAAGGCCGTCACCGCGGCGAGCGTGGTGTTCACCGACTCCGCGGGCCGGGTCCTGCTGGTGGAGCCCTCGTACGGCAACTCCGGGCGCTGGAACCTGCCGGGCGGCGGGATCGACAGCGACCTCGGCGAGACCCCGCGGGCCGCCGCCCGCCGGGAGGTGCGGGAGGAACTCGGCCTCGACCTCGCACCGGGCCGGCTGCTCGGCGTCAACTGGGCCCACAAGCCCGGCTATCCGGCCCGCATCCGCTTCCTCTACGACGGCGGGGTCCTGGACGACGCCGCCCTGGCCCGGATCCGCCTCGCCCCCTTCGAGCTGCTGCGCTGGCGGGCCGCGCCCGTCGGGGAGCTGCGCGCGCTGGTCAAACCCTCCCTGCGGCGCCAGATCGAGGCGTGCCTGCGCGCACGCGCCGAGGGCACGGGCCCGCTGGAGCTGCACGCCGGCCGCCCGGCCGACGCCCCGCGCGAGAGGAAGGGCAAGAAGGGCACCGGGGAGAAGAAGGAGAAGGAGAAGGGGACGAAGGGGAAACGGTAGGAGAAACCAACGCGGTACTGGTCCATCCGGACGGCGTCATGGCGTGGCGCGCGGGTGACGGGGCGCTCTCACGCATCGTCGAACCAGACAGTCCACGCACACGCGTACGCCCTCTCGCCGGCGAGAACGCGCGGAACCCATGGAGCCACCCATGTCCGCAGAGCCGACCCGTCCCGGAACCAGTACCGCTTCCGCCGTCCCCGGCGCCGCGGCGCCCCCCGATCCGCGCCGCTGGTGGATCCTCGCCGTCATCGGCCTCGCCCAGCTCATGGTCGTCCTCGACGCGACCATCGTGAACATCGCCCTGCCCTCCGCCCAGGCCGGCCTCGGGTTCTCCGACGACCAGCGGCAGTGGGTGGTGACCGCGTACGCGATCACCTTCGGCAGTCTGCTGCTGCTCGGCGGGCGCCTGGCGGACAAGTTCGGGCGCCGCCGGGCCTTCCTCGTCGGGCAGATCGGCTTCGCGGCGGCCTCCGCGCTCGGCGGCGCCGCGGCCACCTTCGGGGTCCTCGTCACGGCCCGCGCCCTGCAAGGCGTGTTCGCGGCGCTGCTGGCTCCCGCCGCGCTCTCGCTGCTGACCACCACCTTCGCGGCGCCCGCCGAACGGGCCAAGGCCTTCGGCGTGTTCGGGTCGCTCGCCGCGTCCGGGGGCGCCGTGGGGCTGCTGCTGGGCGGTTTCCTCACCGAGCACCTGAGCTGGCGCTCGACGATGTACGTGAACCTGCTGTTCGCCGCCGTCGCCGTCACCGGTGGGGTGCTGCTGCTGAAGCGGCCCGCGCCCACCACCCCGCCCCGGCTGGACCTGCCGGGCACGGTCCTCGCCTCGTCCGGGCTCTTCTGCCTGGTCTACGGACTGGCCACGGCCGGCCCGCGCGGCTGGCACTCCGTACGCAGCCTGGGCTTCCTGGCCATGGCCGTGCTGCTGCTCGGCGCCTTCGTGTGGTGGCAGCGCCGCAGCCCGCACCCGCTGCTGCCCCTGCGGATCGTGCTCGACCGGGTCCGGGGCACGGCGCTGATCGCCGTGTTCATCACCGGGGTCGGGATGTTCGGGGTGTTCCTGTTCCTGACGTACTACCTCCAGCACACCCGCGGCTACAGCCCGGCCCGGACCGGGCTGGCCTTCATGCCGATGTCCGGCTGCACGATGATCGGCGCGATCGGCAGCAACATGGGGCTGCTGGGCCGGATCGGCGGGCGCCCGCGCATCGTCACCGGCATGCTGCTGTCGGCCTGCGGGATGGCCTGGATGACGAACCTGACGGCGACCGCCCCGTACGTCGTGGACGTGCTGCCGGGCCAGGTGGCGACGGGGCTGGGCATGGGCCTGATCACGGCGGCCGCCATGAACCTCGGCACGGCCGGCATCGACCCGCGGGACGCGGGGGTGGGCTCGGCGACGGTCAACGCCATGCGGCAGACGGGCGGCTCCGTCGGCACGGCGCTCATGAGCACCCTTGCCGCCGGAGCCGTCGCCCACTCGCTGGCGGGCCGGCGGCCCACGCCGGACCTGATGGCGCGGGCCGCCCTGGAGGGTTACCACACGGTCTTCACGGCATCGGCGGCCATCTTCGCCGTCGGCGCGGTGCTGACCCTGTTCATGCTTCCCGGCGGCCTGTCCGTGGAGCGCCGGCACGGCGCTCCCGGGGGCCGTGGTCCGTCAGCGCGGTGAGTGGCCGCCGGCGGCCGGCGCCGCCGGCTTGGCCTGCTGCTGGGCGGGCTTCGCGGGGGCGGGCGGGGCCACGGGGGCCCCGTCGGCCGTCAGGCAGTTCGACAGCGAGCTGCGGACCCGGTCGCCGGTGGAGAAGTGCTTCACCCGGCAGGAGTTGGTCCCGATGCCGCCGTCGACCTGGCCGTAGCCGGGGCCGATCGTCAGGACGGTGTCGTTCAGGCCGCGGACCGTGTCGTTGCCCGGGCCGCCCTGGACGATGCCCGCGGACTCGGCGCCCACCGACTTGGGCTCGATGACGTCGTTCTCGCTGCCGCCGAGGACCCGGCCGCCGAGGTCGACGTTGCCGGTGCGGATCAGGTCGTTGCCGTCGTTGCCGAAGACCTGGCCGCCGCCGCGCTCGTACTCGCCCGGCTGGCCCATGACGCTGCCCGTGGTGATCTTGTCGTCGCCGTGGTCGCCGTAGACGCTGGCGCCGTGCTCCGCCGTGCCCACGACGAGCGCGGTGATGATGGTGTCGCTGCCCAGACCGCCGCGCACCGAGGAGTTGCCGTTCTTCGGGGCGAGGTTGTTGACCTGGAGGGTGTCGTCGCCCTCGCCACCGAGCACCTGGGAGTCGATCAGCATGCCCTTGACGCGGATGTTGTCGTTGCCGCCGGCGCCGTCGATGATGACGTTCTCGACGTCGTTCTCGCACAGGATCGTGTCGACGCCCTCCGTGCCCCTGACCACCGTCAGACCGGACTTCACCTCGACACCGTTGAGGTAGCACCAGTAGGACGGCAGGGAACTGGCGGCCTGGGCCGGGCCCGCCGCCAGCGTGGCGGCGGCGACGACCGTGCCGGCCAGGACGTACGTGGCGGTGCGAAGTTTGCGGCGCGTGCGCAGCATGAATTCTCCCGAGAATGGTGTGCGTGTGGTGTGGGGGTTCTTGCGGTGGTGGTCAGGACAGCTCGTGGCGCAGCGGCGTGAGCTGTTCGATGTCGTAGCGCTTCCGGAGTGCGTGGACCGCGGCGGGATCCGGGGTGGCGCTCGTGTCGAGCAGTTCGAGGAGCTCCTCGAAGTACCGCTCGTGATCGGGGGGCGGGGAGGCCTGGAAGAACATCCGGGCCGGTTCGCCGGTGGGGTTCGCGAAGGCGTGCGGACAACCGGGCGGAACCACGATGACGGTTCCTGGCGTGGCACGGACGACCTGGCGTCCGTCGAGCGACTCCCAGTGTCGCCAGTCGTCCCCGGAACGGACGCGCGGCTCGAAGGCCATGACGTCGAGTTCACCCTCCAGGACGTAGAAGAGCTCCTCGCTGCGGGTGTGCAGGTGCGCCCCCACGTCGAACCCGGGCGGGACGACGACCTCGAAGCTGGAGGCCACCGTGGAGTGCTCCCCGGTGACCTTGAACGTGACCTGCTGGGCGTCGGTGTGCAGCTTGCGGCCGTGACCCGGGGGCACGAGCAGCCCGTCGCGGGCGACGTGCGCGGTCATGACCAGGTCACGGGCAGACCTTCGGGCCCGCGGATGAGGGCCCCGGGCCGCCAGCGCAGTTCGCTCACGGGGACGCTGAAGCGCAGGTCCGCGAAGCGGTCGAGGAGGGCGTCCACCATCAGCTCGGATTCGAGGCGGGCCAGCATGTTCCCGGGGCAGAAGTGGGGTCCGTACCCGAACGAGACGTGCGGGTTGGGGCTGCGCTCCAGGTTCAGCTCGTGGGGGTCGGGGAAGACCTCCGGGTCGCGGTTGGCCGCGAGGTAGGAGACGTAGATCGCCTCGCCCGCCCGGATGAGCTGCCCGGCCACGGTGACGTCCTCCAGGGCGATCCGGGAGAGTCCGACGGCGTTGCGGTGCGGGATGTAGCGCAGCAGCTCGTTGATGGCCGAGGGCCGCAGGGCCGGGTCGCTGCGCATCCGGTCCATCAGGTCCGGCCGGGTGAGCAGGATGTAGACCATGTTGCCGACGTTGTTGGTGACGGCCTCGCCCCCGATCTGCAGGAGCAGGGCGAGGCCGGTGGCCTCCTCGGCGGTGACCTCGCCCGCCTCGATGGCCTTGACCAGGAGCCCGATGACGCTGTCGCCGCCGGCCACTTCCCCGGTGCGCATGCGCCCGCCCAGGTAGGCGCACATGTCGTTCTTCGCCTGTTCGCTGCGCTGCGCGCCCTGGGCCGAGGAGAGGATCAGGGTGGTCCATTCGTGGACCCTGGGCCGGTCCTCCTCCGGTACGCCCATCAGCTCGCACACGACGGCGAGCGGGAAGGGCGCCAGCAGGCGTTCGGTCAGGTCCACGGGCGGGCCGTCGCGCAGGATCCCGTCGACGTAGCCGTCGAGCATCTCCTTCGCGCGGGTGCGCAGGCGCTCCACCCCGGGGGTGGTGAAGGCCGCGCCCACGGTGCGCCGCAGCCGGGTGTGGTCGGGCGGGTCCTCGAACCCGACCGCACCCGGTGCGGGGATGAAGTGCGGGGCCAGGCGGGTGACATCGTGTTCCACGACCAGCTTGCGGCTGAACCGGGGATCGTTGGCCACCATGCGCACGTCGTCGTACCGGCAGACGAGCCAGGCCCACCCGCTCCCGTTGGGCATGCGGATCCGGGTGATCGGACCCGCCTGCATCAGCTCGGCGAGGACGGGGTCGAAGTCGACCCCGTCCAGGGCCGGGGTGGGCCAGTGCGTGATGGGTGGCCTTGAGGTAGCGGGGCCGTCCTTCAGCATTCTTCGGATTCCTCCCTCACCCGGTCCTCATTCCGAGGTCCAGCTGCCCAGTGAGATCTCCGCGGTGATGCCCGGGCCGAAACCGGCCAGCAGGCCCCGCGCGGCGTCGGCGGTGCCGTTCTCGTCGAACATGCGGCGCAGTGCGTCCAGGACGACGGCGCTTGCGATGTTGCCGTACTCGGTCAGTGTGGCCCGACTGAAGCGGAATGCCTCGGGTGCCACACCGAGGTACTTGCTGAGGTCGTCCAGGATGCGCGGTCCACCGGCGTGGATGATGTAGAAATCCAGCGCGGCGGCGTCCCAGCCATGGAGCTTGGCCAGGTCCTTGAGGGACGGTGCGAGCGGCTCCATGGTCCCCGGGACCCGCCGGTCTAGCTTGAAGTGGAACCCGGTGGACTTGACGTCGTACATGATCCAGTCCTCCGTCTGGGGGATGATGTACGAACTGTTGCGGTGCAGTTCCATGCCGGTTCCGCCCCGGCCGCGGACGACGGCCGCGCCCACTCCGTCGCCGAACAGGCCGTTGGAGAGCAGGTTGCCGACCTCAAGGTCGCTGGGCTGGTAGCACAGCGAGCAGAGTTCGCAGGACACGATCAGCGCGTTCGCCTCGGGGTAGGCCATGCAGAAGTCATGGGCCCGGTTGACCGCGGCGCCGCCCGCGGCACAGCCCAGCTGGGCGATGGGCAGCTGCCGGGTGTCCGTCCGGAAGCCGAGCGCGTTGATCATCCAGGCGGTCAGCGAGGGCATCATGAAGCCCGTGCACGACACGTAGATGATCATGTCGATGTCCTTGGCCCGGAGCTGGGCGTCCTCCAGCGCCTGCCGCACCACCGCCGGGACCCGCGCCTTGGCCTCGGCCTCGTACACGGCGTTGCGCGATTCGAAACCGGGGTGCTTGAGCGTTTCCTCGATGGGCTGCACGATGTGCCGCTTCGCGACGCCGGTGTTGCGGATCAGGCGCAGCGCCAGGTCGAGCTGCGGATGGTCCGCGTGTACGGACCGGCACAGATCGAGGGTCTGCTCCATCGTGATCACGTGCTCGGGCACGGACACCGTTGGCCTGCACAGAGTCGCCATGGGTGGCTCTCCTTTCGTGTCTGACACAGCCTCATCGACCTCCGCCGGATGCGCGCGCGGGACTACGGCGTTGGGGACATGAGCCAATCCGGTGACGCTGCGCCGCGGAGGCAGCGGAGCGAGTGGCGACAGGGAAGGGATGCCGGTGCCGATTTCCCGCGGAATCGCGCCTTGGGGGGTGCCATCCACGCAGGGAGATGAACCATGACGTCAGACCCGCAAACCGCCCTCCGGCCCGAGCCGGAGATGGACCCGGAGAGGGACGCCGGGGTGGACCCGGCCTCGGGCGAACCGGTGCACTGCTGGAACCTGGACGATTTCGAGGCGCTGGAATTCGACCCGTTCCTGCACGACCGCCTGCGGGACAAACGGGCCACCCGGATCCGGCTGCCGTTCGGCCAGGGAACCGCCTGGCTGATGGCGCGCTACGCCGATGTGAAGGCGGCGACCACCGACCCCCGGTTCAGCCGGTCGGAGCTGGTCGGCCGGACGATCACCGCCTCCTCCCCGCACGCGATCGCCTCGCAGCAGGCGTCGATGAACTACGCCGACCCGCCGCGCCTGAACGACATGCGGCGTGTGGTCGCCCGGGCGTTCACCGGCAAGAGCATGCAGAAGCTGCGGCCGACCGTGCAGCACACGGCCGACCAGCTGCTGGACGAGATGGAGCGGCACGGCTCGCCGGCGGACCTCGTCGAGCACCTGCACGGCCCGTTCCCGCTCGCGGCCGTCGCCGACCTGCTGGGGATGCCGCAGGACATGCGCCAGGACATGACCTCCTGGGCGAACGTGATCATGACCCCGGGGCCGGCCCCCGACAAGAGCACCGACGCCCTCAAGACGGTGCGCGAATGCGTGGTCGCCCTGCTCGCCATGCGGCGGGAGAAGCAGAGCGACGACCTGGCCGGGGTCCTCGCCGGGGCGGCCGACGCCGGTGAGATCACCGAGCCGGAGGCCGTCTCCATCGCCACCGCGATCCTCGTGAGCGGTGCGCACGCCGTCCGCAACAACAGCGCGAACATGGTGTACGCCCTGCTCACCCATCCGGAGCACCACGAACGGCTGCGCCGGGAGCCGGAGATGATCCCCCAGGCGGTCGACGAGCTGCTGCGGTTCATCCCGCACCGCAGCGGGGTCGGTCTGCCGCGGATCGCCACGCGGGACGTGGACATCGCCGGGGTCACGGTCAAGGCCGGGGACACCGTGTACTCCTCGTACCTCGCGGCCAACCGCGATCCCGAGGTCTTCCCGAACCCGGACACGCTGGACTTCGACCGCGGGCCCATCGCCCACATGGCCTTCGGCAACGGGCCCCACCACTGCGTCGGCTCGATGCTGGCCCGTATGGAGTCCGAGATCATCATCACCACGCTGATCGAACGCTATCCGCGCCTGGCCCTGGCCGTGCCGCCCGAGCAGCTCGAATGGCAGGCCGGGGCGCTGATCCGGGGGCCCAAGACCCTGCCGGTGACCTGGTGATACGCCGACACCGGATCAAGGTGGTCCGAGGCACCCCGGACCACATAGAACTGGCGGCACTCACGGCCGCCCTGCTCATACTGGCGCGCACGGCCCCCGTGCCGTGCGCGCCCCACGCCCGCTCCCACCGCCGCCACCGGGCCCACTGGGACCGGAACGTGACGTCGGTGGTGCACTGCCCCGCCCACTCCTGGCGGGCACGCCCGCCCGCGGGCTTCGTCTAGGGGGTGTCAGGCGCGGCCCGGCTGCGATGCGGCCGGGCCCGTCGGCGTTGCCGAGGGGCTCGGGGTCGCCTGCGCGTCACAGGTGACCTCGTCGCGCGGGGTGTAGTGCGTGCGGTAGGTCTCGCGCTTGACCTCCTGCCCGCCCTGGACGAAGACCCGGTCGACGGCGACGTCGAAGCCCTCCAGCGGGGTCTGGACCTCGCAGGTCGGACCGGAGCCGGTGCGCTTGGCCGGCGGGGTGGTGTTCGTCCGCGGGCCCTGGGTCGCGCGTATCTCGTCGTACTTCTTCGTGCCGAGGAGGCTGATGGTCACCGAGGTGTCGGTGGACTCGGCCTTGACGTAGATCGCGTGGCCGGAGTCGTTCTTCCAGCGCAGGTCGAGGGTGCCCCAGGCGACGGTGGCCTCGCGGCCCTCCGGGTAGCGCTCGATGTAGAACGAGTGGGCCCCGTGCTCCACAGGGTGGACGCCCGCGAAGAACATGGCGTTGTACATGGTCGTCGCGACCGCCGAGACCCCGCCGCCGGGGGACTTCACGTACTGGCCGTCGTTGATCATGATGCCGTCGACGAAGCCGTTCTCCTTGGTCCGCTCGCCGACCGTCTTGTTGAAGCTCCACGTCTCGCCGGGCATCACGACGGAGCCGTTGATCAGCTCCACCGCCCGCCCGATGTTCGTGGTGCGGTACGGCGCGGCCGGGAAGTCGACCTTGAAGGACGACATCTGCTCCTTGATGCCGAGCCGCGCGGCGTTCTCGGCGGTCAGCCGCGGGTGGACCGTCGTCACGGCGACCTCGCCGGTACGGGCGGCGCCGGTGCGCGTCAGGAGCGGGACGACCGCGTCGGCGAAGGCCTTCTCGGTGACCTGCACGCCGGAGCGCCCGTCCTGGGCGACGACCGCGCGGCCCGTGGAGTCCACCCGGAAGGTGGCCCCGCGGGAGGGGCTGGTGGCCGCGGCGATCTGCCGGGCGACCGCGGGCTCGGCCATCAGTGCCTTGGCGTCGAGCCTGGGGACCAGCCTGCCCTGCGCGTCGGGCTCCACCGACAGGTGCTTGCCCAGCACGGCGGGGGTGAGGGTGACCGTCTTCCCGGCCACGGAGAGGGTGACCGGGCCGGACATCGCGGGCTCGGCGAACTCCTTCAGGGCCCGCGCGGTCTCCTGCTGCCCCACGGCGGGGGCCTTCTGGTCCACGGGGAGGGCGACCGCCCCGCCCTGCGGGCGCAGGTAGGCGGCGCGTACGGTCTCGGCCGCCCGGTCGGCGCGTACGGCGACGCCGGTGACGGGGGCGGTGGCCCGGGCCGTGCCGTCCTCGAAGGTGATGTCGCCGTCGCGGGCCTGCCGGCCGGCGGCGGTGATCCGGCCGACCTCGGCGGCGCTCGTGGGGCCGTCCGTACGGATCACGGGCTCGACCTCCCGGTTCTCGGCCGGGGTGACCAGGCGCCCGATCACGGTGAAGGGGTCGGATCCGGTCTGCGCGGCGCGGTCGACGGTGGCGGCGGTGTCCAGGGACAGCCCGAAGGCGGCGGGGGCCGCCTTCTCCGTGCGGTCGCCGATGCGCAGCTCGATCGGGGCGGCCGCGGCGGGGCCGAGCGCGCGGTCGAGCGCGGTCTTGGCCTCCGTACGGCTCATCCCGCCGATGTCGACGCCGCGGACGTGGGTGCCGTCGGCGATGGCGTCGCCCGCCGCGGCGAGACCGGTGAGGTAGAGGCCGCCGAAGCCGAGGACGACGGCTCCGCCGACGAGGGGCAGGGCCGTTCGCCGGTTGACCTTCAGGCGGTGTACGCGTCGCATGTGTCTCGTCTCTCCCGGTGCCGTTGGCGCTGGTGGATCGGTGTGGACCGGCAACCAGCATTCATCAATTCGGACCAAAAGGGACAAAAATGTGCCTGTTCTCACGAGGGCCGGTGCGGCGGGCCGCCCAGGGGGCCAGTCGACCGAAAACAAGGCCACTTGGTTCGGATTGGACCTGTTGGGCCGTTCGGGGGATGCCACACGGTAAGACCTGCCGGTCTTTGGCTCCCCCGAAAGGCTCCACCGATGTCCATCGCCCCCGTCCGCCCCGCGCGGCGTCTGCCCCGCCGGCTCCTGCAGCTCTACGTGGGGCTCGCGCTGTACGGCGCCAGCTCGGCCTTCCTGGTCCGCGCCGGGCTGGGGCTGGACCCGTGGGACGTCTTCCACCAGGGGCTCGCCGAGCGCACGGGGTGGAGCATCGGCACCGTCTCGGTGGCCGTCGGCGCGCTGGTCCTGCTGCTGTGGGTGCCGCTGCGGCAGCGGCCGGGGCTCGGGACCGTATCCAACGTGTTCGCCGTCGGTCTGACCATGGACGCCACGCTCGCGGTCCTGCCGGACGTCCACGGCACGCTCGCGCAGGCCTCCCTGCTGACCGCGGGCATCCTCCTCAACGGGGTCGCGACCGGCCTCTACATCGCCGCCCGCTTCGGGCCCGGCCCGCGTGACGGCCTCATGACCGGGCTGCACCGGCGGACCGGGCGCTCGCTGCGGCTGGTCCGTACCGGCATCGAGCTGACGGTGCTGGCGGCCGGAGTCCTGCTGGGCGGCACGGCGGGCGTCGGCACGGTGGCGTACGCCCTGGCCATCGGCCCGCTCTCCCAGCTCTTC
This sequence comes from Streptomyces vinaceus, assembly GCF_008704935.1. Taxonomy (NCBI): domain Bacteria; kingdom Bacillati; phylum Actinomycetota; class Actinomycetes; order Kitasatosporales; family Streptomycetaceae; genus Streptomyces; species Streptomyces vinaceus. Next base: position 1,276,280 of record NZ_CP023692.1, read on the forward strand.
CTCCGCGTCTTCGCCCTGCCGCCGCAGGCGGCCCCCGCTCCTCCCGTGGCCGGGTCGGCGCCCGAGCAGGCGACCGGCACTCCGGCTCCGGCTCCGGCTCCGGCTCCGGCGCGAGGCTGACGGCCGCACATCCCCCGGCCCGTTACCGGGCCGGCCCCCTCAGCCGATCTGGCGGCGGACCAGTTCGCGGAACGGTCCCGAGGGATCGGCGAGCAGCTCGGCGGGCGGCCCCTGCTGGGCGATCCGGCCGTCGGCCATCACGATCACCCGGTCGGCGTCCATGACCGTGGACAGCCGGTGCGCGATCACGATGCGGGTGGCGCGCAGGGCTCGGGTCGACTCGATGACCACCCGCTGGGCCTCGTTGTCGAGCGCGCTGGTGGCCTCGTCCAGGAAGAGGATGCGCGGCTTGCCGACGAGGGCCTGGGCGATCATCAGCCGCTGGCGCTGGCCGCCCGAGACGGTCCCGCCGCCGTCGGACAGGACGGTGTGCAGGCCCATCGGCATGGCCTTGATGTCCTCGGCCAGCCCCGCCAGCGCCGCGGCCTCCGCCGCCTCTTCGAGGGAGTACGTGCCGGAGCCGCGGATGCAGTCGAGGATCGACCCGGAGAACGGCTGGGCGTTCTGGAGGACGACACCGCACTGGCGGCGCACGGCCGCCTGGTCGAGGGCGGCCAGGTCCTGGCCGTCGTACAGGACGCTGCCGGAGGCGGGCCGGTCGAAGCCGATGAGCATGCGCAGCAGCGTCGACTTGCCGCAGCCGCTGGCCCCGACGACCGCGACGAACTCCCCCGGCCGCACCGCGAACGACACGTCGTCCAGGACGAGCGGGCCGTCGTCGGTGTACCGGTACGAGAGGTCGCGCACCTCGACGGCGCCGCTGAGCTCGCCCGGCCGGATGCCGGCGGCCCGTACCTCGGGGCTCGCCCCGAGGATCGGCTTGACCTGCTCGTACATGGGCTGCACGGCGGCGGCCGACAGGAGGGCGCCGGTCAGCTGGGTGGCGGAGGACAGCATCATCGTCACGGCGGTGCTGAACGTGAGGAACTCGGCCGCGGACATGCTGCCGCGGGCCGGCCCGGCCAGCAGCATGAACATCGCGAGCGTGCAGAGCGGCAGGTAGACCGCGTTGAGGACGGTGAGGACGTTCTTGATCCGGCCGATGCGCTGCTGCAGTTCGCGGGTCCGGGCGAACTCCCGCGCCCAGGCGGCGTACGCGAAGCTCTCGGCGGCCGCCACGCGCAGTTTGGGCAGCCCGCGCAGGGTCTGGAACGCCTGGTTGTCCAGCTTGTTGCCGAGCCGGATCAGCTGCCGCTGATAGCGCAGCTGCCAGAGCCCGAGACCCAGGAAGACGGCGGCCACGCAGATCAGCATGGCGAGCGCCGCCAGCGCCAGGGGGACGCTGTAGACGAGCAGCAGCACGAGGTTCATCGCGCCGACGGTGCCCGCCTGCAGGGAGACCGCGACGATGCCGGACAGCACGCTGCGGATGGAGCTGATGCCCATGGCCGCGGCGGCGAGTTCCCCGGTGGAGCGGCCGGAGAAGAAGGTCACGGGCAGTCGCAGCAGCCGGTCCCAGACGGCCGGTTGCAAGGTGGCCTCGATGCGGCCTTCCATCCGCAGGACGGAGGTGTTCTGGAGCAGCATGAAGGCGGCCGAGACCACGCAGGTCGCGATGAGCGCCAGCGCGGTCTGCGCGATGAGGCCGTCCTCGCCGCGCGGTACGTACGTGCCGAGCACCCGGCCGGTGGCCACGGGGACGAGCGCGCCGAGGCCGACGGCTCCGAGTCCGCCCAGGACCAGGCCGCGCAGGTCCTGGGCGCTGCCGCGCACGCTGAAGCGCAGCAGGTGCGCCACGCCGGGCTTCCCGTCGGGCAGGGGGCGGTAGAACATGACGGCCTGCGGGGCGAAGGCGGCCGCGTCGCGCCGGCGCACGGGTGCGCGGGCTCCGGTGGCCGGGTCGACGGCCTCGTACCGGCCGCGCCGCCAGAGCAGGGCCACGGGGGCCCCGTCGTCCGCGCGGCGGCCGACCAGCGGTCCGCCGTACTCCCGCCACCAGCGACCGGTGAGCCTGACGGGACGGGTGCGGACGCGGGAGGCGAGGGCGATGCGTTCGACCGGGTCCATGCGCCCGGAGTCGGCCGCGGCGCCAGGGGGTTCGGTCAGGGCGATGCCGGCTTCGGCGGCCACGAGGCGGCACGCGGCGAAGGTCGCGTCGTCGCCGGCGGCGCCGCGCGGTCCCCGGCGGGAGCGGCCGATGGAGGCGAGCAGGGCGCGGTCGGCCCCGGTACGGGCGGCTTCTCCGGCCTCGATGCCGGCGGCGGTCCGGTCCGCGTGGGCCCGCTCGTCCTGCTCGATGCGGCGGTCCAGGGCGGACAGCAGCCGGTACTGCCGGTCGACCATGCCCTGCCACACGGCCTCGTCGACGAGGAGCGTGCCGGCCGTGGCCGCGCCCGCGTGGGGCTCGTACACGGCGCCGTACTGCACGCTGCCCGGCGGGATCTGCATCCACAGGATGTCCTCGTCGGCCCCGCCCCGGCCCGCGGCGTCCGGGCCGCCTTCCAGCGGAGTCCGGTACAGCACGCGAAGGCCCCGGCCGATGCCGCGGGCGAAGGCGTCCTCCAGCGGGCTGGGTGCGGGCTGCCAGGGCTCGGCGTAACCACCGTACGGGTGGTACGCGTCGTACCCGCCGTACTCGCCCGGGAGGCTCCAGGATCCCCCGTTCGCGGGCCGGTGCAGCTCGTGCAGTTCGATGCGGCGCAGTACGCAGCCGTGCAGCGGGCGCCCGGTCAGCGTGTGCGCGGGCCCGTCGACCGGGCCCAGCAACAGCGCACCCGGCTCCAGCCGGCCGAGGAAGTGCCAGTGGCCCTCCTCGGCGGCGTCGACGGCGAACAGGTCCAGCTCGCCCCGGAGGACGAGCCACAGGACGAGGGGCCCCTCCAGGGAGAGGCTGCGCAGGCCCGCGCAGTCGACGGCCGAGCCGAGCGCGCCGAGGGCCGCGACGACCGGATCCGTCCCGGGGTGGGGCCGGTCGGCGTGCTGCGCCTGGTGAGGCTGTGGGAACTGCTCCGTCTGAGGGGTCGGTTGCCAGGTCGCCACGTCAGTGCTCCTTGACCAGTGCGGCGTACCGGCCCCGGGCGGCGACCAGTTGTTCGTGGCGTCCGCGCTCCACGACCGCGCCCCGGTCGAGTACGACGATCTCGTCGCTCTCGCGTACGGTGCTCAGCCGGTGGGCGATCACCACGCAGGCGCAGCCGCGGCGGCGCAGGTTGTCCATGACGATCTGCTCGGTCGCCGCGTCCAGGGCGCTGGTCACCTCGTCCAGGATCATGACGCTGGGGCGGCGCACCAGGGCGCGGGCGATCTCCAGCCGCTGGCGCTGGCCGCCGGAGAAGTTGCGCCCGTCCTGCTCCACGCGGCTGTGGATGCCGCCGGCCCGGCGCGCGACCACCTCGTGGACGGCGGCGTCGCGGAGGGCGGCGACGACGGCCTCGTCCGGGATGGACGGGTCCCACAGGGCGACGTTGTCGCGGACGGTTCCCTCGAAGAGGAAGACGTCCTGGTCCACGAACGACACGGAGGCGGCCAGCGCGGCGCGCGGGATGTCCTCCAGCCGCATCCCGTCGATGCGGATGGCCCCCTCCCACGGGGTGTGGAGGCCGGAAATCAGCCGGGAGACGGTGGACTTGCCGCTGCCCGAGCCGCCGACGAGGGCGAGCTGCTGCCCGGGGCCCACGGCGAGCGAGACGTTCTTCAGCAGCGGCGCGTCCAGGGGGCTGTAGCCGAAGGTGACGCCGTCCAGCTCCACGTGGCCCTTGAGCCGGCGGGTGCCGGAGTGCGGCTCGCGGCGCAGGTAGAGGGGGTCGACGGGAAAGTTCTCTACGTCCTTCAGCCTGGCCACGTCGGCGGCGAAGTCCTGGATCCGGCCCGCCACGGCGCCCAGGCGGGTGATCGGCGCGGTGAAGCTGGTCACGAGGGCCTGGAAGGCGACGAGCAGGCCGACCGACAGGTGTCCCTCCACCGCGCGCAGGCCGCCGATCATGAGGATCAGCGCGCTGTTGAGCGCGGCGAGGGTGGGGGCGACGACGGCCAGCCAGGCGCTGGGGACCCCGAGCCGCTGCTGTACGTCGAGGGTGACGGCGTGCTGGCCGGCCCAGCGGCGGAAGAAGGCGTTCTCCCCGCCGGTGGCCTTCATCGTCTCGATGAGCTGGAGCCCGCTGTACGAGGTGTTGGTGAGCCGGGCGCTCTCGGCGCGCAGCTTCTGGGTGCCGGTGGCCCTCAGCCGCATCACGATCCGCAGGGCCACGAGGTTGAGCAGGGCGATGAGCACCCCGACGAGGGTGAGTTGCGGATCGTAGGTCCACAGCAGGACGGCGTAGAGCACGACCACCACGGCGTCCACCCCGGCGGCGGCCAGGTCGCGGGCGAGGGTCTCGGCGACCGCGTCGTTGGACTGGAGGCGCTGGACGAGGTCGGCGGGGTTGCGCTGGGTGAAGAAGGCGACCGGGAGCCGGAGCAGGTGGCGCAGGAAGCGGGCGCTGCCGAGCGTCGAGGAGATGATGCGGCCGCGCAGCAGGTTGGCCTGCTGGAGCCAGGTGAGCACGGCGGTGAGGACGAGGGCCGCCGTCATCGCCGCGAACAACACGCCCAGCAGGGAGGTTTGCTCGCCGATGAGGAACGTGTCGATGTACGTACGGCTCAGCGCGGGCACCGTCGCACCGACGGCCACCAGCAGGAGGCTGGAGAGCACGGCGGCGAGCATCGTGCCCGAAGTGCCGCGCAGGCGGGCCGGCATGGCGCTCATGACACCTTCCCGGCGGCCGCTGCGGCGAAAGCGCGGGCCGGGTTCGAAGACGAGCGCGATGCCGGTGAAAGCGGTGTCGAACTCCTCCATGGGGACGAACCGGCGTCCCTTGGCGGGGTCGTTGACGTACGCGCCCCGGCGGCCGAGGCGCCGGCCCGTTCCCTCGTAGACGACGTAGTGGTTGAACTCCCAGAAGAGGATGGCGGGCGGGGCGACCCGGGCGAGCGCGGCGAGGTCCATCTGCATGCCCTTGGCGGTCAGCCCGTAGCCCCGGGCCGCCTTGAGCAGGTTCCCGGCGCGGGAGCCGTCGCGGGACACCCCGCAGGCGATGCGCAGCTCTTCGAGGGGGACGAAGCGGCCGTGGTGGCCCAGGACCATGGCCAGCGCGGCGGCCCCGCACTCCACCGCCTCCATCTGGAGCACGGTGGGGGTGCGTACGGGACGGGGCGCGCGGCGGGGCGGGCGCGGGCGGCCGTGGGTGGGGACGGTCACGGGAGCAGCCAATCGACGGGGCGCTGCGGCGGCAGGTGGACGGCTCCGGTGACCGGTGTCGTGGAGTCGAGGGGGTACGGGGGGCCGCCCGCGGTGGACCAGCGGTAGCCGGAGGCGGTCGCGGTGGAGCCTTCGAGCTCCACGAGCACGGCGACGGGGCTGCCCTGTCGGGCGAACTGCGCGGCCAGGCGCGGGTCGCCCAGGAACCCGGCGATCTGCGCCTGCGTCTGGGGCGCGCGCCCCACCTCCTTGACGCGCCCGCGCAGTACGCCGAACCGCTGCCGGGGGACGGAGGTGACGTCGAGGTCGACGGATGCCCCGACACGGATGTCCGCGCCGCCGGCGCCGGACACGTACAACACGGCGACCAGCGGCTCGTCCGCGCTCTTGACCCGCTCCAGGACGGCGAGGTCCGCGCCCGTCGTCACGACGGCGCCCGTCTTGGCGACCAGGCTCGTCACCCGGCCGCCGGCCACGGCGCGCACGGTCCGTTCGCCCTGCTCCGTGGCGACTTGGAGCAGGGGGGCGCCGGGCGGGAGCAGCTGCCCCTCCTGGGCGGGCACGGCGGTGACCTGTCCGGAGAACGGGCTCTGGAGCAGATAACTGCCCTGGGCGCGCGTAAGGATTCCGGATGCGCTCAATTTCGCGGAAACAGAACCGTCGAACGCCCACACACCGAGAACAGCCATGACGAGCACGGTCACACCGAGCACGAATCTCCCCTGAGGGCGGGCGAAGCGCACGGGAAGATCGAGCTCATCACCCGAATTCAGCTTGGAGAGCGCCTTTCGACGGAACTGCACGAACTCCCCTTCACACACGGCGAACCCCGGAACGAAATACGCCCCGGGGTCCACTCACACGGACTTCCGGCTCAGAGGCCGGCGACACCGGCGCGAACGCCGACGATGCCCTCGGCCGCACCGGGCAGAGCCTGCACGCCCTGGACCGTGTGGAGCGAGGTGACCGTGTTCACCACGTGGAAGACGTCGCCGGTCACGGCGCCGAGGAGCCCGCCGGAAATGCTGACACCGCCGGAAACCGCGTCCAGCTCGTCGTCGGCGATCTCACGGGTCTCGATGTCGTTACGCATGATGTGCGCACCCTTTCAGTCGTCTGATCAATCATCAAATGACGTGGCCTCACGGGCCGCGCCGGGACCGATGAAAGCACGCTGACGAGCAGTGCAGCCAACCGTGTTGACACCCCGAACGAGGCGGCACGACGAGGTGGGACACGAACTCTCCGATCAATCCGGCGGATCATTACACCTCCTCCACACGATCGAGTAACAGATTCGGGCGGCCCCTTTCCCCGGCCCCGCACAACCACCCAAACCGGACCAAAAATTCACCGGCGGTGTAACGGGACGCACCCCCTCCACTTTCACGGGGTGAAGATTCCCGGGAGCGACAGCGCGTGACCTCTCAACCGCGCTCCGTGCGCCCGGCCGAGATTGCTATGGTGCGCCGATGTCATCGATCAGGCAGGTCCAAATCACCTTCGACTGCGCGGAACCCGAGCGCGTCGCCCGCTTCTGGTGCGAGGTTCTGGGGTACGTCGCACCGCCGCCGCCCGCAGGGTTCCCCACGTGGGAGGCGTACGAACTTTCCCGTCCCCCGCAGGACCAGGGCGCCTGGTTCGCCTGCAGCGACCCGTCGGGGGCGGGCCCGCGGCTGTACTTCCAGCGCGTCCCCGAGGGCAAGGTCGCCAAGAACCGGGTGCACCTCGACGTACGGGTCGGCACCGGACTGGTGGGGGCCGAGCGCCTGGCCACGCTCCAGGCCGAGTGCGCACGGCTGATCGCGCTCGGCGCGGTGTGCGTGCAGGTGCTGACCGCCGACGAGGACAACGAGTCCTGCATCGTGATGCAGGACGTCGAGGGCAACGAGTTCTGCCTCGACTGAGGGCGCCGTCCGCCGGCCCCCGCCCACGTGCCGCCAGGCCTTGGAGCGACCGAGCAGCCCGGACCCCGAAAAACGATCAGAGGCCGTGTCGGATGTCTCCGACACGGCCTCTGATCCACGACTCTCACGAGTCGGGACGACAGGATTTGAACCTGCGACCCCTTGACCCCCAGATCGATGGGTCGGAGGAAAAATCGCGACATACGCCTTAACGTCAGGGCGCACAGCGTGTACTTATGTACCTGGCGTGCGCCCATCGACGTGGGCGGTGGTCCCCAGCTGGTCCCCAAGGTAAGCCACCTGGCCCTCGGCCCGCCGAGCCGTCTCGGACCGCTGGGCGGGGGCGGCGAGTCAGGGCGCAGTCTGGAGTTGCCTCCTTTCGACCCGGCGGCGAAGGTCGCTTACGACCTCACGCCAACGCCACGAGCCTTCCCAGTTGCAGTTCTAGTGGCCGCTGGGCTCCCAGTCCGCGAGCTCGTTCAGCTGCTTGAGTAGGGCTTCCGGCCCGACAGGAGGGCGGTAGGCGCGCTCGTCGTCGAGCTGGCCGGCGATCTCGTGGAGTTGCTGGGCAGCGCTGTAGCAGGAGAGCTGGGTGTCTGTCAGCCGGCGCGCAGAGTAGCCGCCGCACTTGCTGCATCAGTCCCGTCGTCCGGGAACACCCCGGTACTCAGCCGGAGGAACACCCTGAGCAGGCCGCGCCCGCCATCGCCGGATCGTCCGGGGTGCCCGCCGGACTGAGGGGCAGCAGACCGCCCCCCGCCGGTTCCCGAGAACAAGACCGACAGACGGCCATCGACAAGGCACCCCCACGACGGCCTAGCGGCCGACGGTACTCCAGCCGGCGGGCGCGGACGGGGCCGAACGGCCTGCAGCGTGCTCGCGGAGGCGGCAGGTCAGGATCGGCCTTCGGCCCAGTGCCGACGCACGGCGCCTCGTCCAGGTTGCGCAAGCCCTATTAGTTCACCGCCTCCCAGCAGGCCGCCTGCTCCCAGCCGGCAAGCGCTCATCCGGGCGCCAAGCTTCGCGGCGGCCGATGCTGCGATCAAGCCGGCCGGTGGCGATCGCGATCACTTTCGCGACGCGTCGCCGGGAGCGCGTTCCGGCCAATCGACCTTGCACTTCCAAGGCCCCGCCCTCAGCTTGCGAGCCAATGCCAAGCCGATCCTACGGACTCTTCAGCTGATCCCAGTTCTCGACCAGGCTATCCAATAGTGAGGAACGGTCCAGGGTCGGCTTCATGCTATAGAGAACCTGTGCCAGCCGCAGCGCCACTTCCACCGATTCACCCGGGTTTATCGCAAGCCGCTCCATTACATCGGCAGCCGTGACGGGCAGCAGACGACCGGTCTCTGCGAGAAGAGCCTGCTCCATGTGGCGGGTCGTGGCCGTATCAAGGTCGGCACTCGCAGGGATGAGGGAGAGCGCCTCCGCCCAGCGTCTGCTGTAGCGGTCACGTATCTGAGTGAGATTCAGACCTCCGCAGCCCAGATCGCCGGCCGCGCTCTGCAGCTCGCCAAGATAGTTGACCACGACATCCGTGCGGCTGAGGCGGTCCCTCCACATATTCGACAACGTCGCACTGTCGGCGTGGCACTCGATGGACCGGGCGACCTCGATGGCCAGTTGCAAGCATCGCAGAGCCGATGCGAGCAATGCCTCCAGACAGCATTCCCACTGATCGTCACCAGGGACGCGCGAGCCACAAGCATCCTTGAACCATGCGTAGCAGGTATCACGGGTGCCTCGGTCCCGCGTGTTGCTGGGGTCGAGGTTGTGGGCAAAGAACGTCCGCAGCCGGCCGAGCACATGCCTAAACCGCTCCGCCTCAGCCGGATCCACCCCCACCCTGAGTGCCTGGCCAAGCAGGTACTTCATGCTGGCCTTCCACGCCTCTTCCAGCCAGGAACTCAGCCAGATGGTCGTGGTGACGAAGCCGTGCTGCGGGCTGGAGAGAACCGGGCGCGGTGCCGTGACCGGGTCCCCCACCGGACATGACGTCAGAGCATCGCACAGCATTTCCAACTCGGTTCTACGTCGGTCTAGTTCGGAGAGAGTGACATGCAATCCCGATCCGGAGGCGGCGATCACTTCCGCCCCCGCCGGGGCATGATCGACGGCAGCGGAACGCCGAGACGCGAGGTGACGGTCGGCCCCCTCCGCCCCCCCGGGCTACGCACGGGCTCGAGGATCGGCCCCCGAAGATTAAAAGCCACATGCGAGTCCGGCAGAGCCATCCCCGGCCTAGGGTCAGAGATCGCGAAATCATATGTCTGGAATGCGACTTCGCGCGCTAGCTCTTCCACCCAACACCTACCCTTGCGCTGATCCGCGTCCAACTGGCGGATCACCGGGTGGAACCTCAGAGGGCTCCCAGAAGAATCGCTGGCCATGTACATGGATACGACCCGCCGACGAAACGTGAGCGACTGCTGCTCCGCCGTCCGGAACGCGTCAGAGGCGGCGTTGGCAAGCCCTAGGTGGAAGAACGCGAGGGCGCGCATGAACTCGACCCGCAGGAGGGACAACTCGTCCGCGGCTCTCAGCCGGTCCGCGAGGTCGCGACACTCGACCCAATCCTCATGGGTGAGTGGCAGCGTGAGACGCTCCCCTCCCATGAACCGGTGTCCGGTTTTGGCCAGCCAGAACAGATCCACGAGCAACCGCAGGCAGCGCCGGTCGTTCATCGCGGCATCATGCGACTTCAGGTGAGCCAACGCCGCCTGGACGCCCGCTGGTACCGGGGTGTTCCGCAGGAGTCCGCTCACCCGAAGCGCGTAGAGGTACGCGGCAAGTGGTTCATCGTGCTTCGCCAGCTCCTGAAGCCGCTCGTCAGCAACCCTGTCGTCGCGCGCGAGGGCTGCAAGGTCGGCGAAACGCGCGTTGTACTTGGCTTCCTGCTTCTCGCTGAGGTCGGCCACGTCAAAGAGCAGCAGCCTGGAAATGCACTCCGAGAGCATCAAGGTGGCTTCGCGCTCGGGAAGCACGTTCTTCTCGAGCACGTCGATGGTGACCCAGCAGAGAACGTCCATGGGGTAGTACTTGTCCGCTGAGAGACGCATCGAGTCCGAGGTGACACGCTGTACACGATCAACGAGGCCGTTGACGAGCTCGACCGGCAGCGGCGACGGAACCGCACCGTCTGCCCCGCTGCGCAGCAGCTCGTAGAGCTTCGAACCCGCGACGCTCGCCTGCTCCACTAGCAGGTTGGCGCGCAACCCAGGGCGGGGCGAGGGGGGCAACGTCGCCAGAGCCTCCTCCACCACCTGCTCGGCGCGTTCCAGTATCTGAGCGCGTTCGTTCGCGTCGGAAAGCTGCCTGCGCTGGGCATACCTGACCCATTTTCGGCACAAGTTCGTCTCAAGCAGTGCGAGTCGCTGGTTCGGCACCACGCTGGCCCGGTTGGCATGGGAGATCGCGTCTGCGATCCGGAGGAAGTGCGGTGCGAAGCGGCCTTCCTGCTCACCCTGTGGACCGATGCGGTTGAGAAGGTCCACGGCAAACTGGACCTCGCTTCCGCCAAAGAGCGTACTGTCGGGTCGCACCTCTGAGAGGACTTCTGCCAGCGCCTTGATCTCAGACTCCTCGCTGATCCGCTCGGCGGTCACCAGAATCTGAGCTTCGAGTTCGTTGCGCGCGGACAGCAGGTAGTTGCCTCCGCGGTCCTCCTGCCAGCGGATGAGATCGACCTTGCCAAGCACCTGGGGCAGGTTGCGGACACCGTCGCGCCCCACGACTCGCAGCGCGAGTTCGAGGGGAATGGACTGTCCGTGCCGGGAGGCCACGAGCACCACATTGACCAGACGCTCGTACGGCCCCTGGTATGCGGACGCGCCGGCGTCTTCCCCTATGTCCCGAAGCGCCGAAGCCAGAGTGTCCACCAGGCCGGCCCTCGCCAGCGCCGCGGCCATCGCGCTCGGCGGCGAGTAGGTGGACGACGTACGAATTGCAGCGGTCAACGCTGTTTCGGTGTGCCTCAGTTCGAGTACTAGACCGCCACTAACCGCCCCCCTGCTCTCCGGCAGAAGGCGGTAGAGGGCGGAGAGGAAGGTGTTGTCCTTCTGGATCAGGGGCCCATCCCTGTCATGAATGGTGATCCCCAAGGATTCGAGGTGCTGGGCGAAGCGCTTCATCTCCCCGCTGACCAGCGACGCAGGTGCCTCGATGACCTGTCGGGTCCTGCGCTCGTTCGTGCGATAGCAACTACCGACCAACACGGCCTTGCGTCCCCTGGCGTCGAGGTATCTCGCCAGCCGGAAGTACTCGTCCGGGTCAACCATCCCGTCCCACACCAGCAGAGTGCTCGGGACGGACGTGTTCTCCACCCATTCACAGAAGGAGTCGATCGCTTCGAAGGACGGCCGGATCGCCCGCCGAGGGATGTGCAGGACTGCGTGCTGTCCCTCACGTGCGACTGAGTATGCCAGCGAGGCCAAGGCGATCGTCTTTCCGCTGCCGGTCTGCCCTTGGAGCAGCAGTGGGCGCTCTAGCAGACTCCGGCCTGCCAAGGCTGTGTCCACGCGGTCGCGCAGGTCCGTCTCGTAGTCCCTACGGAACGCGAGGCCGCTGTTGATCGCCGACCAGATGTTCGATGATTCCGTTGCCCCAAGGAACTCTCGGAACCGCACGTATCGCAGCTCTTGCGACTGCGTTGGCGGTGCCGCGAGCAAGTCTGCATCGATCGGCTGCCCGAATGCGGTGACGGCGTTCCATATGTCCCGGGGGACTTCATGGAAATCCCCCCCGTGTCTGATCCGGTGGCCACCGGAATCGAAGCGCTGGAGGTCGGTCAGCCGCCCGCGCCGTCGGGCTTCCTCGACGTAGCTCGCAAAGTCTTCCGCGTGAACAACCAGAGTGCCCTCGGCGATCGCTGCCGCAAGGAACTCGTCGGCGAGCTCGGCGGAGCTCGCCGAAAACAGATGCGCCTGGCCGCGCCCGAGGCGGGAGAGAACTCCGTACAGGTCCTCGGAGTCGAACCAGTCGTCGACCCCCCATGCCTCGATGACCAGAACGCCGCGAGGAGTGATGAGCTCGTCCGGGAGACGCTGTGCGAGCGCTCTGGCCTCCGCCTTGCGCGCGCCAAGCCCGAGCCGACCGGTCGGCGGTTGATTCTCGGGCGGTTGGTCGGCGCCTCCGAAGAGGAGAACGGCCTGGACCTGATTCGTACTCCGCGGCGCCGAGGGCCGAAAGGTCGAGGCAGCGACTGGCTGCACCTGGCGCCAGTCGCTTCGCAGTGTGCGCAGGAACAGGGAATCGACCGCGGTGCTGAACACCCCGTTCCACGGCAGACCGGCCACCACATTGAGCCAGGCCGGTGCAGTCAGTTCGGCCGCCGCCCTGGCCAGACTGGCGAGCACCGCCTCGCGCTTCTCGCCTCGGGTCCTCAGCAAGAGTGAGTAGAGATCGGATGCGTCGGCAAGGTCCTCCGCTGACCGCGAGACCGCGCCGACCAGCGGATCCTCGCCGCTCTCCAGGCATAGATACTTCTGGCCGAGGAGGAGGAAGCTAGGACCTTGTTCGAGGCGGTTAATCAGATCCTCGTACTGGACTGTCATCGTTCTCCTCGCCAGTTGCGCTGAAGACTGCCCATCATAGAGACTGACGGGCCGTTGCAATCGACCCATCTCCCTTGCCTGCGTGCAGCGCTCCCCCGGTTCGGGCAGCAGTCCGGCCTGTGGCACAGGAAGATGGGGCCTGTACGGTCAACTAACCTTACGGACCCGTCGCATGGCCGGAGCTATTAGAGGTCCCAACAGAAGCTGTTGATCACGCAACTTTCGGTTCGGATGACTGTTGGTCTGGCCGTGGGGGAAACATCAGTCGCGGTCATGGATCGTGTCGGATGAAGTGTGGTCGTTCATCGAGCCGTTGCTTCCGGAGACTGCACCGAAGCAGGTGGAAGGACGTCCGCGGGTACCGGACCGGCAAGCCCTATACGGGATCCTGTTCGTGTTGCATACCGAAATCCAGTGAGAGTACCTGCCGCAGGAGCTGGGCTTCGGTTCCGGCATCACCTGCTGGCGGCGCCTGGCCGCGTGGAACGACGTCGGCCTCTGGGACCAATTGCACCTGGTGCTGCTGAAGAAGCTGCGGGTCGCGAAGAAGCTCGACTGGACGCGGGCGGTGATCGACTCCTCCCACGTCAGGGCCGCTCGACGGGGCCCCAAAGCGGGCCCAGCCCGGCCGACCGCGCACGTCCGAGCAGCAAGCACCACCTCATCGTCGACGGCCAGGCATTCCATTTGCCTTGTCACCGACCGGCGGAAGCCACAACGACGTCACCCAGCTGATGCCCCTCCTGAACAAGATCCCGCCGGTGGCCGGCCTCGTTGACTGGCCCCGCAGACGCCCAGGCACACTCCTGGCCGACCGCGGCTACGACCACGACAAGTACCGCCGGCTGGTCTGGGCGACCGGCGTCAAACCCGTGATGGCCCGCCGCGGAGTTGGCCCCACGGCTTCCGCCGGCTTCGCGTCCGGTGGAAACGACGCGACGACATACACGAAGCCTTCCTCGGCCTCGCCACCTGCCCCATCATCCACCGCCACGTCCAACGCCTTTGTTAGGACTTCGTAGGCGCGCGGCCAGGCCCACCGCCGAAGGTCCGTCACGTCAACGGCGCCGCCGCACCGTCATCAGGATCTGACCCAGCACGGCCGCCGCAGCACGGCGGCGAGCCGGGCGCGAGGACCACACGGACAGAGGCGTCGGGCGGCCTCGCAGTTCGCACGGGTGCGGTAGGTCGCCCACCAGGGACGCACCGGCCCCTGAGAACACCGTCACCGGTGATCGTGACCGGGTTCCACTCGCGCGTATTGGGGCCGCCCCGTCACCGAGGTCGGGTTCACCTGCCAGCCGGATGACAGCTTAGGTCGAGCGGACGGTCAATCGGGCAGCCACGTCGCCGATGCGGCTGTGACGCACCTGGACCAAGTCAAGGTGCGTCACAGACCCACCCAAGTCACCCTGGTCCCCAACTGGTCCCCAAAAACGATCAAGGGGCTGTTTCAGATTTCTCTGAAACAGCCCCTGACCTGCGACTTCGAAAAGTCGGGACGACAGGATTTGAACCTGCGACCCCTTGACCCCCAGTCAAGTGCGCTACCAAGCTGCGCCACGTCCCGATACGCGCTGACCTGGGCTTTCCCCGGGGTGAACGCGCACGAGAACAATACCGCACTTCCCGGGGTGGTCGCGCGCACCTTCCCGGGATCGGGGCGCGCTTGACCTCAAGCGGGCTTGAGGTTGCACGATCGGTGCATGACACAGGCAACCGCGGACACGGGGTTCCGCTACGAGGATCTGGGCCGGCTCATCGCGCTCATGACCGGGGCCGAGAAGCACGCGCCCGCCGCCCACTCCACGCTCGACGTGCTCTGGGTGCTCTACGACCGGGTGCTGCGCGTGCGGCCCGAGAACGCCGAGGAGCCCGGGCGGGACCGGTTCCTGCTCTCCAAGGGGCACGGGCCGATGGCGTACTACGCCGTACTCGCCGCCAAGGGGTTCTTCCCCGTGGAGCGGCTGCGCGGCTTCGGCTCGTACGACTCTCCCCTCGGCCACCATCCGGACCGCACCCTGATCCCCGGAGTGGAGATCGGCAGCGGCTCCCTCGGGCACGGGCTGCCGCTCGCCGTCGGCAGCGCGCTCGGGCTGCGGGCGCAGGGGCTGGACGACCCGGCCGTATGGGTGCTGATCGGGGACGCGGAGCTCGACGAGGGCAGCAACCACGAGGCCATCGCCTACGCCGGCGCCGCCGGGCTGGAGCGGCTGCACACCGTGGTGATCGACAACGACTCCGCTACCCACGGCTGGCGCGGCGGGATCGCCTCCCGCTTCGAGGCCGCCGGCTGGTCGGCGGTGACCGTCGACGGCCGGGACCACGAGGCGCTGTACGCCGCCTTCACCGCACCGCATCCGGGCCGGCCCCACGCGGTCGTCGCCCGTGTCGAGAAGAAGCAGTAGAGGGGTTCGTCATGGACAACATGCGGGAGCGGTTCGTCTCCGTCACGTCGCGGGCGCTCGACGAGGATCCGCGGCTGGCGCTCGTGCTCGCCGAGATCACCATGGACGGGTTCCGGCCCGACCAGCAGCGCCATCCCGAGCGGGTGATCAACGTCGGGATCAGGGAGCAGCTGCTCATCGGGGTCGGCGGCGGGCTGGCCCTCACCGGGCTGCGGCCGATCGTGCACACCTTCGCCAGCTTCCTGGTGGAGCGGCCGTTCGAGCAGATCAAGCTGGACTTCGGACACCAGGGCACGGGCGGGGTCCTGGTCAGCGCGAACGCCAGCTACGACTGGCCGGCCGGCGGGCTCACGCACATGGCCCCGGGCGACGTGGCGCTGCTGGACACCCTCGACGGCTGGACGGTCCACGTACCGGGCCATCCGGACGAGGCCGAGGCGCTGCTGCGCCGCGCCTACGCCGCCGGGGACGACAAGGTCTACGTGCGGCTCTCGCAGCAGTCGAACGCCGCCCCGCGCCCGGTGGACGGCGTGGGCCTGCGGACCGTACGGGAAGGCGGTCCGGGCGCCGCCGTCGTGATCGCCGTCGGCCCGCTGCTGGACAACGTGCTCGCCGCGACGGAGGGGCTGGACGTGACCGTGCTCTACGCCACCACCGTGCGCCCCTTCGACGACGCGGCCCTGCGCGGGGCCGCCGGCCGGGGCAGGGCGGACGTGGTCCTCGTCGAGCCGTACCTGGCCGGCACCTCCACGGGGGCCGCCGCGCAGGCCCTGTCGGAGGTCCCGCACCGGATCCTCGGGCTCGGCGTCGGCCGCGCCGAGCTCCGCCGCTACGGCACGATGGACGAGCACACCGCCGCGCACGGACTGGACCCCCGCTCCCTGCGCCTGCGGATCGGGGCGTTCCTCTAGGCCGTGTCCTTCGGATCACGGCGGGCCCGGGGCGCCCGGCACCGCGATCGAGGCGTCGTGCTCGGCGGGCGGCGCGAGGATCTTCCCGCCCTCACCCCGCCCGCAGCCCGTCCTCCCGACCGTGGATGACCTCCAGCAGCTCCGCCGCCAGGGACTTGGCCGTGGCCAGCCCCTGCATCCCCCACCGGCGCGGCTCCACGTCCACCGCGCAGACCGTCCCCAGGACGGTCCCCGTCCGGTCGATCAGCGGCGCGCCCAGGTACGAACGGACCCCGCTCTCGTCCACCACCGCGTTGCCCGCGAAGCGCGCGAAGTCGCGTACGTCCTCCAGCACCAGCGCCTTGCGCCGCACCACCACGTGCGGGCAGTACCCGTGGTCCCGGGGCAGCGCCCGCGCCGGGTAGCCGCTCGCCGGGGCGCCCGGCGCGTGGTGCAGCCCGGCGAAGAACTGCCGTTCCTCACCGACGAAGTTGACCCCTGCGTACGGGGCGGCCAGGACATCGGCGATCTGCCGGGCGAAGGCGTCGAACTCCGTGTCCGCGCGCTCCCCCAGGCCCAGTGCGCGCAGCCGGACGGTGCGCGCGGGCGCCTCCCGGTCCACGGGTGTGAGCAGCAGGTGTCCGGTCGACTCGTAGTACGTCATCCCGGGTTTTCCCCCTCCGGATTCCAGGATCCCGGCGGCCGTGTCGCCGCCGTGAAGAGCAAGTGCTGGACCAGGGCGGCCAGCGCCCCGGTCCCCGAACTGGTGAGCCGCGCGTCGCACCGTACGACCGGCACGTCAGGCCCGAGCCCCACCGCCTCGCGCACCTCGTCGGGGGTGTAGCGGTGGCCCCCGTCGAACTCGTTGACGGCGACGATGAACCCGATGCCGCGCCGCTCGAAGAAGTCCACGGCCGCGAAGCAGTCCGCGAGCCGGCGCGTGTCCGCGATGACCACCGCGCCGAGCGCGCCCGCGCACAGCTCCTCCCACAGGAACCAGAACCGCTGCTGCCCCGGAGTCCCGAAGAGGTACAGCACGTGCCGCTCGTCCAGGGTGAGGCGGCCGAAGTCGAGCGCGACGGTCGTGGACGCCTTCGCCGCGACCCCCTCGGTCGGGTCGGCGTCCTCGCTCAGCCCGCTGAGCAGCTCCTCCGTGCACAGCGGCTCGATCTCGCTCACCGCGCCCACGAAGGTCGTCTTGCCCGCCCCGAACCCGCCCGCGACGAGGATCTTCAGCGTCGCGGGCAGGGCGGGGGCGAGGCGGGTGTCACAGTCGTCGACGTAGGCCATCGAGCACCGCCCGCAGCAGGTTCTGGTCGTCGGCGGCGACGTATCCGCCGCCCGGGAACCGCGGCGCCTGCGCCGTGACGGCCCCGTACTCCATCAGGTCGGACAGCAGCACCTTCACCACCACCGCCGGCAGCCGCAGCTGTCCGGCCACCTCGGCGACGGTGACGGCCGCGGAGCCCGCGCACAGGCGCAGCGCCATCGTGTGCTCCGGGCCGAGCGGACCGCGCGGCCGCACCCCCGTTGCCGTCACCAGGGACAGCAGGTCGAGTGCGGCGGCGGGCCGGGTCCGCCCGCCGCTGGCCGTGTACGGACGCATCACCCGGCCCGCCGAATCGTCGAGCCAGGGCGTGTCGCGCGGGGCGCCCCTGCCGCACGCGGCGCGGGCGCGCATCACTGCGCTTCGCCGACGGGCCGGCGCGGCGGGGCCGCCAGGTACGGCCGGACGCTCTTGACCAGCATCGCCATCTCGTAGCCGAGGACGCCCGCGTCGGCCTCGCGGTCGGCCAGGACCGCGAGGCAGGTGCCTGCGCCCGCCGCCGACACGAAGACCAGCGCGGTGTCGAGCTCGACCACCACCTGCCGGACCCCGGCGCCGTCCCCGAAGCGCGATCCGGCGCTCCGCCCGAGCGAGTAGAGCCCCGAGGCCAAGGCCGCCAAGTGGTCCGCGCTGTCGGCGTCGAGGCCGTGGACGCAGGTGACGAGCCCGTCGGCGGTGAGGAGGACCGCGCTGCGCGTGTAGGGGACCCGCTGGACGAGGCCGCTGAGCAGCCAGTCGAGGTCCGAGAGCCGGGTGGTCTTCGTCGCCGCTTCGCCGCCCATGGTGGTGCGCTCCTTGCCGGGGTGAGAGGTCGGGGTCATGGCTGGTTCTCCGTCTGGGCGAGGCCGAAGCCCCGCTGGAAGGCGGCCATCAGGCCCGGATCGTGGACGGGTTGTTCGGGCGCGTCGGCCGGCCGGGGGGCGGGGGCGTCGCGCAGCTGCGGGACGAGGTGGTCCTGGGCGCGCCGGCGGGGCAGGGGCGGCCGGTCGGGATCCGTCCGGGCGGCCGGTACGGAGACGAGGGCCGTGGCCGGCGGGACCGGCGCGGGCGCCGGAGCAGGTGCCGGAGCCGCCGGTTCGCGTACGACGGGCCGCGCGGCCGACCGTACGACCGGCTCCGCGCCCGCGGCAGGGGCCCGGCCCGGCGCCGGCGCCGGGTCCGGGGCGGGCCCCGTCTCCGCGGCCTGCCCCCGGCCCGGCTCCCGGTGGTCCGGCTCCGGGTGCGGCGCGTGCGGCGCCGCCCAGGCCGGTGCGACGGGCTCCGGCTCCGGCACCCGGCGCGTCTGCGGCCTCCGGGGCATCGCCACCCGTACCGGCTCCAGCGGGGGCATCCCGGCGGCCCCGTCCCCGGTCCCCCACGACGTGGCCCGGGAGCCCCCGAGCGCGTCGGCGGCGCTCGGCGCCTCGGCCCCCAGCAGTTCCTGCGGCAGCACCAGCACCGCGAGCACCCCGCCGTAGATGTTGGACTTGAGCTCGACGGCGATCCCGTGCCGCCGGGCGAGCGCCGAGACCACGAAGAGGCCGATCCGCCCGTCCGCCAGCAGCTGCCGGACGCTGACCTGCTCGGGGTCGACGAGCAGGGCGTTCATCCGGTGCTGCTCGGCGGCCGGCATGCCCAGTCCGCGGTCCTCCACCTCGATGGCGATGCCCGCGGTGACCCGTTCGGCGCGCAGCACCACGTCGGTGTCGGGGGCGGAGAACACCGTGGCGTTCTCGACGAGTTCGGCCAGCAGGTGCACCACGTCGGCGACGGCGTGGCCGCGTACGGTGCCGCCCGCCGGGGGAACCACCTTGACCCGCGTGTACTGCTCGACCTCCGCGACGGAGGAGCGCAGCACCTCGCTCAGGTCGATGGGCCGGGTCCACTGGCGTCGGGAGGCGGCGCCGCCGAGGACGGCCAGGTTCTCGGCGTGGCGGCGGATCCGGGTCGCGAGGTGGTCGACGTGGAAGAGCTCCCTGAGGAGGTCGGGGTCCTCGACCGTGTCCTCCAGCTCGTCGAGGAGGGAGATCTCCCGGTGCACGAGGGACTGGAGCCGGCGCGCGAGGTTGACGAACACCTCGACCTTGCGGTCGCTGTCGGAGGGCGCGGCCGGGCCGGCCAGCCGTACGAGGGTGGTGTGCGCGTGTTCGCGGGCGCCGCGCAGCTCCTGGGAGAGCAGCCAGAACTCGTCGACCCGGGCCGCGTCGGTGCCGGGCGGCGGCGCCGTCGGGCCGCCGCGGACCGGGCGGACCGGCGGCTCGCCCCGTTCCAGCCGCTCGGCGGCGGTCCGCAGTTCCTGGCGTCCGCGCACGCTGGAGCGGCGCAGCGCCTCGCAGCGGTCCCGTACGGCCTTGGCGGAGCGCTCGGCCCCGAGCGTGGCGGCGGCCAGCGCGCCGACCGCGAGCAGGGCGCAGCCCGCCAGGACGGGCCACAGCCGGGCGTCCCGCTCCCCCGCGCCCCCGCCGAGCTGGAGCGTGAAGATCACCGCGGCGGCTCCGCTGAGGGCGGCCGCGAGCGTGGGCAGCAGGGAGGCGCGCACCAGCTGGGGCCTTATCTGCCGGCCGGGACCGGTGGCGGCGTGTCTCGACGGGGCGTGGCGGGCGGCGCGGAGTCCGGACATCGGCGTCCTCTACGTGGGGCCCGGGCCCCCAGGGTTCCGGAGCCCGGTGTGGATCACGGTGTTGATCACCGGATACCCACGCTAGACCGCACGATCACGCTGCTGACAGCCAGTTGGGGAACTTCGCCGGGCTGCTTCCCGCTCCCGGCGGAGCGCTCGTACGACAGCCCGAATCCGCCGGGGGCGCACGTTCCCGACCGGCTCCCGCGACGCACCACCCCCCGGGTGCGGCGGGCGGCCCGGTCGCGGCCCGCCCGCGCCGCGTCCCGGGCCCGCGGACCCGCCGGGGTCAGGACCCGACGGACTCCGGCTTCTCCTGCCCGCCGTCGACGGCCCCGGAAGCCACCCGGGCCGCCGTGGCCGTGACCCCGCCCGCCTCCGGCCGGGGCACGGCCGCCGGACCGTCGACGGGACCGCCCGAGGGCGCGCCGAGGACGAAGGGGCGCCACCACGGCTCGGCGGGCACATCGGCCGCGCCCGGCTCGAAGGGCTGGCCCGGGACCGGCAGCGCGATACCGGCGCCCGCCTCCTTCGCGGCGGTCACGGTGCCCTCGCCCGGCTCGTCCCACGGGTGCAGCGCCAGGTTGAAGGTGCCCCAGTGGATCGGCAGCATGATGCCGTGCGGGATCCCGCCCTGGAGGTCGAGGTGGGCCTGCATGCCCTCCTCGGGGGTCATGTGGATGTCGGGCCAGTACTCCGAGTAGGCACCGATCTGGATCATCGTGGCGTCGAAGGGGCCGTGCGCGGCGCCGATCTCCGCGAAGCCGGGGAAGTAGCCCGTGTCACCGCTGTGGAAGATCCGGTGCCGGTCGCCCGCGACCACCCATGAGGCCCACAGGGTGTTCTGCTGGTTGCGCAGGCCGCGCCCGCAGAAGTGCCGTGCCGGGGTCGCCGTCAGCGAGAGCCCCGCGATCTCGGTGGCCTCGTTCCAGTCCAGCTCGCGCAGCCGGCCCGGCGGGACGCCCCAGCGCTCCAGGTGCGCGCCGACGCCGAGCGGGACGGCGAAGACCGTGTCCGTCCCGGCCAGCTCCTTGATGGTCGGCAGGTCGAGGTGGTCGTAGTGGTCGTGCGAGATCACCACGGCGTCGACCGGCCCCAGCGAGGCCAGCGGCACGGGGACGGGGTGCAGCCGCTTGGGCCCGGCGAACGGGAACGGCGAGCACCGCTCCCCCCATACGGGGTCGAACAGCACCCGCCGCCCGTCGATCTCCGCGAGTACGCCCGAGTGCCCCATCCAGGTCAGGCGCAACCCGCTCACCGGCGGTTTCGCCAGCTCGGCCAGGGTCGTCGGGTACACCGGGATGGGCGCACCCGGATTGCGCCGGGTCCGCTGCTCCTTGTGGAAGTAGATCTTGGCGAACTCCATCATGGAGCCGGAGGGCCTGGTCCGGGCCCCGACCGGGTTCTGGAAGACGCCGTCGGCGAAGTTCGGCGAGCGCCGGATCCGCTCCAGGCGGGCGCCGGACGGATCCGCGCCGAAGGCTTCGGGCCGCAGGGCGCGCAGCCGAGGACGCAGGGGACGGGAGCCGGTCAAAGCGCCTCCTGGGAGGGTGGGGCGGATGGTCGTGAGGCCGTACGAATACCGGTCTACCACCTTGCCAACGCGTACCGCCCCCGAAGGATTCCGCCGCGCGCCCCCGTTCTCGGGCGCTCCCCCTGCCCCTTCCGTCCCCGCCGTCGCCCTACAGGGGCAGCAGGTCGGGGCGCTTCGCCTCCACGTGGTCCCCGGAGGACTCCCCGCGCAGCCGACGCCCGATCCACGGCACCAGGTACTCCCGGGCCCACTGGATGTTGTCCCGGGTCACGTCCACCGAGCCGCGCGGCTGTTGCGGCGGCCACGGCTGGTCGGGGTCGGTCGGCACCTCCAGCCCCAGCACCTGGGCGGCGCGCAGCGCGACCCGGGTGTGCCCCTCGGGCGACAGGTGCAGCCGGTCGTCGTCCCAAGCCCGGCGGTCCTGTACGGACTTGAGCGACCAGAGGTCGAGCACCGGGCAGTCGTAGCGGTCGGCGATGGCGCGCACGTGCGCGTTGTACGTCGCGATCTTGCCCCGCAGGTGCTTGAGGACCGGAACGCCCCGGGTGTCGAAGCCCGTGGTGATCATGACCTGGCCGACGGCCCCGGTGAGGTCGGCGACCGCCGCCTCGAACCGCTCCGCCGCGTCGTCCGGGTCGCTGCCGGGCCGGATGATGTCGTTCCCGCCCGCGCAGAAGCTCACCAGGTCCGGTGCGAGCTCCTTGGCCCGGGGGACCTGTTCGGCCACGATCTGGTCGAGGAGGCGCCCCCGCACGGCCAGGTTCGCGTACCGGAACTCGTTTTCCTCGCGCTGATCGGCCAGGAGTACGGCCAGTCGGTCCGCCCAGCCGAGAAAGGTCCCCCCGGGCCCCGGGTCCCCCACACCCTCGGTGAAGCTGTCCCCGATCGCCGCGTACGAGCCGATGGTCTTGAGTGTCGTCTTCGTCGCTGCCACGAGGACACATCCTTCACCCCGACACGTGACCTACGCCACCGTAGGCAGGGGTTGACGGGCCGTGATCTATACCACCTGGTCGGTACGGAATAACAGCGCGTGAGGCCGGGACCCCCCTCGGGTCCCGGCCTCACGTGTCCTGCGGCCCGCTGACGACGGGAGCCGTCAGATGCTCACGCCCTTCGAGCGGAGGTAGGCCAGCGGGTCGATGTCCGAGCCGTAGGACGGCCCGGTACGGATCTCGAAGTGCAGGTGCGGGCCGGTGGAGTTGCCCGTGGAGCCGGAGAGGCCGATGGTCTGGCCGCCGGCGACGCTCTGGCCGACCGAGACGGAGAGCTGGGACAGGTGGCCGTACTGGGAGTACTTGCCGTCCGCGTGCCGGATGACGACCTCGTTGCCGTACGCGCCGCCCCAGCCCGCGGAGACCACGGTGCCCGCGCCGACGGCGCGGACGGTGGTGCCGGAGCTCGCGATGAAGTCGACACCGGTGTGGTAACCGCTGGACCACATGGCGCCGGGGGTCTTGTACTGGGTGGAGATGCCGCCACCGGCGACGGGGGCGACGAAGCCGGCGGCGCTGACCGCACCGGCGGCGGACCGGGCGGTGGCGCTCTTCTGGGCGGGCGCTGCGGGCGCAGCGGGGGCCGCGGGGGCCGCCTCGGGGGCGGAGGCCTTCTCGTCCGCCGCCGCGTGCGAGGACTTCTTCGCCGGGGCCGGGGCCGGCTCGGCGGCCGGAGCCTCGACGCCCTTCGCGGCGAGGGTCAGCTTCAGCCCGGGGTGGATCAGCGAGGGGTCGCTGCCGACGGCCTCGCGGTTGTCCGCGTACAGCTGCTGCCAGCCGCCCGCCAGGTGCCGGTCCTGGGCGATCTTGGAGAGGTAGTCCCCCGGCACGACCGTGTAGACGGCCGAAGTGGCCGGCGAACCCTGCTGGACGGCGGTGGGCACGGACACCGGGGCCGCCGGGAGCTGCGGGGCCTGCGCGGGAGCCGCGGCGGGTGCGGAGGCCGGAGCCGCCTGGGCGCCGGCGGCACCGAGCAGCGGCAGCGCGAGGGCCGCACCGCCGGTGCCCGCGACGGCGAAGCCGCGCGCCACGGAACGGGACTTGGGACGTCGGTGCTTACCCTTTGCAGGCATGGCGAATTCCTCTCCGTCGCCTGCGAGGTGAGCTGTCGGGTTCGGACTGGAGATGTCCGGCCGCGCATGAACGGAACATGAACGGCTTCACCCCGAGCTGTTCGGACCGAAAGATCCGGAACAGCGGCCTACCTGGTTCCCCCGCTCCTGCCGCGCGCGTGAATAGTCGGGTGCGGTTTCCGGACGGCGGCAGGATTCGGCGGTCCATCCGGATCGATCGCGAAGGTAATCGAGTTGAGGCACGCGGAACAAGCCACGAATTTCCTGACGGATTCACAGAACGGGGAATCCGACGGAATTCCGGTCACCCTCCGTCCATTCCCCGGCGCCAACAACCGCTCCGGCCGGGCCATTCGACTTCGGTGATCAGGCACTCACGGTCACCGTATGATCTGGCTCACGGGGCCGGGTCCGATCTCGCCTCCGGCAATGGCAAGTTGGTGCCAAGTAGCGTAATTCGGACAGACCGCCACGATGCGGAGGAGTGCCCCGTGACCCAGCAGATACCCCGGCCCGCACTGACGGAGCCCGTACCCGAGCCCGAACTCGAAGGAGTGCGCAACTTCCGTGACGTGGGCGGGTTGCCGACCACCGACGGGCGCCGGGTCAAGCCGGGAAAACTGTTCCGTAGCGGACATCTGGCACATGCCACCGAAACCGATGCAGAATTCCTCGCATCGCTCGGCCTGCACACCATCTTCGACTTCCGCAACAACGCCGACCACGCCCTGGAGGGGCTCGACGTGGAGCTCCCCGGCGTACGGAACGTCAACATCCCGCTGTCGGATCCGGCCGACGGCAAGGAGTTCTGGAAGATGGTCCGCGACGGAGGGGTCGAACAGCTCCGCGGGCTCCTCGGCGACGGAAAGGCCGCCGACCGGATGGCCGACTCCTACCGCGCGATGATCGAGAACCGCACCGCCGAGCACAGCCGGGTCGTGCACGCCCTCGCCGAGGACAGCGTCCCGGCGCTCATGCACTGCGCGGCCGGCAAGGACCGGGCCGGCCTGTCGATCGCCGTCACCCTGCTCGCACTGGGCGTCGAGCGCGAGGCGATCGTGGCGGACTACCTGGAGTCCAACGCCCCGCACCGGCGCTACCGCGTGCGCCGCGGCAGCGAGGCGCCCGAGGCCCGCTCCCCCGAGGTGATGGAGCTGCTCGCGCCGCTGTTCGACGCCCGCGCCGAGTACCTGACCGCCGCGTTCGACGCGATCGACACGTACTGGGGCGGGGTCGACCGGTACCTCGCCGAGGGCCTCGGACTCTCCTCCGAGACCCTCGGCAGGCTGCGGGACCGGCTGCTCGACCGCTAGGTCGTGTCGTCAAAGTCCCGTCTGGTCGGCGGGGTCTGGCACGCACGCTCGCCGCGTTGTCGTCGGTCACCGACGCTCCGCGTCGATTCCCTCCTCCGCCTTGCGATCGCACGCACCAGACCCCGCCGACCACCGCCCTGACGGGCGGCCGACGCCACTTCGACGACACTCCCTAGCCCGTGGAGCGGGCCGTCAGCCGCCGCCGACGGCCTGCTTCACCAGCGTCCTGCCGAAGTCCCACATGAGGGCGCCGCCGCCGTGCGCCTCGTCCATGACCTCGCGGAAGGCACCGACGAACCGGTCGACGTCCCGCTCGTCCACGATCAGCGGCGGGATGAGCTTGATGACCTCCAGGTGGTCACCCGACACCTGCGTCAGGATCCGGTGCTTCTGCAGCAGCGGCACCACGACCATCTGGGCGAAGAGCCCCTTGCGGGCCGCCTGGAGCATGGTCCACCGGCTGCGCAGTCCGAGCGAGGACGGCCGACCGAACTCGATGCCGATCATCAGTCCGCGCCCGCGCACCTCGTGGAGCAGCTCGTACTCGTCGACGAGCGCCGCGAGCCGCCCGCGCAGCAGGTCGCCCATGGCGCGTGCGTTCGCGACCACCGACTCCTCCTCCATCACGGAGAGCACCGCCAGCCCGGCCGCCATCGCCTGCGCGTTGGAGCCGAAGCTGGCGGAGTGCACGAGCACCCGGTCCATGGACGAGTAGACCTTCTTGAAGATCCAGTCCTTGCCCAGGGTGGCGCCCACCGGCACGTAGCCGCCGGAAAGGGCCTTGGCCACGCACACCAGATCCGGCTCCACGCCCGGCTCGTGCTGGTACGCGTAGAAGTCGCCGGTCCGGCCGAGCCCCGTCTGCACCTCGTCCGCGATCAGCAGCGCCTTGTGCCGGCGCAGCAGCTCCTGCGCGGCGCGCAGGAAGCCGGGCGGGGCCGCGAGCACGCCCTTGCCCTGGATCGGCTCGACGACGAAGGCGGCGACGTCGCCCCGCTTCAGCTCCCGCTCCAGGGCGGCCAGGTCCCCGAGGGCGATCTTCGTATCGGGCAGCAGCGGCGCGAACCCGTCCCGGAACCCGCCCTCGCCGTTGACCGACAGCGAGCCCGTGGTCAGCCCGTGGAAGGCGTGGTCGCAGTACAGGATCCTGGGCCGGCCCGTGGCGTACCGGGCGAACTTCAGGGCCGTCTCCACCGCCTCGGTGCCGCTGTTGCCGAAGAAGACCCGGTCCAGGTGCGGACTGTACGAGAGCAGCTTCTCCGCCAGCAGCCCGGGCAGCGGCTGGCAGTCGAACCGGGTCAGGTCGGCGAGCTGGGCGTCCAGGACGTCGTGCAGGGCCCTGCGGACGACCGGGTGGTGCCGGCCCAGGCCCATGACCCCGAACCCGGCGAGCATGTCCAGGTAGTCGTTGCCCTCGGCGTCCCAGAAGTGCGCGCCCTCGGCCCGTACGTAGACCTTGTCGAAGCCGATCGTGTGCAGCATGCGCGGCAGCTGGTGGTTGAGGTGGCGCGCGTGCAGCTCGTACCGTTCCCCGCCCCGCTCGTCGAGCAGGGCGCGGAGGTCGAAGCCGGTCACTGCTTCTCCCGGTTCCCCGAGACCGTCTCGCGGGCGGCGCGCAGGGATTCCTTGAGAGAGCCCATGGTGGCCAGGACGGCGGTGGGCTCGTACCCGCAGTGCGCCATGCAATTCGCGCAGCGCGGGTCCTTTCCACGGCCGTACTTGCTCCAGTCGGTCTCCTCGATCAGCTCCCGGTACGTCGGCACGTAGCCGTCGCTCATCAGGTAGCAGGGGCGCTGCCAGCCGAAGAGGGAGTAATTGGGAATGGCCCAGGCGGTGCAGGGGAAATCCACCTTGCCTTCCAGGAAGTCGAGGAAGAGCGGGGAGTGGTTGAGCCGCCAGCGCCGCCGGTTGCCGCCCGCGAAGGCCTTCCTGAAGAGTTCCCGGGTCTGTTCGACGCCCAGGAAGTGCTCCTGGTCGGGGGCCTTTTCATAGGCGTAAGCGGGCGAGATCATCATTTCGTCGACCTTGAGGTCGTCATTGAGGTAGTTGAGCACCTCGATGATCGTCTGCGGGGTGTCGGTGTTGAAGAAGGTGGAGTTGGTGGTGACCCGGAACCCGCGCCTCTTCGCCTCCTTGATGGCGGCGACCGCCTCGTCGAAGACGCCTTCCTTGGCCACCGACTCGTCGTGGCGTTCGCGCAGTCCGTCGATGTGCACCGCGAACGCGAAGTACGGCGACGGGGTGAACTTCTCGATCTTCTTGCGCAGCAGCATCGCGTTGGTGCACAGGAAAACGTACTTCCGCTTGGCCACCAACTGCCGGACGATCTCGTCGATCTGCGGGTGCATCAGGGGCTCGCCGCCCGCGATGGACACCATCGGCGCGCCGGACTCCAGGACGGCGCCGACCGCCTGGGCCACCGGCATGCGCTGCTTGAGCACGCCCGCCGGGTGCTGGATCTTCCCGCACCCCTCGCAGGCCAGATTGCAGGCGTAGAGCGGTTCCAGCTCGACGATCAGCGGGAACTTCTCACGCTTGCGGAGCTTCTGTTCGAGAAGATACGTCCCGACCCTGATGGACTGTCGCAGCGGCATGGCCATCTGGCTCACCTCCTGGGGAGCAGAAAAGAACGGTGCCAGTCATAAAACGCGGGCAGTACGGCACGCAATACGCGGAAGGCCGATATTCCACCGCGGAGCGTGCCGATGCGGACGAGCTCATGCTCCGGAGCGTCCACGATCACCCGGACGGCCGCAACCGGACGGTTCCAGCCATCGGCGGCGGCCTCCTCGGCGGTCCACAGGGTGGCCGCGGACTCCATGTCGACCGCGATGGCGCCGGTGGCGCGCAGCTCGGCGCGCTCCTGGCCGCGGACGACGTGGTCGGATCCGGTCAGTGCGCCGGTGTGCACGGTCCGGCCGGGAGCGGCCCGGGCCAGTGCCTCGGCGAGCAGGGCGGTGCCCTCGCAGGCGACGGTGCCCCGCGGATCCCGGGTCTCCTCGGCGACGACGAGGTCGCCGGGGCTCATGCCGGGGACCAGCCCGGCGCAGAAACCTGTGGCCAGGACGGGGGCCCGGGCCAGCCCGGGCCGGGCGAGCGCCCGGCCGACCGCCCGCTCGGCTGCGCGCGGGCCCATGCCCGTGCGCAGCACGGCGTAGCCCGGTTCGGGCCGGGCGGCGCCGCGGCCGCCGCCGCTGCGCAGGGCCGCCTGCTCGATGCGCAGCGCGCAGGCGACCAGCAGCGGGGCGGGCGCCCCGGACGGTCGGGGGCCTTCGGCCCGGGCTGCGGCCATCAGGCCTCCCCGGGCGCGAAGGGGTCCCCGTACAGATAGCGGCCGAGCGCGGTGAGCGGGAAGACCTGCCGGTACAGGTGGTAGTTGATGGAGAAGTCCCAGGGGAAGCCGGTTCCGGTGAAGTACGGCTCGTCCCAGGAGCCGTCCCCGCGTTGGGTCTCCACCAGGTGCGCGATGCCGCGCCGGACGGCCTTGCCCTCCCGCTCCCCCGCCGAGAGCAGGGCCATCAGCGCCCAGGCCGTCTGCGAGGGGGTGGAGGCCCCCTTCCCGGCCCACTGCGGGTCCTTGTAGGAGCGCTGGTCCTCGCCCCACCCGCCGTCCTCGTTCTGTACGGATTCCAGCCAGCGCACCGCGCGGCGGATCGCGGGGTGCGCCGGGGCGAAGCCCGCGGCCGCCAGCGCCGGCACCACCGACCCGGTCCCGTACACGTAGTTGGTGCCCCAGCGGCCGAACCAGGCGCCGGAGGGCTCCTGTTCGGCGAGCAGCCAGGCGATGCCCCGCCGGGTGCGCGGGTCGGCCGCCTTGCCCTCGACGGCGAGCATCTCCACGACGTGGGCGGTGACGTCGGCCGAGGGCGGGTCGATGACCTCGCCGAAGTCGCAGAACGGCAGCCGGTTCGGGAAGGGGCTGGTGTTGTCGGCGTCGAAGGCGCCCCAGCCCCCGTTCCCGGACTGCATCCCGAGGTTCCACGAGACCCCGCGGGCGATGGCGGCCTCGACCCGGGCCGGCTCCGGATGCTTGATCCGGCGCAGCGCGAGGACCACTTCGGCGGTGTCGTCGATGTCGGGGTAGGTGTCGTTGTGGAATTCGAACGCCCAGCCCCCGGGGGCGAGTCCGGGTCGGCGCACCGCCCAGTCCCCGGTGCGTACGATCTCCTCGCCGAGCATCCAGTCGGCGGCCTTCACCAGGGCCGGGTGGTCGGGTTCCAGGCCCGCGTCGACCAGGGCGATGGCGGCGAGGCAGGTGTCCCAGACCGGTGACTGGCAGGCCTCGATCATCCGGGCGCCGTCCTCGCGCCACACCGCGAACCGGTCGAGGGACTCCAGCCCGGCCCGCATCACCGGGTGGGCGAGGTCGTACCCGAGCAGGTGCAGGGCAATGACGGAGTACACGGCGGGTGGCTGGATCCCGCCCCAGCAGCCGTCGTTCTCCTGGCGCTCGATGATCCAGCGGGCGGCGGTGTCCATCGCGGCCTTGCGCAGCCGGCGCGGGGCGAACCGGCGGTAGACGTGCAGCGCCTTGTCCATCCGCTGGAAGGCGCCCTCCCAACTGGCCAGCGGCGCAGGCCGCTTGGCCGCGGGGTAGGGCCGCCGCGCGTCGGTGTGCAGCTCGTCCAGGGCGAACGGGGCCGGGCGTACGGGCCGCTTCGCGGAGACCACGGTCAGCGGGACGATGGTCTGGCGGGCCCAGCAGCCGAAGTCGTAGATGTTCAGCGGCACCCACGGCGGCAGGAAGACCAGCTCGGGCGGGAGTTCGGGCAGGTGGTCCCAGCTCCACCAGCCGAACAGGGCCAGCCAGATGCGGGTGAAGACGCGTGCGGCGGCGATCCCGCCGTGGGACCGGATCCAGGCGGAGGCGCGGGCCATGTGCGGTGCGTCGGGCGCGTCACCGGCGAGCCGCAGGGCGACGTACGCCTCGATGGTGGCGGAGAGTTCGGGCGGTCCGCCGTGGAAGGTGGCCCAGGTGCCGTCCGTACGCTGCTCGCCGCGGATGAAGAGGGCGGCGGCCTGCGTGGTGGCCTCGTCCCCGATCCCGAGGAACTGGCGCAGCAGGAGGTCCTCGGCGTCCATGGTGACGTTGGTCTCCAGGTCGCCCTTCCACCACCCGGCCGCGTCCTGGCGGGCGAGCAGGTGCCGGGTCGCGCGCGCGGCGGCCTCCTGCGCACCCTGCACCGTCTCCGGTGCGGTGATCCCCGGATCGGCGCCGGGGGTACCGGCGCCGTCGGTCGTCGCTGTCATGGCTTCCCCTTACGTGGCAGTGAACCTCTGCTGTGCTGGGGGTACGCCGTCGGCCGGGCGCCCCCGTCAGGGGGCGCCGGCCGGCGACTCGCGCGTCATATCCCTGCCCGGGTGGCGGTCACCTCTTGCGCACGACGACGAAGTCGGCGAGCGCGACGAGCTGTTCGCGCACCCGCTGCGGCATGTCCACGTCGTCCAGCGCGCGGATGGCGATCGCGTGCTGGCGGCGTGCCTCCTGGGCGGTCCACTCGCGCCCGCCCGCGGCCTCGATGAGCGCGGCGCGCGCCGCGAACTCCTCCTCCGAGAAGTTCTCGAAGTCGTTGCTCTTGGCGTCGGCGGCGAGGAGCCGTCCGAGCTCCTCGCAGGCGGGCCCGCCCGCCGCGAGGGCGGCGACGACCGGCAGGGACTTCTTGCGCTGGCGCAGGTCGCTCCAGGTCTGCTTGCCGGTGGCCTCGGGGTCGCCCCAGATGCCGAGGAGGTCGTCGACGGCCTGGAAGGCGAGGCCGAGGTGGTAGCCGTACTCCTCCAGCTTGTCGGCGGTGCGGTCGTCCGCGCCGCCGAGGACGGCGCCGATGGAGACCGCGCAGGCGAGCAGGGCGCCCGTCTTGTTGCCCTCCATCTCCAGGCATTCCTCGACGCTGACGCGCTCGCGGTGCTCGTAGGAGATGTCCTGGGCCTGGCCGTCGATGAGCTTGCGGCTGGCGGTGGTCAGCCGGCGCGTGGCGCGGCCGGCCTCGACGGTGCCCAGCTCCAGCAGCACCTCGTTGGCGAGGGCGAAGAGGGCGTCGCCGACGAGGATCGCCAGCGCCGGGCCGTGCACCTTCCACACGGTGTCGCGGTGGCGGCGCTGCTCGTCGCCGTCCATGAGGTCGTCGTGGAGCAGGGAGAAGTTGTGGACGAGCTCGACGGCGACGGCGCCGGGGATGCCGACCTCGGCCGAGGCCCCGGCGGCTTCGGCGGAGAGCAGCGCGAGGGCGGGGCGCACGGCCTTGCCGCCGTCACCGTCCGCCGCGTTGCCCTGGGCGTCGATCCAGCCGAAGTGGTACGCGGCGACGGTGTCCATGGGCGCCGCCAGCCGGTCGACCGCGGCGCGGAGCACGGGGGTCGACAGGGCGCGGCCGCGCTCCAGGAGTGCCAGCGTGTCCGCCTTCTCCACGCCCCCTCCGGCTGCGCCGTTGCCGGCGTCCGTGTTCTCGACAGCCGGATTCCCCGGGTTCACTGGCTCTCCTCTGTGTCCTGTACGTGCTGCTGCGTTCGTGCTGGTGGTCGTCATGCCGCCTCCTGCAGGGGGTGCTCCCGGTGGCGGCCGAGTGCGGCGAGCGCGGCGTGCGCCGCGCTCAGTCCGCTGCGGACAGCGCCCTCCATGGTCGCGGGCCAGCCGGTGGCGGTCCACGCACCGGCGAGGTAGAGGCCCGGCGTGTCGGTCCGCGCGCCGGGGCGCAGCCGGCCGACGCCGGGGGTGGGGGCGAACGTGGCGGTCCGCTCCCGGGTCACGAAGAAGTCCCGTACCTTGGCGCCCCGCGCGGCCGGCAGCAGCCGTTCGAGCTCGGGCAGGTACTTGGTGCGCAGCACCGAGACGGGCTCGTCGATGTCGTCCTGGGCGGCCGACTGGGACAGCGCCAGGTACTGGCCGCCGTCGGGCAGCCCGGAGGCGTCGGTCCGGTCGAACACCCACTGGACCGGGGAGCCGAGCGCGGCGAAGAAGGGCTGCCTGAGCACCTTGCGGTCGTAGACGACGTGGACGTTGAGGATGGGCGCGGTGCCGATGTCCAGGAGCTTGTCCGGGTCGGCGAGGGCGCCGGGCGGCAGCAGGCCGTGCGCCTCGCGCTGCGGGACGGCGAGGACGACCGTGCCGGCGTCGAGGGACTCGCCCTCGGTGTCGACCCGCCAGTTCCCGTCCTGGGTACGGGAGACGCGGGTCACCCGGGTGCGCAGTTCGGTGCGTACGCCGGCGGAGTCGAGCTGTTCGCGGGCGAGGGTGTCGTGCAGGTCGCCGAGCGGGACGGTGGCCCAGCCGATGTCGGCGGCGCCGTTCTCGGAGAGCAGGCCGGTCTTGAAGACCATGGCGGCCAGGCCCAGCGAGGAGTGGGCGGCGGTCGCGTTGAGGGTGGCGATGCCGACGAGGTCCCACAGGGCCTCGATGGTGCGCGGGCTCTGGCCCTGGCGGCCGAGCCAGGTCGCGAAGTCCACGCCGTCCAGCGCGGGATCCGCGGGGTCGAGCCGGCGCAGCGCGAGGGCGGCGCGGCCGACGCTCGCCCGCTCGGCGAGCGAGAGGTGCGGGTAGCGGGCCAGGGAGCCCGCGAGGTGCAGGGGTACGGGCAGGGCACTGCGGCGCAGTCGGCCCAGGCGCGGCCCGGCGGGGTGGGCGACGTCGAGCACGGGGACGTCGAGCCGGTCCTGGATCGGGGCGAGGGCGGCTCCCCCGACGCGGTCGAGGAACCACCGGTAGGCGGTACAGCAGCGCAGGTAGACGTGCTGGCCGTTGTCGACGGTGAGTTCGCCGCGCTTGAAGGAGAAGGCGAGGCCGCCCAGGCGCGGGCGGCCTTCGAGCAGGGTGACCCGCATTCCCGCGTCGGCGAGTTCGAGCGCGGCCGTCACGCCGGCGAGTCCGCCGCCGATGACGACGGCGCGCTGTTCGGTCGCGCTCATGCGGCCTCCCCCCTCGTACGCGTACGGCCCGCCGGGGCGGCCGTCCGGGCGGAGCCCGCACGGTGAGACGCGGCGGGCCCGGCCGGGGTTGCCCGCCGGGCGTGCGGCAGCGGAGCGCGCTTCGTGGTGCGCGGCGTCTGCGTCGGGCCCATCAGCCCCGCCTCCGCGTGCTCTGGCGGGAGATGGTCCGGGCGTCGAGGCCGGAGAGTCCGCGGACGGCGACGTACGCCTTCTCGTGCGGGGGCAGCGAGACGCGGCCGCGCAGTACGGCCTCGGGTTCGCGCTCGATGCGGTCGAGCAGGCGGCGGTAGATGCCGGCCATGGCGGCTACGCAGGCGCCGCTGCGCCGGTCGAGCATGGGCAGCAGCCGGTAGCCCTCGACGAACAGGGCGCGGGCGCGCCGCACTTCGTGGTGGACGAGTCCGGCGAAGTCGGCGCCGGCGGGCAGCCGCTCGCTCGCGAACCCGTCGGAGCAGCCGAACTTGGCGAGGTCCTCGGCGGGCAGGTACGTACGCCCGTTGGCGGCGTCCTCGCGGACGTCGCGCAGGATGTTGGTGAGCTGGAGGGCGAGGCCGAGGGTGTCGGCGTACTCGGCGGCCCGCGTGGCGTCGGGGGCGCCGAGGCCGCCGGTGTGCACGGTGCCGAACACGCCGAGGGAGAGCCGTCCGATGGCCCCGGCCACGCAACGGCAGTAGGCCTTGAGGTCGTCCCAGGTCTCGTAGGTCTCGCCGCGGACGTCCATGAGGACGCCGTCGATGAGCTCGTCGAGGCCGCCGAGCGGGATCGGGAAGCGGCGGGCGGCGTGGGCGAGGGCGACGGCGACCGGGTCGGTGTCGTCCTCGTCGATCTCCTCGGCGCGGACGCGTCCGAGCAGGGCGCGGGTCTCCTCCAGCCGGGCCAGCTTGGCCCCGGGGGCGAGCGCGCCGTCGCCGATGTCGTCGACGCGCCGGGAGAACGCGTACAGCGCGGACATCGCCTGCCGCTTGTCGGAGGGCAGCAGCCGGATGCCGTACGCGAAGTTGCGCGCCTGGGAGCCGGTGACGGCCTCGCAGTAGCTGTACGCCGCCAGGACCGCTGCGGACGGTGCGGACGTGTGTGCGGAACCCTCCACGGTCGGGCTCACCCCTTTCTCGGCGCTGTGCGCAGGACGGCGGCCACCTCGCGGAGCAGACCGCTCCTGGTGGGCTTGGGCGGGCCGGGCAGTACGTCGAATCCGGCGGCGGTGACGGCCCGCAGGGCGGCGCGCCCTCCTCCCACGAAGCCCGCGAGCAGCAGCCGGAGCCTGCCGTGCACGCTACCCACGAGCGGGGGGCCCTCATTCAGCAGGTCCCGGGCCCGTTCCGCCTCGAACGCGACCAGGGAGCGTACGGACGCGCCGGCGCGGTGGGCCTTGAGGTCGGTCTCGGCCACGTGGAAGCGGCGCATGTCCTGCGCCGGGAGGTAGATGCGGTCGCGGCCGAGGTCCTCCGCGACGTCCTGTACGTGTTCGACGATCTGCAGGGCGGTGCAGACGGCGTCGGAGCGGCGGATCCGCTCGGGCGTGCTGGTTCCGGTGAGGGACAGCACGAGGCGGCCGACGGGGTTCGCGGAGAGCTCGCAGTACGCGAGGAGGTCGCCGTAGGTGGCGTAGCGCGTGACGCGCTGGTCCCGGCGGTTGGCCTCGATGAGCCCGAGGAAGGGCTCGGGGGTGAGCCCGTGGCCGCGGACCACGGGCTGGAGCGCCTGCAGGAGGGGGTGGCGCGGGGAGCCGCCGGGACCGCCGAAAACACGGTGGAGGTCGGCTTCGAGGGCGTCGAGCATGGCGAGCGGTTCGTCCGCCGCGGCCGGGTCGAGGCCGAGGAGCACGGCGTCGTGGCCCCCGGGGGCGAGGTCGCCGTCGCCGATGTCGTCGACCAGGCGGGCGTACCCGTACACCGCCATGAGGCCGTCGCGCCAGGCGCGGGGAAGGAAGGACGGGGCGACGGGGAAGTTTTCCGTGCGTGCCTTGCCGAGGGTGGCGTACGCCTGCGCTCGGGCGTCGGGGGCTGTGGGGGACGCGTCCCGCCGTGGCCGGATACCGTGCCCGGGGGTCACCGCCCGCCGCCCGCGCGGGGGACGGCCGTGATGCCTGGGGGCCGGAGAATTCCCGTAGCCATTGCCGTCACATCTCCCG
This sequence comes from Streptomyces vinaceus, assembly GCF_008704935.1. Lineage (NCBI taxonomy): Bacteria > Bacillati > Actinomycetota > Actinomycetes > Kitasatosporales > Streptomycetaceae > Streptomyces > Streptomyces vinaceus. The sequence continues at coordinate 1,311,225 of NZ_CP023692.1, forward strand.
TTCTACACTGCCGACCCAATACATCCTATTTCGGACACGCCGCCGGACTTTCCCCGGGGTACCCCAGGCCGTTCACCTGCGGGGAATCGTCCCCTCTGGCGTGATTCAGGACTGCTCCAGCTTACGCTGTACAACGCCGCAGCAGCCTCTCGGGTATTCACCCGGCTACCGAATGTCGGCGCGGACGCCCCGGACATGCCGAAGCCCCCGCCGCTCGGAGCGACGGGGGCCGGCGAGGACCGCGGTCAGGCGCTGGTCGCCTTCTCGTAGGCCGAGACGACTTCCTCGGTGGGCCCGTCCATCAGCAGTTCACCCTTCTCCAGCCACAGCACGCGGCTGCAGGTGTCGCGGATGGACTTGTTGTTGTGGCTCACCAGGAAAACGGTTCCGGCGTGCTTGCGCAGTTCGCGGATGCGCTCCTCGGAACGCACCTGGAACTTGCGGTCACCGGTGGCCAGGGCCTCATCGATCATCAGAACGTCGTGGTCCTTGGCCGCGGCAATGGAAAAGCGCAGGCGCGCCGCCATACCGGAGGAGTACGTGCGCATCGGAAGGGAGATGAAATCGCCCTTGTCGTTGATGCCCGAGAAGTCGACGATGTCGTCGTAGCGCTCCCGGATCTGCTCGCGGCTCATTCCCATCGCGAGACCGCCGAGGACCACGTTGCGCTCACCGGTGAGGTCGTTCATCAGTGCGGCGTTGACACCCAGCAGCGAGGGCTGGCCGTCGGTGTAGACCTTGCCGGACTCGCAGGGCAGCAGGCCCGCGATGGCGCGCAGCAGGGTGGACTTGCCGGAGCCGTTGGAGCCGATGACGCCGATGGCCTCACCGCGGTACGCCGTGAAGGACACGCCGCGCACGGCGTGGACCCGGCGGACGCCCGGGGCGTCGCCCTTGCCCCGGCGGAGTATCTTGCTCAGCGCGGCGGTGGCGCTGCCCTTGCCGGACCGGCCGGCGTTGACGCGGTAGACGATGTGCACGTCGTCGGCGATGACGGTGGGGACGTTGCCCCGGTTGTTCTCAGCCACGGCCGTAACGCTCCTCAGCCTTCCAGAAGTACACGAAACCGCCGAGGCCGATCACGACGGCCCAGCCGACGGCGAAGGCCCAGACGTGCGGCGGCAGGTTGCTGCGGCCGTAGTCGTCGATCAGCGCGAACCGGACCAGGTCCATGTAGATCGCGGCCGGGTTCCACTGGAGCACGTCGGTGACCCACGCGGGCACGTGCCGGTCCTCCAGCGCCCCGCTGATCGAGAACATGACGCCCGAGGCGTACATCCACGTACGCGTGATGAACGGCATCAGCTGCGCGAGGTCGGGGGTCTTGGAACCCATCCGCCCGAAGATCAGCGCGAGGCCGGTGTTGAAGAGGAACTGGAGCGCCAGGGTCGGGAGGACGAGGAGCCAAGCCGGCCTCGGGTAGTTGCCGAAGGAGACCGTGACGATCAGCACGACGATCATCGAGTAGAGCAGCTGCTGGAGCTGCTGCATCGAGAAGGAGATCGGCAGGGAGGCGCGCGGGAAGTGCAGGGCCCGGACCAGGCCGAGGTTGCCGGGGATGGCCCGGACTCCCGCCATCAGCGAGCTCTGGGTGAAGGTGAAGACGAAGATGCCCGTCACCAGGAAGGGGATGTAGACCCCCTTCTCCATGCCGCGGCCGGCGTTCATGATCAGGCCGAAGATCAGGTAGTAGACCAGCGCGTTGAGCAGGGGGGTCGCCACCTGCCAGATCTGGCCGAGCTTCGCCTCGCTGTACTGGGCCATGAGCTTGGCCCTGGAGAACGCCATGATGAAGTGGCGCCGGTCCCAGAGCTGGCGCACGTATTCGGCCAGCGTCGGCCGGGCACCGCTGACGGACAGGCCGTACTTCCTGGCGAGCTGCGCCGGGGTCAGCCCCGCGTCTTCGGACGGCGGCTTGCTCGTGGCGAGGACGCCATCCTGGGTTGTGTCACTCACAAGATGAAACTTTCCGTCTTCAAGATGCGGCAGAAGGTGGCATCGGGCCTGGGCGCTCGGCCCGTGATCATGCAGGCTCCGTGATCGCGTACGTCCCGGGACCACGTATGTTCTCAGACGCGAGCGTCTCAGATGACAGGCGGTCGGCCCAGCCGGGTCAGCCGCCAGACCGTGCGCCACCTCATGGGGCGCCGGGGACCGCAGGGAGTGGTCCATCCCTCCTTGAACCCACCGAACCAGGCCTTGAGCGCCGGGGCCGAGGGTCTGCGCAGGAGCGTCAGCAGGAGCCAGACGCCCAGGTAGACCGGGACCAGCGGAGCGGGCAGGTTACGGCGGGCGAGCCACACCCGGTTACGGGCCACCATACGGTGATAGACGGCGTGCCGGGAGGGGGCGGTCGTCGGATGCAGGAGCACCATGTCCGCCCGGTAGTCGATCAGCCACCCGGCGTCGAGCGCCCGCCAGGCGAGGTCCGTCTCCTCGTGCGCGTAGAAGAACTCCCCCGGCAACCCGCCGACCTGCTGGAACACCGATGTGCGGACGGCGTTGGCGCCGCCCAGGAAGGTGGTCACGCGGGAGGAGCGCATCGGGTCCGAGGCGCGCAGCCGGGGCACGTGCCGCCGCTGGGTCTCACCGGACTCCGGATCGGCGATCCGGAAGCTGACGATCCCGAGCCGGGGGTCCTCGGCGAACGCCTGCCGGCACAGCTCGGCGGTGTCGGTGCGCTCCAGCAGCCCGTCGTCGTCGAGGAAGAGCAGGGCGTCGACCTCGCAGCCACCGGGGCCGAAGGCCTCGATGCCGACGTTGCGGCCGCCGGGGATGCCCAGGTTCTCGGGCAGTTCGACGCAGCGCACGCCCTCGGGGAGCCCGGTGACCCGCACCCCCTGGCCCACGACGACGACCTCGACCGGATCGCCCTCCTGGCGGGCCACCGAGTCGAGGAGCGCCTTGAGCTCGTCGGGGCGGTTGCCCATGGTGATGATCACGGCGCCCAGCCGCATCGGCGTCGTCACTTGAGCCTGCTGGAGGCCAGGATCGACACCAGGTGCAGCACGGTCTGGAGCATCGCGATGCCGGCCAGCACGGCCACGCCGAGCCGGGAGAAGAACAGGTCGCCCCGGACCTGGTCCAGGATCGCCAGGAGCAGGATGAGCAGCGAGGCCTCGATGCCGAGGACGAGCCGGTGGAACTTGAGCGCGGACGCGGCCCGGCGGGCCAGCGCCATGCCGGAGGATCGCGGCTCGGCGGCGGCCTCGGCGACGGGCTCCTTGCCGGTCTGGTGCCGGGCGACGCCGACCAGGTCGGTCTCGGCCTTGATCAGGATGGCGCCGAGGGCCGCGAGGGTGCCCAGGAACGCCCACAGCCAGTCGATCCGGCCGGTGCCCCACAGATCCGAGGCGCGCAGGCCGAAGCCGACGAGGACCGCCGCGTCGCACAGGTAGGCGCCGACCCGGTCCAGGTACACGCCGGACAGCGAGAACTGCTTCTTCCAGCGGGCGACCTCGCCGTCGACGCAGTCGAGCAGCAGGTACATCTGGACGCAGAGCACGCCGAGGACGGCGCCGGCGATGCCCGGCACGAGCAGCGCCGGGGCGGCCAGGACACCGGCGAGCGTCATCACGTAGGTCAGCTGGTTGGGCGTGACCTTGGTGTTCACCAGGACGCGGGTGATGCGCAGGGAGATCTCGCGCATGTACAGGCGACCGCCCCAGTGCTCGCCACTGCGCCGGTCCTTGACGCCCGGCGGATGGACGACGGGCCGGAGTTCAGCTACGGATGGTCTTGGCATAGTCGGCGTAAGCGTCCCTGATCTCGGCTGTGGACAGGTTGAGGTGCTCCAGGATCGTGAAGCGTCCCGGGCGGGTCTGGGGGGCGTACTCGACGGCCGCGACGAACTCGTCCACGGTGAACCCCATCTCGGCGGGCAGCACGGGCAGCCCGTGGCCGCGCAGCGATTCGACGAACAGCCCGGCCTGCTCGTCGGCGCCGCGCAGGAACATCGCGAAGGCGGCGCCGAGGCCGACCTGCTCGCCGTGGAGCGCGGAGCGCCCGGGGTAGAGCAGGTCGAAGGCGTGGCTGATCTCGTGGCAGGCGCCGGAGGCCGGCCGGCTGTCCCCGCTGATCGACATGGCGATGCCGGTGAGCACCAGGGCTTCCGCGAGCACGGTGAGGAAGGTGTCGTCGCCGCAGCCGCCGGGGTGGCGCAGGACGGCCTCGCCGGCCGTACGGGCCATGGCGGCGGCCAGGCCGTCCACCTGCTCGCCGGTGATCTTGTGCGAGAGCTCCCAGTCGGCGACGGACGAGATGTTCGAGAGCGCGTCGCCGATCCCGGAGCGGACGAACCGCACCGGGGCGTCGCGGATCACGTCCAGGTCGATGACCATCGCGATGGGCGTGGGCACGCCGTAGGAGCCGCGGCCGTTGTCGTTGTCCAGCGTGGCCACGGGCGAGCAGATGCCGTCGTGGGCCAGGTTGGTGGCGACGGCCACCATGGGCAGCCCGACCCGCGCCGCGGCGTACTTGGCCACGTCGATGATCTTGCCGCCGCCCAGGCCGACGACGGCGTCGTAGCGACGGCCCTTTATGTCGTCGGCCAGCTTGACGGCGGAATCGATCGTGCCGTCGGCGACCGGGTACCAGTCGGCGTGCGGCAGTACGGGCTCCAGCTTGGCGCGCAGCTGCCGGCCGGAGCCGCCGCTGATCGCGATCGCCAGCTTGCCCGAGGCCGAGATCCGCTGGTCGGCCAGGAGGCCGGCCAGGTCGTCCATGGCGCCGCGGGTGATGTCGACGACGACCGGGGAGGGGATGAGCCTCGTCAGTACTGGCATGCGATCGTCCGGCCCTTGGCGAGGTCGTCGTGGTTGTCGATCTCGACCCACTTGACGTCGCCGATGGGGGCCACGTCGATGACGAAGCCGTCGTTGACGAGCTGCTGGTAGCCGTCCTCGTAGTACAGGTCCGGGTCGCGCTCGAACGTGGTCTTCAGCGCCTCGGCGAGGGCCTCGGCGGCCTCCGGCTCGATGAGGGTGACGCCGATGTACTCGCCGGTGGCCTCGGACGGCTCCATCAGCTTGGTGATCCTCCGGACGCCCTTGGCGCCGTCGACCACGACCTTCATCTCCTCGTCGGCCAGGCTCTTGACCGTGTCGAGGGCGAGGATGATCTTCTGGCCCTTGCCGCGGGCGTCGAGCAGGGTCCGCTCGACGGAGACCGGGTGGACGGTGTCGCCGTTGGCGAGGATCACGCCCTGCTTGAGGACGTCACGCGCGCACCACAGGGAGTAGGCGTTGTTCCACTCCTCGGCCTTGTCGTTGTCGATCAGCGTGATCTTGACGCCGTACTTGGCCTCCAGGGCCTCGCGGCGCTCGTACACGGCCTCCTTGCGGTAGCCGACGACGATGGCGACCTCGGTGAGGCCCACCTCGGCGAAGTTGCCGAGCGTGAGGTCCAGCACGGTCAGGCTGTCCTCGGCGCCTTCGGGGCCGACGGGCACCAGGGCCTTGGGCAGGGTGTCGGTGTAGGGACGCAGGCGGCGTCCGGCACCGGCAGCGAGTACAAGGCCGATCATGCTGGTTCTCCTTCGTCATGTACGGCGGGTGCCCCGGAGGAGACCCAGAAGCGGATGCTCTCCACGAGCACCACGAGTGCCACGAACACGGCCAGGGCCGTGAGCGCGACGGGGAAGTCCGCGGCGCGCGCCGCCAGGGCGGAGGCCAAGGCCGCGGTCAGCAGGACCCGGCCGTCGTGACCGCCGACCGTCCACACCAGCCACCGCGGGGGCGCGCCCGATCCGCCGCGGATGCGGTAGACCGTGTCGTAGTGATGGTAGGCGACCGCCGCGACCAGTCCGAATGCCGCGGGAAGGGCCCCCGGCACGTCCGCTTTGGCGGCGAGGATGAGCACGGTGGTGTACTCGGCGGCCCGGAAGACGGGCGGGACGAGCCAGTCGAGGGCGCCCTTGAGGGGGCGGGCGACGGCCGCTCCGGCGAGTACGGCGTAGAACGCGGCCGCGATGATCACCTGGCGGGCGCCGAACTCGTACGCCCAGGCCGTCCAGAGCAGGGCCACCGAGCCGATCACCGCGGCGGCGATCCCGGCCCCGGGGGCCATCCGGCCCACGAACCGGCCCGCGAGCTCCGCGACGGGGCCGGAGTCGGCGAGGTCGGCCAGCGCCTGGGCGGCGCGGTCCGTCCTCTTCGCCTTGCGGGTCAGCGAGCGCAGCACGCGGCCGGCGGTGGTGTAGAGGGCGCCGAAGGCGCAGCCGATGAGCAGGGCGTAGAAGACGATCCGGGGACTGGTGGCCGCGGTGAGCACCGCGATCATGGCCCAGCGCTCGCCGATCGGCAGGATGATCATCCGCCGGACCCAGACCGTCCAGCCGACGCTGTCGAGCTTGTCGGACAGGGCCGCCGTGGGGCTCGTGTTGGCGGTGGCGTCGTGGTTGGCCTCGTTGAAGGCGAAGTCCACGACGTGGCGGCAGGTCATGAGGATCATCGCGCCGAGCGCGAGGGCCCACACGTCGTCGCCGTTCCTGGCGGCGCCCAGCGCGAGGCCCGCGTAGAAGGAGTACTCCTTCGCGCGGTCGAAGGTGGCGTCGAGCCAGGCGCCCATCGTCGAGTACTGGAGCGAGTAGCGGGCGAGCTGCCCGTCCGTGCAGTCCAGGACGAAGGAGACGAGGAGCAGCACGCCGGCGGCGACGTAGCCGCCGCGCTCGCCGGTGGCGGCGCAGCCGGCCGCGATCAGCGCGGTGATCAGCGAGGCGGTGGTGACCTGGTTCGGGGTCAGGCCGCGGCGCGCGCACCAGCGGGCGATGTAGCGCGAGTACGGGCTGATGAAGAAGGTGGTGAAGAACCCGTCGCGGGACTTCACGGCGGTGCGCAGGCGTACGGCCTCGTCGTCCACGGCTGCGACGGCGGCTTCCGCCGCGGCGCGCTCGGCCTCGGTGGCGGGCACGGCGGCGACCAGGGTGCCGAGCTCGGGGTGCTGCACGGGGGTCCCGGCGGCCTCGACGGCGGCGGCGAGGCGGTCCGCGTAGGGACCGTCGCCCTCGGCGGGGAGGGCCGCGGCCTTCTCCAGGGCCGCGCGGGCCCCCGGCCGGACGGCGAGGGCGCCGGTCACGGCGCAGGCGTCGAAGCGCGGGTCGGTCAGCGCGAGCCGCAGGGCGTGGACGTGCCCGACGAAGGCGCTGTCGACGACGGCGACCCGCTGGTCGGCGGGGACGCCGGCGAGCACCGCGGCGGTCTCTTCAGGACCCGCGGCGGGACGGACGTCGAAGCCGAGGGAGCGCAGCTCGTCGGTGAGCGGTGATCCGGGGACCGGCAGGCCGGTGAGGATGACGGTCGACAGACGGACTCACTCCTTGCAGCGAACACTGGACGGGCGCCCCGGCGGGGGCGGCGGCACGTCGGCAGAGGCTATCGGATGAATGGAAGCGGGGGTTCACCACCCGTTTACTCCCCGATAAGCCGAATATTCCGGGGCTTCGGGCCCCGGCGCGATCATCATTGACGATCTCGGCGAGATACCACAAACCCGGGGGGCGCGGCTGCCGCGGCGGCGCCGCTTACCACGCCGCACGGGCGGACATGCGCGGATGGCCGAAGTGGGGACAAGCCTCTTTTGTACGGCAGACTGAAGGCCGAAGTCCGAAGCGAAGGATGGGTATGCCGACCACACCAGCCACCGCCGCGAACACCGCGTCCCCCGGCACCGGCACTCAGGAACCGATCATGCTCGAACTGGTCGATGAGTCCGGCAACACCATCGGCACGGCGGAGAAGCTCTCCGCCCATCAGGCGCCCGGTCTGCTGCACCGGGCCTTCTCCGTGTTCCTCTTCGACGAGCAGGGCCGGCTGCTGCTCCAGCAGCGCGCCCTCGGGAAGTACCACTCCCCCGGCGTCTGGTCGAACACCTGCTGCGGTCACCCCTACCCCGGGGAGTCGCCCTTCGCGGCGGCGGCCCGGCGGACCCACGAGGAGCTGGGCCTGTCGCCCTCGCTGCTCGCGGAGGCGGGAACCGTGCGCTACAACCACCCGGACCCGGCGTCGGGCCTGGTGGAGCAGGAGTACAACCACCTCTTCGTGGGACTCGCGCAGTCGCGGCTGCGGCCCGATCCGGAGGAGGTCGGGGACACCGCGTTCGTGACCGCCGAGGAGCTGGCCGAGCGGCACGCCGAGGCGCCGTTCTCCGCCTGGTTCATGACCGTGCTCGACGCGGCCCGGCCCGCGATCCGGGAACTGACCGGAGATGCCGCGGGCTGGTAGCCCGTACGCCGGCTCAGCCCGTCGGCGCGGCGAGCGGCAGGGCCGCCCAGATGACCTTGCCGCCCGTCGAGGTGTGCTCGACGTCGCAGACCCCGCCGGACTCCCGCGTGACCTCGCGCACCAGGAGCAGTCCGCGTCCGCCGGTCTGACCGAAATCCGCCTCCAGCGCCTTGGGGCGGTACGGGTGGTTGTCCTCGACCGCCACCCGTACCCATTCCCGGCCGATGGCGACCTCGACCGCCACCTGGGGCGAGAGCAGGGCCGCGTGCCGGACCGAGTTCGTCACCAGTTCGGAGACGATCAGCAGCAGCGAGTACACCAGGTCCCGGTCGGCCGGGACGCCCTGGCGCCCGAGGAGGTCGCGCACGGCCCTGCGGGCCTGCGGAACGGATTCTTCTACAGCGGGCACGGTGAACCGCCACACGCCCTCGTACGCGAGGGGGTCGGCCGGGGCGGCCGCCGGCTCGCCCTCCTTGGCTGGCGGGACGCTCCCGCTGACATCCATCTTCCGGCCCCCGTCTTCACGCTCGATCGTCTCCACGCGTCAAGAGTGGGGAGCGGACAGGTCCGGACCGGACTCCTGACCAGAACTCAGCGTCAATCGGACGCTTTCTGACCGTTGGCGTATGACAGCGTCAGTTGTGCGACCGTTCCTGGCCTTCCGCGGGCCCCTTCCCGGCCGCGACGCCCGGATCGGCCGCGGCGGCGGATTCCGCCGGGAGCCCGTCTTCCCTGACCAAGCCCGCAATGCGCCGGGCGCCCGTGCCGGGAGGACGGGGCTCGGCCCCTCGAACAGCAGGACGGGCGAGGAGAAGGTTCCGATCACGTGGCGACCGCTGCACGGGCTCCTTGATCACAGGATCGGCCGGCCGGGATAGCATCCGGCGCATGGACGCAGCCCTCCTGCACACCGTCGCCGACGGGGTCGCCACGGTCGTCATCTCGCACCCCGCCAAGCGCAACGCTATGACCGCGGCGATGTGGCGGGCGCTCCCGGAGGTACTGGACGGGCTCGCGGCCGATCCGGCCGTCCGGGTGCTCGTCCTGACCGGGGCCGGGCCGACCTTCTGCGCGGGGGCGGACATCTCCTCGCTGACCGGGGACGAGGACCCGCAGGCGCTGGCCGTGGCGGCCGAGGAGGCCCTGGCGGCCTTCCCCGGGCCGACGCTCGCGGCGATCCGCGGGTTCTGCGTGGGCGGCGGCAGCCAGCTGGCGGCGGCCTGCGATCTGCGCTTCGCGGAGGAGGGGGCCTCCTTCGGGGTGACCCCGGCCAGGCTGGGCATCGTCTACCCCGCGTCCTCGACCCGCCGCCTGACCGCGCTCGTCGGCCCCGCGGTGGCCAAGTACCTCCTCTTCTCGGCGGAGTTGATCGACGCGGAGCACGCGCTGCGGGCCGGGTTCCTGAACGAGCTGCTGCCGGCCGGGCAGCTGGACAAGCGCGTGGCGGACTTCGCCCGCGTCCTGACCACCCGCTCGCAGCTGACACAGGCGGCGGCCAAGGAGTTCGCGAACGGGCGGACGGACCGGGACGCGTACTGGGCGGACCAGGCGGCCGCGAGCGGCGACACCGCGGAGGGTGTCGCCGCGTTCCTGGAGCGCCGTGCGCCCTCGTTCGACTGGACCGCCGCGCGGGCGACCGGACCCGCGAGCGCGCCCGCTACCGGGCGGCCGGCGGAGTGAGCGCGCGCAGCCGCGCCACGATCTCGGCCGGGGCCTTGTCGGGCGAGCCGGCGTCGTAGGGCGGCCGGGGGTCGTACTCGGTCATCAGCTGGACGGTCTGGGCGTACTCGTCGCCCGCGATCCGGCCGAGGAGGCCGATGCCCATGTCGATGCCGGAGGACACCCCGGCGGCGGTGACGTACTTCCCGTCGTACACGACGCGCTCACCGGTGGGCTCGGCTCCGAAGGCCGGCAGCCGGTCCAGGTAGAGCCAGTGGCTCGTGGCCCGGCGTCCCTTGAGCAGCCCGGCCGCGGCCAGCAGGAGCGAGCCGGTGCAGACCGAGGTGGTCCAGGTGGTGGTGGCGTCAACGGCGCGCAGCCAGTCGACGACGGCCGGGTTCTCCATCTCCAGCTCGGGGTGGGGTCCGCCGGGCACGATGACGATGTCGGGCCGGGTCACCTCGTCGAGCCCCTTGTCGGCGACGAGCGCGAGCGCCCCGTTGTCCGTCCGCACCGGCCCGGGCCGCTCCGAGACGAACACGACCTCGGCGCCCGCGAGCCGCCCCAGGGTGTCGAAGGGCCCGATGGCGTCGAGGGCGGTGAACCGGTCGTAGAGCAGGACTGCGATCTGCATGGTTCCTCCTGAGCGGTGGTCAGTGGTGGTCGGTGGCGGGCTACGGGTGGCCGGGGCCGAAGCGGCGCCGGTATTCGGCGGGGGGCTGGCCGAGGGTCTTCACGAAGGCCCGGCGCAGGGCCTCCGGGGTGCGGTAGCCGCAGGCGCGGGAGATCTGGGCCACGCCCTCCCCCGTGTCCTCCAGGAGGCGCCGCGCGTGTTCCACCCGGACGCGCTCCACGTAGCGGCCCGGGGTCACCCCCGTCTCCTGGTGGAAGGCGCGGGCGAAGTGGCGGGGGGAGAGCCTGGCGCGGGCCGCCAGGGCCTCCACGCTCAGGTCCTCGTCGGGATGCTCGGTGATCCACTGCTGCACCTCCCGCAGGGGGTCGCGCCGCGCGGTCTGCGCCGCGAGCTGCGCGCTGAACTGCGACTGGTTCCCGGGCCTGCGCAGGAACACCACCAGGTGCCGCGCGATGGCGAGCGCCGGCTCCCTCCCGTGGTCCTCCTCCACCAGGGCCAGCGCCAGGTCGATCCCCGCCGTGACCCCGGCCGAGGTGGCGACCGGGCCGTCCCGTACGTAGATCGGGTCCAGTTCGACGCGCACCCCCGGGTAGTCCCGGGCCATCCGCTCGCACGCGTACCAGTGCGTCGTGGCCCGCCGCCCGTTCAGGAGCCCGGCCTCGGCCAGCAGCAGCCCGCCCGTGCAGACGGACACCAGCCGCTCCGCGCCACCCCCGTACGCGCGCAGCCAGTCGGTGAGCCGGGGCTCGAAGTCCCCCCGGTACTGCCCGCCCGGCACCAGCAGGGTGGTGCCCGCCCCCGGCCGCGCGCCCTCCAGGTCCCCGTCCGGCACCAGCGTGAGCCCGCTGCTCGTCCGTACGGGCGCCCCACCGAGGGAGACCGTGCGGATCGTGTACCCGGAACCCGCCCGCCCCGGCAGGCGGCCGACCCCGGCGAACACCTCCACGGGCCCCGTCACGTCCAGGCTCTGCACGCCGTCGTAGAGGACGACGAGCACGTTTCGCAGCGACATGACCCCATGGTGTGACGCCCTGCCGATGGCCGCAATGACGGCTGTCCCACCTTTACGGCCATGCCCCGCAGCGCGGATAGGATCGACGGACCATGACTGCAACCCTCGTCGCCAAGAACCTCACCGCCGCGCACGGTGAGCGCACGCTCTTCTCCGAGCTCGACCTCGTCGTCGCCCCCGGCGACGTCATCGGCCTCGTCGGCGTCAACGGCGCCGGGAAGTCCACCCTGCTGCGCCTGCTGGCCGGCCTGGACACCCCCGAGACCGGTGAACTGCGACTCTCGCCGCCCGGCGCGGCCGTCGGCCACCTCCCCCAGGAGCCGGAGCGGCGCCCCGAAGAGTCCGTACGGGACTTCCTGGCCCGGCGCACGGGCGTCGCCGCCGCCCAGGCGGCACTGGACGCGGCGACCCAGGGCCTGGTCGACGGGACCCCGGGAGCCGACGACGCGTACGCGACGACCCTGGACCAGTGGCTGAACCTCGGCGGGGCCGACCTCGACGAGCGCGCCCAGGAGGTCGCCGACGAACTCGGGCTGGCGGTCGGGCTGGACCTGCCGATGACCGCGCTGTCCGGCGGCCAGGCGGCCCGCGCGGGCCTCGCCTCGCTGCTGCTCTCGCGCTACGACGTCTTCCTGCTGGACGAGCCGACCAACGACCTGGACCTGGCGGGCCTGGAGCGCCTGGAGCGGTTCGTGAAGGGCCTGCGCGCGGGGACGGTCGTCATCAGCCACGACCGCGAGTTCCTGGCCCGGACCGTCACCAAGGTCCTCGAACTCGACCTGGCGCAGCAGCAGATCAACCTCTACGGCGGCGACTACGACGCCTATCTGGAGGAGCGCGAGCGGGCCCGTACGCACGCCCGCGAGGAGTTCGACGAGTACGCGGGCAAGAAGGCGGCCCTGGAGGGCCGCGCCCAGATGCAGCGCAACTGGATGGACAAGGGCGTGCGCAACGCCCGCCGCAAGGCGAGCGACAACGACAAGATCGGCAAGAACCTGCGCGGCGAGTCCAGCGAGAAGCAGGCCGCCAAGGCCCGCCAGACGCAGCGCGCCATCGAGCGGCTCGAAGTCGTCGACGAGCCCCGCAAGGAGTGGGAGCTGCGCATGGAGATCGCGGCGGCGCCGCGCTCCGGCTCGGTCGTCGCCACCTTGAACGAGGCCTGCGTGCGGCGCGGGGACTTCGCCTTCGGCCCGGCCAGCCTGCAGATCGACTGGGCGGACCGGGTGGCGATCACCGGGGCCAACGGCGCGGGCAAGTCCACGCTGCTGGCCGTCCTCCTCGGGCGGCTGGTGCCCGACTCCGGTGCGGCCGCGCTCGGTTCGGGGGTGCTGGTCGGCGAGGTGGACCAGGCGCGCGGGCTCTTCCTCGGGGACGAGCCGCTGCTGGAGGCCTTCTGCGCGGCGGTCCCGGACACCGAGCCGGCCGAAGTGCGGACCCTGCTGGCCAAGTTCGGCCTGAAGGCGGCCCACGTACTGCGTCCGGCGGCCACGCTCTCGCCCGGCGAGCGCACCCGCGCGGCCCTGGCACTGCTCCAGGGCCGCGGGGTGAACCTGCTGGTGCTGGACGAGCCCACGAACCACCTGGACCTGCCGGCGATCGAGCAGCTGGAGTCGGCCCTGGACGCGTACGAGGGCACCCTGCTGCTCGTCACCCACGACCGCCGGATGCTGGACGCGGTGCACGTGACCCGCCGCCTTGAGGTCGCGGACGGCAAGGTCACCGAGCTCTAGCGGCTTCCCTCCGGCTCGCGCCGGCCCCGCCGGAGGCGGCCGTCACCGCTCGGGCGCACGCCGCTTGCGTGCGAGCCGGGCGGCGACGAAGCCGCGCGGCAGGTGCCGGACGGCGAGCGCGTACGCCTGGTAGCGCCGGCCGGTGATGCTCACCGGACGGCGCAGGGCCAGGTCCCGCAGGGCCTTGGCCACCACGGCCTCGGGCTCCAGCCACACCGCCTCGCGCAGGGAGCTGACGTCCATCCCGGCGCGCGCCTGGAACTCGGTGCGGGTGAAGCCCGGTACCACCGCCAGCACGCGGACCCCGTACGGCTCCATGTCCACCCGCAGGGATTCGCTGAACGCGGTGACCCAGGCCTTGGCGGCCCCGTACGTGCCGGTCGGCAGCAGTCCGGCCACCGAGGACACGTTGACCACCGCGCCCCGGCGGCGCTCGCGCAGCCCCGGCAGCAGGGCGTGGGTGAGCCGCAGCGGGACCTTCACCAGCAGGTCGAGCAGCCGCTCCTCGTCCTCGACCGGGCTGTACGGGAACGGCGCGGGCAGCCCGAAGCCCGCGTTGTTGACCAGGATGTCCACGGGCCGCTGCCGGTCGGCGAGCCGCTCGGCGACGGCCGCGCAGCCGTCCGCGTCCAGCAGGTCGGCGGGCAGCACCTCGCTGGCCGTACCGAACTCCCGGCCGAGCTCGCGGGCCACGGACTCCAGGCGCTCCTTGTCGCGGGCGACCAGGACGAGTTCGCAGCCCTTGGCCGCGAAGCCGCGGGCGAAGGCGGCGCCCAGTCCGGCACTGGCCCCGGTGATCAGAACGGTCGTCACGGGAGGGTCACTTCCTTACGGGGTGTGCGGGCGCTGCGGGGTCGGGGGGCAGCGGGGTGAAGTCCGTGGTCGACGGCGATCCGTAGGCCTGGGCCACGTCGACCAGGAAGCGGGCCTCGTCGTCGAGGTCGCCGCCCTCGGCGGAGGTCTGCATCGCGGCGGGCAGCTCCCAGGCCGCTTCCTCCCCCGGCTGCCCGGGCCGGCCGGCCAGCTTCGCCTGCCGCGCCTCCTTCAGTACGCAGGCCAGCGCGGCCGCGGTGCGCCGCTGCTCGGGGATCCCGTGCCCGGTGACATGGCTGCGGGCCAGTTCCGGGACGCCCGGGGCGACGTACTCGCCGAGGATCAGGATCGCGTCGCGGGTCTCGATCACCTTGCGGTACACGAGCAGGTTGCGCGGGACGGGGGGCCACAGCAGCTCCACGACGCGGCCGGCCCGCGGCTTGGTCAGGGCGACGTGCGGGACGGCCTGGACCAGGTCGTGCCACAGCGGCCACAGCCGCCAGGCGGTGGCGATGTCGGAGCCGGTGCGGCGCAGCGTGAACAGGGTGGGCACGAGGATCGCGGCGGCGCGCAGCAGTCCGTGCAGGTTCATCATCAGCGGCAGGGCGGGCATCGCCCAGGTGCTGGCGAACAGGGCCTTGAGCAGGTAGACGAACCAGAACAGGCCGGCGAGGGCGGTGCCGAGGCCGAACAGCCGCAGGCCGGCCGCGAGACCCCGGCTCTCGGTGCGGCGGCTGTAGCGCCAGCAGAGGGCGACGCAGGTGGTGTTGGCCAGCAGGTGCGCGGTGATCAGGAGCAGCCAGTAGGCGAGGGAGGGCACCGGGTCGCCCGTCGCCGGGATGGTGTGCGCGGTGTGCGCGGGGGCGGCGGTGTCCAGCACCACGAGGGTGGTCAGCCAGGCCGCCGTGCCCGTCCAGGAGGCGAGCTGGAGGATCCGGCCTCCGGTGGCGGCGGCGACGAAGTAGAGAACGGTGCCCGCCGACAGGACGCCGATGAGGTTGCGGACGAGGCCGACGGAGTGCGCGTAGTGCGGGTCGCGCATCGCGTACGTGACGACGTCGGGGAGGTTCAGGGTCATCGCGGCGGCCGCGGTGGCGACGGCCAGCCACAGGCCGCGCTGTTGGGGGGAGCGCAGGGCGGCCGGGGCGCGCAGCAGGACGGCCGCCCACAGGCAGACGACGCTGGGCACGGCGAGCGAGTCGCCGAAGGCGGTGAGGTCAGCGGCGTCCATGGCTCCCCCGCCCGTAGCCCATGGCGGATTCCAGCCAGGCGAGGGTGCCGCGGGGCGCGGAGGCCGACTGCGGGCAAGGGCCCGTCGTACGGATGCGGATCATGCTGGCCAGCATTTCCGCTTCCTGTTCCTGGCTGGTGGTGTAGTTGGTGCGCCCGAGGACGACTGGGACCTGGCCGTCGTTGTCCTCGGCCTCCAGGGAGTTGTGGCCGAACAGGATGTGCCCGAGCTCGTGGAGCACGATGTGCTCGCGGTGCAGCGCGGTGGTCTGGGCCTCGTAGAACACGAAGTCGACGCTGTCGGTGCCCACCCACAGCCCACAGACCCCGGACTCCGCGGCCTCCTTGGGCAGCGGGTGCAGATGGATGGGGCGACCCCGCTGCTCGGCGATCCGGTTGCACAGCCCTTCGATGGAGAAGGGATGCGTCAGCTCCAGATGGCCGAGAATCTTCTCGCACCGTTTACGGAGGCTGGGTTGCGAGTGGGGCATGTGATCCCTCTTCGGACCCTTTCGCGGGCAGCGTCGGTAGGCGTGCGTGGGCGTGGGCATGGCGTCCTGTGCCTTCAAGGCGGCCTCTGGGAGTGGGGTCCTGAGGGGAGAAACGGAAGCCCGTTCGCCACTCGGCGAACGGGCGTTCCACCATGCCTACAGATCTTGTACGGGACTTCGCAAGGTGTGTGCCCAGGTGGGGTGCCTATTCGGCCATCCCCGAAAAGCCCCTGCGGGCCCTTGCGCCTCAGCGCCCCCGGCGCTCCTCGGAGCCGCCGGTGAGGCCGGCCCGGCGCAGGGCGTCGGCCATCGCGCTGTTGGCGGGGGCCGGGGAGCCGCTGCCGCCCTGACCGCCCTGGCGCTGGCCGCCCTGGCGCTGTCCGCGTCCCTGACCGCGGTCCTGACCGCCCTGGCCACCGCCCTGGCCACCGCCCTGGCCCTGGCCGCCGCCGCGCTGCTGCGGGGGACGGCCGCCGCGTTGCTCCTGCCGGTCCTCGCGCTGGCGGGGAGCACCGCCCGCCGGGCGGTCGGCCTCGTCCTCCAGCCGCAGCGTCAGCGAGATCCGCTTGCGCGGGATGTCCACGTCCAGGACCTTCACGCGGACGATGTCGCCCGGCTTGACCACGTCCCGCGGGTCCTTGACGAAGTTCTTCGACAGCGCCGAGACGTGGGCCAGGCCGTCCTGGTGGACGCCGATGTCGATGAAAGCGCCGAAGGCCGCCACGTTCGTGACCACGCCCTCCAGGATCATCCCGGGTGCCAGGTCCCCGATCTTTTCGACACCCTCCTTGAAGGTGGCCGTCTTGAAGGCCGGCCGCGGGTCGCGGCCCGGCTTCTCCAGCTCGCGCAGGATGTCCGTGACGGTCGGCAGGCCGAAGGCCTCGGTGACGAACTGCTCCGGCCGCAGCGAGCGCAGCACGCCGGTGTTGCCGATGAGCGCCGCCACGTCACTGCCGGCGGTCTTGGCCATGCCCCGGACCAGGGGGTACGACTCGGGGTGCACGCTGGAGAAGTCCAGCGGGTCGTCGCCGCCGCGGATCCGCAGGAAGCCCGCGCACTGCTCGTACGCCTTCGGGCCGAGCCTGGCCACGTCCTTGAGGGCCTTGCGGCTGCGGAAGGGGCCGTTGTTGTCGCGGTGGGCCACGATGTTCTCGGCGAGGCCGCCGCTGATGCCGGACACCCGCGAGAGCAGCGGCGCGGAGGCGGTGTTGACGTCCACTCCGACGCCGTTCACACAGTCCTCGACCACGGCGTCGAGCGAGCGCGACAGCTTCACCTCGGAGAGGTCGTGCTGGTACTGGCCGACGCCGATCGACTTGGGGTCGATCTTGACGAGCTCGGCCAGCGGGTCCTGCAGGCGGCGGGCGATGGAGACGGCGCCGCGCAGCGACACGTCCATGTCCGGGAGTTCCTGCGAGGCGAAGGCCGAGGCCGAGTACACGGACGCGCCCGCCTCGGACACCATCACCTTGGTCAGCTTCAGCTCGGGGTGGCGGGCGATCAGGTCCCCGGCGAGCTTGTCGGTCTCGCGCGAGGCCGTGCCGTTGCCGATGGCGATCAGCTCGACCGCGTGCTCCTCGGCGAGGCGGGCCAGCTTGGCGAGGGACTCGTCCCACTTGTTGGCGGGCACGTGCGGGTAGATCACCTCGGTCGCGACGACCTTGCCGGTGGCGTCCACGACGGCGACCTTCACACCGGTGCGGAAGCCCGGGTCCAGGCCGAGCGTGGCCCGGGTGCCGGCCGGGGCGGCGAGCAGCAGGTCGCGCAGGTTGGCGGCGAAGACGCGTACGGCCTCGTCCTCGGCGGCGGCGCGCAGCCGCATCCGCAGGTCGATGCCGAGGTGCACCTGGATCTTCGTGCGCCAGGCCCAGCGGACGGTGTCGGCCAGCCACTTGTCACCGGGCCGGCCGCGGTCGCTGATGCCGAAGCGGCGGGCGACCATGCCCTCGTACGTGGACGGCCCGGGGGTCTCGCCCGGCTCCTCCGGTTCCAGGGTGAGGTCGAGGACGTCCTCCTTCTCGCCGCGCAGCATGGCGAGGACGCGGTGCGAGGGCAGCGCGGTGAAGGGCTCGGCGAAGTCGAAGTAGTCGGCGAACTTGGCGCCCGCCTCCTCCTTGCCCTCGCGGACCTTCGCGGCGAGCCGGCCGCGGCCCCACATGCGCTCGCGCAGCTCGCCGATCAGGTCGGCGTCCTCGCCGAAGCGCTCGGTCAGGATGGCGCGGGCGCCCTCCAGGGCGGCCGCCGGGTCGGCGACGCCCTTGTCGGCGTCGACGAACGCGGCCGCCGCGGCGGCAGGTTCCACCGACGGGTCGGCCAGCAGGCCGTCGGCGAGCGGCTCCAGGCCGGCCTCGCGGGCGATCTGCGCCTTGGTGCGCCGCTTGGGCTTGAACGGGAGGTAGATGTCCTCCAGCCGGGCCTTGGTGTCGGCCGCGTTGATCCGGGCCTCCAGCTCGGCGTCGAGCTTGCCCTGCTCCCGTACGGAGTCCAGGATCGCCGCGCGCCGGTCCTCCAGCTCGCGCAGATAGCGCAGGCGCTCCTCAAGGGTGCGCAGCTGGGCGTCGTCGAGCATCTCGGTCGCTTCCTTGCGGTAGCGCGCGATGAACGGCACGGTGGAGCCGCCGTCGAGCAGCTCGACGGCGGCCTTGACCTGCCGCTCCCGTACGCCGAGCTCCTCGGCGATCCTGCCTTCGATGGACATCGTCACGATCGGGTCCCGCCTGCCTTCGTTTGCACTGGAAGGCTGCCAATTGTGGCAGGTGGCGGTGACAGCGGCCGGGAGCCCCGCGCCCGGGCCCGTACCCGGGTCCGCGCCCGGCCCCCGTCAGGCCTTGCCGAAGGCGTCCGCGGGGAAGGCTCCGGCGGTGACGGCCCGGACGACGAATTGGCCGCCGAGGTCGGCGAGGCGGGCCAGGCCTTCGGCGCCGAGGTGTTCGTAGGGGGCGGCGTCGAGGCGGTCGGTGTCGGCTTCGAGGCGCTCGCGCACGGCCGCACCCTCCTCGGTGAGTTCGCCGTCGGCGTCGAGGAGCCCGCGCTCGCGCAGCCGGTCGGCGGCGGCGTCGAGGTCGGACTGCTCCCAGCCGCGGATGGCCTTGATCCACTTGGGGGTCATGCCGCGCCCGGTGGCGGTGTGGCTGACCAGGGCCTCCAGCGGGTCCAGACCGGCGAGCAGCAGGGCGGCGAGGTGGCCGTCGCCGCGGTGCTCGCGGAGCAGGGTGGTGGCGTGCCACAGGCGCAGGTGCGGCTCCTCGGGTACGGGGAGGTCGGCGTGGGCGGCGTAGAGGGGCCGGGCGTGCCGCGTACAGCCCTCGGCGGCGCGCAGGGCGAGGTCGGCCGCTTCGGCGAGGCCGGGGGAGGCGATGGCCTCCTCGCCGAGGAGCCGGCGCAGGGTGCTGTCGGCGGCGCGCAGCCGGGCCTCCAGGGCCTGTTCGGGGGTGATCGTGCCCCAGACGGCGGGCAGGTGCCGTGCGACGAAGTCGTGGCGGTAGTTGTAGAAGGTGGCGGTGACCGTGCCGGGCCCGACGGCGCCCATGGCGGCGGAGCGGGAGGCGAGGTTCACGGCGGGCCGCTCGGTGACCCCGAGGGCGGCGAACTCCTTGCCCAGGTCGGGAGAGAAGTAGATGGTCGCGTGCAGCGGGTTGATCGCCGCGTGCCAGCAATGACGGGCGGCGCGCTCAGGAATCGTCATGCCGGTCAGATTACCGACCGCTCAGTATGCCCGGTAGGCCGGTCCCGGCCGCATCCGGCCGCCGTTCGGTTCCGGCCTTCTTCCGCGCTCCCCGTACACCGGAGGAAGGGAGTCCGCGCACCCGAACGCGGCGCTTCCAGGCGGTGGGCCCGGGGTGCGGCCCCCGTCCTGTGACGGCCGAATGGCGATCGTGTGACACCAGGGGCCATGGACATGACGTAGCGGGCCGGGCGTGAATACGGTCGGACGACAAGCCGTTGACCAGAACTGCCTCCCTACCCCTTGGAGCTCTTCGTGCACCGCAAAGTCATCGCCCCGAGCGTCCTCGCCGCCTCCCTCCTGCTGGTGATCCCGGCATCGGCGGCGAGTTCGGTCCAAGGAGCCCCGGGTATCGGCGATCCGTACTACCCGGCGAGCGGCAACGGCGGGTACGACGTGTCCCACTACGACCTGCGCCTGCAGTACCAGCCCAAGACCGACCTGCTGGAGGGCACCGCCACCCTCCTGACCACCGCCAAGCAGGACCTCTCCCGCTTCAACCTGGACTTCGGCCTGAAGGTCAGCGAGATCCGGGTCAACGGCGCCAAGGCGAAGTTCGCCACGTCCGGGGAGCACGAGCTGGAGGTGACCCCCGCCCAGCCGCTGAAGAAGGACATCCCGGCCTCGGTCGTCGTCAAGTACGCCGGAAAGCCCTCGGAGTTCAAGGTCGACGGCTGGTCGGCCTGGCAGCGCACCCCGGACGGCGGAGTCGCCGCGCAGGAGCCCGATTCGGCCGTCTGGTGGTTCCCGAGCAACGACCACCCGCTCGACAAGGCCACCTTCGACATCTCGGTCAACGTCCCCGACGGCACCCAGGCCATCAGCAACGGCGTGCTCCAGTCGCAGAGTTCCCGGCTGGGCTGGACGCGGTACAACTGGCGCTCGAACAAGCCGCAGGCCACGTACCTCGCCACCCTCGCCATCGGCAAGTTCGACGTCACCACCGGCCAGACGTCGAGCGGTCTGCCGATCCTGAACGCCTACAGCAAGGACCTCGGCGACAACGCGGGTGCGGCGCGCGCGAGCGTGGAGCGGACCGGCGAGGTCGCCGAGTGGCTGGAGGGGGTCTTCGGGCCGTACCCGTTCAACGCCCTGGGCGGGTACGTGCCCAACGTGCCGTCCAGCTTCGCGCTGGAGACGCAGACCCGGCCGTTCTACAGCCCGAAGCAGTTCGCGAACGGCGCGAACGTCCAGGTGGTCGTGCACGAGCTGGCCCACCAGTGGTACGGGGACAGCGTCTCGGTCGACGGCTGGAAGGACATCTGGATCAACGAGGGCTTCGCCCGCTACAGCCAGTGGCTGTGGTCGGAGAAGGAGGGCGAGGGCACCGCGCAGGAGCTCGCGGACTGGGCGTACGGGCTGCGCGCCGCGGACGACCCGTTCTGGCAGGTCAAGCCGGGCGACCCGGGCCCGGACAACCAGTTCCACGGAGCCGTGTACGACCGCGGCGCGATCGCCCTGCAGGCGCTGCGCAACGAGCTCGGCGACGAGACGTTCTTCAAGATCCTCAAGGGCTGGCCGGCCGAGCGCGCCTACGGGAACGCCAAGGTCGGGGACTTCGTCCGGTACGCGGAGAAGATCTCGAACAAGCCCCTGGCGCAGCTGTTCGAGACCTGGCTGTACACCCCGGGCAAGCCGGCCTTCGCCCCGCCGGCCGCGGCGTCCAAGGGCGCCCGGTCCCTCCAGGCCGCCCCCGCCGCGAAGCCGGTGGAGCCGAAGTCCTGGAAGAAGATCGCCGAGACGAACACGATCCACGAGCACTGATCCGCGTAGCGCGTACGAGGCTCCGCGCGCCGGCTCCCCTCAGGGGGCGCCGGCGCGTCAGGGGGCGCCGGCGCGCCGACGGGCCCGGGCCTCCCGCGCGATGGGCAGGTACCGCAGCCGCTCCGGCAGCAGTGGTACGAGGAGCCGTACGGCCGTGCTGAACCGCCGGAGCGCGCGCTCCTGGGCCGGGCTCCACTCCAGCCCGATGGCGGCGCGGGCCTCGGGCGGCATGTAGCCGACGGTGACGAACGCCCGGAAGCGCAGGAACGCCGCCCGCAGCACCGGCCAGGTCAGCCGCAGCAGGAGGCGCACCGGCAGGGATCCGCCCTCGGGCCTCGGCAGCGGCCCGTCGGTGGCGACCAGCTCGCGGGCGACCTTGGTCGGCTCGATCTCCTCGGCCAGCATCCGGCGGTAGTAGACCCAGTACTCCTCGATGCTCTGCGGCATGTCCCGGTCGTGCAGGCCGAGGATCCGGCCCACCTGGAGCCACTCCCGGTACAGCTGCCGCTCCTGCGCGGGGGTGAAGGGGCGCAGCAGGTACCGCCCGGCGTAGAGGTAGATCGGGAAGCCGGTGGCGTGCACCCAGGAGTAGCAGGCGGGGTCGAGGGAGTGGTAGCGCCGCCCCCGGGTGTCGACGCCCTGGATCTCCTTGTGCAGGCGGCGCACCCGGCGGCCCTCCTCGGCGGCCCGCTCCCCGCCGTACACCCACAGCTGGACCGAGCGCAGGGAGCGCTCGCCGCGCCCCCAGGGGTCGGTGCGGAAGACGGAGTGCTCGTCGACCCCGGCGCCGATCGCGGGGTGGGCGACCTGCATCGTGAAGGCGGCGGGGAGCATCAGCAGGGCCCGGATGTCGCCGGAGATGGTCCAGAGCACCCCGCCGGGGGCCGGCGGCTCGGGATCGGGGCGGCGCGCGGCCTTCGGCCCGGGTGCGGGGAGCTCTGTTTCTCTCATGGTTCCAGTATGCGAGTGCTGAAGGTTCGGGTTGCGGGTGGCGGGCTCGGGAGCGCCGGGTGCCAGACGTCCGCTCCCGGACAGAAAGTCTTGTCACGGGTGTTACCCAGAGGTAACCGCGGCTGCTTGGATGACGGAGTCGATCTCCCCCCTGCAGGAATGATGGAGACCTCATGCTGCACACCAAGCTCAGCCGCAACCGCGCCGCCGCCACGGCCGTTGCGGCGATCGCCGTCGGCGCACTGGCCGCCACCGGTGCGCCGGCCGCCTCGGCCGCGGAGAGCGCCGCGGCCCCGCGGCTCAGCGTCCTCACGTACAACACGTTCCTGATGAGCAAGAACCTCTACCCCAACTGGGGCCAGGACCACCGGGCTTCGGAGATCCCCAAGGCATCCTTCTTCCAGGGCCACGACGTGGTCGTGCTCCAGGAGGCCTTCGACAACGGCGCCTCGGACGCGCTGAAGTCGGGCGCCTCGGCGCAGTACCCGTACCAGACCCCGATCGTCGGCCGCAGCAAGAGCGGCTGGGACGCGACGGGCGGCGCCTACTCCTCCACCACCCCGGAGGACGGCGGCGTCACCATCCTCAGCAAGTGGCCGATCGTCCGCAAGGAGCAGGTCGTCTACAAGGACGCCTGCGGCGCCGACTGGTGGTCCAACAAGGGCTTCGCCTACGTCGTGCTGAACGTGAACGGGACCAAGGTCCACGTGGTCGGCACCCACGCCCAGTCCACCGACCCGGGCTGCGGCTCCGGCGAGGCGGCCGACATGCGCGCCCGCCAGTTCAAGGCGATAGACGCCTTCCTGGACGACAAGAACATCCCGGCGAACGAGCAGGTCATCGTCGCGGGTGACATGAACGTCGACTCGCGCTCCCCCGAGTTCGCGTCCATGCTCGCCAACGCCGACCTGGCGAACTCCGACTCGCGCACGGGCCACCCGTACTCGTTCGACACCGCGCAGAACTCCATCGCGAACTACCGCTACCCGACGGACCCGCGCGAGGACCTGGACTACGTCCTCTACCGCAAGGGCAACGCGCGCCCGGCGGGCTGGGAGAACAACGTGGTCAAGGAAGAGTCGGCGCCCTGGACGGTCTCCAGCTGGGGCACCTCGTACACGTACACCAACCTCAGCGACCACTACCCCCTGATCGGCCGCTAGTCCGCACTCCCCCGGGTGGTCCGCCGTACGACGGCACCCGGGGGCCGCCGGCCCGTAGGCTGGCCGGGTGATGCGTACCGTGGTGCTGGACGTGGGCGAGACCTTGACCCGCGATGACCGCTACTGGGCGTCCTGGGCCGACTGGCTGGGCGTGCCCCGACACACCCTGTCGGCGCTCGTCGGAGCGGCCGTCGTAGACGGCAGGGACAACGCGGACGCGCTGCGCCTCCTGCGGCCGGGCTTGGACGTGGGCGCGGAGTACGCCGCTCGCGAGGCCGCAGGCCGCGGTGAGCAGCTCGACGACACCGACCTGTACGACGACGTCCGGCCCGCGCTCGCGGCGCTCCGGGCGGCCGGGGTCCGGGTGGTCGTCGCGGGGAACCAGACGGTGCGCGCAGGGGCTCTGCTGCGCGCCCTGGACCTGCCCGCGGACCTGGTCGTGACCTCGGGCGAGTGGCGTGTGGCGAAGCCCTCGCCAGAGTTCTTCGCCCGGGTACTGCAGGTCTCTGGCGCACCCGCGGAAGAGACCCTGTACGTCGGTGACCACCCGGCGAACGACATCCTGCCGGCGCGGGCCGCCGGGCTGCGGACCGCGCACCTGCGCCGCGGGCCGTGGGGATTCTGGTGGGCCGACGACCCGGCTGTCCGGGCGGCGGCCGACTGGTCGGTCGACTCCTTGTACGATCTCGTGGACCTCGTCAAGGAGTAGTCCCGGCAGGTCGGTTCGGTACCCGCTACGGTTCACCCATGGCCGACCGCATCGGGCAGTCCATGGCCGCGCTGCGCCGGGCCCGCCGCATGACCCAACAGGACCTTGCTCGCGAGTCGCACGTCTCCCTCGCCATGGTGAAGAGCGTCGAGCGCGGCGTACGGATGCCGTCGCCGACGCTGCTGGAGGCGCTGGCATCGGCCCTGAGCGTGGACCCCTCCCGGCTCGACCCGGTGTACACCGGCACCCATCGCCGCGTGCACACGGTGCTTCCCCTGATCTCCGCCGCGATTGCCGGGTACGACATCCCTCTCGACCCGCCCGCGCGCCCTTTGGCGGAGATTCAGGACATCACGGGGCAGGCGATGGCCTGGAGGCTCGCCGCTCAGTACGGACACATCGCCTCGGCCGCCCCGGGTCTCTTGGCCGACGCTGTCGGGCACCTGCACGCCGCGGCCGGGCGGGAGCGTGCCGAAACCGCGCGCCTCGTGGTCGACGCCGCGCGCGCCGCCGATGCCGTGGCCTACAAGTTCGGTGCCCACGACCTGTCGGCGAGGCTGGTCGACATGATGCGCTGGGCCGCCGACCGGACCGGAGACCCGGACGTCATCGCCACGGCCGCATACGTCCGCGCGGAGACATTCCTCGCGGCCGAGGCCCACCGAGCCGGGCAGGCAGCCCTGGAGCGGACACTCGATTCGATCACCGGCCGGGGCTCCGAGCAGGCCAATGCCGTGCGCGGCGCGTTGTTCATGCGGACCGCCGTCCTGGCTGCCCGGGCGGCCAACGCCGACGCCGCCTACACGCATCTCCGCGAGGCCGGGCGCCTGGCCGACGGGCTGCGCGAGGACGTGTACCTGGGCACCGCGTTCGGGCCGTCGAGCGTCAGGATCCACGAGGTCGCTGTCGCGGTGAGTCTCGGCCGCGAGCACACCGCCCACGCACTGGACGTGGCTCGCGACTGGAAGCCCGGCCAAGAGATCCCTGCCGAACGCCGATCGGGGTTCTACGTCGAACTCGGTCGGGCTCAGCTCTGGGCCGGTCGGCCGGACGACGCGTTCGAGTCGCTCAAGGTGGCCCGCAGGCTGGCGCCGCAGCACGTCCGCCAGCACCCGTGGGCGCGTGCGGACATCGCGACGATCCGCAGGATCAAGCGTGCGGATGCCGAGTCGCTGAGTGCGTTCGCCGAATGGATCGGCGCCATCTGACAAACCCGCGAGGGGATACACGGTGTATCCCTTGCACCTCTTGTGGCGGCCCATCATCTGTCGGTCGACACCGATTGACAGATGGGAAGTCCATGAGCGTCCAGCCTGTTGTATCCCCAGGTGATGTACACACCGCCCGTCTTCACGGCAAAGCCTGTTGGGAGTGCGGCGCCGCAGACTGCGGTCTCGTCCCGAACGGCGAGGCCAGGGTCCGTGGCTTCGAGAAGGTCTGGCCCATCGTGCGGTGCGACCCGGGCTGCACGCAGACCACGGAGGAACTGTCGTGAGCGCCGTGGGGCAGATCTGCTGCCGCTGCGACAGTGTCATCCGTGCGGGCGGGCACGAGCTCGTCCAGCACTCGGCCTCCGGCGCAAAGCCCAATGTCTGGGCTCACGACATCCGCGACCCCTCCTGCCGCCCTGCTGTGAGGAGCACGACGTCCAGCCAGGCGTAGGCGTGGCTAGTCGGTCTGGAGGCACGTGCGGCGCCATTCGGCCGCGTACTCCTGGAAGATCTCGTGCAGGTGGTGGCCGACCTTGAGGTAGTCCAGGTCGTCGAGGTTGGCCAGGGAGACCCGGACCGACCACTGCGGGCCGTCGAAGCCGCCGCCGTTCAGGAGTACCACCGAGGTCTGTTCCGCGAGGCGCAGCAGCGGGTCGACGGGCTCGTAGTTCGCCTCCAGGAAGTCCGCGAAGTCCTTGCCGTGGACGCGTTCCGCCTCGGCCAGCAGGTCGAGTTCGACGTAGTACGCGGCCCGCCGGTCATCCTCGGCGATCTTCATCCGGGCTCCCTCCAGCAGCAGGCCGAGCCGCCGCTGGACGATCGTGCGGATGCGCTCCTTGTACGCCTGGCCCTCCTCCAACAGGTCGAACAGCGAGAAGAGCACCATCAGCGCCTGTTGCGGCGGGGAGAGCCCGGCCGTGTGATGGAGCGCCACCGAGCGGGAGTCGGCGACCATCCGGTCGATGAAGCGGATCCGCTCCGGCTCCAGGCTGAGCGAGCCGTACCGCCGGGCGAGCCGCTCCCGCTCCTCCCGCGGGAGCTCCCCGAGCATCTCGTCGATGACGTTGTCCTCGTGCAGGCCGATGACGCCGAGCCGCCAGCCGGTCGCCCCGTAGTGCTTGGAGTACGAGTACACCAGCAGCGTGTTGCGCGGCAGTTCGGCGGCGAGCGAGCGGAATCCGGGCACGAAGGTGCCGTACACGTCGTCGGTGACGATGAGCAGGCGCGGGTTGGCGGTGGCCACGATCTCCTTGATCTGCGCCGCCACCCGGTCGCTCAGCGCGAGCGAGGGCGGGTTGCTCGGATTGACCAGGCAGACCATCCTGACCTCCGGGTCGGCCAGTTTGGCGATCTCCTCCGGCGGATAGCGCCACTGGCGCACACCCGTCTCGGCGAACAGGCTCGCGCTGACGCTGACCACCTCGAACTCGAAGGTGTCGAGCCCGGGGATCTCGATGTACGGGGTGAACACCGGGGTCATCAGGGCGATCTTGTCGCCCTTGCGGAGGATCCCGTTCTGGACGAGCGAGTCGAAGACGTAGCACATCGCGGCCGTGCCGCCCTCGGTGGCGAACAGCGAGAGGCGGTCCACGGCCGGCCGCTCGCCGAAGACCTCGAAGTCGAGGTAGCCGCGGACGATCTGCTCGGCGTGCACGAGCATCCGGTCCGGCACCGGGTAGTTGTCGCCGATCACGGCGTCGGCCAGCTCGTGCACGAGGGCGTCCTGGTCGAACCCCCACCGCGACAGGGCGTACGCGACGCACGCGGAGAGCAGCTCGGTGCCGGGCAGCTGCGGGTGGCGGCGGATCCAGGAGTCGAACCGCTTCCCGATGCCGCGGCGCTCCGGCATCCCGCCGAGGTGGTCGGCGGTCCACACGCGCCGGGACTCGTCGAGGGCGAAGTAGCCGAGGGCGTGGAAGGCCTCGCGGGGACCGGTGGCGATCCAGTTGGGGTTGCCGCGCCCCGCGTTCAGCATGGCGCGGGCGGTGGTGTCCTTCTGGCCCGGCTCGCCGGCCTGGGTCTCCTGGGCGAGCCGGATGAACCTGTCCTTCAGCTCGAACGGGCTGAGCCGCGCGAGGGCCTGGATCTCCTCGCGGCTGAAACGGGTCTCCGGCATCTTCCCAGCCTCGTCCGGCGGGCGCCCGCGCGCCCACCGGACGGGGCCGTCCGGGCTACGGCGCGCCGGTCCGGTGCGGTTCCTCGTACGGCTCGGCGTACAGCGCGTCGATGAGGGAGCCGTACTTCTCCCGGACCACCCGGCGGCGCAGCTTCAGCGAGGGCGTGAGCTCGCCCGTGGCGGGGCCCCACTCCTCGGTCAGCAGCCGGTACCGCTTGATCTGCTCGGTCCGGTTGAGCCGGGCGTTGGCCGCGTCGACGGCGGCGGCGATCTCCGCCCGGACGGCCGGGTGCTCCGCGAGCCGGGCGAGCGGGCCGGCCTCGATGCCGCGGGCCGCCGCCCAGGCCGGGGCCACCTCCCCGTCCAGCACCAGCAGGGCGACGAGGTAGGAGCGGCCGTCGCCGTGCACCAGGGCCTGGCCGATCAGCGGATGCTCCTTGACGGTGTTCTCCACCAGCGCCGGCGAGACGTTCTTGCCGTTCGAGGTGATGATCAGTTCCTTCTTGCGGTCGGTCAGCCAGAGGAACCCGTCCTCGTCGAGCCGGCCGACGTCCCCGGTCGGGAACCAGCCCTCGGCGTCGTGCGCGCTCTCCACCGATCCGTCGGGCCGCAGGTAGCCGGCGAAGACGGTCGCGCCGCGCGTGAGGATCTCCCCGTCCTCGGCGAGCCGCAGCTCCAGCCCCTCGATCGGGCGTCCCACCGAGCCCAGCCGGAAGCCGTCCGGGCTGTTGATCGTGCACACGCCCGAGGTCTCGGTGAGCCCCCAGGCGTCCATGATGGTGATCCCCCAGCCCGCCCAGAACCGGACCACGTCGATGGGCATCGGCGCGGTGGCGCTGGCCGTCCACACGAGCCGGTCCAGCCCGGCCAGGCCCAGCAGCGGGTCCAGCACCTGCTCCTTCGCCCGGGCGTACGAGGATTCGAGCGCGGCCGGGATCCGCTCGCCGCGCTCGCGGTGGCCCGCCCGGGCGCGGGCGAGGTCGTTCGCGGCCTCGATGGACTCCCGCTGCGCGGCCGGAAGCTGCGCGAGCACCGCCCGTACGGAGGCGGCGAGCTTCTCCCAGACCCGGGGCACCCCGAAGAACTGCACCGGGTGCAGCTCCCGTACGGCGGCCCCCACGGCGGCCGGGTCGGCGACGAGCCGGACGTGCGCGGCCCGCAGCAGCGGCAGGTAGATGCCGAGGATCCGCTCGGCGATGTGCGCGAACGGCAGGTAGCAGATGTGCTCGGCGTGCTCGGGCAGGTCCGTGCGCCCGTCGATGCGGACGGCCTGGAGCATGATGTTGCGGTGGGTCAGCCGGACGCCCTTGGGGTCGCCGGTGGTGCCGGAGGTGTAGACGACCGTCAGCGGGTCCTCGGGGCGGGTCTCCCGCCAGGCCTTCTCGAAGTCGTCGGGCCGGTGGGTTCGGGCGCCGCTCGCGTGCAGGGATCCGTAGGTGCGGTGCGGACCCGCCTCGGCAGCCTCGGCCACGACCAGCCGTTCCAGGGGCACCCGCTCGTCGGCGAGCAGCGGCTCCCAGCGGGCCAGCTCGCGGGCGCCTTCGAGTACGGCCACGCGGGCGCGGCTGTGGCGGGCGATGTGGGCGATCTGCTCGGGCGCGGAGGTGCCGTAGACGGTGACGGGGACGGCGCCGAGGTGGACGAGGGCGAGGTCGGTCAGCCAGTGCTCGGGGCGGTTGCCCATCATGATCAGTACGTGTTCGCCCCGTTCGATGCCGAGGGCGGCGTAGCCGGAGGCCAGGACGGCGACCTTGCGGCGGACCTCGGTCCAGTCGAGGGTCGTCCAGCCGTCGCCCTCCCGCCAGGAGAGGGCGGGGAGGTCGCCGTGTTCGGCGGCGTTGCGGGCCAGCAGGGTGGGGATCGTGAGCTCTTCGGGTCGTCCGGGCAGTCGCAGTTTCATGGTCATGGGCAGCTCCTGGCCGTTTCACATCGTTGGTGCGACAGCAATACTGTTGAACCCAAGCTGTGGAGCAGAGAGCGAGGCGCAGACGATGGCCGACCAGGCACCCGAGCCGATGCTCACCGTCGACGAGCTGGCGGCCAGGGCGGGCGTCACCGTGCGCACCGTTCGTTTCTACAGCACGCGCGGGCTTTTGCCCCCTCCCGTGATCGGCCCGCGTCGGGTGGGGCACTACGGACCGGAGCACCTGTCCCGGCTGGCGCTGATCGAGGAACTCCAGCACCAGGGAATGACGTTGTCCGCCATCGAGCGGTACCTGGACGCGCTGCCAGACGATCTAAGCGCGCACGACCTGGCGATCCACCGGGCGATGGTGTCGAGTTGGGCTCCGGACGCGCCCCAGGAAGTGTCGCGGGGGGAGCTGGAGAAGCGAGCGGGGCGGAGCCTGTCGGACGCCGACGTGCTGCGGCTGACGGCGATGAACGTACTGGCGCCGGCGGCCGGGGGCTTCCGGGTGGACGTGGGGCTGCTGCGGCTGGGGGTCGCACTGCTGGACGTACCGATCGCGCACGAGACGATCCTGGCGGCGCGCACGGTGTTGCTGGAGCACGCGCGGACGGCGGCGCACGAGCTGACCGCGCTGTTCCGGGACGAGGTGTGGGGGCCGTTCACGCGCGGCGAGAGCGATCCGGAGCGGGTGGAGTCGATGAAGGCGCTGTCCGCGCACATGCAGCCGATGGTGGTGCAGGCGCTGGTGACCGCGTTCCAGCGGTCGCTGAAGGAGGAACTGCGGGCGGCGTTCGTCTCCGGCGAGTGACCCGGCCCGGGCGGCAGCCGAGCCCCTTGTCCGCCCCAACTCCGCCTGCGCCGAGCACTGTTGAGAACCCCTGAACCCTCACCTATGGTTGGCATGAACACCACGACTCAGGGGGATGTACCCATGCGCATGAAGCGCTCCGTGGCACTCCTGGCTGCCGCAGCCGGTGTCACTCTCGCAATGGCCACTCCGGCGAGCGCGTATGCGTGCCAGACCGGCTACTTCTGCTTCTATTACAACTCCAACCAGGCCGGCGCCCGGTTCATGACGGACACCAACATCCCCAATCTCGCCGGTGAGACCTTCAGCACGATCGCCAATGGCGAGGGACAGCCGGTGAAGAACAACGCCGCGTCCGCACAGAACGCTTCGAGTTACTGCTACCGCGTGTACTACAACTCGAACTACTCCGGTCCGTCGGACACCGTCGCGGCCTATTCGTCCCGGAACCTCGCGAACACGTACAACGACAACGCCTCAGTCAGAAGCATCATTTGCTGAGCAGAGCACGCGCGGGTTCGGCGTTGCTGCTGGTTCCCCTGCTCTGTGCCTGCTCGGCCGGCGCGTCCGGCGCGTCCGGCGCGCAGGGATCCGCCCCTCGCGCCGGCGACACCAAGGGCCGGACCCCGGTGCACCGGCTCGACGACAGCAAGACCCTTGAGCTGCCCCTGGACGCGTACCTGCTCACGACACCCGATCTGGAGACGCTCTCCCGGGGGCGCGATGCGATCGTGCAGCGGTGCCTCGCCGCCCTGGACGCCCCGCCGGCCCCCGCGCCACGGGGCGGCGTGAACATCGGGACCAACGAGCGGCGCTACGGCCTGGCCGACGCGGAACTCGCCCAGGCCCACGGCTATCACGTGCCCGACGCGGACCGGCCGGTCGAGGACTATCCACCGGCCGTCCTTCCCCTCGTCCGGGGCGAGGTCACCACGTACAACGGCAAACCGGTACCCGAGGGCGGCTGCGCGGGAGAGGCGCGGCGGGAACTCCACGACACCGAGTTGCAGCCGGCGTTGAGCCCCGTGCAGCAACTCGACACGGAAAGCTACGTGAGTTCGCAGAAGGATCCCACGGTGAAGGAAGCCGCCGCGAAATGGTCGGCGTGCATGAAGGAGTCCGGCCACAGGTATCCGGACCCCATGGCCGCCATCAACGACAAGGAGTTCGGCGGCGCGGCGCCGGGCGAGCACGAGAAGGAAGTCGCGCTCGCCGACGTCCTGTGCAAACGGAAGGTGAATCTGATCGGCGTCTGGTCCGGCGTCGAGACCGCGTATCAACGGTCCCTGATCGAGTCGAAGGCGGGCGTTCTGGCGGCGCCGCTGCGCGCCAAGGAAAAGACCCTGTCGATCGCCAGGGCCGCGATCGGATAGCGGCGGGGAGGGCGGCCCGGAGGATCCGGCCCGCCCTCCCCGCGGCCGTGCTAGTCGGCGTACGTCTCGCCGCGCTCGGCCTTCGCGACGAGCGAGGCCGGCGGGGTGAACCGCTCGCCGTACTCGGCGGCCAGCTCACGGGAGCGGGCGACGAAGCCCGCCAGGCCGCCCTCGTAGCCGTTGATGTACTGGATGACACCGCCGGTCCAGGCCGGGAAGCCGATGCCCATGATGGAGCCGATGTTGGCGTCGGCGATCGAGGTCAGGACGCCCTCGTCGAGGCAGCGGACGGTGTCCAGGGCCTCGGAGAAGAGCATCCGCTCCTTCATGTCCTCGAAGGGGATCTCCGCGTCCGGCTTGGCGAAGTGCTCGCGCAGGCCCGGCCAGATGCCGGCGCGCTTGCCGCTCTCGTCGTACTCGTAGAAGCCGGCCCCGCCGCTGCGGCCGGGGCGCCCGAAGTCGTCGACCATCCGGTCGATGACGGCGTCCGCGGGGTGCGCGGTCCACGAGCGGCCCTCGGCCTCGAAGGCCTTGCGGGTCTCGTTGCGGATCTTGCGCGGGAGGGTCAGGGTGAGCTCGTCCATCAGGGAGAGCACCTTGGCCGGGTAGCCGGCCTGCGCCGCGGCCTGCTCGACGGAGGCGGGCTCGATGCCCTCGCCGACCATCGCCACGCCCTCGTTGATGAACTGGCCGATGACGCGCGAGGTGAAGAAGCCGCGCGAGTCGTTGACCACGATCGGGGTCTTGTTGATCTGCCGTACGAGGTCGAAGGCGCGGGCGATCGCCTCCTCGCCGGTGCGCTCGCCCTTGATGATCTCCACGAGCGGCATCTTGTCGACGGGCGAGAAGAAGTGCAGCCCGATGAAGTCCGCCGGGCGCGAAACCCCCTCCGCCAGGCCCGTGATGGGCAGCGTGGAGGTGTTGGAGCACAGCAGCGCGTCGGGGGCGATGACGTCCTGGACCTCCTGGAACACCTTGTGCTTGAGGGAGGTGTCCTCGAAGACGGCCTCGATGACGGCGTCGCAGCCCGCCAGGTCGGCGGCTTCGGCGGTCGGGGTGATCCGGGCCAGCAGCTCGGCGCGCTGGGCCTCGGTGCTGCGGCCGCGGGAGACGGCCTTGTCGAGCAGCTTCTCGGAGTACGTCTTGCCCTTGGCGGCGGCCTCGGCGGTGACGTCCTTCAGGACCACCTCGATGCCCGCGCGGGCGCAGGAGTACGCGATGCCCGCTCCCATCATGCCGGCGCCGAGGACGGCCACCTTGGTGACCTTGCGCGGCGGGACGCCCTGGGGGCGGCTGCGGCCGGCGTTGACGGCCTGGAGGTCGAGGAAGAACGCCTGGATCATGTTCTTGGCGGTCTGGCCGGTGACCAGCTCGGTGAAGTACCGGGCCTCGATGGTCAGCGCGGTCTCGAAGTCCACCTGGGCGCCCTCGACGGCGCAGGCCAGGATATTGCGCGGGGCCGGGTACGGGGCCCCGTTCAGCTGCTTCTTCAAGTTGGCCGGGAAGGCCGGGAGGTTGGCGGCGAACTTCGGGTTCGACGGGGTGCCGCCCGGAATCCGGTAGCCGGGCTGGTCCCAGGGCTGCTTCGACTCGGGGTTGGCGTCGATGAAGGCGCGGGCCTTGGCCAGCATCTCCTCGGGGGTGGCCGCCAGTTCGTGGACGAGGCCGTTGTCGAGGGCGCGCTGCGGGTTGTACTGGGTGCCCTGGAGCAGGACCTTGAGGAGCGCGTCGGCGATGCCCATCAGGCGCACGGTACGGGTGAGTCCGCCGCCCGCCGGGAGCAGGCCGAGGGTGACCTCGGGCAGACCGATCTTGGAGCCGGGGGCGTCGAGGGCGACGCGGTGGTGGGAGGCGAGGCAGATCTCGTAACCGCCGCCGAGGGCCGCGCCGTTGATGGCGGCGACGACGGGCTTGCCGAGGGTCTCGATGCGGCGCAGGGAGCGCTTGATCTCGGTGCCGGTGTCGAAGGCGAGCTGCGCGTCCTCGGGGCGCAGCCGGATCATGTCCTTGAGGTCGCCGCCCGCGAAGAAGGTCTTCTTGGCGGAGGTGTAGATGATGCCGCGGATGGAGTCCTTCTCGGCCTCGGCGCGGTCGGCGACGGCCGCGATGGAGTCCTTGAAGGCCTGGTTCATCGTGTTGGCGGACTGGCCCGGGTCGTCGAGGGTGAGGGTGACGACGCCGGTCTCGTCCTGTTCCCAGCGGATCGTGGTGGACTCGCTCATGTTTCTCGCTACTTCCGTGTCGGATCAGAGAGGAGGTCTGGGGTGTGCAGGACGGGGTTCAGAGGCGTTCGACGATGGTCGCGACACCCATGCCGCCACCGACGCAGAGGGTGACGAGCCCGTAGCGCTTGTCCTGGCGCTCCAGTTCGTCGATGACCGTGCCGAGCAGCATCGCGCCGGTGGCGCCGAGGGGGTGGCCGAGCGCGATGGAGCCGCCGTTGACGTTGACCCGGTCGAGGGTGATGCCCATGTCCTTGACGAAGCGCAGGACGACGCCGGCGAAGGCCTCGTTCATCTCGATCAGGTCGATGTCGTCGATGGTCAGGCCCGCCTTGGCGAGGGCCTTGCGGGTGGCGGGGGCGGGGCCGGTGAGCATGATGGTGGGCTCGGAGCCGGAGACGGCGGCCGAGACGATCCGGGCGCGGGGCGCGAGGCCATTGCGTTCGCCGGCCTCGCGGGTGCCGATGGCGACGAGCGAGGCGCCGTCGACGATGCCGGAGGAGTTGCCCGCGTGGTGGACGTGGTCGATCTTCTCGATCCAGTGGTACTTCTGCAGGGCGACGGCGTCGAAGCCGCCGAGGTCGCCGATGTCCGCGAAGGACGGCTTGAGCTTCGCGAGGGTGTCGGCGGTGGTACCGGGGCGGACGAACTCCTCCTGGTCCAGGACGACCAGGCCGTTGCGGTCGGTCACCGGGACGACGGACTTCGCGAAGCGGCCCTCCTTGATGGCGGTGGCCGCGCGCTCCTGGGAGAGCGCCGCGTACTCGTCGACGTCGCGCCGGGAGAAGCCCTCGATGGTGGCGATGAGGTCGGCGCCGATGCCCTGCGGGACGAAGCCGGTGTCCCAGTTGGTCATCGGGTCGTTGAACCAGGCGCCGCCGTCGGAGGCCATGGGGACGCGGGACATCGACTCCACGCCGCCCGCGAGGACCAGGTCCTCCCAGCCGGAGCGGACCTTGGCGGCGGCCATGTTGACGGCCTCCAGGCCGGAGGCGCAGAAGCGGTTCTCCTGTACACCGGCCACCGTGTCCGGGAGTCCGGCGGCGATGGCCGCGATGCGGGCGATGTCGGAGCCCTGGTCGCCGACCGGGCCGACGACGCCGAGGACGATGTCGTCGATGGTGGCGGGGTCGAGGCCGGGGTTGCGCTCGCGCAGGGCGTCGATGAGGCCGACGACGAGGTCGATCGGCTTGGTGCCGTGCAGGGCGCCGTTGGCCTTGCCGCGGCCGCGCGGCGTGCGGATCGCGTCGTATACGTACGCTTCGGTGCTCACTGGTCAAGCCTTTCGGGGAGGTCGGGCATTAGCCGAGGAGGGAGCGGCCGATGATCTCTTTCATGATCTCGGTCGTGCCGCCGTAGATGGTCTGGATGCGGCCGTCGGTGAAGGCGCGTGCGACCCGGTACTCGCTCATGTAGCCGTAACCGCCGTGCAGTTGCAGGCACCGGTCGGCGACGCGCTTCTGGAGCTCGGTCGCCCACCACTTGGCCATCGAGGCGTGGACGTGGTCCAGCTCGCCGTTGGAGTGGTCGACGATGCAGCGGTCCAGGAAGGTGCGGGTGACGGCGCACTCGGTGGCCATCTCCGCTATCTCGAAGCGGATGTGCTGGAGCTTGGAGAGCGGCCGCCCGAAGGCCTCGCGCTCCTTCACGTACGTCGTGGTGATCTCCAGCAGGTGTTCGGCGGCGGCGATGCCGGCCATCGCGATGCCCATCCGCTCCTGCGCGAGATTGGTCATCAGGTGGACGAAGGCCCCGTTCAGCTCGCCGAGCAGGTTCTCCTTCGGGACGCGTACGTCGTGGAAGAACAGCTCGGCGGTGTCCTGCGCCTTCTGGCCGATCTTGTCGAGGTTGCGGCCGCGTTCGAAGCCCTCCGCGCCGCGCTCGACGACCAGCAGCGACAGGCCGTGCGCGCCGCCCTCGGGGGTGGTCCTGGCGACGACGACGACCAGGTCGGCCAGGATGCCGTTGGAGATGAAGGTCTTGGAGCCGTTGAGCACCCAGTGGTCGCCCCGGTCCTCGGCGCTGGTCCGGATCCCCTGGAGGTCGGAGCCCGCGCCCGGCTCGGTCATGGCGATGGCGGTGATGGTCTCGCCGGAGCAGAAGCCGGGCAGCCAGCGCCGCTTCTGCTCCTCGGTGGCCAGCGAGGTCAGGTAGGGGCCGATGATGTCGTTGTGCAGGCCGATCGCGAGTCCGGCGGCGCCCGCCCGGGTGAACTCCTCGGCGATCACGGCCGCGTAGCGGAAGTCGGTGTTCCCGCCGCCCCCGTACTCCTCCGGGACGGCCAGGCCCAGCAGGCCCTGTCGGCCCGCGGCCCGCCAGGCCTCACGGCTGACGATGCCGTCCTTCTCCCACTGGTCGTAGTGCGGCAGCACCTCCTTGGTGAGGAAGGTGCGCACGGTCTCGCGGAACGCCTCGTGGTCGGCGTCGAAGATGCGGCGTTGCATCGGGGCCTCCTAGAGCCAGCTCTTGACGGTTTCGATCAGCCGGGCCGGCTCGGCTCCGACGGGTGTGACGTTGAGCATCGTGACGCCCGCCTCCCGGAAGGCCTCGACGCGCTCGCGCACGTAGCCCTCCGGCCCGCACAAGGTCATGAGCTCGCAGAACTCGTCCGGTACGGCGGCCGCGGCGTCGCGCTTGCGGCCGGAGAGGTAGAGCTCCTGGATCTTGCGGGCCTCCTCCCCGTACCCGTAGGCGACGGCGAGGTCGTTGTAGAAGTTCTTGCCGACCGCGCCCATCCCCCCGACGTACAGGGCGATCTGCGGGCGCGCGAGGTCCCGTACGGCGGCCGCGTCCTCGCCGATCGCGAGCAGCCCGCCCGCCACGGTCTGCAGCGGGCCGAGCTCCGGGGAGCGCAGGGCGGCGCCCTCGGCGAGGGCGCTCCCCCACACCGCGTGGGCCTTCTCGGGCAGGAACAGGGTCGGCAGCCAGCCGTCGGCGATCTCGGCCGTCATCCGCACGTTGGCCGGTCCGAGCGAGGCGATGTAGACGGGGACCGCGTCGCGGACCGGCCGGGTCAGGATCTTCAGCGGCTTGCCGTGCCGGCCGCCCTTCCCGGGCGGCAGCGGCATGTCGGTGATGCCGTGGTGGTCGATGGTCTCGCGGCGCCAGATCCGGCGGCACAGCTCGACCGTCTCGCGGGTCCGCCCGATCGGCCTGTCGTACGGCTTGCCGTGCCAGCCCTCGACGACCTGCGGGCCGGAGGCACCGAGGCCCAGCAGCGCACGGCCACCGGAGATCGCGTCGAGTCCGGCGGCCGTCTGCGCGACGAGGGCCGGGGTGCGCGAGTACACGTTGAGGATGGCCGAGCCGATCTTCATCCGCTCGGTGCGTGCGGCGAGGTAGCCCATGATCGTCGGGGAGTCGAAGCCCCAGGCCTCGGCGACCCACACGGCGTCGAGCCCGGCCGCCTCCAGCGCCGCCGCCTCGTCGGCGGCCCGGCGCGGGTCCCCGGCGTAGTCGAGCATCATGGACAGTTCCATCAGACCTCTTTCGGGAGCAGGGCCGGTACGTCCCAGTCGCGGGCCACGGATGCGGTGTGCGCGCCGGGCTGGGCGGGACCCGAGGTGACCGCGGCCGGCGTGGCCGAGAACCGGGGCGCGGGGGCGGGCTGGGTGATCCCGCCGAAGTCGGTGAACGTGGCACGGGCGGCGAGGTGCGGGTGGAGCGGCGCCTCGCCCAGGGACAGCACCGGTGCCACGCAGGCGTCGGAGCCCTCGAAGACCTCCGTCCACTCCTGGCGCGTACGGGACTTGAAGCGGGCGGCGACGGCCTCGCGGAGCTCGCCCCAGCGGGCCAGGTCCTTGCGGGCGGGAGCCTGCTCCTTGATGCCGAGCAGCTCCGTGAAGGTGTCGTAGAACTGCTGCTCCAGCGCGCCCACCGCCATGTACCCGCCGTCGGAAGTCTCGTACGTGCCGTAGAACGGGCAGCCGCCGTCGAGGAGGTTGGCCCCGCGCCGGTCCTGCCAGCCGCCGGCCGCCATCATGCCGTGGATCATGGCGGTCAGGTGGGCGGTGCCGTCGACGATGGCCGCGTCGACGACCTGACCGGCGCCGCCGGGGGTGCGGGCGTGCTGGAGGGCCGCCAGGACGCCGATGACCAGGTAGAGGGAGCCGCCCGCGTAGTCCCCGACGAGGTTGGCGGGGACGGCCGGCGGCTCCCCCGGGTTGCCGATCATGCCGAGGGCGCCGGTGACGGCGATGTACGCGATGTCGTGCCCGGCGGTGTGCGCGAGGGGACCGTCCTGGCCCCAGCCGGTCATCCGGCCGTAGACCAGCTTCGGGTTGCGGGCGTGGCACGCGGCGGGTCCGACCCCGAGCCGCTCGGCGACGCCGGGGCGGAAGCCCTCGATCAGCACGTCGGCCCGCTCGACGAGGTCCAGCACGCGGGCGGGCCCCTCGGCGGACTTCAGGTCGACCAGGACGGAGCGCTTGCCGCGGTTGGTGACGTCGTACGCGGGGTCGACCGCGAGGGCGCCGCCGCCGGGCCGGTCCACCCGTACGACATCGGCGCCCAGGTCGGCGAGGAGCATGGCGGCGAACGGGCCGGGGCCGATGCCCGCCAGTTCGACGACGCGCACGCCCGCGAGCGGGCCGCCGCCGGGTCTGCCGGGTCCCCCGGGGGTGCCCGGCCCGTCGGGCACGTTCCCTGTCACTGCCATCGAGCCCCCAGCGTCCGTAGCATCCGTGGCGCGCCATTGTGTGACACAACTGATGTAACACCAGCGATGCTAGGAACGCGTTCCACTCAGCACAAGAGCAACCGCTTAGCCGGTTGGCGCGTTTCGCGCCGCGGAGCCCTCCTCCAGCCGCGCGTCGAGCTCCTTGACGTGCCGCTTGAGGGCGACCGTCCGGTAGCTCTCCTCCACCCACTCGCACAGCACGTCGAGGGCCGGGGCCCCCTTCACCCCGAGCGGTACGAACACCCAGCCGGCCCGCCCCAGCCCGTACCCGGTGGGCTCCGCCCCCGGCGCGGCCATGGCGTGGCCGTGCAGCGCCTCGTCCTTGAGCTTCACCGAGAGCCCGGGCGACTGCGGGCCGTCGAGGCCGCCGAGGAAGACGAAGATCTTCTTGTTGACCTTCACCACGCAGTCCTCGGGCCCCCAGGGAAACTCCATCACGGCCTCCGGCAGCCCCTGGGCGAACTCCCGCACCGCCTCCCACTTGCGCACCGCGGCCTTCATCGACGCCTCCCTCACCACGAGCCCGCACCCGCCCGCACGGACGGTCCCCGCCCACGCTAGCCGCGCCCGCCGACACGCGGCGGCCGACGGGTCCGGGGTCCGGGGGCGCTGTTCTGCGCGGGCCGGGTGCGGGTTAGCCTCAGCCACCGACTGGAGTGGGGTGAAGCCGTGATGGACGAAGAGGTTCGGCGGGCTGACGGGGCCACGGGGCACGGAACGGACCGGGATCGAGACCTGTCACGGGACGGGGACCAGGACCGGGAACCGGGCCGGGACCAGGACCGGGAACCGGGCAGGGACCAGGAACCGGGCCGGGACCAGGACCGGGAAGCGGGCCGGCGACGGGAACGCCCTTACGACGTGGTGCTGTTCGGCGCGACCGGCTTCGTCGGCGCCCTCACCGCCGAGTACCTCGCCGCGCACGCCCCCGCCGGCTGCCGGTGGGCGCTCGCTGGGCGCGACCTCGGCAAGCTGGAGCGGCTGCGCGAGCGGCTGACCGCGCTCCACCCCGGCTGCGCCTCGCTGCCGCTGCTGCGCGCGGACGCCGCGGACCCGACGGCCGTACGGGAACTGGCCGCCTCCACCCGGGTCCTCGCCACGACCGTGGGACCGTACGTCCTGTACGGGGCGGAGCTGGTCGCCGCCTGCGCCGCGGCGGGCACGGACTACGTGGACCTCACCGGCGAGCCGGAGTTCGTGGACCGGATGTACGTCGAGCACGACGCCCGGGCCCGGGAAACGGGCGCGCGGCTGGTGCACGCCTGCGGCTTCGACTCGATCCCGGCCGACCTCGGCGCGTACTTCACGGTGGGGCAGCTCCCCGAGGGCGCCGCGCTGCGGGTGGACGGGTTCATGCGGTCCAACGCCACCTTCTCCGGCGGAACGCTGGCCTCCGCCCTCACCGCCATGGGTCGCGGACCGCAGACCCTGGCGGCGGCGCGGGAGCGCCGGCTGCACGAGCCCCGGCTGCCCGGGCGACGCGTGCGCGGACCCCTGGGCGCGCCGCGGTTCAGCCGGGAGACCGGCACGTGGGCGCTCCCGCTGCCGACCCTGGACCACCGCGTCGTGACCCGCTCGGCGGCCGCGCTGGAGCGGTACGGGCCGGACTTCCGCTACCGGCAGTACGCCTCGGTGAAGCACCTCCCGGTCGCCGTGGGCGGCGCGGCGGCGGTCGGCGGGGCGGTGGCCCTGGCACAGCTCCCGGCGGCGCGGCGGTGGCTGATGGGCCGCTGGGAGGCGGGCCAGGGCCCGGACGCGGAGCGTCGGGCGCGCAGCTGGTTCACGGTGCGCTTCGTGGGGGAGGGCGGCGGCCGCCGCGTGTTCACCGAGGTCTCGGGCGGCGACCCGGGCTACGGGGAGACCGCCAAGATGCTGGCGGAGTCCGCGCTGTGCCTCGCGTACGACGCCCTGCCCGACCGGGCCGGCCAGCTCACCACGGCGGTGGCGATGGGCGACGCCCTGCTGGACCGGCTCCAGAAGGCGGGGATCCGTTTCCGGGTGGCCTCGGCCCGCTGAACCGGCCGCCGCTCAGGAGGCCTCGCGCAGGGCCCGTCGGCAGAGCGAGTCGGCGTGCCGGGTGGACTCGGGGATCCGGAAGCGGGGGCTCAGCGCCAGGGCGTGGGCACAGGCGTTGTCGAGCGAGATGCGGTGGCCGACCGAGACGTACACCGGCTTGATCCCGTCCTGCGTGCGCAGCGCCCGGCCGACGACGGCCCCGTCGGCCGCGACCAGCGCGGCGGCGTCACCGCGCCGGGCGCCGGGCTCCTCGTACGTGAACGTGAAGGGGTTCTTCGCCACCCCCATGCTCGGCAGCCCGGTGACGACCCCGAGGTGGCAGGCGAGACCGAAGCCGCGGGGGT
This sequence comes from Streptomyces vinaceus, assembly GCF_008704935.1. Lineage (NCBI taxonomy): Bacteria > Bacillati > Actinomycetota > Actinomycetes > Kitasatosporales > Streptomycetaceae > Streptomyces > Streptomyces vinaceus. The sequence continues at coordinate 1,352,001 of NZ_CP023692.1, forward strand.
GGGCGAGCCCGTACCCGTCGCAGACGACCAGGCCGGGGGCGGCGGTCAGCGATTCGAGGGCGGCCAGCACGGTGGGCAGCTCCCGGAAGGCGAGGAGTCCGGGCACGTAGGGGAAGCTGACGTGCCCGACGGCGGTCGCCTCCTCCACCACTTCCAAGGTGGCGGCGTCGAGGACGACGGCCGCGGCGGCGACCAGGTCGCGCTCGTCGTCGTAGGCGACGTCCACACCGGCGACCAGCCCGCGCCCGGGCGGCGGGCCCGCCTCGTCGAGCACCACGCTCTTGCGGAGTTCGTCCTGTATCGCCCGGGCCTCGGCCTCGTCGGCGGGGGTCTTCACACTCGTCATGAGGTGCGAGAGTAGCCTGGCGATCATGTTCGTCATGGAGCTCACGTACACCGCCCCCATCGAGGCCGTCGAGGACGAGCTGGACGCCCACATCGCGTGGCTGGACGGCTACTACGCCTCGGGCGTCTTCCTCGCCTCGGGCCGCAAGGTCCCGCGCGAGGGCGGCATCATCCTGGCCGCGGGCGTCTCGCGGGCGGAAGTCGAGCGCATCGCGGCGGAGGACCCCTTCGTCCTGGCCGGCGTCTGCGCGTACCGCATCACGGAGTTCATCGCGACGAAGACGTCGCCGGAGCTGGCCGGAGTACGGGAGAACCTGGCGGTCTAGTACGACCGCCGGCGCAATCCATGGGCGGGGGGAGCGAGGACATCGGCGTGGATCTCGACGGTGGTGCCGCGGTCCCTCGTCAAGCCCTTCCACCTTCGGCAGACGGAGGGCCTGCTGACCCGTGAGGCGGGCGTCCTGCGCCTCCTCGGTGCCACGGACGATCCCGCGGCCACCGAGCGGCCTGAGCTGGGGATTGGCGGCGGGTCAGTCCCGGATCAGGAGGACGACGAAACCCGCCACGGCTCCCAGGACCAGCCCCAGGACCGCGTAGCGGGGGCGCGACTCGCGCAGGACCGGGAGCAGGTGGTCCACGGAGAAGCGGCCCGGGCCGGTGAGGGTGAGGGCGACGACCGCGGTGAAGAGGACCGACTCCAGTTCCACGCCTTTGGGGGCGAAGTAGGTGCTCAGGCCCCGGACGGCGAGGACGTTGATGAAGGTGCCGGTCAGGGCCGCGCCTGCGAGCGGGGTGAGGAACCCGAGGGCGAGACCGAGACCGCCGAGGGTCTCGGAGAGACCCGCGATGGCCGCCATGGCCTGGCCGGCGGGGTAGCCGCTCATCGAGAAGCCCTTGCCGGTCGCGGTGAAGCCGGGGCCGTCGAACCAGCCGAAGAGCTTCTGGGTGCCGTGCGCGGCCATGGTGAGGCCGACGACGAGGCGCAGTACGAGCAGGCCGACGTCGTGGGTGGCAGTGGTGGCGGAGGTGGCACCGAAGATCGCGCGGTCCCGTCGGTCGTACGCCATGAACGTCCGTTCTTCCGTCGCCTGGGAGCGACGGCCACCCTATGACGCCCGGCTGCCACGGCCCGGCCGCAACGTCGTCGGCCCCCGTCGTCGACCCGTTCGGCCGCAGACCGGCCCCGGCGCGGACCGACCCTGCCGCAGACCTGCCCCCACGCTGACCGGCCCGGTGCCGACCGACCCCGCCGCAGACCGGCCCGGCCGCAGACCGGCCCGGGCCCGCCGCAGCGGGGACCGGCCCCGGCCGTCCGGCCCGGCTCCTACGGCCGCTCCAGCCTCCCCACCCGTCCCTTCTCCCCCGCCGCCCAGCAGCCGCCGTCGCCCGCGCAGGTGACCGTGTCGAACGAGCCCGGGGCCAGGGGGCGCCACGTCCTGCCCCCGTCCGTCGTCACGTCCGTGCCCGTCGGGCCCACCGCCAGGGCCGCGGTGCGCAGGTGCGGGAGCCAGGCCGCGCCCGAGCGGTAGCCGGGGGGCGGGACCGATGCCGGGCTCCAGGTGCGGCCCGCGTCCGCCGACACGGCGGCGGCCCGCGGGGAGGCCTCGCCGGTGCGGTAGTCACCGCCGACCGCCAGGCCCGTCGTACGGTCCCGGAAGGCCAGGGCGAAGACCCCCTTGGCCGGGTCGCCCGCCGGGATGCCCGACGCGGCGGCCCGCCAGGTGCGGCCGCGGTCCGAGGAGTGCAGGATCCGGCCGGTCGCGCCGCCGCCCGTCGCCAGCCAGGCGTCACGCGGCCCGGCGCTGACCAGGCACTGGCCGCCGGCCGCGAAGCCCGCCTCGCCGGGCAGGGCGTCCGGCATCCCCGCGCTCGGCAGCACCGCCCAGTTCCGGCCGCCGTCGTCCGTCGACAGGATGCGGAACTTGCCGTCCACCGGGTCGCTCACGGCCAGTCCGTGCCGGGAGTCGAAGAAGGTGAGGCAGTCGTAGAAGGCCCGCGGGTCGGGGTTGCGGAAGGCCTCGGTCCAGGTGGCGCCGCCGTCCTCGGTGCGCAGCACCCGCGAGGCCTCTCCCTCCCCGATGGACAGGGCCACCGCGCGCCGGGCGTCGAAGGCCTCGATGTCGCGCAGCTCCAGGCCCTCGGCGACGGCGGCGGGCGGTGAGACGTCCCGCCAGCTGCGGCCGCCGTCCAACGTGCGCAGCACCGTGCCCTTGGTGCCGGCCACCCAGGCCGTGGAGCGGCTGACCGCTGCCAGCCCGCGGAACCGGGCGTCCTTGCCGGTGTCCTTCAGCGCCCAGCCCGCGCCCCGTAACTCCTGCCCGCCCGTACCGCCCTGCGCGTGTGCCGGGGCGGCCAGCAGACCCACCGCCAAAGCCGCCGCGCACATGCCAACTCCCAGAAGTCTCATGGCGCCGGAAGCTAATGCACGCCGGATTCGCCGTCCAGGGTGCGTCCGTGCCGCCGCGTTCCTACGCTGTGGCCATGCCATCCAAGGAACCCAAGGCCTACGACGGCAAGCGCATCACCGTCACCTACGACACCGGGCGGTGCCTGCACGCCGCCGAATGCGTGAGCGGGCTCCCCGAGGTGTTCGACTCGGGGAAGCGTCCGTGGGTACAGCCGGACGGCGCCGAGCCGGAACGGGTCGCCGAGGTGGTCCGCCGGTGCCCGTCGGGGGCGCTGCGGTACCGGCTCGCCGACGAGGGGCCGGCCGAGGAACCGGACCGGCCGACGACGGTCGTACGGTCGTCCGCCGGGCAGCTCGTGATGCGCGGCGATCTGCGCGTGACGACCTCCGAAGGGGCCGTCCGGCACGAGACCAGAGCGATGCTTTGCGCTTGTGGAGTGAGCGGGAACCAGCCGTTCTGCGACCACTCCGGGGCATGCGGCCGCGACTGACTCCCCTTCACCCACCCTCCTCCCGTCGTCACTCTGTGCGATCAAACAGACGCGTTTCAGCCAATCGGTGACACAGCTCACGTCAGTTCGCATGCACGGATTTGCCGATTCCGGCGTCTATCCGGTTGTCGGGCTTCACCCCATGCCCGGCAGCAGATCCGCCGCAAGGGAGCGAGCCTTGATCACTGTTATCGAGCAGGCCGTGCAGGCCCGTCTGGTCGCCGCCGCGCCGAAGGTCGAGACCGTACCCGTCACGCTCTGCTACGACCGAGCGGATCCCTTCGCCGTGCGCATGGCCTTCCCCGCTCCCGCCACCCTGGAAGGCGTCGAGGTGTCGTGGACCTTCGCCCGCGAGCTCCTCGAATCGGGGCTGGACCGCCCGACGGGGTGGGGCGACGTGCGGGTGCGGCCGTACGACATCGACCGGACCACGATCGAGTTCCACGCGCCGGAGGGTGTGGCGATCGTGCTGATGCTGACGGCCGAACTGCACCGCTTCCTGGAGCGGGCCGCGGCGATCGTGCCGCCGGGGCTGGAGCACCTGTACCTGGACATGGACCACGACCTGGCCGAGCTGATGCGCGACCCGCACTGAGGCCCGGACGCCTCCCGGTCCGCGCACCCCCGCACCCGCCCTTTAAATCGTTTGCGGGCGGCTCCCGGCCGCCCGTAGCTTCGTAGACGCCCCATTGCCGTCGAAACGGAGCAGGCCGTTGCTCTTCTGAGGTCCGAGACACCGACCGATCCCGCCATCCGACCCGTTCCGCGTCCACGCCCGGGTCCGACCGTCGGCTGTCTCCCCGCGTTGCACTCACCACTCACGCAACCTGGAGGCCTCCATGAGCCACGCCCCCGCATTCATCACCTGCTCCGCCCTGTCCTTCGACTGGCCCGACGGGACTCCCGTCTTCGAGGACTTCCAGCTGGCCGTCGGCCCCGGCCGAACCGGCCTCATCGGGCTCAACGGCTGCGGCAAGTCCACCCTGCTGAAACTCATCTCCGGTGAACTGACCCCCTCCGACGGCCAGTTGTCGGTGGCCGGCACCCTCGGGTACCTCCCGCAGGGGGTCACCCTCGACACCGCCCTGCGCGTGGACGAGGCGCTCGGCATCCGCACCGCCCGCGCCGCCCTGCACGCCATCGAGGCGGGCGAGGCGACCGAGGCGAACTTCGCCGCCGTCGGCGACGACTGGGACGTCGAGGAGCGGGCCCTGGCCACCCTCGACCAGCTCGGCCTCGCCCGCATCGGCCTGGACCGGACGGTTGGCGAACTGTCCGGCGGCGAATGCGTGTTGCTGCGCCTCGCCGCCCTGCTGCTCGCCCGCCCCGACGTCCTGCTGCTCGACGAGCCGACGAACAACCTGGACCTGCGGGCCCGGCGCCGCCTGTACGCGGCGGTCGAGTCCTGGTCCGGGGTGCTGCTCGTGGTCAGCCACGACCGGGAGCTGCTGGAGCGGGTCGACCAGATCGCCGACCTGCACGACGGCGAAGTCCGCTGGTACGGGGGGAACTTCTCCGCGTACGAGGAACAGCTGGCCGCCGAGCAGGACGCGGCCGAGCGGATGGTCCGGGTCGCGGAGGCCGACGTACAGCGGCAGAAGCGGGAACTGTCCGACGCGCACATGAAGTTGGCGCGGCGCAAGCGGTACGGCCAGAAGATGAACGACTCGAAGCGCGAGCCGAAGATCGTCATGGGCGCCCGCAAGCGCGCGGCGCAGGAGTCGGCCGGCAAGCACCGGATCCTGCACACCGAGAAGCTGGCGCAGGCGAAGGAACGCCTGGACCAGGCGGCGGAGGCGGTCCGGGACGACGACGAGATCCGGATCAAGCTGCCCGCCACGCAGGTCCCGCCGGGCAGGCGGGTCCTGACCCTGAGCGACGTGCACCTGGCGCACGGGGCGCGGGCCGCGGGCGAGTGGGAGCTGCGCGGTCCGGAGCGGATCGCGCTGGTGGGCCGCAACGGCTCGGGCAAGACGACCCTGCTGCGCACGATCGCGGGGGCGCTCGCGCCGGTGTCCGGGGAGGCGGTCACGCACGTGCCGACGCGGTTCCTGCCGCAGCGGCTGGACGTGCTCGACGAGAGCCGCTCGGTGGTGGAGAACGTGGCCCGGTTCGCCCCGCAGGCCTCGAACAACCTGGTCCGGGCGCGGCTCGCGCACTTCCTGTTCCGGGGCGCCCGGGCGGACCGGCCGGCCGGCACCCTGTCGGGCGGCGAGCGGTTCCGGGCGGCTCTGGCGGCGCTGCTGCTGGCGGAGCCGGCTCCGCAGCTGCTGATGCTGGACGAGCCGACGAACAACCTGGACCTGGCCAGCGTGCGGCAGCTCACGGAGGCACTGGAGTCGTACGAGGGTGCGCTGCTGGTGGCCAGCCACGACGTGCCGTTCCTGGAGTCGCTCGGGATCACCCGGTGGCTGCTGCTGGACGGCGAGCTGAAGCCGACCACGGCCGAGGAGGTGCGCGAGGCCCTCTGGCACGAGTGAGCCCGGCCGCCGTCATGCCCGTCCTGGCGGTGACCACCGTCAAGGCGGGCGTCACGGGCCACCTGCCGGGGCGACTTTCGCTCCGGCGGGCCCCTGCCGCACGCCCTCAAACTGCGCAGATAACCGGACGTAACCGGTCATATGAACGCCTGGGGCTTGGCTGGTCCTCACGCTCCGCTTAACCTACGGGTTCGTAGGCTACGGAACCGTAGGTATTTCGCTTTGTCCTCAGGAGCACCCGTGACAATCACCTCTCCCCACCTCGGCAGCTCGGAGGCGTGGACCGACGCCAAGCTGCTGTTCGCGCTGGAAGAGGTGGTCGAGAAGGAACTCAACCGCCATCTGAAGGTCACCAAGGACTGGATGCCCCACGAGTACGTCCCGTGGAGCGACGGCCGCAACTTCCCGGGCTTCTTCGAGGACGGCGAGGCCTGGGACCCGCAGCAGTCCAAGGTCACCGACATCGGCAAGATCGCGCTGGTCGTGAACCTGCTGACGGAGGACAACCTCCCCAGCTACCACCACGAGATCGCCACGCTCTTCGGGCGCAACGGCGCCTGGGGCACGTGGGTGCACCGCTGGACGGCCGAGGAGGGCCGCCACGGCATCGTGATGCGCGACTACCTGCTGGCCTCGCGCGCCGTGGACCCGGACAAGCTGGAAGCGTTCCGCATGCAGCACATGTCGGAGGGCTTCGAGTCCGACAACCGGCACTCGATGCTGCACTCGGTGGCGTACGTGGCCTTCCAGGAGCTCGCGACCCGCATCTCGCACCGCAACACCGGCCACCAGTCCGGTGACCCGGTCTGCGACCGGATGCTGGCCCGCATCGCGCAGGACGAGAACCTGCACATGGTCTTCTACCGCAACCTGCTGGGCGCGGCCTTCGAGCTCGCCCCGGACCTGACGATGCAGGCCGTTCGGGACGTCGTGGTCAACTTCCGGATGCCCGGACACGGTATGCCCGGCTTCGAGCGGATGGCCGCGCAGATGGCGATCGGCGGGGTCTACAACCTGCGGATCCACCACGACGACGTGCTGAGCCCCGTGATCCGCTTCCTGAAGATCATGGACATCGACGGTCTCGGTCCCGAGGGCCGGCAGGCCCAGGAGGAGCTCGGGCTCTTCATGAACGGTCTGGACTCCGAGGCCCGCAAGTTCGACGAGCGTCTGGCCGCCCGCGCGGCGCGTCTCGCGGCCCGCAAGGCCTGACACCTGCCCCGTACGCCTCGAAACCCTGGCAGGGCCCCCGCCCTGCCAGGGTTTCGCGTTCGTCCGGGGTTCGCGCGTCCGGGGCGGGTGCCCGGCGGCGGTCCCGTCAGCCGCGCCGGCGCAGGGCGAGGCGCTCGGATTCCGAGAGCCCGCCCCAGACGCCGAAGCGCTCGTCGTTGGCCAGGGCGTACTCCAGGCACGCCGCGCGGCCCTCGCACGCCCCGCACAGCCGCTTCGCGTCCCGCAGGGAGGAGCCCGGCTCCGGGAAGAAGAAGCCCGGGCCCGTCTGGGCGCAGAGGGCGAGGTCGTACCAGGCGGGTGCTGCGGTGGTGGAGGTGTTCATCGACATGCCGGAGATCCTCACCGCCGCCGATGGACGTCCGATCAACGCCTGATCAACACCGGCTCCTCAAGCCCCCGGGGCGGGGGCGCTGGCGATGACGGCGAACCGCGCGCCGTAGGGGTCGGCCAGCTTGGCGAAGCGGCCGACGCCCTCCATGGACACCGGCGACAGCCGGACCTTGCCGCCCGACTCCTCCGCCTGGGCCGCCGTCACGTCACAGTCGGGCACCTCGAAGTACGGGGTCCAGTAGGGGCGTTCGGCGTCCTCCACCGGGTCGGTCCCGATCGGGACGAGGCCGCCGAAGGCCGCCCGGTCGGGCGTGCCCGCCGCTTTGACCGCGGTGTACGAGCCGCCCTCGAAAGGCATCTCGTTGACCTCCCACCCGAAGACCGCGCCGTAGAAGGCCGCGGCCGCCGGCACATCGGGCGTGTAGAGCTCGGTCCAGCACAGGGTGCCGACGTCGGTGACGGCGCCGAGGCCTTCGATCCTGCCCGGCTGCCAGATCGAGAACGTGACCCCCGCGGGGTCGGCGAAGATCGCCATCCGGCCGAGGCCCATGACGTCCCTGGGCTCGACCGCGACCGTGCCGCCCGCCTGGACCACGGCGGCCGCGGTGGCGTCCGCGTCGGAGCTCCGGAAGTACACCGTCCACGCCGACCGGACCTCGCCCGGCGCGACGGCCATGCCGCCCGCCACCGTCCTGCCGTCGAGCTGGAACATCGCGTATCCGCCGGCTTCCTCGCCGCCCGGCCGGTAGTCCCAGCCGAACAGCGCGGTGTAGAACCCGGCGGCCCCGTCGAGGTCGGGCGTGCCGAGGTCGACCCAGTTCGGGGAGCCGTCCGTGTAGTCCGTCGTGAGCATGACCCGTACTCCTTCCGTCCTCCCTACGAGCTGTCCTCGTCCTTCGTGTCCTCGCGGCCCTTCGTCTCCCCGTGCTTCGCCCGGCTCGGCTGGACGCGCTTCGGCTCGCCGGGCATCTTCGGGTAGTCCGGCGGGTACGGCATGTCGCCCAGGCCGTGCTCGTGTTCGTGGCGCTCGGCCAGTTCCAGGGCCGCGTCCAGGGTGAAGGCGTGCTCGTCCATGTCCGCGTGCAGGTCCCCGAGCTCCGCGTACCGCGCCGGCATCGTGGTGATGTCGAAGTCGCGGGGCTCGGCGGAGTCGATCTCGTCCCAGCGCAGCGGGGCCGAGACCGGGGCGTGCGGGCGTGGGCGCACGGAGTACGCGGAGGCGATCGTGCGGTCGCGGGCGGTCTGGTTGTAGTCGACGAAGATCCGCTCGCCGCGCTCCTCCTTCCACCACGCCGTGGTCACCTTGCCGGGCATCCGCTGTTCCAGTTCACGGCCGATCGCGATCGCGCAGCGCCGGACCTCGGTGAACGTCCAGCGCGGCTCGATCGGGACGAAGACGTGCAGACCCCGCCCGCCGGAGGTCTTGGGCCAGCCGCGCAGGCCCAGGTCCTCCAGTACGTCGCGCAGCTCGTGGGCGCAGATCACCGCGTGGTGGTAGTCGGTGCCCGGTTGCGGGTCCAGGTCGATGCGCAGTTCGTCGGGCCGGTCGGTGTCCCCGCGCCGCACCGGCCAGGGGTGGAAGGTCAGGCAGCCCAGGTTGGCGGCCCACAGGACGGCGGCCGGTTCGGTCGGGCAGATCTCGTCGGCTGTGCGCCCGCTGGGGAACTCGATGTGGGCGGTCGGGATCCAGTCGGGCAGGTTCTTCGGGGCGCGCTTCTGGAAGAAGGACTCGCCCTCCACCCCTTCGGGGTAGCGCTCCAGGGTGGTGGGCCGGTTGCGCAGGGCGCGCGTGATCCCGTCGGCCACGGACAGGTAGTACCGCGCCACGTCCAGCTTGGTCAGGCCCCGCTCGGGGAAGTAGACCTTGTCCGGGCTGGACAGCCGTACGGTCCGCCCGCCCGCGTCCAGCTCGATGGCATTACCGGATGCACCCATGTGCGCCACGGTAGGCGGCCCCCGCCCGGTGCGCATACCGGGCGGGCCGGGACGTACCACCGCAGAATCTAAGACATGGATCTGCCCGTGATGCCGCCCGTGAAGCCGATGCTCGCCAAGTCGGTGTCCAAGATCCCTCCGGGCATGCAGTACGAGGCCAAATGGGACGGCTTCCGGGCCATCGTGCACCGCGACGGCGACGAGGTGGAGATCGGCAGCCGTACGGGGAAGTCCCTGACCCGGTACTTTCCCGAGTTGGTGACCGCGCTGAAGGACAACCTGCCCGCCCGCTGCGTCGTGGACGGCGAGATCGTCATCGTTCACGGCGGGCGGCTCGACTTCGACCGGCTGACCGAGCGGATCCATCCCGCGCAGTCCCGTGTCGACATGCTGGCGCAGAAGACGCCGGCCGGGTTCGTCGCCTTCGATCTGCTCGCGCTCGGCGACCAGTCCCTCCTCGACACCCCGCTCGCAGCCCGCCGTACCGCCCTCACCGACGCCCTGTCCACCGCTCGGCCCCCCGTTCATCTCGCGCCCGCCACCACCGACCCCGCGCTCGCGCAGGAGTGGTTCGAGCGGTTCGAGGGCGCCGGGCTCGACGGGGTGATCGCCAAACCGCTCGATCTGCCCTACCGGCCCGATGCCCGCCTCATGTTCAAGATCAAGCACGAGCGTACGGCCGACGTCGTCGTCGCGGGCTTCCGTTTCCACAAGAGCGGTCCGATTGTCGGATCGCTCCTCCTGGGCCTGCACGACGCCCACGGAGCCCTCCAGCACGTGGGCGTCTGCGCCGCCTTCCCCATGAAGCGCCGGGCCGAACTGGTGGAGGAGCTCGCACCCCTGCGGATGGACGACACCACCGGCCACCCGTGGGCCGCCTGGGCCGAGGAGGCCGCCCATGAGAGCGCCCGGCTGCCCGGCGCACAGAGCCGCTGGACCGGCAAGAAGGACCTCTCCTGGGTACCGCTGCGCCCCGAGCGCGTCTGCGAGGTCGCGTACGACCACCTGGAGGGCGACCGCTTCCGGCACACCGCCCAGTTCCGCCGCTGGCGGCCCGACCGCGAACCGCAGAGCTGTACGTACGCCCAGCTCGAAGAGGTCGTCGGCTACGACCTCGCCGAGGTCCTCAACTTGAAGGCGTAGGTCGCTCGTTTCGATCTTGATCAACCCTCTGGCATGCCGACACGACGAGACGCCGACCAGCACATGGTTCGAGCGGAATCACAAGAGCGTCCACAAGCCACTACGCCCGCACGCCGTACGACAACAACCCTGATCAGTAAAGGTATTGGGGCCAACCGGGCGCCGGGGCGCGGACCAGCTTCTCCCACTCCTCGCGGTCCGGGCCCGCCGCGTGTGGCGCGTATCCGGGGCGGGCCGCCAGCCAGCGCTCCACACGGGCCCTCACCTGCGGGTCCGCGTACGCCCGCTCCGGCGGTTCGACCAGGTGCCGCACCCGCGCCCGGGCCCGCATCACCTCGGGGTCCTCCAGCGCGCACTCGAAGAGCGCGGCCACCGCGCGCGCCGACTCCGTCCGCCCCGCCCGCGTCGCGAACCGCTCCCCGATGGCCGTGTCGGCCACCACCTGGAAGTCGAACCACGGCTTCAGGGTGCGTACGGCCCACGCGTGGTACGCGGCGGCGAACCGCACCGATCCCGGGTCCTGGTGCGCCGTACGGGCCACCCTGCACGCGGCCCACAGCGCCAGCGAGGTGCCCTGCCCCAGCGTCGGGTTGGTGTGCGTGATCGCATCCCCGATCGGCACCAGGCCGGTCGCCACCGGCCCCCGCTCGTCGACCAGCGCGCTCCACCGGTTGTCCAGGCCGCCCGTGGCCAGGACCCCGGACAGCGGTTCGGCGCCCAGGTCCAGCCAGGCCGCTCCGGGCGGAAAGGCCCGGGCCGCGGCCTCGAACACGGCGGGATCGCGCAGCGCGGCGCGGGTGGTGTCCCCGGTGTGGACGAACAGGGTCACCGCGAACAGCCGGTTGTCGGCCGGGAAGACGGCGCACCCCGCGAACGTGTTCCCGGTCACCGCCCACGGCCTGCGCGGCCCCTCCTCCATCCCCTCGGGCAGCCGGTACCAGCGGCAGAAGTACGCCAGCCCCGTCCGGTGCCGTTCCACCACCGCCGGCCGGCAGCCCGCCGCGGGCAGCAGGCGCTCGACGCCCCCGCGCCGCCCGCCCGCGTCCACCACGAGGTCCCCCGCGTACGCACCGGCCGCAGTGGTCACGCCCCCCACCCGTACGGCGGAACCCCGCGCCTCGGCCAGCAGCCCGGTCACCGGCTCCCCGTGGTGCATCACGGCCCCCGGTTCGGCGCGCAGCGCGGTGGTCAGGGCGCTCTCCAGGACGATGCGCCGGGCCTGGAGCATCACCAGGTCCTCGTCACCGGGCCGGGCCGGCGGGCGTACGTCGAACCAGTCCAGCTCGTGCCGCTCGCGCGCCCCGAGCCGCAGCATCCGCGCGTGGACGTCGGGCAGTTCCTGCCGCAGGACCGTACGGGCCGCACCGAGCAGGGCGTGCGGCTGCGTGGCCTGCGGGACGCCCGGCCGGTGCCAGCCGAAGAAGTCCCGGTCGAGCGCGGCGCCGGGTGCGCGCGTATCGCGTTCGAACAGCTCGGCGGTGTGTCCGTACCGCGCCGCGAGCAGCGCGGTCGCCAGCCCCCCGACACCTCCGCCGATGACCAGCACATGTGCCATTGCGCGCCCCCCGAGCCGCTGAGCCGATGAACGGTACGAAGATCGGACTGTTCAGAGCCTGCACGAACCCGCCCCGGCCGAAACCCGCACACCCGTCCGACGGACTAAGCTCCGCCCGCGCCCGCGCCCCCGCCGCCGGCAGCGGCGCGGTGGGCTTCCAGCGCCCGCCGGCCCTCCTCCTCGATCAGGTCGCCGTTGAGCGCCACGGCCGCCCGCACCCCGGCCGCGGCCGCCCCGGCCAGCTGCTCCATGGGGCCGGCCACGTTCCCGGCCGCCCAGACACCGCGCAGCGCGGTGGCTCCGGTCAGCGGATCCGCCTCCAGGCAGGTGCCGATCGCCGTCCCGTCCCGCTCCACCGTGGCCACGGGCAGCCCGAGGCTCGCCGCGACCCCGGCGCGGGCGGTGAACCGCGGGGCCACCACGAGGGCCGTGCACGCCACCTTCCCGCCGTCGGCCAAGGTCACGCCGGCCAGCCGGTCGCCGGCGATGTCCAGCCCGCTCACCTCGCCCTCCGCCACCGCGACGCCGAGCGCGGACAGCAGCTCCCGGTCCTCCTCGGTGAGCCGCCGGGTATGGGTCAGCAGGGTCACGCGGTCGGTCCAGTTCCGCCACATCTGCGCCTGGTGCACGGCGAGCGGACCGGTGGCCAGCACCGCGACCGGCTCGTCGCGCACCTCCCAGCCGTGGCAGTACGGGCAGTGCAGCACGTCCCGCCCCCAGCGCTCGCGCAGCCCCGGCAGCTCCGGCAGTTCGTCGACCAGCCCCGTGGCGATCAGCAGCCGGCCCGCCCGTACGGAGGACCCGTCGGCGCACCGGACGAGGAAGCCGCCGCCGGGCAGCCGGTCGGCGGCGAGCGCGGTGCCGGCGGCTCCGCAGCGGATCCGGCCCCCGTACCCGGTGACCTCGGCCCGCCCCACCGCCAGCAGCTCCGCCGGGCTCGCCCCGTCCCGGCCCAGGTAGCCGTGCAGGTGGGCGGCGGGGGCGTTGCGCGGGCTGCCGGAGTCGAGCACCAGTACGCGGCGGCGGGCCCGGGCCAGGGTGAGCGCCCCGGCGAGTCCGGCGGTCCCACCGCCCACGACCACCACGTCGAAGGAGTCCGTCGGCGTGTTGTCCCTTGCGTCGTCGCTCGCGTTGTCCATACCGCCGAGGGTGTGGCCCGCCCACCCGCTTGACAAACTCTGTTGCCGAACCGGCAAATGGAGCGATGACCACACCCAGCGACCGCCCCGGACCCCCGACCCGGGCCGTCCCCCGGCCCAACGCCGTCGTCGGCGTCGGCCTCGTCGTGACCGACCCGGCCGGGCGCGTGCTCCTCGGCCAGGCCCACGACGGCCGCTGGGAGCTGCCCGGCGGGAAGGTCGACCCCGGCGAGAGCTTCGAGCAGGCCGCCGCCCGCGAGCTGGCCGAGGAGACGGATCTGCGGGCCGCCCCCGAGGACATCCGGATCCTGACCGTCCAGCTCTCCCCGGAGGCAGGGACGACCCGCCTGACCGCGGGGGCCGTGACCGGCGCCGCCGAGGGCACCCCCACCGTCACCGAGCCGCACAAGATCCTGCGCTGGCAGTGGTTCGCCCCGGAGGCGATCCCGGAAGCCCTCTATGCGCCCTCCGTGACGGTCCTCCGCGCCTGGCGCCCCGAGCTCGGGCCGACCCTGCCGCCCGTCCCCTCGTACGACTACCCGACGCCCTGACGCGGTCGGGAGGACAGGGCAGGGCACGGCAGAGCGGGGCAGGCGGCGCCGCCGACCCGCTGTGACATCTCCCACCCCCTCTTGCCACGGCAAGGAAGGCATACCTAAGTTCGTATGCATGGCCCCCCACCACCCCACACCCCCCACCGGCCCGGACTCCGCCGGGCTGACCGAGTTCACCGTCGACCTCACCGCCCAGGAGGTCCTGCGGCGGGCCCAGGTCATGGCCGCCCTCGGCCCCGACTGGGACCCCGTCGAGGTACTGCGCGGTGAGGAGGCGGCGTACGACCTGCTCTACTCCGGCCTCGACGCCGAGCAGCAGCGCATCCACGACAGCCTGGTCGAGGCCGGTGTGCTCGCCCCGCGCGGGGACGGCCATGCTGCCGCTTGACCCGCAGGCGGACCCCGGGCGGCGTGCCTGGGTGGCCTGCCCGAGCTGCGACGACGCCCGCGGCTGCCCGCCCTGCGAGGAGCGGCGCACCTGCTCCGCGCACTGGCGCTACCTGCTCACCAACACCGGCAGCCTGCTGCACCTGCAGTGCCCTTCCTGCACCCACGTCTGGGTGCACGAGAGCGGCTTCGGCGCCACGCGCTCCCTGTGGAGCCGCGTCACCGGCGGCCGCCCGACCGGGCTCTGACCCCCTCGCGGGTCACACCCCCGCCGGGGCCTTCTGCGCGAAGTAGCCCTCGCCCAGGTCCTCCGCCAGCAGCCGCTTCGCGATCGCGTCGGCCGCCGCCCGGAGTTCCTCGCTCCGCGGCCGGCCGCGGTCCTTCTCCAGCTGGTCCCCGAGCCAGTCGCCCCACGCCTTGGAGAGCGTCGCCGCCTCCCGCTGCCCCGCCGGCGTGAGCGTGAAGAAGGATCCCTCCCGGCTCACGTACCCCTCCTGCTCCATCCGGTCGAAGACCGGCACCAGGACCTCGGGCGGCAGGGCGCGGCGCGAGGCGATGAGCCCGAGGCTCGCGTGGCCGACCGTCCGGGTCATGATCTCCACCTGCATCACCGCCCACGCGCCCGCGATGTCCAGCCGGGTGTCGGAGCCGTTCACGATCGCCCGCGCCGTCTCCGGCCCCATGTTCCGTACGAGCTTGCCGACCGCCAGCTCCAGCAGCTTGGCCGAATCCCCGGAGGCCGTGGCCGGGGAGGCGAAGCCGTCGCCCATGTCCGTCGAGGCCGCGCGGGCGGAGTCCCGCAGGTGGACCTGTTTGAGGTAGAGCGCGACGACGAAGCCGACCCCGGCCACCGGCACGGTCCACAGGAACACCGTGTGCAGGGCGTGTGTGTACGCCTCGATGACGGGGGCGGCCGCCGCCGGGTCGAGCCCGTGCACCCCCTGCGGGCTCTGGGCCGCCTTCGCCAGCTGCGCCGGATCGGCCCCCGTCGCCCGGGCGGCCTGCGCCACCGCCTTCTCCAGCTCGGGGCCCAGGGTGTTGGCGTAGATGGTCCCGAACACAGCTGTGCCGAACGAGCTTCCGAGCGTACGGAAGAACGTGACGCCTGATGTGGCGGTGCCGAGGTCGGCGTAGTCCACGGTGTTCTGGACGGCGATCGTCAGGACCTGCATGCACAGGCCGATCCCCGCGCCGAGCACGAACATGTACAGCGATTCCAGCCAGGCGCCGGTCTGCGGGCCCATCCGCGACAGCAGGTACAGCCCGATGCCCATCACGGCGCTGCCGACGATCGGGAAGATCCGGTAGCGGCCCGTCTTGCTGGTGACGTTGCCGCTGAAGACCGAGGCGATGAGCAGGCCGATGACCAGCGGCAGGGTCCGCACGCCCGACACCGTGGCCGAATCCCCGTCGACGTACTGGAGGTAGGTCGGCAGGAAGGTCATCGCGCCGAGCATCGCGAAGCCGACGACGAAGCTGAGGACGGAGCAGACGGTGAAGACGGGGTTGCGGAACAGCCGCATCGGCAGCATCGGTTCGACGGCGCGGACCTCGGCGAGGCAGAAGAGGGCGAGGGCTACCGCGCCGCCCGCGAACAGACCGATGATCACGGCCGAGTTCCAGGCGTACTCGTTGCCGCCCCAGCTCGTGCCGAGGATGAGCGCGCTCGATCCGATCGCGACGAGGACGATGCCCAGGTAGTCGATGACGGGCCTGCCCTCGACCCGCACCGTGGGGATCGTGCGCGCCGCCGCGATGACCACCAGGATCGCGATGGGGACGTTGACGTAGAAGCACCAGCGCCAGGACAGGTGGTCGGTGAACAGGCCGCCCAGCAGCGGGCCGATGACGGTCGCGACGCCGAAGACGGCGCCGATGGCGCCCTGGTACTTGCCCCGTTCGCGCAGGGGCACCACGTCGGCGATCAGGGCCATGGCGGTGACCATCAGCCCGCCCGCGCCGACGCCCTGCACGCCCCGCCACAGGATCAGCAGGGACATGTTGCTCGCCAGCCCGCACAGGAAGGAGCCGGTGATGAAGACGACCGCCGATATCTGGAAGATGAGTTTCCGGCCGAACATGTCGCCGAACTTTCCCACCAGCACGGTCGCGACGGTCTCCGCGAGCAGGTAGGAGGTGACCACCCAGGACATGTGGTCGCCGCCGCCGAGATCGGCCACGATCGTGGGCAGCGCCGTGCCCACGATCGTCTGGTCGAGCGCGGCGAGCAGCACGCCCAGCATGATCGTCCCGAAGATGACGTTGCGCGTCCGCCGGTCCGGCAGGGGCGGCGCCGCGGCGGGGACGACGGGGGCAGTGGTCACACTCCGGACTCTCACAGCACGCCCGCGCCCCCGCATCCGGCACGGGGCCGAACGGATGACGCTCCGCCGGGATCAGCGCAGGTGGGCCAGGCCCGGATGCTCGGCCGCGTACCCGTCGAGCAGCCGGCGCGCCACCCCGACCGAGTCCACCAGCGGGTGCAGCGCGAAGGCCTTGACGGCGTCCGGCCGGGAGCCGCTCGCGGCGGCCGCGAGGACGGCCCGCTCCACCGCCTTGACGGAGGTCACCAGGCCCACCGCGTGCAGCGGCAGCGGATCGACGGCCACCGGGTGCGCGCCGTTCGCGTCGACCAGGCAGGGCACCTCGATGACCGCCTGCGCGTCCAGCACGGACAGCACGCCGCGGTTGCGGACGTTGAGGATCAGCGTGGCCCGCTCGTCGCGCGCGATGGCCCGCATCAGTGCGAGCGCCACCTTCTCGTACCCGCCGGACTCCAGATCGCTCGCGTCGCGTTCGCCCGTGCCCGCCGCCTCGCGGTTCTCGGCCATGTACGTGGCCTCCCGCTCGGCCCGCGTACGGTCCCAGGCGGCCAGGGCCGCTCCGGGCGCCAGGTCCGCGCGGCCCGCCTGGGCGTAGAACCCGCGCTGCTGGTCGCGCAGGAAGGCCCCGCGGGTCTGCCCGGCCTGCGCGTAGGCCCGTACGGTGTCGCGGTTGAAGTAGTAGTAGTGCAGGTACTCGTTGGGGATCGCGCCGAGCGAGCGCAGCCACTCGGCCCCGAACAGCCGGCCCTCCTCGAAGGACTCCAGGGCCCCGGTGTCGGCCAGCAGCCGCGGCAGTTCGTCGCGGCCCGCGATGCGCAGCCCGCGGACCCAGCCCAGGTGGTTGAGGCCGACGTAGTCGATCCAGGCCTCCTCGGGGCGGGCGCCGAGCAGCCGGGCGAGGCGCCGGCCGAGCCCCACCGGGGAGTCGCAGATCCCGATCACGCGGTCGCCGAGCTCCTCGGCCATGGCCTCGGTGACCAGCCCGGCCGGGTTGGTGAAGTTGATGACCCAGGCCTCGGGGGCGGTACGGGCCACCCTGCGGGCGATCTCCCGGGCGACCGGCACCGTCCGCAGCCCGTACGCGATCCCGCCCGCGCCGACCGTCTCCTGGCCCAGCACTCCCTCGGCCAGCGCGACCCGCTCGTCGGCGGCGCGGCCTTCGAGCCCGCCGACGCGGATGGCGGAGAAGACGAAGTCGGCTCCGCGCAGGGCCTCGTCGAGGTCGCGGGCGGCGGTGACGGCCGGGGCGTCGGCCGCCCCGGAGGCGGCCGCCTGGTCGGCGAGCACCCGGGCCATGGCGCCGAGCCGGGCGGGGTCCTCGTCGTACAGGGTCACGTGGGTGACCCGGCCCTCGGCGTGGTCGCCGAGGAGTGCTCCGTAGACGAGCGGTACCCGGAATCCGCCCCCGCCGAGGATGGTCAGCCGCACGCCCTACCGCCCTTCGCCCGTGCCACGATCGGTGCCACGATCCGTGACACCCGCTCCCGCGGCACGGGATCGACCCGTGATGGAGGTCCCAGTGTCCCCCGCGGCGGCTAGTCGTCCAGCGACGGCACGGCGCGCAGCCGGGGTCCCCGGTGGAGGGGCGCGGCGGCGCCGTCCCGGACCGGGCCCGTCGCCGCGCCCTGCGGCGCGGACAGGATCATGGTGATCCGGGTGAGGCCCATGCCGTCGAGCATCCGGCTGGATTCGGCCACCATCCGGCAGCGCACGTGCCCCCAGCGCGGATCCCAGTGGCGTACGGTCCGCACGGCCCCGTCGCGCTCGGCCGCGTCCGCCCCGTGGGTGCTCAGCCAGTGCGGCACCCCGTAGCGGTAGGCCGCCTCCATGAACGGATCGCGGGCCACCTCCTGGCGGATGGAGGTGAGGCCCTCGTCGTCCGGGGCCGCGGCGAGCGCGGCGGCGAACTGGGCCAGCAGCGGTACGCACCAGGCCGGTTCGTGGTCCTCCAGCACGGCGGCGGCGTCCGGGTGGAACAGCACGAAGCGCAGGAAGTTGTCGTCCGGGAGGGCGGTCGGGTGGGGGCGCACCGACTGGAAGAGCTTGTCGAACGCCGAGTTGGTGAGCGCCACGTCCCAGCGGTGGTCCACCAGGAAGCTCGGGTAGGGCACGGACTCCATGAGCGCCGCGTAGTCGCACAGGTAGTCGCGCTGGGCGGGGTCCTGGGGCAGCCGGCTCTCCTCGGCCGCCCGCCAGGTCGGCGGCGGGTCGCGGTCGACCATGACGCGGAAGAGCCAGAAGCACTGCCGCTCGCTCATCTCCAAGGCCTCGGCCAGGGCGAGCAGTTTGCGGTCGGTCCATTCCTTGACCAGGCCGCGTTCCCAGTTGCCGTAGGCGCGGACGCTGATGCGCAGCCGGGCGGCGAGGTCTTCCTGGCTCAGGCCCAGTTCCTCGCGCCGCTGGCGCAAAATCTCCTTGCGTCGCTCCGACCGCACTGCGCCGCGTGCGGACTCGTCGCCCGCAAGGCGCTCCTCGACGACTCGGGCAAGCCCGTCGGACGGGCCCACCGCTGCGAGATGTGGCACCGAGAGCTCCCCCTCTTCACGGTCTGGATCTTCAATTTCCTCTGGCGATCCTGCTACCGACTTCATTCGAGTGTCAACTATCGTGGCAATTCCAGCCTCTTGACAGCTCATTCCCGCCACAGCTGTGGCAAGTTCTGGCCCTGCGACGGCTCCTCGGCTAGATTCCAAAAGCCGACCATGTGCCCGTACCGACCCCGCCGCGATCTAGGAGAACCACTGGTGACAGACGGCTTCCCGGCTCCCGTCGCGGTGGCCAACGCGCCCCTGGCAGCCACCGTCACGCGCGTCGCCGAACTCGCGGGCAAGATGGGCCGCGACCTGAACAAGGTCTTCGACCTGCGCCGCCTGTCCGAGGCTTCCGGCGTCCCCGCCGACGTGGTCCGTTCCCTGCTGGACGGCCGGCCCGTCGTCGAGCCCTGCCTGCAGACGCGCTTCCTCCAGCGCCTCGACCTGCTCCGGCGCACCCGGCTGAAACCGAACGGACGCCGCTACACGCAGCAGGAGATCGCGGACGGCGCCGGAATGTCGCGCCAGCAGGCCGGCGCCCTGATCAACGGCGACCGTCGGCCCACCATGGAGCACTGCGACGCGATCCAGCGCTTCTTCGGCGTCCACGCCGGCTTCCTCACCGCGCACGACGCCGAGGCCCTCACCGACGCCCTCCTGCGGACCGAGCAGCAGCTGCTCCAGGACTACGCGGTCCGGACGCGCGAAACCGTACCCGCCCCGGCCGCTTCGACCGGCGATCCGCTGGCAAGACTCCTCCAGAACCACGGTGTCCGCGGCATCGCCTGGCGCGCGGCCCAACTGCCCAGCGACAAACACCGGGACAAGGTGACCGAGTGGCTGGACATGCTTCTCGAAAGCGTCAAACCGAATGAATGATGACCCGGTCGAGAGTCTGGGTCTGATCCTTGAGTCCTGATCCGGATCCGCGCCGACGGGGAGAACGGTGAGCATAGGCAGAGAGCAGCGCCGGTTGTGCGGCGAACTGGTGGCCGGGCTCCGGCTGACGGCGCCCGCGGAACCCGTGGACCTCTACGCCGCCCTCTGCGAGGGCATGAGCAGACACCGCGGCCGCCGGGTGGACTTCCGGATGGCCTCGTTCCCGCCGGGGACGGCCAGCGGCCTGTGGCTCGACATGGCGGACCGCGATCTGGTGGTCATCGAGGAACGCACGGCACCCGACCACCAGTTGGTCATCCTGGGCCACGAGCTGTGGCACATGAAGGCCGGCCACTGCAGCCACCACGTCGACGGCGCCGCCGTCGCCGCCCGGCTGCTGTCCGACGGGGCCGACCTCGGCGAGACCGTCCGCAGCGTCGCCGCGCGCACGCGGGCCGACGTCTCGGAGGAGACCGAGGCGGAGACGTTCGGTTTACTGCTGGGCAGCAGGTGCCGGACCTGGCTCGCCGGGTCCGGGGGCCACCGGGCGCCCGCACAGCGTGATCAGTTGGCGGGCCGCATCGAGGCCTCGCTCGGATACCGGGGGCACAGGAACGACCGTTGAACGGCCAGGACTACTACATACCGGCAGCCGCCCTCGCGGTCTCCCTCGCCTTCAAGCTGCCGGCGCTACGGCACAACTGGCGCGATCCGCTCCTGCGGTCGGTCTGCGCCCTGCTGGTCCTGGCCGGATCGGTGTTCACCTTCGCCGCCCCGCCCACCATCGAGGCGGTCAACGAGTGGACCGGCATCACCAACGTCTCCGCCCCGCTCGTCTACTGTCTGATCACCCTCTTCAGCGCCGCCTGCCTGGTGCTGATCGTGAACTGGCGCGGCGGCCCTCCCGAGGAGACCCGGCGCATCTCGCGCCGCTGGATGACCGGCTACGCCGCGGTCGTCGTGGTGCTGGTGGTGCTCTTCGCCCTCGGCGACACCCCGGTCGAGCGACTGCGGGACTTCGACACGTACTACGCCAACACCCCGTACATCCAGCAGATGATCGCCCTCTACCTGACGGCGCACCTGGTGGCGGCCGTCGTGATGGTGGCCATGTGCTGGCGCTGGTCCCTCCAGGTGCACGGCTGGCTGCGGATCGGCCTGATGATCATCGTCTCGGGCTACGTCTTCAACCTCAGCTACGACGCCACCAAGATCTCGGCGGTCGTCGCCCGCTGGGCCGGCCACGACCTCGACGACCTGAGCACCTACATCGCCCCGCCGCTCGCCTCCGTCGGCGCGCTGATCAGCGCGATCGGTTTCGTCCTGCCCCTGCTGTGCCAGCGGCTGTCGGACAGCTGGCAGACCTGGACGACGTACCGCCGCCTCGGCGCGCTGTGGCACGAGGTGCAGATCGGCGCCCCCAGTGGGACGCACGTCGTGCAGATGTCCTGGTGGGCCCCTGCGGAACTGCGGGTGATCCAGCGCGAGTCGGACATCCACGACGGCTTCCTGCACCTCGGCCCGTACTTCGACCCGGACCGCCGCGAGGACGCCTACGCACGGGCCCTGGCGGCGGGGGCGGAGGAGGAGACGGCGCGGGCGGTCGCCGACGCGGCGATGGTCGCGGCCGCCGTCCAGGCCCGGTCGGCGGACCCCGAGGGCGCGGTCATCGGGGCGAGCGAGGAGAGCGTCCTCGACACCCTCGGGGGACCGCGCGACCTCGTCGGGATCTCGCACGCGCTGCGGCATTCGCCGGTGGTGGCGGCCGTACGGCGGCAGATGGCGCTGTCGGGGCGCGAACCGGCCTGATCCGGCCCGCCCGCGCCCCGGGGAGGGGGTCAGCGCCCGGCCGCGGCCAGCGCCACCTTCGGGAACAGGTCCTGGAACGGACCGGCGGAATCGATTCCCTCCCGGCCGTAGGGTGCGTCGAAGCTCCACACCATGAACAGCAGGAACACGATCAGCGCGCTGAACAGCCCCGCCAGCAGCAGTTCCCGCCCGGACCGGCGGATCTGCAGGGTGAAGATCAGCCCCACCGTGACCACCCCGCCGACCAGCAGCCCGAACCACACCACGCCCGGCAGGGTCGACTCGTCGGCCTGCATGCGCGAGTGCCGGGCGTCGTCGGCGGCCGCGATGTGGTCCAGCAGCGGCTGGTAGGCCTGTGCCTGGAGCTCGTTCGCCGGGCTCTGGTGGGTGACGTCGGTGCGCAGCTTCCCGAGCAGGTCGCCGCCCTGGGCCGAGGCGCCCTGGCCCGAGGTGAGCAGCGGCCAGTCCACGGCGACGGTGTGGGAGACGTACGCGTCGACCTCGCCCCGGATGCGGTCGCGGACGGGGACGGGGTAGACGTCGGCGCGCTGGGCGACCTCGTACAGCGACTGGGCCTCGCGGCGCACGCTGTCCTCGGCGGCGCCGCGCGCCTCCCAGACGCCGGCGATGGCCAGGCCGAGCACGATCGCGTAGACCACGCCCACCATCATCGTCATGTACTCGATGACGTCGGGGGTTTCGCTGGTGTCCTCGTCCTCCGCGACCCGGCGGTGCCGGAGCAGGGTGCAGGCGAGGACGAGGGCGCAGACGAGCGCCATGGCGACGGCCAGGACCAGCCATTCGGACACGAGGGTTCTCCCGTTGACGGTTCGGTGGATCGGTGGATCGGTGGATCGGCGCGGAAGGGCCGGCCGGGGCCGCGGCTCAGCTGCGGCCGCTCCTGGAACGCGGCCGCAGCGCGGCGGCGGCGAGGACGGCCGGGGTGGTGACGACGACCATGAGCATCACGGTGGACATACCGCCCGGGGTGCGCCGCTCCAGGGCGATCGAGTGGTACGGGCGCACGTGGAAGGAGCTCACGGGCGCGGCCACGGCTGCGGCCCGGGGCGGAGCCGGGGTCGCGGCCGGCGCCGGCTCCGCGACGGCCGCGGGCTCCGGCGCGGCCGGCGCCGGCTCCGCCCGCCCGGCGGCGGCCTTCGCCGTCGGCGGGGGAGCCGTCCCGGCGGCCCGGGCGGCCGGTGCGGGCCCCCGCCCCGGGTGGTGCACCGTCGGCCGCTCGGCGCCGGGCACGGGGATCCGTACCGGGGGCAGCACGGCGGGCGGCTTCGGCTGCCCGCCCCGCACGCAGACGTCGAGCCGGGCTCCGTGCCCGCGCAGGGGCTCGGGGCCCGTGCCGTCGTCCGCGACCGCCACATGGCCGTACAGCGGGCAGAGCGCCGCCACCATGCCTGCCCCGGCGAGGTACTGCCAAGCCGTCACCGCGCGTCCTCCCGTTGTGAGGGTTTCGGCTGAAGAAACGATCACAACGGCGGTTCGATACGCCGCAGACGCGTCAAGATCTTCGGCGGAAGGGCTACTTCAAGCCACCGACGCCGAAACCGCGCACCGGCCCTCCGCATACGGGCTCCGGCCACCCGCAGGACCGTTCACCCGCGCGGCCCATCCCGCCACGGCGCCCGCCACCGCCCCGCCCCATGATCGGAGCAGCGGATCCGCAGCCCGGCGGCGCGCACGACCCGACCGGCCGCAGACCGGCCCGGCCCGGAGGGAGGTTCTCGGTGACGACGCCGCCCACCGCGCCCCCGCTCCCCGGGGCTCAGGAGCCGCCGCCGGCGAAGAAGTTCGCCTTCCCGAGCGCGCTGACGATCCTGGCCCTGGTCACCGTCGCGGTCTGGGCGCTGGGGTTCCTCGTCCCGGCCGGCCAGTACGACCGCGACGAGGACGGCGCGCCCATCTCCGGGACGTACCACCGGGTCGAGGGGACGCAGAGCTTCACCGACCGGCTGAACGACCTGTTCCTCTCCCCCGTCAACGGCTTGTACGGCATCCAGGACCTCAGGACCCACGAGGTCGGCCCGAGCCTGACCGGGGCCCTCTACGGCAGCGCGGGCGTGTTCCTCTTCGTGCTCGCGATGGGCGCGTTCATCACGGTCGTCTTCGCCACCGGAGCGCTCGACCGCGGCATCGCCCTCCTCGCCCACCGGCTGCGCGAGCGCGGCGCGCTGCTCATCGCCGCCGTGATGCTGGCCTTCTCCGTCCTCGGCACGGTGGAGGGCTTCGCCGAGGAGACCCTCGGCTTCTACGGGCTGCTGGTACCGATGATGCTGGCCCTCGGCTACGACCGGCTGGTCGCCGCCGGCTCCGCGATCCTGGGGGCGGGCATCGGGGTGCTGTGCTCCACCGTGAACCCCTTCGCCACCGGCGTGGCCTCCTCGGCGGCCGGCATCTCGCTGGGCGACGGCATCGCGCTGCGCTTCGCGATGTGGCTGGTGCTCACGCCCGTCACGATCCTCTACGTCGTGCGCTACGCACGGCGCGTCCAGAGGGACCCGGCGCGGTCCCTGTGCGGTTTCCTGCCGGGCGACCGGGAGCAGAAGGCGACGGCGGCCGATGCGGTGGAGCCGGAACTGACCCGCCTGCACAAGACGGTGCTGTTCCTGCTCGTCCTCGTCTTCGCCTTCATGATCTTCTCGGTGGTTCCCTGGTCCGGTGCGCTGACCGGCAGGGCGGACGCGGTCCCGTACGTCTGGGAGCTGGACTGGTCCTTCCCGCAGCTGGCCGCCCTCTTCATGTGCGCGGCGGTGCTGGTGGGCCTGGTGGCACGGCTCGGAGAGGCGAAGCTGAGCTCCACGATCATCCAGGGCGCCGCCGACTTCATCTCCCCGGCGCTGGTCATCATGCTGGCGCGCGGGGTCACCGTCATCATGAACAACTCGAAGATCACGGACACGGTCCTGCACTCCATCGAGGGGGTGGTCACGGGCACGTCGTCCGGGCTGTTCGCGGTGATCGTGTTCCTGGTGAACCTCCCGCTGGCCTTCCTGATCCCCTCCACCTCCGGCCACGCCACGCTGGCCATGCCCATCCTGGCCCCGCTCGCGGACTTCGCGGGGGTCTCGCGGGCCGTGGTGGTCACGGCCTGGCAGGCGGCGAGCGGCTGGATGAACCTCTGGGTCCCGACCACGGCCGTGACGATCGGCGGCGTGGCCCTGGCCAAGGTCGGCTACGACAGGTACCTGCGCTTCGTCTGGCCGCTGCTGGCCATCCTGCTGGTCCTGATCTGCGGCTTCCTGGTCCTCGGCGCCACGGTCTGACGAACGACGAAGGGGCGCGACCCCGGAAGGTCGCGCCCCTTCGCCGAGCGGAGGTCAGCCTGCCTCGGTGCCGCCGAAGCGCTCGCGGTAGGACTGGAGGTCCTCCTCGGCGATGCGCGCGAAGAGCACCGGGGGCACGGTGAACGGCGTACCGGCCGGGACCGCGTCCAGGGACTTGGCCTGCTCCGGGCTGATCCACGTCGCCGTGTCGCCGGCCAGCTCGAACGAGGAGCGCATGGTGCGCGCCGAGGCCGGGATGAACGGCTCCGAGACCACCGAGTAGAGGTGGATCAGGTTCATGGCGGTGCGCAGGGTGAGCGCTGCGCCGTCCAGGTCGGTCTTGACCTCCAGCCAGGGGGCCTTCTCGTCGAGGTAGGCGTTGCCGGCCGACCACAGGGCGCGCAGCGCGGCCGCGGCCTTGCGGTACTGGAGGGAGTCCATGTGGCCCTCGTACTCGGCCAGCAGCTCGGCGATCTGCTCGCCCAGCCTGGCCTCGGCCTCGCCGGCCGGGCTGCCCGCCGGGACCTCGTCGCCGAACTTCTTGCGCGAGAAGGTCAGCACGCGGTTGACGAAGTTGCCGAGGGTGCCGCCGAGGTCCTTGTTGACCGTGGTGGTGAAGTGCTCCCACGTGAAGGAGGAGTCGTCGGACTCGGGCGCGTTCGCGATGAGGAAGTAGCGCCAGAAGTCCGCCGGGAGGGTCTCCAGCGCCTGGTCGGTGAAGACGCCGCGCTTCTGCGAGGTGGAGAACTTGCCGCCGTAGTACGTCAGCCAGTTGAAGGCCTTGACGTAGTCGACCTTCTTCCACGGCTCGCGGGTGCCGATCTCGGTGGCCGGGAACATCACCGTGTGGAACGGGACGTTGTCCTTGGCCATGAACTGCGTGTAGCGCACGTCCTCGGCCTCGTACCACCACGCCTTGTAGTCGCGGTTCGCCGGGTCGGCGTCCGCCCACTCCTTGGTGGCGGCGATGTACTCGATCGGCGCGTCGAACCAGACGTAGAAGACCTTGCCCTCGGCGGCCAGTTCGGGCCAGGTGTCGGCCGGCACCGGCACGCCCCAGTCCAGGTCGCGGGTGATGGCGCGGTCGTGCAGGCCCTCGGTCAGCCACTTGCGGGCGATGGAGGAGGCCAGCTGCGGCCACTCCTCCTCGTGCTCCGCCACCCAGGCCTCGACCTCGACCTGGAGCTTGGACTGGAGGAGGAAGAGGTGCTTGGTCTCGCGGACCTCCAGCTCGGTGGAGCCGGAGATCGCCGAGCGGGGCTCGATCAGGTCCGTGGGGTCCAGGACTCGGGTGCAGTTCTCGCACTGGTCGCCGCGGGCCTTGTCGTAGCCGCAGTGCGGGCAGGTGCCCTCGACGTAGCGGTCCGGCAGGAAGCGGCCGTCGACCGGCGAGTAGACCTGCCGGATCGCGCGCTCCTCGATGAAGCCGTTCAGCTGCAGCTGCCGCGCGAAGTGCTGGGTGATCTCGGCGTTCTGCTGCGAGGAGCTGCGGCCGAAGTAGTCGAAGGACAGCTCGAAGCCGTCGTAGACCGCCTTCTGGGCGTCGTGGGCCTGCGCGCAGAACTCGGCGACCGAGAGGCCGGCCTCCTTCGCGGCGAGCTCGGCGGGGGTGCCGTGCTCGTCGGTGGCGCAGATGTACAGGACGTCGTGGCCGCGCTGGCGGAGGTACCGGGAGTACACATCCGCCGGAAGCATCGACCCGACCATGTTGCCCAGGTGCTTGATCCCGTTGATGTAGGGAAGCGCGCTGGTGATCAGGTGTCGAGCCATCCTCGGATGCTCCATTTCATATATGCGGTGACAACGTGACGTGACGGATTGTGATGCGGTTCATCGTATCGAACCGCTGAAAGGCCACGTGCCGCATTTTCGTGGGGTGGACGTCGGTGGGTGTCACGCAAAAGCGAGGGTGGTGACCTCTGCGTCACGGCCCTCGCAAGGGGCCCATGCTACAGCCGGAGCGGATCACCGCGGACACCGGTCCGCGGGGCGTGCGCCGGTGCACGGCGGCCCGGCTTGGCGCCGGCATATGCGTACGCAATGACCGGGCGCGCGTGTGGTCGAAGTCGGTCATCGACCGATCATGACCGAACGTAATCCCTCGACGTCTCTCTTCTGTGTTCCCCCAGGGCTTCCGCGCTGCCAGGCTGTCCGCGCACAGGGGACGAGGTGAGGTGGAACGGTGAGCGATGGCGGACCAGAGGAGTCCGGTGGGGCCGTGGGACTGCCGCTGCCCAGCCGACGGCGGCGGCCGACGCCCATGAGCCAGTGGGACCCGACGGCACGCCTGTCGTACTGGGCCTTCCACGCGAACCGGCGGCCCTCGTACATGCGTTTCGCGTACTTGCAGCTGGGCTCCGACGCGGCTGCCGAGGACGCGGTCGACGCCGCCTTCGACTCGATCATGAACGAGTGGTTACGCATGCTCCACATGGACCGTCTCGACGCCTACGCCTGGACCATCCTCAAACAGCGCCTGGTCGACCGGCAGCGGCGCGGCGGGCGCGGCGCCTGGCCGCCCGGACCCACCGCGCCCCGGCCCATGGACATCAGCGCCTTCGAGGCCGCCCTCAAGGAGGCCCGCGCCGATCAGCAGTGCGAGGCGCTGACCGACACCATCCGCTTCTACTCCGCCGTCTCCCGCCTCGCCGAGCGCCAGCGCGACGCCGTGCTGCTGCGCTACGGGCTCCAGTGCACCCCCGGGGAGGCCGCCTCGGTGATGGGCGTCGACGAGGCCACCGTCCGCTCGCAGCTCGGCCAGGCCCACCGGCGGCTCGCGCGGATGCTCGACGCCTCGGCCGAGGCGGCGGACGCGGCGGGCCCCGCCGACCCGGCGCACCCGGCGCACCCCGCGGACCCTGCCGACCCGGCGGACCGCGCCGGCCCGGCCGAAGCACCCGAGTCATGAGGCGCCGCGAGGGCAAGGAGGAGCGCGCGGGCGAGGCCGGCCGCCGTTCCCTGGCCGAGTTCCTGATCCGGGCCGGCGTCCGCGACCGCTACCCGCACTACGACCTGGGCGCGGCCGAAGCCCGCCTGCTGCGCGCCTCCCGGGGGCGCTCCGCCGCGTCCCCCTCCCGCCACCGGGCCGGCGCGTACGGGTGGAGCGATCCCGCGCGGGACTGCCCGCTCGACTCCGAACGGGCCCGGCGCGACCTCAAGGCCGTCTGCCTGGCCGCCGTCTGCGCCCCGAAGGCGGAGGCACAGCTCGCCGCGTTCGCCGAGAGCGGGCACACCGATCTGGCCGGGGCCGTGGTCTTCGGCTGCCTGCTGCACCTGGCCGGGCTGCGCGAAGGCGCCCGCTTCTGGTGGCAGTTCGCCGCCGGTTCCGGCCGGGCGCGGACCGCCTCGGCCGGGTACTGCCTCTTCCTCGACCACTCCCGGCGCGGGGAGCACCACGACGCCCGCTTCTGGGCGCGCGAGCTCGGCCGCCGCGGCTACCGGCCCGGCGGCCCGCGGGACCTGCGCGAGGTGCGGCTGTGCGCGCAGGCGAGCGTGCTGCGGTACGTCGACCAGCTCGACGACCCCGATCTGGGCCCGGTGCCGCTGCCGAGGCCCGGGCTGCCTTCGGTGCTGGCCGCCTTCCGGCCGCCGCCCCCGGCCGCGGCGGAGCCCGCGCCGTCCGCGGCGGCCCGGCGCACGGCGCCGGCGGCCGGGTCCTCCCGGCCCGCGGACACGGGCGAGGCCATGGCGCAGGCGCGGCGCGCGCTGGCCGTCGTACGGGTGCTGGAAAGGCATCCGCTGGGGGTGCGGGCCGCCCAGCTGCGGCGGGAGTCCGGCCTGGCCGAGGCGGAGCTGCGGCCGCTGCTGGCGATGTTGTGCGAGGAGGAGTACGCGTACCGGCCGGGCTCGGGCGTCTACGCGCGCGGGCCCGCCCTCGACCGGCTCGCCGCGCCCGGGGCCGGGGGGCTGGCGGGCCAGCTCCAGCGCACGCTGGCCCTGGCCCGGGACAGCGCGGGCGCGGCGGTGTACCTGAGCCGGTACGCGGAGGGGGAGGTCCGGATCACGCAGATGGCGGACGGGCCGGGGGCACCACCGGTGCGGGAGTGGGTGGACTTCAAGGCGGCCGCGCACGCCAGCGCGGTCGGCAAGTGCCTGCTGACGCAGCTCGACGCGGACCGCCGCCGCGACCACGTCGCCCGGCACCGGCCGGCCCGGCTCACCCCGCGGACGATCACCGACAGCCGGACGCTGTTCACCGCCCTCGACGCGTTGGCTCCCGGGGCGCCGGTCTTCGACCTGCGCGAGTACTCCCCCGGCGTGGTCTGTTCGGCGGTCCCGATCGCGACCGGAGGCGCGGCCGGGAGCCTCGCGCTGTCGCTGCCCGCCAGGCACGCCCACCGGCTGCACGAGGCGACCGAGGCCCTGCGCCGCAAGGCCGTCCCGGTGCTCCTGGCACTGCTGCTGTCGGGGGCGATCCCGCCGGACGCCCCGGCCGCCCGGGCCTCCGCGCCCGCGCCGCGGCCCTCCGGGGTCACCCCGGAGACCCTGCGCCACCTGCGGATGCTGTTCCGTACCCCGCTGACCCGCCCGACGGCTTCGCCGGCCGACCCCCATCTGGTCAGTGACACGGCATCGGAGGCGGCGTACTTCTTCGACCCCCTCCCGGAATCCGAGGAGCCCCGGCTGTCCCTCCCGGTCACGTTCGCCCCGCTGAGCCCGGGCACCCTCCCCACGGCGAAGGGTCTGGTGGTGCTGAGCACCTGAGCGCGGCCCCGCCTGACGGCCCCGCGCCGGCCGTCACGCGGGGCGCGTCAGGCGGTCCGCGCCGGAGAGGATCGCGGAGGCCAGCGCCTCCGCCGCCGGCGAGCTCCGCCCGCCCCGCAGCAGCGCGAACTCCACCGACCCCAGGTCCGGCAGCCCCGCCACCCGTACCAGCCCCGGCGGGATGAGCCCCCGGGTATGGGCCATGACCCCGAGCCCGGCGCGGGCCGCCGCGACCAACCCGCTCAGGCTGCCGCTCGTACAGGCGATCCGCCAGCCACGCCCGTCCCGCTCCAGCACCTCCAGGGCCCGGGCCCGGGTGATGCCCGGCGGCGGGAAGACGATCAGCGGCACGGGCCGCTCGGGGTCCACCCTCAGCCCCTCCGCCCCGATCCACACCATCCGGTCCCGCCACACCAGCCGGCCCCGCTCGTCCCCCGGCCCGCGCCGCTTGGCCAGGACGAGGTCGAGCCGGCCCTCGTCGAGCCGTTCGTGCAGGGTCCCGGACAACTCGACCGACAGCTCCAGGTCGACCTCGGGATGCTCGTGCCGGAAACCCTCCAGGATCTCCGGGAGCCGGGTCAGCACGAAGTCCTCCGAGGCCCCGAACCGCAGCCGCCCCCGCAGCCGCGTCCCGGTGAAATACGCCGCCGCCCGCTCGTGGGCCTCCAGGATGGTGCGGGCGAAGCCCAGCAGCGCCTCGCCGTCCTCCGTCAGCTCCACGCTGTGCGTGTCCCGCAGGAACAGCGGCCGGCCCGTCGCCTCCTCCAGCCTCCGTACGTGCTGGCTGACCGTGGACTGCCGTACGCCCAGCCGGCCCGCGGCCTGCGTGAAGCTGAGCGTCTGGGCCACGGTGAGGAACGTGCGCAGCTGGACCGGGTCGTACATGACTGCCATGACCGCCATGGTGCCACTGTCATCACGGAACGAGATGACAGTCAGTGTGGTGTGCAGGTTTCCCGATCACCGCCCCACCCGCGACGATGAGGGGGCCCCAGCCGCGCCACCCACCGGAGAGCCCCGTACATGCGCCGCCCGCAGATACCCGCCTGGCTGCCCCTGGACCCGTGGATCCTGACCCTCCTCGCCACCGTCGCCGTCGCCGCCCTGCTGCCGGCCCGCGGCGCGGCCGCCTCCGTCGCCGAGGGCGCGTCCACCGGGGCCGTGGCCCTGCTCTTCTTCCTCTACGGCGCCCGGCTCTCCACCCGCGAGGCCCTCGACGGCCTGCGCCACTGGCGGCTCCACCTCACCGTGCTGGCCTGCACCTTCGTCCTCTTCCCGCTGCTCGGCCTGGCCGCTCGCGGTCTCGTTCCCACGCTCCTGACACCGCCGCTGTACAGCGGACTGCTCTTCCTGTGCCTGGTCCCCTCCACCATCCAGTCCTCGATCGCCTTCACCTCGATCGCGCGCGGCAACGTGCCCGCCGCGATCTGCGCGGGCTCCTTCTCCAGCCTCGCCGGGATCGTCCTCACCCCGCTCCTCGCCGCCGGCCTGCTGGGCGGCGGCGCGGGCGGGTTCTCCCCGGACTCCCTCCTCAAGATCGTCCTCCAGCTGCTGATGCCCTTCCTGCTGGGGCAGTTCCTGCGCCGCTGGGTCGGCGGCTTCCTGGTCCGCAACAAGAGGGTCCTCGGGTACGTCGACCGCGGCTCGATCCTGCTCGTCGTGTACACCGCCTTCGGCGCGGGCATGGTCGCCGGGGTCTGGCACCAGGTCAGCGCCGCGCGGCTGGGCGTGCTGATGGCGGTGGAGGCCGTACTGCTGACCGTGATGCTGCTGGTCAGCTGGTACGGCGCGAAGCGGCTCGGGTTCGGCCGGGCGGACCGGATCGCGATCCAGTTCGCGGGGTCGAAGAAGAGCCTCGCGGCCGGACTGCCCATGGCCAGTGTGCTGTTCGGGGCCCAGGCCGGTCTCGCGGTGCTGCCGTTGATGCTGTTCCACCAGATGCAGCTGATGGTGTGCGCGGTACTGGCGCGGCGGCGGGCCCGGGACGCCGAGCCGGCGGCGGAGGCCGAACTGTCCGCCGGCCGTGTGGCGGAGGTCTCGTCGGCGCTTCAACACCCCGCGCCACGGGGCCGGTAGCGTGCGGCGGTGACCTGGATACGCCCTCTCGCCGCCCACGCCGAACGCCCCTGCACCCTGGTGGTCTGCCGCGGCTGCTGCTGCGGGGACCCGCGCAAGAACCCCGGCTCGGACCACGCCGGTCAGCTGGCCCGGCTGCGGGAGGCCGCGGCGGCGTCGGAGGGCCGGCTGGCCGTCCGTACGAGCGACTGCCTCGGGCCGTGCGCGCAGGCCAATGTGATCGTGGTGCAGCCCACCACCGAGGCGCGCCGCCGGGGAGCCCGCGCGGCCTGGTTCGGCTGGGCGCTGGACGACACGGCGACCGACGAGGTCATCGCGTGGGCGCGGTCCGGGGGGCCGGGCGTCACGCCGGTCCCGGCGACCCTGGACCTCCACCGCATCGACCCGCCGAAGCCCGAGCCGCAGACCGGGTCCAGGGCCAAGGGACGCGGCCGCCGGAGCCGCTGACCCGGGGCGGCCGGCCGGCCGCTACAGGACGATCCGGTCCTCTCCCGCGTAGATGTTCATGTCCGGCCCGCGCAGGAAGCCGATCAGCGTCAGCCCCGAGTCCAGGGCCAGGTCCACGGCGAGCGAGGACGGGGCCGAGACGGCGGCCAGGACGGGTACGCCCGCCATCACCGCCTTCTGGGCCAGCTCGAACGAGGCACGGCCCGACACCAGCAGGACCGCCCCCGCCAGCGGCAGGTGCCCGGCCTGGAGGGCCCGGCCGACGATCTTGTCGACGGCGTTGTGCCGGCCGACGTCCTCCCGTACGTCGAGCAGCCGGCCCTCCGGCGAGAACAACCCCGCCGCGTGCAGCCCGCCGGTGCTCTCGAACACCTTCTGCGCCGCGCGGAGCCGGTCCGGCAGCTCGGCGAGGAGCCGCGCGGGAATCCGTACGGGGTCCTCGGCCGCGCTCCGGAGCGGGAAGCGGGTCGCCGTGCGCACCGCGTCCAGGCTGGCCTTTCCGCACAGGCCGCAGGAGGAGGTGGTGTAGACGTTGCGTTCGAGCGTGATGTCGGGCAGCGGAACCCCGGGGGCGAGCTGCACGTTGACCACGTTGTAGGTGTTCGAGCCGTCCTCGGTGGCTCCCTCGCAGTACGTCACGGCGCGTACGTCCTCGGCGGAGGCGAGTACGCCCTCGCTCACGAGGAAGCCCACGGCGAGCGCGAAATCGTCGCCGGGGGTGCGCATCGTGATCGCCAGCGGCTTGCCGTTCAGCCGTATCTCCAGCGGTTCCTCGGCGACCAGCGTGTCGGGGCGGACCCCGGCCGCGCCGCCGCGTACCCGAATGACACGACGGCGCTCGGTGACCCGTCCCATGGTGATCAGTCCGCCCGTTCTGTCTGTCCTCGTCACGCACTCCGTCGTGCGGTTGACGAGCCCATTCTCCCGGATCGCCGCCGCGCGGGGCTCCCGGCAGGAAGATCCTCCGGAATCTCCAAATTAAGGGGCGGTAATCCTGTTGGGTCACGTGCACCTGTACCCACCAGTAGCAGGTCAAGCTGGGTGATCCTGACTTCCGTAGCAAGGGGGACCCCGCCCATGACCGGTTCACGCGTGGTGGCACTAGGGCACTACCAGCCCGCGAAAGTGATCACCAACGAGGACCTCGCGGCGATGGTCGACACCAACGACGAGTGGATCCGCTCCCGGGTCGGCATCAAGACCCGGCACATGGCGGGCCCCGACGAACCGGTGGACGAGCTGGCCTTCCACGCCGCGGGAAAGGCGCTGGCCGGCGCCGGTCTGACCCCCGACGACATCGACCTCGTCCTGGTGGCCACGTCCACCGCGATCGACCGTTCGCCCAACATGGCCGCCCGCGTCGCCGCCAAGCTGGGCATGGGCGGCAGCCCGGCCGTCATGGACCTCAACGTCGTCTGCTCGGGCTTCACCCACGCCCTGGCCACCGCCGACCACGCGATCCGGGCCGGTTCGGCCGCCCGCGCCCTGGTCATCGGCGCCGACAAGATGACCGAGATCACCGACTGGACCGACCGCACCACCTGTGTGCTGACCGGCGACGGCGCGGGCGCCGCCGTGGTCGAGGCCTGCGAGGATCCGGGCATCGGCCCGGTCCTGTGGGGTTCGGTCCCGGAGATGGGCCACGCCGTGCGCATCGAGGGCTCCCCGCCGGTCTTCGCCCAGGAGGGCCAGTCCGTCTACCGCTGGACCACCAGCCAGCTCCCGGCGCTCGCGCGCAAGGTGTGCGAGAAGGCCGGGATCGCTCCCGAGGAGCTGGCCGCCGTCGTCCTGCACCAGGCGAACCTGAGGATCATCGAGCCGCTCGCCGCGAAGATCGGCGCCGTGAACGCGGTCGTCGCGCGCGATGTCGTCGACTCCGGCAACACCTCGGCCGCGAGCATCCCGATGGCGCTGTCGAAGCTCGTCCAGCGCGGGGAGATCCCCACCGGCGCCCCGGTCCTCCTCTTCGGCTTCGGCGGGAACCTCTCGTACGCGGGCCAGGTCATCCGCTGCCCGTAGCCGCCGTGCAGCCCGGGGTCCAGCGGAGCTCGGCTCCCAGCGCCCCCAACAGCACGACGACCAGCGCCACCAGCTGCCACAGCCCGGCGGTGCCGGTGCCGACCGGTACCGTCGCCAGGGCGAGCACGAGCGCCGCCGCCCGGAACCGGGCGGGACCGATCCCCAGGACGGCCCGGAACGCCAGGTCCCCGGCGAGGTAGACGGCCACCCCTCCGGCGAGGGCGAGGGCCGGGCCGGTGTGCAGGTGCTCGCCCAGGTGCCCGATGGTCTTCTTGACGCCCGCCGCGAAGGCGGCGATCCCGAGCAGCATGGGCAGGAAGGCGTAGTAGTAGGCGAGCATCGCCAGCTTGAAACGCTTCTCCGGGGCGGTCGCGGCGAAGACCTGCTCGGCCCGGCCCTCGTCGCGCACGAAGTACATCCACCACAGGGCCGACGCGACGGCGAGCGCGAGGAAGGCGCCTCCCGCGATCCCGGCGGACAGCGGCAGCGAGCCCGTCCCGATGCCGATCGCGATGACCGACTCGCCGAAGACGATGATGAGCAGCAGCCCGTGCCGCTCGACGAGGTGCTCGGCGCTCATGCCCCCGAGCTGGTCGCTGACGGTGGTCACGGCCGCCGCCGACCCGGAGCCGGACACCGGCTCAGCCCCGGCCCCTGCCCCCGCGGACGCCGCGCCGCTCGCCGCCACCCGCTGCACCAGCTGCGGTACGGCGAACTGGATCAGCAGAGCGAGTATCCACAGCCCCCAGGCGGGCGGCCCGTCGAAGAACCCGGCGGCCAGCACCGACAGCGCGCACAGCGTGTTGGGCAGCGCGAACCACAGCACGCCCGATCCGTGCGCCTGCGTGTAGAGCGCGCTGTGCACGAGCACGACGCACACGTACCCCAGGCCGAAGGCGACCCCGCCCGCCCCGAACGCCGTCGGCACCGCCAGCGCACAGACCAGGAAGGCCCCCATCGCCAGGATCAGGAGCAGCCTGCGCACGGTGCGGTCGGGCGGTACCTGGTTGGTCAGGTGCGCGTAGCCCCCGTACATCCAGAACAGCACGGTGAAGATCAGCAGCACCTGGCCGGCGCCCCGGAGGCTGAGGTCGTCCGCCAGCAGCACCGTCAGCTGGGTGATGGTGAAGACGAAGACGAGGTCGAAGAAGAGCTCCAACGTGCTGACGCGGTGCGGTGTTTCCATGCGTGTCTCCCCCTGTATGCGGACGTGCGGCGCTCATCCGACCGCCTCGCCGCCCCCGGTGTCCAGCGGGTATCGGCATCCGGGTCGCCGTGCGGGGTCGTACGACCTGAGGCGTACGCGGATCCCGCCCGGCGGAAGGACGCGCCGCCGCCGGGCGGGGCGCAGGATGAAGGCACGCCGTCCGCCGCCGAGGGAAGCGAAGCCCCATGATCCGCAGGTCCGTCATCCTGACCATCGCCGCAGTCGTCTCGGCCGTGGGGCTCGCGGTCGTCGTGGCCCTGCCGGCCGCGGCGGACTGGTACGGCAACCGGCACCAGGAGTCGGACGCGTACGCGACGGGAGCCGAGGCGAAGTCGGCCCGCGCCTCGGTGCCCCGCTGGCTGGCGGACGAGGCGGAGTCCGTGCGGTACGCGATGCGCACGACCGGCGGCGACCGCCTGCTGAAGGCGACCCTGCCGGACGAGCGGCTCCCGGACGGGTGCACGACGGAGCCGCGGCCGCAGGCGCAGGAGGTCGCGCTCAAGGAGAACTGGTTCCCGAAGGACGCCCGGGGGAAGGCCACCGCGCGCTGCGGGCTCTACTACGCCTACATGGACGGCACCACCCTCTACGCGTGGCAGCACAACGACGACTGGCTGAGGGCCGAGCGCTCCGAACCGGCCCGCTGACCGGCGAGGCGCGAGGTCTCGCCGCAGACCTGGGGACATGCGTGCAGGTCAGCGAGCGGCCCGGCCCGAATACCTGGTCGGAGGCACGCCGATCCTTTGCTATTGTTGTCCTTGTCGCCGCGGGAAACCGGGGCCGACCACCTGGTCCGGGTGGCGGAATGGCAGACGCGCTAGCTTGAGGTGCTAGTGCCCTTTATCGGGCGTGGGGGTTCAAGTCCCCCCTCGGACACCAGCAGGAACCCCACTTCGGTGGGGTTCTTTTGCGTTTCCGGGGCCGTGGGCTGGGGAGTTTCCCTTCCGCCGGGCCTCCACACCTCCCTGGGGAGGTCTTGTGGAGGTCTTCGCTCGGTGATCAGCCCTCGTGAGGTCTGGGGTAGCGTCGCCGCGCTGCGCGGAGAGGAGCGGGGCATGCACGAGACCACCGTCCCACCAGTCGTTGTTGCGGCGCCCGTCGGCGGGCTCGCCGACGCCGTCTTCCACCATGCCCAGGAGGACCCCGGCCGCGTGGTGCTCGGCCGCAAGAGCGACGGGGTCTGGCGGGACGTGACCTCCGGGGAGCTGGCCGCCGAGGTGCTCGCGCTGTCGAAGGGGCTGCTGGCCCAGGGGATCCGGTTCGGGGAGCGGGTCGCCGTCATGTCCCGGACCCGGTACGAGTGGACCCTGTTCGACTTCGCCCTGTGGGCGATCGGCGCCCAACCGGTGCCGGTCTACCCGACCTCCTCCGTCGAGCAGGTGCACTGGATCCTGCAGGACTCCGACTGCACCGGCTGCGTCGTCGAGAACGAGGACCAGGCCATGACCGTCGGGTCCGTCATCGAGCGGCTGCCGCACCTGCGGCGGCTGTGGCAGCTCGACGCCGGGGCCGTCGACGCTCTCGTGGCGGACGGCCGCGGGGTCGCCGAGGACCTGGTGCACCGGCACCGGGCGGCGGTGACGCCCGACGCGGTCGCCACCGTGATCTACACCTCGGGGACCACCGGGCGCCCCAAGGGGTGCGTGCTCACGCACGGCAATTTCATGTACGAGGCCGACACGATGGTGGCCCGCTGGGAGTCGGTCTTCCAGGCCGGCCCCGGGGAGCAGCCCTCCACCCTGCTGTTCCTGCCGCTCGCCCACGTCTTCGGGCGGATGGTGGAGGTGGCGGCCGTACGGGCGCGGGTGAAGCTGGGGCACCAGCCGGTGCTGGCGGCGGCCGAGCTGCTGCCGGACCTCGCCGCGTTCCGGCCGACGTTCGTGCTGGGGGTCCCGTACGTCTTCGAGAAGGTGTTCGCGGCGGCCCGCCGCAAGGCGGAGGCCGAGGGCCGTACGGGCCCCTTCGACCGGGCGGTCGAGACGGCCGTGCGCTACGCGGAGGCGCGCGAGCAGAAGGCCTTCGGGACCGGGCCGGGCCCCTCGGCGGGGCTGCGCATGGAGCACCAGCTGTTCGAGAGGCTGGTGTACGGGAAGGTCCGCGAGGCGATGGGCGGCCGGGTGCGCCACGCCATGTCGGGCGGATCGGCGATGTCGCGCCGCCTCGGGCTGTTCTTCGACGGGGCCGGGATCACGGTGTTCGAGGGCTACGGTCTGACCGAGTCCTGCGCGGCGGCCACCGCGAACCCGCCGGGCGCGACGAAGTACGGCACGGTGGGGCGCCCGATCCCGGGCAGTACGGTGCACATCGCCGAGGACGGCGAGGTGTGGCTGCACGGGAGCCACGTGTTCTCCGGGTACCTGAACGACCCGCGCGCCACGGAGGCCGTGCTGCGGGACGGCTGGCTGGCGACGGGGGACCTGGGGCGGCTGGACGAGGACGGGTACCTCACGATCACCGGGCGCAAGAAGGAGATCCTGGTGACCTCCAACGGCAAGAGCGTCTCCCCCACCGCCCTGGAGGAGCGGGTGCGCTCGCATCCGCTGGTCGCGCAGTGCGTGCTGGTGGGCAACGACCGGCCGTACGTGGCCGCCCTGCTCACGCTGGACATGGAGGGGATCGCGCACTGGCTGTCGATGCGCGGGCGCCCGCAGCTGCCGGCGGCGCAGCTGGTCCACGACCCCGATCTGACGGCGGAGGTGCGCAGGGCGGTGGTGGCCGCGAACACGCTGGTCTCGCAGGCCGAGGCGATCCGTACGTTCCGGGTGCTGGCGGAGCAGTTCACCGAGGAACGGGGGCTGCTGACGCCCTCGTTGAAGCTGAAGCGGCGGGCCATCGAGAAGGCGTACGCGCAGGAGGTGGCGGCGCTCTACCAGCCCTGACGGGGCCGCTCCGGCAATATCTGACGGTCCGTCATTCGGCCCTGCCACTCGTATTGACGAGTCGTCAGGTCACCCACAGAATGCGGGGATTCCGACCGGAGGGGATCCCACACATGCTGCGACCGATCCGCACCCTGGCCGCCGCGGCGGCGGCGCTCGCACTCGTCTCCGCCTGCAACTCCGCCTCCGGCAGCTCCTCCCCCGGCGAGCCCGGTGCCGCCGGGAACTCCCGCGGGGTGAGCGCCGACTCGATCAAGGTCGGCGGAATCGTCTCCATGACCTCCGCCAGCGGCTACAGCAAGAAGGACACCGACCTCGGCGCGAAGGCCCGGTACATGAGGGCCAATGCCGAGGGCGGGATCAACGGGCGCACGATCGACTACCTGGGCGCGGAGGACGACGGGCAGGACCCCGCCAAGAACATGGCCGCCGCCCGCAAGCTGGTCCAGCAGGACAAGGTCTTCGCGGTCGCCCCGATGAGCTCGGTCACCTTCTCCGGCGCCGACTTCCTGGAGCAGGAGAAGGTGCCCACCTTCGGCTGGGGCACCCTGCCCTCCTTCTGCGGGCCCGCGTACATCTACGGGTTCAACGGCTGCCTGGTCCCCTCCCCCGGCGGCACCCTCAACCAGACCTGGCCCGAGGGGATCGGCCAGCTCCTCGGCGGCGCCCAGGGCAAGTCGGTCGCGGTCATCGCCAACGACAGCGACGCCGGAAAGTTCGGCATCCGCACCTTCCAGCAGGGCTTCGCGGCCGCCGGTTTCAAGGTCGCCTACGCCAAGGCCTCCGTACCCGCGACGGCGGTGCCGAACGACTGGTCGGCGTACGTGAAGGAGATCCTGGAGAGCGACGACGGCAAGGCGCCCGACGCCGTCGTCTCGGTCATGCAGACCCCGAACAACATCGGCCTGTTCACGGCGCTCAAACGCAGCGGCTACCAGGGGCTGCTCTCCGATCCGACCGACTACGACCCCGGCCTGCTCGCCAAGGACGCCACCAAGCAGGCCCTCGACGGGGTGCACGTGCTGCTGCAGTTCCAGCCGTTCGAGTCCTCGGACCCGAAGATGTCCCAGTTCAAGGCCGACGTGAAGGCGGCCGCGGGCGGGCAGGACGTCCCGCTGAGCATGCACACCCTCACCGGGTACATGTCCGCCGACCTGTTCGTCTCCATCGCGCAGAAGGCGGGCAAGGACCTGACCGTCGAGTCCTTCCAGGCCGCCGCGCAGGGCTTCTCCGACACCGGCACGCTCGTCGGCGACCGCTCGGAGCCCAAGGGGCAGAAGGACAGCTTCGGCTGCGGGGCGCTCGTCCGGCTGCGCGGCGGGGCGTACGAGGTCTCCGTACCCTTCTCGTGCCGCCGGCCCGTCCCCTTCAAGTAGGGACCCGGGATGGGGGATCTGCTCGTCTTCGTGCTGAGCGGTCTGGTCTCCGGCGCCCTGTACGCACTGCTGGCCACCGGGCTGGTGCTGTCGTACTCGGCGTCCGGGCTGTTCAACTTCGCGCACGGGGCCACCGCCTACCTGTGCGCGCTGACCTTCTACGAGGTGCACTCCGGGCTGGGCTGGCCCGCCGTCCCCGCGGCCCTGCTGGTGGTGTGCGTCCTGGCCCCCGGGCTCGGGTGGGGGCTGGACCGGCTGATGTTCCGCCGTCTCGCGCGCGTCGGGGAGACGGCGCAGATCGTGGCCACGATCGGGCTGCTGGTGGCCCTGCCGGCGGCCGGGCTGTGGGCCGTGGAGCTGCTGGGGGACGCGGGCGCGCCGGTCAAGCCCGCGGAGAACCAGTTCGGCCTGGCGGGGGTGGGGCCGAGCCCGGCGCGGAGCTGGCAGCTGTTCGACGGGGTGGGCGTGGACTCCGACCAGCTGATCACGTGGGTGGTGACGGCGCTGGTGGCGGTGGGTCTGTGGGTGCTGATGCGGCACACGCGGCTGGGCCTGCGGCTGCGGGCCGCCGTCGACAACCGGTCGCTGACCGAGCTGCGCGGGATCAGCGCCGACCGGCTGTCTTCGGTGGCCTGGATGATCTCGTCCGCGCTGGCGGGGCTGGCGGGGGTGCTGGCGACTCCGCTGCTGGGACTGTCGGCGCACGACTTCACCCTGTTCCTGTTCGTCTCGGCCACGGCGGCGGTGATCGGGCGGTTCGCCTCCGTCCCGCTCGCGTTCGCGGGCGGGCTGGGGCTGGGGGTGCTGCAGAACCTGGTGGCCGGGTACGCCTCGTTCGCCGAGGGGATCACCGGGTTCCGGACGGCCGTGCCGTTCCTGATCCTGTTCGGGGGGCTGCTGGTGCTCGCCCGGGGCGGGCGGACGGCGGGGACCGCGGCGAGCGAGGGGGGCGCCGTCCCGCCGGACCGTCCGGCGGGGGCTCCGTGGGCGCGGCGGTGGGGGGTGTGGGCGGTGGCCGCCGGGGCGCTGGCCCTGGCCTTCTACACCGTGACCACCCCGTTCTGGAGCGGGCTGCTCGCCCAAGGGCTCGCCCTCGGGCTGGTGTTCATGTCCTTCACGGTCGTGACCGGGCTCGGGGCGATGGTCTCGCTGGCGCAGGGCACCTTCGTGACGGGGGCCGCGCTGGTGGCGGGGCTGCTGATGAGCCGGGGCTGGCCGTTCGTGGCGGCGCTGGCGGTGGGCACGTGCGCGGCGGCGGTGCTCGGGGCGGTGGTCGCGCTGCCGGCGCTGCGGCTGGGCGGGCGGACGCTGGCCCTGGCGACGCTGGCGCTGGCGTTCCTCGCGGACCAGGTGCTGTTCCAGATGCGGTGGCTGCGCAACGGGGACGCGGGGTGGTCGATCCCGCGGCCGGTGTTCGGGCCGGTGGACCTCGGTGACGACCGGGCACTGGGGGTGGCGCTGGTGGTGCTCACCGCGGTGTGCGCGGCCGCCCTGAGCGCGCTGCGGAACTCGCCGTCGGGGCGGGCGATGCTGGCCGTACGGTCGGCGCCGGCGGCGGCGATGGCCTCGGGGGTGTCCGTACTGCGGACCAAGCTGCTGCTGTTCACGGTGTCGGCGGGGCTGGCGGGGTTCGGGGGCGTACTGCTCGCTTCGTACAACACCCGGATCACGGCGACGGACTTCACGGCCATGACGGGGCTGGTGTGGCTGGCGGTGGTGGTGGCCGCGGGGGTCCGGCGGCCGCAGTACGCGGTGGTGGCGGGGCTCGTCTTCGCGGTGGCCCCGCGCGTCCTGTCGGAGTGGGTGACGCAGTCCGCGCACCTGCCGGTGATCCTGTTCGGCCTGGCGGGGCTGGCGCTCGCCAACGACCCGGACGGGTATTGCGCCGCGGTTCCGGTACGGCTGGCCAGACGCCGGGCCGCCGCGTCCGGCGGGGGCGCGGGCCAGGTCTCGGGCGGGGTTCCGGGTGGGGCCGCGGGCGGGGTCGCGGGTCCGGGGGCGAGTCCTGCGGAGTTTTCCGCCGCCCCGCCCCGCCCCGAAGCCGGACCGCGTCCGGACCTCGTGCGGGAGCCCCGCCTCCGTACACCCGCGCCCCGGGCAACGGCCGGCCCGGGCGGGGCGGGTGAAGGCCCCGCGGAGCCCGCCCTCCAGCTGCGCGGCGTCACGGCCGGGTACGACGGCGGGCTCGTCCTGCACGGGGTCGACCTCGCCGTCCGGCAGGGGGAGATCCTCGTCGTACTCGGCCCGAACGGCGCCGGGAAGAGCACCGCCTGCCGGGTCGCCGCGGGATCGCTCGAAGCCGCGGGCGGGAGCGTCCTCGTACACGGGCGGGACATGACCCGCTCCGGACCCGTGCGACGGGCCCGGAGCGGGGTGCTGCTCGCCCCCGAGGGGCGGGGGATCTTCCCGGCGCTGACCGTCGAGGAGAACCTGGCGCTGTACCTGGGCGAAGCGGACGCCCGCACCGCCGTCTACCACCGCTTCCCCCGGCTCGCCGAGCGGAGCGGGGTGGCCGCCGGGGCCCTGTCCGGCGGGGAGCAGCAGATGCTGGCCCTCGCTCCGCTGCTGCAGCGCCCGCCGGGGGTGCTGATCGCCGACGAGCCCTCGATGGGGCTGGCACCGCGCGTGGTGGAGGAGGTGTACGCGCTGCTCACCGAGCTCCGCGACGCCGGGACCGCGCTGCTGCTGGTCGAGGAGAAGGCGGCCGGGATCCTCGGGGTCGCCGACACCGTCGCGTACCTCTCCCGCGGCCGGGTCACCTGGTGCGGGCCGCGCGCCGAGGTGGAGGCCGACCGGCTCACCGCGGCCTACCTGGGGAGGGCCACGTGACGGCTCCGTACGTACTGGAGGGCCGGGGCATCGGCGTCCGCTTCGGCGGCGTCACGGCGCTGGCCGGGGTGGACCTCGGGGTCCGGGCCGGGGAGGTGTGCGGGCTGATCGGGCCGAACGGGGCCGGGAAGACCACCCTGTTCGACGTGCTGTCCGGGATCAGGCGGCCCGATGCGGGGCGGATGCTGCTCGACGGCGCGG
The DNA here is from genome assembly GCF_008704935.1 of Streptomyces vinaceus. Lineage (NCBI taxonomy): Bacteria > Bacillati > Actinomycetota > Actinomycetes > Kitasatosporales > Streptomycetaceae > Streptomyces > Streptomyces vinaceus. Next base: position 1,394,556 of record NZ_CP023692.1, read on the forward strand.
ACATCACCCGCCGCTCGCCGGTCTGGCGGGCCCGGCACGGGATGCGCCGGACGTTCCAGCGCCAGCAGCTGTTCGGTCGGCTCAGCGTGGCCGAGAACCTGCTGGTCGCGCAGGAGTGGCGCGGCGGCGGGGGCGGCTTCGCCGCCGACCTCGTGGGCTCCCCCGCGCGCCGCCGCCGGGAGCGGGAGCGGCGCGAGCGCGGCGAACGGGTGCTCGCCGCCTGCGGGATCGGCGCGCTGGGGGCCTCGTACGCGGGCGGGCTGCCGGTGGGTCAGGCCCGCATGGCCGAGCTGGCCCGCGCGATCGCCGATCCGCCGCGCGTGCTGCTGCTGGACGAGCCCGCGTCGGGGCTGTCGGGGCCCGAGCGGGAGCAGCTCTCGGCGGTCGTGCGCCGGCTGGCCGGGGAGGAGGGGTGCGCGGTGCTGCTGGTGGAGCACGACGTGGCCTTCGTGATGGACCTCTGTACGCGGGTGGTGGTCCTGGACCTCGGGGCCGTCCTCGCCGAGGGCCCGCCCGCCGGGATCCGGGCGGATCCGCGCGTCCGGGAGGCCTATCTGGGGGTGTCCTGACGGTGTGTCCGGCCGGGGTGGGCCGCCTCGGCCGCAATACGCTCGCCGGGGTGGCCGGCCGCCGCGTCGCTGCGCCCGCCCGTCCACCCCGTATCCCGCCTCCGACGAAGGAACCGCACCCGAAGTGAACGAAGTCCCCGCCATCCGGCTCAACAACGGCACGCTCATGCCCCAGCTCGGGTACGGCGTCTTCCAGGTCCCGGACTCCGAGGCCGCGCACGCTGTCGGGACCGCCCTGGAGGCGGGGTACCGGAGCATCGACACGGCGGCCGCCTACGGCAACGAGAAGGGCACCGGCCGGGCGATCGCCGCCTCCGGGGTGCCGCGCGAGGAACTCTTCGTCACCACCAAGCTGTGGAACGACCGCTCCCGGACCTGGCGGCGCGAGGAGGTACTGGGCGCGCTGGACGCCTCCCTCTCCAAGCTCGGCCTCGACCACCTGGACCTGTACCTGATCCACTGGCCGCGCCCGATGCGCGACGACTTCCTCACCATCTGGAAGACCTTCGAGGAGATCGCGGAGAGCGGCCGCGCCCGCGCCGTCGGCGTGTCGAACTTCCGCCCCGCCGACCTGGAGCGGCTCGGCGCCGAGAGCCCGCTGGTCCCGGCCGTGAACCAGGTCGAGCTGCACCCGCTCTTCCCGCAGGGCGAGCTGCGCGCCGTGCACGCGACGCTGGGGATCGTCACCGAGGCCTGGTCCCCGCTCGGCCAGGGCAAGGAGCTCCTGACGCTCCCGGCCGTCACCGAGGCCGCCGCCCGGCACGGGCGCACCCCCGCGCAGGTGGTGCTGCGCTGGCACCTGCAGCTGGGGAACGTCGTGATCCCGAAGTCGGTGACCCCGTCGCGGATCCGGGAGAACCTGGACGTGTTCGGCTTCGAGCTGGACGCCGCCGACCTCGCCTCGCTGGACGCGCTGGGGCGGGGCGCGTCGGCCGGGCGGATCGGGCCGGACCCGGCCGTCTTCGACGCATGAGCCGCGGATGAGCCACTAATGAGCCACGAATGAGCTGCGGATGAACCGCGCATGAGCCCGCCCGACGGGGTCTACCGGATCCGGAACGTCGCCAGCGGCCTGCTGCTCCAGCTGGAGGGCGGTACGCGGGTGGGGGTGGGCCCGGACGCCCCGCCCGCGCCGCCGGCCGCCCGGCGGTGGCGGATCTCGCCGGTCCACCGCGGCGGCGGGATCTTCCACATCGTCAGCGTCCACAACGACAGGCGGCTGGACGTCGCGAACGCGTCGACGGAGAGCGGCGCCCGCGTCCAGGTCTGGCGGGCCAACGCCTTCGGCGCGCAGGAGTGGATCGTCGAGGAACACCTCGACGATCCCGGCGTGGTGTCCCTGATCGCCTGCATCAGCGGTCTGCCGCTGGAGGCGGACGAGGAGGGCCGGGCCCGCCAGTGCGAGGACACCGACTCCCCCGCCCAGTGGTGGCGCCTCGAAGCCTCCGGCGGCTGACCCCGTCAGCTCGCGCCGTGGGAGGGGGCGAGGGCCTCGACGCGTTCGGCGAGCGCGAAGTCGGCGCCGGTGACGGCGTCGCCGGCGCTGTGGGTGTTCACGGACACCCGGACCGTGTTGTAGCCGAGGGTGAGGTCCGAGTGGTGGTTCAACTCGTCCTGGACGGCGGCGATGTGGGCGACGAGCGCGCTCGCCGCGAAATGGGTGCCCAGCCGGTAGGTGCGGATGATCCGGTCGTCCTCGAAGGCCCAGCCCGGGAGTTCCCGCAACCGGTCCTCGATCTCCTTCTGCGAAAGCGGCTCGTCTGCCATCGGCATGCTCCTTCACCGTTCGGTCCGGACTCGTTCTGACGTGGGGTCAAGGTTCCCACAGCGCAGGCCCGGGGGAAGGTTCCGCGCCCTGGTGCGTGCGGGTTCTTCCGCGCCTTCCGGGTCCGCCGCGACGGCCCTGTGCTCCTGTGCCGAACGTGACCGTTACCACCAGTAACTCGGCGTGCCGCACTGCGGGCTCGGGCTGCGCAACGGGTTCGGCCTGGGCCGAGCCGCTGCGCCCCGTCCCTCGGCTAACGTCGTGGGCATGACCTCCACCCCGTCCGTCGGAGCCCTGCTGCGCACCTGGCGGGAGCGGCGCGGCATCAGCCAGCTGGAGCTGGCGGGCCGCGCCGACTCCTCCTCCCGGCACATCAGCTTCATCGAGACCGGCCGGTCCCGGCCGAGCAAGGAGATGGTCCTGCGGCTCGCGGACCACCTCGACGTACCGGTCCGCGAGCGCAATGCGCTGCTCCTCGCGGCGGGTTACGCCCCGCACTACGCGCAGACCCCGCTGGACGACCCCTCGATGGGGACGCTGCGCGAGGGCCTGGAGCGGCTGCTGACGGGCTACGAGCCGTATCCGGCGCTGATCGTGGACGCCGTGTACGACGTCGTCGCCGCCAACCGCGGCATCGCGATGCTGCTCGACGGGCTGCCCGAGCACCTGCTGATCCCGCCGCTGAACGCCATGCGGATCACCCTTCACCCGCAGGGCCTGGCCCCGCGGATCCGCAACCTCGGTGAGTGGCGCGGGCATCTGCTGGCCCAGATGGAGCGGCAGATCGCGCTGTCCCGCTCGGAGCCGCTGCGCGCGCTGTACGAGGAGGTGTCCGGGTATCCGGTGGACACCGGGCCGCGACCCGCCGGGGCCGGTTCCGGGGCCGGTTCCGGGGCCGGGGAGGGCGCGGCGTACATCGCGTTGCCGCTGCTGATCGAACACGACGGGCACCTGCTGTCGTTCGTGTCCTCGATCGCGACGTTCAACACGCCGATGGACGTGACCGTCGCCGAGCTGGCCGTCGAGACCCTGCTGCCGGCCGACGCGGCGACGGCGAAGTACCTGCACTCACTGGGGCCCTGAGGCGGACTCCCGCAGCGCCAGCTGCTGGACGTACGCGAAGCCCGCGACGACGAGCGCCTGGGCCGGGATCCACACGAGGCCGGCGGTGGTGGGGGCGTCCCAGAGGAAGAGCGAGACGACGCTGAGCGCCGCCCAGGCCCAGTTGGCCTCGACGACGAACTTCACGGCGGGGACCGGCGGCCGGCGGCGGGAGGCGAGCCAGCCGACGCCGGCGCCGTAGAGGGTCAGGAACAAGCCGATTTCGAGCAGGACGTCCTGGCCGACTCCGAGCAGCCGGCCGAGCGGGGCGCCGAAGGCGGCGTAGGCGAGGCCGTTCCCGGCGGTGACCACGCAGTCGAGGGCGAGGAAGCGGCGCAGCGCGGTCTGCGGGACGGTGGTACGGGCGATGCTGCCGAACAGGGTCGTGGACATGAGGGATCGGCCTCCATGACGGGTCGGGCTGGTACGTGCTGACGGGACGGGCCCCGAGGCCGAGTGCGCGGTCTCGGGACCCGGTGCCCCCACTGTGCCGCCGCCCCCCGCCGGGATCGATTACCCCGGGGGTAACGCACTCCCGAGGCCCAGGCGTGGACGTAGCCCCGCTCATGGAGTGGACGTCGTCGATCGCCGCGGCGGTGGGGCTGCGGCGCGGGTGTGCCAACCTTCTTTGACTCACATCGCAAGAAACGTTGGGGTTCTCCTGTTTCCGCGTGGGGCTGAGGGCTACGCTGCTGCCAGCCGAATCCCTCGAACGTCCTCTCGACATACGGAGAACCTCACGGTGCCAGCCGCCGACCGACCCGACCTGGGCGCCGCATGGGCCCGCGTCGCGGCATCGGCCGAGCGGAGCGGCCGGGACCCGGCCGAAGTGCTGTGCCCGGAGCGGCTGAGCCGCCTGTGCGGGGTGGAACCGGCGCTCGTCCCGCAGGTGGTGGCCGGGACGGCACCCGAATTACCGCTGTGCCTGCGGGTGCACCGGCGCTTCCTGCGGCTGCGGGCCACCCGCCGGGACAAGCACGGCCGCGAGTGGCCGCTGGCCGCCATCGCGGAGGACTTCCAGGCCCCCGGCGCCTCCCTCGGCCCGCTCAACGCGGGCACCGGACTGCCCCGCCTGGGCCACGCGGCGGGAGTGCAGCGGTTCTTCGGGGTCTACGCCGGCTTCCTCCTCGCCGACAGCCAGAGCGCGGTGGAGCGCGCCCTCGCCACCGCCGGGGCCGACGCCCCGGCGGACCTCGGGCGCCTCTCGTACCTGACCGGGCTGCCCCCGCACGACATACGGCTCACCCTCGACGGCACACCGCCCCGGCTCCCGCTGAAGGAACAGGTCCACCAGCGCTTCGAGCACCTGCGGCGCACCCGGCTCCGCGCGGACGGCCAGGTCCACTCCCTGGCCGCCATCGCCCAGTCCTTCTACGCCTCGGGCCAGTCCCTGACCCGTCTCGCGCGCGGCGAGGGCCTGCCCAACCTCGCGGCCGCCGCGGGGATCCAGCGCTTCTACGGGGTCGACGGCGGCTTCCTGCTGGCCGACGACACCGAGGCGCTCGCCACCGCCCTCGCCGGGATCGAGCAGGAGCTGGAAACCGCCGGACACCACGCGGAAAACCCGATGCTGGCCGTCCTGCGGGCGCACGATGTACGGAGCATCGTCACGCGGGCCGGGCGGCTCTCCCCGGCGGGCTGGAAGTCACTGGCCGACCACCTGGACGACCTGCTGGCCCGCGAGGGACAGCTGGCGCGCGAGAGCACCGGCCGCGTGGCGGTGCCGGACGACCGGAAGGCTGCCGAGGGGGGAGCGCCATGAGGACCACACGCACCATGCGGAAACTCGGCGGGGATCTGCTGGCGGAGGCGCGCCTGGCGCGCCCGGCCGATGCCGCCGGGATCATCGGGGGCCTGTGCGCCGCGTACGGCCGCCGGCGCGGCGGGCGGCCGGTGGAGTTCCGGTTCGCCAAGTTCCCCCCCGACACGGCCAGCGGACTCTGGCTGGAGATGGAGGAGCGCGACCTGCTCGTCATCGAGGAGCGCACCCGGCCCGAGCACCAGCTCGTGATCGCCTGCCACGAGTTATGGCACCTGGAGGAAGGTACCTGCGACAGCCACGGCCCGGGCATGGCCGTGGCGGCCCGGCTCACGGGAGCCCGGGGCGACCTCGCGGAGCTGCTGCACTCGGAGGCCGGACTGGGCAGCGTGGTCCGGCAGGCGGCCGCTCGCGCCGACCGGGAGGATCCGGCGGAGATCCGGGCCGAGACGTTCGGCCTGTACCTCGGCCAAGTCCTCAAGGCGTACCTTCCGGGGCCCCGCGAGGAGCGGTCCCCCGAGGCGATCGAGCGCATCAAGTCCTCGCTCGGCTGGGGCCGTTGAGTGCACGCCCGGCGGCGTACCGATGACGCCCCGGTGACCGGCGCCACCCCCTCCCGACGCACCTCACGCGCGCCGCTGCCCCCGCACGGCCCCGACAGAGAGCACCACCATGACCCAGTCCTCCCCGCCCCGCCACGCCGTCGTCATCGGCGGCAGCATGGCCGGCCTGCTCGCGGCGGCCGTGCTCGCCGAGCACGCGACGGTCACGATCATCGACGCCGACACCCTCCCCGACAGCCCGGCGCCGCGGCGCGGACTCCCCCAGGCCCGGCACGTCCACGTCATGTGGTCGGGCGGGGCGCGCGCCATCGAGAAGATACTGCCGGGCATCACCGAGGCCTGGACGGCGGCGGGCGCGATCCGCCGCAGCCTGCCCACGGACCTGGTCACCATGACGGCCCAGGGCTGGATCCCGCGCTGCGGGGAGAAGCAGTTCAACATCTCGTGCAGCCGTGACCTCCTCGACGCGGTGGTCCGCGCCCGGGTGACCGGACTGCCCGGTGTCAGCACGCTCCAGGAGAGCCGCGTACGGGCCCTGGAGGGCACGGCGGCCCGCGTCACCGGCGTCCGCGTCGACACCCCGCAGGAGCGGGACCGGCTGGTCACCGCCGATCTCGTGGTCGACGCGAGCGGGCGCGGCTCCCGGGCCCGCGCCTGGCTCCAGCAGCTCGGCGTCGGCGGGATCAGACAGGCCCAGGTCGACTCCGGCCTGGTGTACGCCACGCGGATCTTCGAAGCCCCCTCCGGTGCCCACGAGATGGGCTTCCCGATCGTCAACGTGCAGTCCGATCCGCGGGTGTACGCACCCGGCCAGACCGCGACCATCGTCCCCATCGAGAACGGCCAGTGGCAGGCCACCCTCTCCGGCACCCGCGGTGGCCAGCCCACCGGCGACCCCGAGCAGTTCATCCCGTTCGCCAAGGGACTGCGCGACCCGGTCGTCGGCGAGCTCCTCGTCGGCAGGAAGCCCCTGACCGACATAGCCGTCACCCAGGGCACCGCCAACCGCCGGGTCTACTTCGAGAAGGCCGACCTGCCCGACGGGTTCTTCGCCGTCGGCGACTCCGTCGCCACCTTCAACCCGCTGTACGGGCAGGGGATGACCGTCGCCGCGCAGGGGCTGCTGGCCGTACGGGCGCTGCTGCGCACCCAGGGCCTCGCCCACCCCTCCTTCGGCCGCGAGGCGCAGCGCGCGCTCGTCCCGCAGGTGTCCACCGCCTGGGAGCTCGCCACCTCCCAGGACATCCTGTATCCGGGGGCCACCGGCATGAAGCCGCGGGCCGGTGTCGGGCTGCTCAACGCGTACGTCAACCGGCTGATGACCGGCGCGACCACGCGGGAGGCGCTGACCGCCGCGTTCCTCCAGGTGATCACCATGAGCAGCCCTCCCTCGTACTGGCTGCGCCCCCCGGTCGTCTGGCACGTGCTGCGCGCCTCGGACCGGGGCGCGCTCAAGGCGCCGCCGCTGACGGCGGCCGAGCGCTCCGTCGCGGGGCTCGACCACGGGTCCGGGCCGGTCGATCCCGTGGACCCGGTCGGTCCCGTCGGTCAGGCGCGATGACCGACGGTCTCATCCTCTACGTTCCGGGGTCGGTGATGATCCTGGCGCTGCTGATCAAGGCCCCGACCCTGCGCCGGGGCTGGGACCAGCCGCTCATGCGGGCGGTGTGCACCCTGCTCCTCGTCGGCTGCATGGTCATGTTCCTGGCGGCGCCGCCGACGATCGCCGCGGTCAACCGGCTCACCGGGGTCGTCAACTTCTCGGCCCCGCTGGTGTACAGCGTGCTGACCGCGTTCTCGGGCTCGTGCATCGTCCTGGTCCTGCAGTGGAGCGGCGGCCCGCCGGCCGTCGTACGGCGGGCGACCCGGCTGACGGCGGCCGTCTTCAGCGCCGTCACGCTGCTGATCATCGTCCTGTTCGTGATCGGCGACGCGCCCGTGGAGCGCCTGCGCGATCTGGACACCTACTACGCGAACACGCCCTGGCTGCGCGAGATGATCGTCTGCTACCTGCTCGCGCACACCGTCGGCAGTTCGACGCTGACCCTGCTGTGCTGGAAGTGGCTGCTGCGCGTACGCCCCTCGCTGCGCCCGCTGCGCACCGGGCTCGCCCTGATCGTGCTCGGCGGGGCGCTGGACCTGGGCTACCTGGTCGCGAAGTGGGCCGCGGTGGGCGCCCGCTGGGCGGGCCGCGACTGGGACGGCCTGTCCACCTACGTGGCCCCGCCGTTCGCCTCCGCCGCCGCCCTGATGGTGGGCTCGGGGTTCATCGTCCCGCTGGTCGGCGGCTCGGCGGCCTGGCGGGACTTCAGCCGGTACCGGCGGCTGCACCCGCTGTGGAAGGCGCTGCGCGGCTTCGCCGCGTCGAGCGTGACGACGGTGCCGCTGACCTGGTGGTCGCCGATCGGGATCCGGCTGATCCACCGCGAATCGGTGATCGACGACGGGATCCTGGCGCTGGCCCGCTGGTTCGACCCGGCCGTACGGGCGGCGGCGTACGAGGCCGCCCTCGGCCAGGGCCTGTGCGCGTCGCGGGCTTCGGTCGTGGCGGACGCGGCGATGCTGGCCGCGGCCTGCCGGCGCCGCGAGGCGGCCGCGGCAGCGGAAGCCGCCGACCGCGCGGCCGCCGCCAGCACGGCCGCGGCCGACCAGGGACTGCCCGAGCCGTACCGGCTGGACTCCAGGCCGCTGACCGCGCTGGCCCGGGAGTTCCGCACCTCGCCGATCGTGGCGGCGCTGCGCCGGTAGCCGACCCGGCCGGGGAGGGCGGCCTCAGCCGGCGAGGGCGTCCTCGGGCTCGGGGTTGCGGGCGAGCCAGGCCCCGTACGCCCGCACCCGGCGCCAGTGGTGGAGCTGGTCGAGGGCGAAGGCGGCCCGCGGGGAGGCCTCCGGACGCGGTTCCAGACCGCGGGCCAGCCGGTGCAGCTGGAACCGTACGAAGGCCAGCAGCCCGGCGCCGGCCAGGTCGCGGTCCTTCCAGCCCAGCCGCTCCACGGTCACCCGTACGTCCTCCCCGGCGCGCCAGCGGGCCGGCAGGTCGGGGCGGAAGGCCAGCGCGGAGGCGAGCCCGACGACGGACACCCCGCGCGCCAGGACCTTGCGCGCGGTCTCCTGGCGGGCGATCCCGCCGGTCAGCATCAGCGGCATCGTGGCGGCGTCCAGGAACTCCTCGGCGAAGGAGAGGAAGTACGCCTCCCGTCCAAGGGTGCGCAGGTCCGCGGTGCGGCCCAGGGTCGCGGGGCTCTCCACGCTGCCGCCGGAGAGTTCGACGAGGTCGACGCCGAGGCCGTCGAGGGCCGTGAGGACCTGCGCGGCGTCCTGCGTGTCGAAGCCGCCCCGCTGGAAGTCGGCGGTGTTGAGCTTGACGCCGACCGCGAAGCCGGGGCCGACCTGTGCGCGGACCGCCCGGACGACCTCGGTCAGCAGCCGGACCCGGTTCTGCGGGCTGCCGCCCCAGCGGTCGGTGCGCCGGTTGACCAGCGGGGAGAGGAACTGGCTGATCAGGTAGCCGTGGGCGGCGTGGATCTGCACCCCGTCGAAGCCGGCCTCCTCCGCCCGGCGGGCCGTGACCGCGAACCGGGCGACGGTGGCCTCGATGTCGGCATCGGTCATCGCGGTGGGGCGGGCGAAGCGCTTGGTGTGCTTGCCGAGGCTCACCCCTATGTCGGAGGGCGCCCAGGCCGTGCCGGGCATCTCGGAGCCGACCTGCCGGCCCGGGTGGTTGATCTGCATCCAGACCCGTCCGCCGCCGCCGGACGCGGCCTCGGCCCAGCGGCGGAACGGGTCGAGCGGGGAGTGGGCGTCGAGGACGATGGTGCCCGGCGCGGTCAGCGCGCGGCGGTCGACCATCACGTTGCCGGTGATCAGGAGGCCGGCTCCGCCCCGTGCCCAGCGGCGGTAGAGGCGCTCGATGCGCTCGTCGGGCAGCTGGCCGGCCCCGGCGAGGCTCTCCTCCATGGCCGCTTTCGCCAGGCGGTTCGGCAGGGTGGCTCCACCCGGCAGCTCCAGTGGCGTGAACAGGTCCATCGGCAGTTCCCCCCAGGAAACGTGTTGCACGTGTCATCCCGCGCCCCGGCGCAAAGATACCGCCCGCTCCACGCTGCCCGGCAGGCTCCGTCCGCAAGAATCCGGACACCCCCCGGAACGCGGAACGCCCCGGACCGAAGGGCCGGGGCGTGTCCGTACGGGGCGTTCCCGTGGGTGGCGGTCAGAGGTCCGCGAGCTCCAGGCCGGCCTGGGCGGCGGCCGCCTGCACGGTCTGCTCCAGCAGGACGGCGATGGTCATCGGACCGACGCCGCCCGGGACCGGGGTGATCAGGGAGGCGCGGGCGGCGGCCGACTCGAAGTGGACGTCGCCCACGTTGCCCTCGTTGTAGCCGGCGTCCAGGACGACGGCGCCGGGCTTGATGTCCTCGCCGCGGATGAATTCGGCCTTGCCCACGGCCGCGACCAGTACGTCGGCCTGGCGCACGATCGAGGGGAGGTCCACGGTGCGGGAGTGGCAGTAGGTGACGGTGGCGTTCTGCTCCAGCAGCAGCATGCCGGCCGGCTTGCCCAGGATCGCGCTGCGGCCGACGACCACGGCGTGCTTGCCGGTCAGGTCCACGTCGTACTCGGCGAGGAGGCGCATGATGCCGCCGGGGGTGCAGGAGACGAAGCCCGGCAGTCCGAAGCCCATGGCGGCGAAGGAGTGCATGGTGACGCCGTCGACGTCCTTGCCCGGGGCGATGGCCTCGAAGGCGGCCCGCTCGTCGATGTGGTGCGGGACCGGGTGCTGGAGCAGGATCCCGCTGATCTCCGGGTCCTCGGACAGGGCGGTGAGGGCGGCGACGAGCTCCTCGGTCGTGGTGGACGCCGGCAGCTCCACGTGGCGGGAGGTGATCCCGGCCTTGGCGCAGCGGTTCTGCTTCATCTTCACGTAGGTCACGGACGCCGGGTCCTCGCCGACCAGGACGGTCGCGAGGCAGGGCGCGGTGCCGGTGCGCTCGGTGATCTTCGCCGCGAGGGCGGCGGTCCGCTCCGAGACGCGGCGGGCGAGGGCGGTGCCGTCCATCAGCCGGGCGCGGCCGGCGGCGGGGACGGGGGCAGAGGCAGTCTGGGCAGTCGTCACGGGGTCTCCTGAGCGTCGCTGCGGATCGCTGTTCGCGGGTTCGCGGTCGCCCAGGCGCGCGGCAGGAGACGTACGTGCGGACATACGCCGGGCCGCTCCCCGGTGGTGATCCACCCGAACGCCAGTCACGGCCCGCCTCCACTGTAATGGACCCCGCCCGGATGTGCGGTGGTGCGCGGCGGCCCCCGGTCCGCGGGATCCGGTCAAACCGGTGGATCACCGGCGCCGGGCCTGGGACGATCGAGACATGACGCGCACTTTCGACCATCTCGTCGCGGAAGCCGAATCCGTTTCCGTGGACGGCTGGGACTTCTCCTGGCTCGACGGCCGGGCCACCGAGCAGCGCCCCTCCTGGGGCTACCAGAGACTGCTCGGCGAGCGCCTGGCCCGGGTCCGCTCGGCCCTCGACATCCAGACCGGCGGCGGGGAGGTGCTCGCGGGTGCCGGTCCGCTGCCCCCGCTGACGGCGGCCACCGAGTCCTGGCCGCCGAACATCGACAAGGCGACCCGGCTCCTGCATCCGCTGGGCGCGGTGGTCGTCGCGGACGCCGACGAGCCGCCGCTGCCCTTCGGCGACGAGGCCTTCGAGCTGGTCGCGAGCCGCCACCCGGTGACCATCTGGTGGGAGGAGATCGCGCGGGTCCTGCGTCCGGGCGGGACGTACCTGTCGCAGCAGGTCGGGCCGGCGAGCGTCTTCGAGCTCGTCGAGTACTTCCTCGGGCCCCAGCCGGAGGAGGTCCGGCGCGGCCGGCACCCTGACGACGCGGTCGCCGACGCCGGCAAGGCCGGACTCGAAGTGGTGGATCTGCGCTCCGAAAGACTGCGTACGGAGTTCCACGACATCGGAGCCGTGATCTACTTTCTCCGGAAGGTGATCTGGATGGTGCCCGGCTTCACGGTCGGGCAGTACCGGGACCGGTTGCGCGAGCTCCACGAACAGATCGAACGTGAAGGCCCGTTCGTGGCGCACACCGCCCGTTTCCTCATCGAGGCCCGCAAAACGGGCTGACGGGAAGGGGGCCGCGGGCGCGGACGGATCCCCGGCCGAATGGTTGCGCGCCCACAGCGTGGCGCAGGTCACTCAATTCAGCGCGTAACGAATCGACTCGGGCATGCGATGAACCGACAGGTGTCCTCGCGCGGCCCCGGAATACAGACCCCCCTCGGGCCTGTTTCCCGAGTCCGCGCGATGATGTCCCGCCCACTCCCTATCTGTTCGCAACGAGAGGCTCCTTGTGTCGCTCAGCCCGTCCCGTACGTTCCCTCCGGAGATCGCCGAATCGGAGGCCCTCGTCGCGCTCGTCGAGCGCGGCCGCGAGCAGGGTCACATCAACGGTGACGACGTGCGCCAGGCCTTCGAGGCCGGCCGCATCCCGGTGGACCAGTGGAAGCGGGTCCTGCGCAGCCTGAACCAGGTCCTGGACGAGGAGGGTGTCGCGCTGCACGTCAGCGCCGCCCCCGCCACGAAGGCTGCCGCGAAGAAGCCCCGCAAGGCGGCCGCCGCGCCTGCGCGCACCGTGACCAAGAAGGCGGCCGCAGCGCCGCGCCCCATCGGTGCGCGCAAGACCTCGGCCACCAGCCCGGCACCGGCCACCGCGGCGGCGATATCCGCTTCGCCGGCCGCGGCCACCGAGGACGAGGCGACGGCCGACGCCGTCGCCGAGCCGAAGAAGCGGACGGTCAAGAAGACCGCCGCGAAGAAGACCGCGGTGAAGAAGACCGCCGCCGCGGCCAAGAAGACCAGCGCCAAGGACGCCGACGAGGGCGAGACCCCGGCCGCCGCCGAGGGTGAGGACTGGGCCGCCGAGGACCTCGTCGACGACGTCGAGGAGGAGGCCCCCAAGGCCGGCGGCGCCCAGGGCTTCGTCCTGTCCGACGACGACGAGGACGACGCCCCGGCGCAGACGGTCATGGTGGCCGGCGCCACCGCCGACCCCGTCAAGGACTACCTGAAGCTGATCGGCAAGGTGCCGCTCCTCAACGCCGAGCAGGAGGTCGAGCTCGCCAAGCGCATCGAGGCGGGTCTCTTCTCCGAGTACAAGCTCGAAGAGGAGGAGGACCACAAGCCCGCGTTCAAGCGCGAGCTGGAGATCCTCGTCGAGGACGGCCGCCGCGCCAAGAACCACCTGCTGGAGGCCAACCTCCGCCTCGTGGTCTCCCTGGCCAAGCGCTACACCGGCCGCGGCATGCTCTTCCTGGACCTGATCCAGGAGGGCAACGTCGGTCTGATCCGCGCCGTGGAGAAGTTCGACTACACCAAGGGCTTCAAGTTCTCCACGTACGCGACCTGGTGGATCCGCCAGGCGATCACGCGCGCCATGGCCGACCAGTCGCGCACCATCCGCATCCCGGTGCACATGGTCGAGATCATCAACAAGCTGGCGCGCGTCCAGCGCCAGATGCTCCAGGACCTCGGCCGCGAGCCCACTCCGGAGGAGCTGGGCAAGGAACTCGACATGACCCCCGAGAAGGTCATCGAGGTCCAGAAGTACGGCCGCGAGCCCATCTCCCTGCACACCCCGCTGGGTGAGGAGGGCGACAGCGAGTTCGGTGACCTCATCGAGGACTCCGAGGCGGTCGTGCCGGCCGACGCGGTGTCGTTCACCTTCCTCCAGGAGCAGCTCCAGTCCATCCTGGGGACGCTCTCGGAGCGTGAGGCGGGCGTCGTCTCGATGCGTTACGGCCTGAACGACGGCCAGCCGAAGACCCTGGACGAGATCGGCCGCGTGTACGGGGTCACCCGTGAGCGCATCCGCCAGATCGAGTCCAAGACCATGTCGAAGCTGCGCCACCCGTCGCGTTCGCAGGTGCTGCGCGACTACCTCGACTAAACCGTCCGCAAGCCGTCCGCGCCCCCGGCCAGTCGCAAGACCGGCCCGGGGGCGCGTTCAGTTCTCCAGGAGATGCTTGAGCTTTTCCTCGTTGCGCGGCATCTCCTTGCGGGCGTACGGCTTGACCACGAGCGGGGCGATGACCTTGCCGATGCCGTGGCCCTCGAAGTCGAGGTCCAGGGTCACGCGCGAGCGCCTGCCGCCGTCGAGGGGTTCGATGGTGCCGCGCACATCGCCCCGGACGGGTCCGCCGACGCCTTGGATGTGCCAGCTGCGCGGCCGGTCGAGCTCCGTGACCTCCATGGTCATCGGGAACCTCCGCCGGCCCATGCGCCGGGTGACGACGACCTTCGATCCGACGTGGACGGGTGCGCCGTCCAGCGGACGGGCGGAGAGGGCGCTGTCCTGCCACTCCGGCAGGCGCGTGGGGTCCGTCACGTAGTCGAAGACGTCCTCGGGACTGCGGGAAATCTCGATGCTCTCTCTGATCGCGGACATGGCGACCCCTTACTGCCCCCTGCCGGTCCTCTCCTTCCACGCTACCGCGCAGGTCAGGCGGTGTCCCGGCGCTCGGCCCGGTCCTCGCTCCCGCAGGCGCCCCGCTGCCCCCGCGCGGACATCGCCGCGTAGACGAGGACGCCGACGAAGAGGAAGAGGACGCCCTGGTAGACGGCCGCGTAGCCGGAGCCGGCGACGAGCCACATCGAGAAGCCGAAGGCCAGGCCCGCCAGGATCCCGTCGCGCACCAGGCGGCCGCGGTGGACGCGCCCGGACTGCCCCGACAGCAGGAAGTAGATCTGCGCGGCGGTGGAGAGGAGGTACGGGACGGTCGCCGTGAAGGTGGTGATCAGGACGAGGATCTCGAAGACCCCGTCCGAGCCCGCCGTGTAGTTGTAGATCGTCAGGCCGGAGGCCAGGGCGACGGTGACGATCACGCCGACCACCGGGACGCCCCTCTTCCTCGTCTCGAAGACCTTGGGGAAGAGCCCGTCGCGGGCGGCGGCGTACGGGGTCTGCGCGCTGAGCAGCGTCCAGCCGTTGAGGGCGCCGAGCATCGAGACCACGGCCGCGCAGGCGACGAGGGTGCCGCCCCAGGTGCCCCCGAACATGGCGTTGACCGCGTCGGTGAAGGGGGCCTCGGACGCGACCAGCCGGTCGTGGGGCACCAGCCCGAAGACGGAGAGGGTGCCCAGCAGGTAGACGGCGGCCGCGCCGGCGGTGCCGAGGATCGTGGCCCGGCCGACGTTGCGGGCGGGGTCACGGACCTCGCCCGCGCTGACGGCGGCCGACTCCACGCCGAGGTAGCTGAAGAGCAGGATGGCCGCGGCCGCGGAGACCGCGCCGACGGGGCCCTGGCCGGTGGCCTGGAAGGGGCCGAGGTTCGCCGGGTCGAAGAAGAACAGGCCGCCGACGGCGACCAGCAGCAGCGGGACGAATTTCAGTACGGTGGCCACCAGTTGGACGGCGCCGACGTAGCGGGTGCCGGCCAGGTTGGCGAGCGCCGGGAGCCACTGCACGGTGAGGGCGGCCAGGCACATCGCCGCCTTGTGCTCGCCGATGGCCGGGAAGAGCACGCCGAGGTAGCCGACCGCCGCCACCGCGAGGGCGGCGTTCGAGACCCAGGCGGTGATCCAGTAGCTCCAGGCCGCGAGGAACCCGGCGAAGTCGCCGAACGCGGCGCGGGCGTAGACGTACGGGCCGCCGGTCTGCGGGAGCCGCTCAGCGAGCCGGCCGAAGACCAGGGCCAGGGCGATCGCGCCGGCGGTGAGCACGCCGAAGGCGACCAGGCTGATCGTGCCGAAGGGGGCCACCGAGGCCGGCAGCAGGAAGATCCCGCCGCCGATGATGTTGCCCATGACCAGGCAGGTCGCGATCGGCAGGCCGAAACGCCGGGCGTGGGGGTCGCGGCCCTGCCCCGGAGGTGCGGCGGTCTCGGCGGGCGGGGTTGCGGTGCTGGTCATCGGTGGTGCGCCTCGGGATGTCTCACATGCTGGGCAGGGTCAACACATGGTTGACCAGCGCGAAGGCGGCACAAAATCAGCGGATTTCGTCCCGTGCGGGCACCCCTGCGGAAGGAAGGCTTCCGCTCTTTCCGCCGCCGGGCCGGGGTTCCTCCACCGGCCGCCCCGCGGGCTCCACCGATACCCCGGCGGCCCCGTGTGCCCCGGCCGCCCCCTCCACCCCGTCCGCCGGCGGAGCCAGCGGCACTTGCGGGCCGTCCGCCTCCCGCAGCCAGCGCCGCAGCACCTCGTGCACCGCCTCCGCGCCCACCAGGTCCGGCTCCGGCTCCGACAGCTCCGTCGGCCACATCAGGAACGGACGCCCCTGCTCCCCGCCCAGGCCCCCGTGCGAGCCGATCTGCTCCTCGAACGCGTGCACCGCCCCGGTGCCCGGCTCGTACGCCGAGTTCACCATGACGTCGGCCACGTGCGGGAAGGCGTCGGTCCGCCGGACCGCCCGCGCCGCGCCCGGTCCGAACCGGGCCAGCAGCTCCTCCGCCGCGCCGGGCTCGTCGAGGCGCGCCACCCGCCCGCCCGGGCCCAGCACTTCCCCGTCCACCAGCAGGAACCCGATGCCCGGGTGGTTGGCCAGGGTCGCCAGCAGGGCCGGGTGCGCCCGCTCGATCCGCTCCCGCGAGGCCCGCCCCGGCAGGTCCGGGAAGGAGATCAGCCCGAGGTTGCCCGAGGCCAGCACCACCGGGTCCGGGCCCCGCCCGGGGTGGGCCCGAGCGCCCTCCTCCACCGGCCGGTGCAGGGCCGCGAGCACCGCCGCGCGGGCCTCGGCGCCGCTGGGCGTGCGGCCGGCCCGACGGGAGACCGGCAGGCCGCAGCCCGCGCGGACCAGGTCCTTCAGGGTCAGCCCGTACCGCCCCAGGAAGGTCTCCCCCGGGCTCTGGCCGTGGTCCGAGAGCAGCACGATCCGGTACTCCCGGGGTACGTGCTCCGCGACGCGGGCGAGCAGCGCGAGGCTCCTGTCGAGCCGGGCCAGCACCCGGTCGGTGTCCCGGCCGTGCGGCCCCGAATGGTGGGCGACCTCGTCGTAGGCGACCAGGTCCGCGTAGATCGCGGCGCGCCCCGCGAGCATGTCGCCGATCACCGCCGCGACGACGACGTCCCGTTCGACCACCGTGGCGAAGGCCCTGATCAGCGGGTACAGCCCGCCGCGGGCCACCCTCGGCCGCTCTCCCCGCAGCCGGGCCCGCAGCGACTGGCCGATCTCCCGGGCGACCTCGGCGACGAAGGACAGGGCGGTGCGGACGGCGTTCGCCGGGTCGCAGAAGTACGCGAAGTAGCCCGCGCGGGAACGGTTCGCCCGGCCCCGGCGCGCCGAGACCGACAGGACGAGGGCCAGCTGGTCGGCGCCGCCGCTGAACAGGTTGCCCCGGCTCGCCCCGTCGAGGGTGAGCAGTCCGCCGTCGCCGGTGCGCGCGATGGCCCGGCGCTGGAGTTCGGCGGCGCTGGTGGGCCGGTTGCAGACCACCACCTCGCCGGTGTCCTTCTCGTACCAGCGGAAGGCGGGCACGTCGAAGGTGGAACCGTGCAGGATGCCGAGCTGGCTGGCGCCGGTCTGGCTGGACCAGTCAGTGCGCCAGGCGGTGAGCCGGTGGCTGCCGTCCAGCAGGCCCGCCACCGTGGGCATCAGGCCGCTGCCCGCCGCCCGGCGCAGCGTCTCGTACCCGACGCCGTCGAGCTGGAGGAAGACCAGGCCGGGGGCGGCCTCACCGGGGCCGGGCGCGCCCTTGTGCCGGGTACGCCGCCGGCGGCGGTCGGCGAGCCGGTGGAGCCGGCGCCGGTACGCCTCGTCGTCGCGTACGGCCAGTGCGGTGGAGGTCGCGGAGGCGACGGCGGACATGACGGCGGCGACCACCACGGCGGTCTCGGGGGCCACTTCGCCGCGCCCGGAGGGGATCAGGCTGAGGGCGAGCAGCAGCAGCGAGCCGTTGAGGAAGAAGACGAGCAGGCCGAGCACCAGGGCGGGCACCAGCAGCAGTGCCCTGACCAGCACCGGCCACACCAGCGCGCTCAGCAGGCCGAAGGCCCCGGCGCCCCATGCGGCGGTCAGCCCGATCTCCGTGACGCTGTCCCCGTCGCCGGCCCGGAGCCGGAAGTCGGGGAGGATGCCGGCGAGGGCGAGCATCGTGAGGGTGGACACCGCCCAGACGAGGATCACCCGCACCAGGGCGCCGCCCAGGGTCCGCCACCGTCCTCGCCGCACGCCGTACCGCCTCGTGTCTCCCCCGGATCCGCGCCCCGCCCGCGGTCCCGGCCGCACTCTCCAGCGTCGCACAGGGAGGCGGCCCGGGCCGGGTGACCGGGGTGGCGCACGGAGGTGCGAACCGCGGCGGCCGGGAGCGCGGCCTCGCGCGCCCGTCGCGGGCTACGTACCGTCGTAGCCGGCGGTGGGCATGGACAGGCGGCGGTGCACCTCGGCCTTCATGGCGGAGGTGTACTGCGGCTCGGCGAGCCCGGCGGTCTCCAGCCGTACGCCGCGCCGCTCGCACTCGGCGGTGAACTCCTCCACGGAGCGCAGCGCGCGGGCCAGGACCCGGCGGTTGGGGGCGACGAACAGGTCGACCTGTCCGGCGTCCACGTCGCACCAGAGACCGCAGTGGTCGGCGCGCAGTCCGTAGAAGAGCAGCGCCCTCGTCACGACGTACCCCCGGTCGGCCGCCCAGCGGGCGCACATGGCGTGCTGGCTCCGGGTGTCGACGGCGAAGGGGTCGGTGTCCAGATCCTCGAGCGGGGCCAGGCTGGCGATAGCGGCCACGCGCAGCTCATCCATGCCGCCCGACCCTACTCCGATCCGCGGCCCGGGAGGAGGGGGCTGCGGACTTCGGTTCGACGCGCGTCGAGGGGGCAGGATCTACCCTTCAAGTGGCCGCGGGACGCACGAGCGACGGGGAGGCCGGGTGCCGGTGGAGATCACCTGGTGGGGCCATGCCACGTGCACGGTCGAGGACTCCGGGGTGCGGCTGCTGACGGACCCGCTTTTCGCGCGGCGGCTCGCGCATCTGCGGCGGCGGCGCGGGGCGCCGCCCCCGCCGGAGGCGGCCGAGGCCGACGTGGTGCTGGTGTCGCACCTGCACGCCGACCACCTGCACCTGCCCTCGCTGGCCCGGCTGGCGTCCGGGACCCGGCTGCTGGTGCCGCGCGGTGCGCGCCGGGCCGTACCGGGGCTCGCGCGGGTCGCGGCGGTGTGCGGGCTGCCCGTGACGGAGGTGGTCCCGGGCGAGGAGGTCGGCGTCCGGGCGGGCGTACGGGTCCGGGTGGTCAGCGCGCGGCACGACGGGCGGCGGCTGCCGTTCGGGCCGCGTCTGGCGCCGGCGCTCGGGTACGTGGTCCAGGGCTCGGCGCGGACGTACTTCGCCGGGGACACCGGGCTGTTCGAGGCGATGGCCGAGGAGGTCGGGCCGGTGGACGTGGCCCTGCTGCCGGTCGGCGGCTGGGGCCCGTACCTGGGGCCGGGGCATCTGGACCCGGCCGGTGCGGCGCGGGCGCTGGCGGAGCTGGCGCCGGCGGCGGCGGTGCCGGTGCACTACGGGACGTACTGGCCGATCGGGCTGGACGCGGTGCGGCCGCACGAATTCCACTCGCCGGGCGAGGAGTTCGTACGGCTGGCCCGGCAGCTGGCGCCGAAGGTGACGGTACGGGTGCCCGGGCACGGCGAGCGGGTGCGGCTGCCGTGACGTGGGAGGCGTACGGGTCGCACGGGCTCGGTGTGGCAGTGGGCGCGGCGGGTGCGGTGGGTGCGGTGGTGGGTCAGGTGCCGCCGGAGACGACCCGGCAGGCGGTGGGCTACCCGGCGCTGTTCGTACTGGTGGCGCTGGGGGCGCTGGTGCCGGTGATCCCGACGGGGGCGCTGGTGAGCACGGCGGCGGTGGTGGCGTTCCATCAGCGGTCGCTGCCGTTCGGGGTGTTGCTGGTGTGCGGTGTGGCGGCGGTGGCCGCGTTCGCGGGGGACATGGCGCTGTACTGGCTGGGGCAGCGCGGGGTGCGGTCGCGGGGCGGCTCGCGGTGGCTGGAGGCGCTGCGGGGGCGGGCGACGCCCGAGCGGCTGGACCAGGCGCAGCGCAAGCTGGACGAGCACGGGGTGCTGGTCCTCGTGGTTTCCCGGCTGGTCCCGGCGGGCCGGATCCCGGTCATGCTGGCCTGCCTGCTGGCCCGGCTCCCGCTGCGCCGCTTCGCCCGCGGGGACGCTCCGGCCTGCCTCGCCTGGGCGGCGACGTACGGGCTGATCGGCATCCTGGGCGGCTCCCTGTTCTCGGAGCCGTGGAAGGGCGTGGCGCTGGCGGTCGCCCTGACCCTACTGATCAGCGCGGCCCCGGCCCTCCACCGCCGACTGCGGGGCCGGTAGCCGCCGGCCCCCTCGGACCCCGGCGCCCTGGGGCCAGGGCGGTCAGCGCGGGTGGCGCAGGCCCGCGATCAGGACGTCGACCATGCGGCGTGCGTCGTAGCGGGAGTCGGTCTCGGCGCCGATGCAGAGGTTCCCGATGCCGCGCATGAGCTGGTACGCCGTGAGGTCGGAGCCGATCTCACCCGCCGCGACGGCGGCGTCGAGGAGCTCGGTGCAGACCGGCAGGAGCCGGTCGAGGAAGTAGGCGTGCAGCGCCTCGAAGCCGGCGTTGTCGGCCTGCATCGCGGCCGCGAGGCCGTGCTTGGTGACGAGGAAGTCGGCGAAGAGCCGGACCCACTGCCCGAGGGCGGCGTACGGGGTCGGTCCGGCCGCCAGCAGGGCCGGTCCGGCCTCGGCGCAGGCCTCGACCTGGTGGCGGTAGACGGCGATGACCAGGTCCGCCCGGGTGGGGAAGTGCCGGTAGATCGTGCCCATGCCGACGCCGGCCTCGGCCGCGATGTCCCGTACGGGCGCCTCGACGCCCGAGGTGACGAACACCGCAGCGGCCGCGTCCAGCAGGGTCTGCTGGTTGCGCCGGGCGTCCTTGCGCTTGGACGCGGCTGTGCCGCCCACGTTCAGGCCGCTGTCGCTCACGGCGGCACTCCTTCCCTCACCGGTCTTGCAAAGCGGAACGGCGCTCCGTATTGTTGGCGGAGCAGTGTTCCGGTTCGCCCATGATGGCAGACCGGCGTGGAGCCCACCAGGCCGCCGCCCCACCGGAGCACGTATGCGAGGACACCGAACGGAAGGCACTTCCATGTCCGCGATCTCCGCGATCTCCGCAATCACCGCAATCCCCGCACCGACCGTCCCGGACTCCCCCCGGTCCGCCCCCGCGCCCGCCACCGTGATCTCCGCCAAGCCGGTCGTCCTGCCGGCCCCGAGCGGCCGCGGCGAGGACCTCCAGGTCCGCGTCAGCGCCCCCGCCACCGGCGGCAACCTGCCCGTCATCGTCTTCTCGCACGGCTTCGGCTGGTCGATGAACGGCTACGCCCCGCTCGCGGACCACTGGGCCGCCCAGGGCTTCGTGGTGATCCAGCCCACCCACCTCGACTCCCGGACGCTCGGCATCCCGCACGAGGACCCCCGTACCCCGCGGATCTGGCGCATCCGCATCGAGGACCTCACGCTCGTGCTCGACGGGCTCGGCGTCCTGGAAGCCTCCGTGCCGGGCCTCGCCGGCCGCGTCGACCACGGCCGCATCGCCGTGGCCGGCCACTCCTGGGGGGCCCAGACGGCGAGCACGCTGCTCGGTGCCCGCGTCCTGGACGCGGACGGCGTTCCCGGCGAGGACCTGTCCGACCCCCGCGTCACGGCGGGCGTACTGCTCGCCCTGACCGGCCTGGGCGACAGCCTCACCCCCTTCGCCGCGGAGAACCTGCCCTTCCTGAGGCCGTACTTCGACACCATGACCGCACCGGCCCTCATCGTCGCCGGCGACCGGGACGACTCCGCGCTGTCCACCCGCGGACCGGACTGGTTCACCGACCCCTACACCCACAGCCCGGCCGGCAAAAGCCTGCTCACGCTGTTCGGGGCCGAGCACTCGCTCGGCGGCGTTCCGGGGACCGAGGTCGCCGAGACCACCGACGAGAGCCCCGCGCGCGTCGCCCTGATCCAGCGGCTGAGCACGGCCTACCTCCGCAGCGCCCTCTCGTCCGAGCACGACGGCTGGAAGGAGGCGGTCACCGCCCTGGAGAACGACCCGGACCCGCTCGGCAGCCTGCGGAGCAAGTAGCTCCGGCGCGCCGTCCGCCACGACCGGCACGTGGCCCGCCGTGCCCGGGACTGCCGTCGAGGCCACCCGGCAGGCGGTCGGCGGACTGCTGAACGTCGTACAGGCGGCCCAGGACTGGGGTGTCCGGCGTCTCGGCGTCGCCAGCACGATCGGCGTCTACTTCGCAGGAGCGGACGGCGGCGGACCGCACGCCGGCGGACCGCTGCGCGAGGACGCGGCTGTCGCCGACCGCGCCCGCCTCATGGAACCGGCCTTCGCCGGGGACGGGCTCGACCTGAACTACGTCAAGGACACCGGCTACCGGGCCGCGTACGGCACCGAGCGGGCCGCCGCCGACTGCGTCGCCTGGCTCCGCGCGGGCCACAGGAGGTGAACGCGCGCCCCTCAGAGCGCGCGCGAGCCGCCGATCGGGAGGTCCCAGAGGTCCTCGCGGGGCAGTCCGGCCCGGGCCCAGGCCGCGCGGACCCGGTGCAGCGGCTCCGTCACCGGCTCCGCCGACAGGACGAAGGTGCCCCAGTGCATCGGGGCCATCCGCCTGGCCCCCACGTCCCGGCAGGCCTGTACGGCCTCCTCCGGATCGGTGTGGACGTCCCGCAGCCACCACCTCGGCGCGTACGCCCCGATCGGCAGCAGCGCCAGGTCGATCCCCGGATGGCGCCGGCCGATCTCCCCGAACCAGTGCCCGTACCCGGTGTCCCCCGCGAAGTACGCCTTCCTCGGCGTCCCCGCCACCTGCGTCTCGCTCAGCACCCACCCGCCCCACAGCGTCCGGCACGTGTCGAGCAGGGACCGCTTCGACCAGTGGTGCGCCGGGACGAAGTCGAACCGTACGCCGCCCAGTTCGGCGCACTCCCACCAGTCGAGCTCGGTGACCCGGCTGAAGCCGCGGCGCCGGCACCAGCGGCCCAGCCCGGCCGGGACGAAGAGCGGGGTGCGCCGGGGCAGTCGCCTGAGGGTGGGGGCGTCGAGGTGGTCGTAGTGGTTGTGGCTGATCACCACCGCGTCCACCGGCGGCAGTTCCTCCCAGCGCACGCCGACCGGGGTGATCCGGGCCGGGGTGCCGAGGATGCGCCGCGACCAGACGGGGTCGGTCAGTACGGTCAGCCCGCCGATCCGCAGGACCCAGCTGGCGTGGCCGGCCCAGGTGGCGCAGAGCGTCCCGGGGCCGGCCGCGGGCAGCGGCGCGGGCTCGTACGGGAGGTCGGGGATGCCGCGCAGCCCGTCGGGGCCGGGCCGGAACGCGCCCTCGCGCGCGAGCCGGGCGAAGGCCCGCAGCCCGGGCAGCGGTGTGGTCAGCCGGTCGGCGAAGGACCGCGGCCAGGACCGCACCTCCCCCGGCGGCCGCGGCTCCGCGGGGGCGGGACCCGGACTGGGGGCGGGACCGGGACCGGGGCGGGCGGGGCCGACGGGCGCCGGGCGGACCGGGGCCGCGAGGTCGGGAACCGCGGGGCCGGGAGGTGCGGAGGTGTCCGTCCGGTTCCTCATCAAGAGCTCTCCGTTCACCGCACAGCGGGCTCGTTCCGGTCAGGTCAGGAGGTCAGTCCGGCCAGGACCGATCCGAGGAGGTCCAGGGAGCGACGTACGTGCGGGAGGCCGAGGGGGTCGGGCGCGCCGAGCGCGGCGAGCCGCTCCTGCGGGGTCGCGCCGAGCAGCGGGCCCGTCGAGAGGCGGACCCGCAGTGCGCCCAGCTCGTCGGCGAAGCGCTGCCCGCCCGGGGTGGGCGCGCCGAGCCGCCCGCCCAGGTAGTCCTCCAGTTCCATCGCGTCGCGGACCCCCTGCCGGGCCAGCCCGGCGCGCAGCGGGGTCAGGTCGGCGTACAGGTGGCGCCCGGCCTGCGGTGGCCGGGCGAGCGCGCCGACGGCCAGCAGCTCCCGGTGGGCCGCGGCGGCGACCGCCCCGTGCAGCGCCGCGGCGGCGTGGGCGCGCCCGGCGACGGCGTCGGGTTCGTCGAGCGCGTACGCGGCGGCCCCGGCGACCGGGCCCGCGACCATGGCCCCCGTCGCGGTGAGGATGTCGAGGGTGCGGGCCCGCAGCCAGGTGCCGCGCGGGGTGCCGGGGAAGCGGACCACGGCGGCCGGCCAGCCGGCGGGCAGCAGCGCTCCGGACAGGTCGATCAGTACGGCGGCCTGGTCGGGGAGCATCTCGGCCGGGCTCAGGACGAGGGTGTCGTGCGGGCGGTGGACGGTGTCGCGCCAGCTCTCGTCGCTGACGACGAACAGCCCGGCGTCCCCGGCGGCCTCGCAGGCCTCGCGCAGCATCTCGGGCGGGGGCACGGTGGCCGTGGGGTCGTCCGCCACCGACAGCAGCAGTACGCGCGGGTCGCCGCCCTCGGCCCGCACCCGCCGTACGGTCTCCAGCAGGGCGTACGGGTCCGGGATGCCGCCGCACGCGGCCGGGGTCGGCACGTGGTAGGCCCGCCGTCCCAGTAGCCGGACCTGCGGGGTCCACCATGCGGGACAAGGCCGGGGCAGCATCACATCGCCCCCGTACGCGCCGAGCAGCGCCAGCAGCAGGGCGGGCGCGCCGGGCCCGGCGGCCACGTTCTCCGGGGCGGTGGGCAGCCCGCGCCGCCCCCAGTGCCGGCAGGCGGCCTCGCGTACGGGTTCCCCGCCGCCCGGGGGTTCGGGCGCGGAGCGCTCGGCGGCCGCGGCGATCACGGCGGTGAGCTCGGGGAGCACGGGCAGGCCGGGCTGGGGCGCGGGCGGCCCGTAGCGGACCGGACCGCGGCCCTCCGCCGTGCGCTGCATCCCCGACACCTCGCCCTGCCTTCCCCGTTCCGTATCGGCACCGTCGGCCGACCACGCTCTCGGACATGCCCTTTATACGGCGGTTCGCAGGGGTGTGCCTGTTGTCGTCCACCCGTCGTCCGCCCGTCGTCCACCCGGGGAAGCGGCGCGGGGTTCAGCCCCGTCTGCCCACCAGGGCCAGCAGCCGGGTCTGGGCGTCGGCGCCCGCCGGCACCTCCAGCGGCGGGGCGAACAGCCCGCTGGCCGCGAGCCCGTCGGCGTACGGCATGACCTCCTTGAGGGCGAATTCGACGAGGCCGTCCGGGAGCCGGTCGTCGGCTCCGATGCCCCGTGAGAGGTCCCAGGCGTGGACGACGCAGTCGGCGGTCAGCTCGGCGCAGTACGCCCGCGCCAGCGCGGGCCCGTACGAGAGCCTGACCGTACGGGTCAGCGCCCCGGGCGCGGTGAACGCGGCGTGCGCGGCGCTCGCAGCACGCTCCCAGGCTCCGGCCGGGTCCTCGCCCAGGACGTCTCCTGCGAAGGCGTCACCGATGTCCTCGATGGTGCGTCCGTCGGTCACCATCGGCGGGATCCAGAGCTGCTCGCCGGTGACGTGGTTGACCAGGTCCCGGACGGTCCATTCGGTGCAGGGGGTCGGGGCGCCCCACTGGCCCTCCCCGACGGCGCGCACCCGCCCGCCGAAGAGCCGCAGGGCCTCGGCGTGCTGTTCGAGCAGCGCGTCCGGCATGGCTCTCACCGTCCTCCGCCAGGGGGCAGGATCTCTGGGGCCCACTGTCCTCGCCCCTCCCTCGCCCTGCCACCGGCCTGCCACCGACCTGCCGGGACTCCCTGCCCCACAAGGGTGCTGTCCACATGTCAAAACAGGTATCTCATCCATCGAACGGATCCCCTACGGTGATCGCAATGCTTCCACGACGAGGAGGAGTCGGCTCATGAGCGCCGAGGAGACGAAGGAAACCGCCGTCTACACGCACGGGCACCACGAATCCGTACTGCGTTCGCACCGCTGGCGCACCGCCGCGAACTCGGCGGCCTACCTGATCGGCGAGCTGCGGCCGGGGATGGCGGTCCTGGACGTCGGCTGCGGCCCCGGCACGATCACGGCGGACCTGGCCGAACTGGTCGCGCCGGGCGGCCGGGTGACCGCGGTCGACGCGGCAGCGGACGTCCTGGAGCAGGCCGCGCGGTACGCGCGGGAGCGCGGACTGGCCGAGGCGGTCACCTTCGCCACGGCGGACGTCCACGCGCTGGACTTCCCCGACGACTCCTTCGACGTAGTCCACGCCCACCAGGTGCTCCAGCACGTCGGCGATCCCGTACGGGCCCTGCGGGAGATGCGCCGGGTGTGCCGGCCGGGCGGGATCGTGGCCGCCCGCGACGCCGACTACGCGGCGATGACCTGGTACCCGGCCGAGCCGGGCCTGGACCGGTGGCTGGAGCTGTACCGCCGGGTGGCCCGCGCGAACGGCGGCGAACCGGACGCGGGGCGCCGCCTGCTGTCCTGGGCCCGGGCCGCCGGGTTCACGGACGTGGCCTCGTCGGCGACGGCCTGGTGCTACGCGACGGCGGAGGAGACCGCGTGGTGGTCCTCCCTGTGGGCGGACCGTACGACGGCCTCGTCGTACGCCTCCCTCGCGACGCGCGACGGCCACGCGACCGCGGCCGACCTGGCCGCCGTCGCCGGGGCCTGGCACCGCTGGTCCGCCGCCCCGGACGCCTGGTTCTCGGTCCTCAACGGCGAAATCCTGGCCCGGGCCTGACCCTGCCCGGCGTGGAGTCGCGGAGCGCACCGGGGAGGGCGCGGGCCCCCGGATTTGGGCCCGTGCCCCGGAGGTGGTTGGCTTGCCGCGACGAGCGGACACAACTGCTGGAGGAACAGCTATGGCGCAGGTCGAGGCCACCACGGAGCGGATCATCGCGGCTGACGCGGAGACCGTGTTCGACGCGCTGGCGGACTACACCGGGACCCGGGGGAAGCTGCTGCCCGAGCACTTCAGCGAGTACGAGGTGCGCGAGGGCGGCGACGGCGAGGGCACCCTCGTCCACTGGAAGCTCCAGGCCACCAGCAAGCGCGTGCGCGACTGCCTGCTGGAGGTCACCGAGCCCACCGACGGCCAGCTCGTGGAGAAGGACCGCAACTCCACCATGGTCACGACCTGGGTCGTCACCCCGGCCGGCGAGGGCAGGTCCAAGGCCGTGGTCACCACCGTCTGGAACGGCGCCGGCGGCATCGGCGGGTTCTTCGAGCGCACCTTCGCCCCCAAGGGCCTCGGCCGGATCTACGACACGCTGCTGGCCAACCTGGCCGCCGAAGTCGAGGGCTGAGCAAGGCCGTTGCCCGGCGGCGGCGCGGCAGCGGCGCGGCCTCCGTCACTGCCACCGGCGCCGGGCGGCTCACCGGATCGGGTGGAATTCCCCCGCCGATGTGAGCCCCCGGCCCGGGCGTGGCCCCGGCCCGGGCGTGGCCCCGGGCCGGAGCGGGCCCCGGGGGCTAGGCTGGACCCCTGCGCGCCACCGGCGTGACCGGCGTGGAATCCCGTGCGGGCACCGTCGTACGCGCCGCCCGCGTCGGCCGCCCCGCGCCGGCGCACCGCGCGCAGCCGACCGCCCGGGGGGCCCGATGAAGATCCTCGTCTCCGCCGACATGGAAGGCGCCACGGGCGTCACCTGGCCCGCCGACGTCCTGCCCGGGACCCCCCAGTGGGAGCGCTGCCGCTCCCTGTTCACCTCCGACGTGAACGCCGCCGTCCTCGGCTTCCTCGACGGCGGCGCCGACGAGGTCCTCATCAACGAGGCCCACTGGACCATGCGGAACCTGCTGCTCGAACAGCTCGACGAGCGGGCCCAGATGCTCACCGGCCGCCACAAGACCCTCTCCATGGTCGAGGGCGTCCAGCACGGGGACGTCGACGGCGTCGCGTTCGTCGGCTACCACACCGGCGCCGGCTCCGAGGGCGTCCTCGCCCACACCTACCTCGCCAACTCCATCACCGGGGTCTGGCTGAACGGGACCCGCGCGAGCGAGGGGCTGCTCAACGCCCACGTCGTCGCCGAGTACGGGGTGCCGGTCGTCCTCGTCACCGGCGACGACCTGACCTGCGTGGACGCCGACGGCTACGCCCCGGACGCGCTGAAGGTCGCCGTCAAGGACCACGTCTCGCGCTACGCCGCCGTCTGCCGCACCCCGGCCCGTACCGCCGCCGACATCCGGTCCGCCGCCCGGCGGGCCACGGCCCTCGCCGTACGCCGGGATCCCGTGCGCGGCGGCCCGTACACGGTGGAGCTGGAGTTCGACGCCGCGCACCTGGCGATGGCCGCCACCGTCGTCCCGGGCACCGAACGCTTCGGGGAACGCAAGGTCGCGTACACCAGCGAGACGATGTACGAGGGGATCCGCACCTTCAAGGCGGTCACGACGGTCGTCTCCGCAGCCGTGGAGGAGCAGTATGGCTGACATGCCCGCAGTCACGCAGGAGCCCCGGGCGGGCCGGGAGTCCCCCGTGGACCGGCTCGCGCTCGACGAAGCCGTCGATTTCACCTCCGGCCTGATCCGCATCGACACCACGAACCGGGGCGGCGGCGACTGCCGTGAGCGTCCCGCCGCCGAGTACGTCGCCGAGCGGCTCGCCGCCGCCGGCGCGGAGCCGGTCCTGCTGGAGCGCTCGCCGGGCCGCACGAACGTGGTGGCCCGGATCGAGGGCACCGACCCCGGAGCGCAGGCGCTCCTCGTCCACGGCCACCTCGACGTGGTGCCCGCCGAGGCCGCGGAGTGGAGCGTGGACCCCTTCTCCGGGGAGGTCCGCGACGGGGTGGTCTGGGGGCGCGGCGCCGTCGACATGAAGAACATGGACGCGATGGTGCTGGCCGTCGTACGGGCCTGGGCGCGGGCCGGTGTCAGACCCCGCCGGGACATCGTGATCGCCTACACCGCGGACGAGGAGGACAGCGCCGTCGACGGCTCGGGATTCCTCGCCGACCGGCACGCGCACCTCTTCGAGGGCTGTACGGAGGGCCTGAGCGAGTCCGGCGCCTTCACCGTGCACAACGGCCCCGGCCAGGCCCTCTACCCCATCGCCGCCGGCGAACGCGGCACCGCCTGGCTGAAGTTGACGGCCCAGGGCACCGCCGGACACGGCTCCAAGCCCAACCGGGCCAATGCCGTCAGCCGGCTCGCCGCCGCCGTGGCCCGGATCGGCGAGTACCGCTGGCCCGTCCGGCTCACCGGCACGGTCGCCGCCTGCATCACCCGGCTGGCGGCCCTCCAGGGGCTCACGGTGGACCCCGGCGCCCGCAGCTTCGACCTCGACGCGGTCCTCGGCAAGCTGGGCCCGGCCGGTCTCCTCGTCGAGGCGACGGTGCGCAACAGCGCCAACCCGACCATGCTCAGCGCCGGTTACAAGCTCAACGTCATCCCGGGCACGGCCACCGCGTACGTGGACGGCCGGATGCTGCCCGGCACCGAGGCCGAGTTCATCGCCACCCTCGACGAACTCACCGGCCCCGACGTCACCTGGGAGTTCCACCACCGCGAGGTGGCCCTCGAAGCCCCCGTGGACGGGCGGACGTTCGCGGTCCTGCGCGAGTCCGTCGAGCGCTTCGACCCCGAGGGGCACGTGGTGCCGTTCTGCATGGCGGGCGGCACCGACGCCAAGCAGTTCTCCCGGCTCGGGATCACCGGATACGGCTTCTCCCCGCTGAAACTGCCGCCCGGCTTCGACTACTGGTCCCTCTTCCACGGCGTGGACGAGCGGGTCCCCGTCGAAGCCCTGCACTTCGGCGTACGCGTCCTCGACCACGCCCTGCGCACCCTGTGATGGTGACCCCGTGATGGTGATTCTGTGATGGTGAGCCGGTGATGGCGGTGCCGACCGGGCCCTACGGCAGCTGGCCCTCGCCCATCGACGCGGCCGTCGCCGCCTCGCTCGACGGGCGGCCCGAGTACGTGGGCACCGTCGGCGCCGAGGTGTGGTGGACCGAGCCCCGCCCGGCCGAGGGCGGCCGCCGCACCCTGGTGCGCCGGCCCTCGGACGGCGGCCCCGAGTCCTCGGTGCTGCCGGCCCCGTGGAACGTCCGCAGCAGGGTCACCGAGTACGGCGGCCGCCCCTGGGCGGGTACCGAACGGCCTTCGGGCGGGCCCCTGTTGGTGTTCGTGCACTTCGCCGACCAGCGGATGTACGCGTACGAGCCCGACGCGCCCGGCGACGCCCGCACCCCGCGCCCCCTGACCCCGCTCTCCCCGGTCGGCGGCGGCCTGCGCTGGGCCGACCCCGTGCTGCGCGGCGGCGAAGTCTGGTGCGTGCTGGAGGAGTTCACCGGCCCGGCGCCGACCGACGTGCGCCGGGTGCTGGCCGCCGTACCCCTGGACGGCTCGGCCGCCGAGGACCGGTCCCTCGTCCTCGAACTCACCGATGACCGGCACCGGTTCACCACCGGACCCCGGCTCTCCCCCGACGGGCTGCGGGCGGCCTGGCTGGTGTGGGACCACCCCCGGATGCCGTGGGACGGCACCGAGGTACGGCTCGCCGAGGTCGGGCCCGACGGGACGCTGACCGGGGCCCGTACCGTCCTCGGCGGCCCCGAGGAGTCCGTCGCCCAGGTGGAGTGGACCTCGGCGGGGGCCCTGCTCGCCGTCAGCGACCGCAGCGGCTGGTGGAACCCGTACCGGGTGGACCCGGCGAGCGGCGAGGCCGTCAACCTGTGCCCGCGCGAGGAGGAGTTCGGCGGCCCCCTGTGGAAGCCGGGGCTGAGCTGGCTGGCCCCGCTGCCCGGCGGGCTCGTCGCCGTCCTGCACGGCCAGGGCTCCTCCGTGCTCGGCGTCCTCGACCCGGAGAGCGGGGACCTGGTGGACGCCGCCGGGCCGTGGACGGCCTGGCAGCCGACGCTCGCCGCGCACGGCAACCGCGTGTACGGGGTCGCGGCCAGCCCGCGCAGCGCCTACGAGGTGGTCGAGCTCGACGTCGAGTCGGGGCACGCCCGGGTGGTGGGCGCGGCCGGGGTGGACCCGGTGGACCCCTCGTACTACCCCGAACCCCAGAGCCGGACCTTCCTCGGCCCCGGCGGCCGGGAGATCCACGCCCACATCTACCCGCCGCACCACCCGGCGCGCCGGGCCCCCGCCGACGAACTGCCCCCGTACGTGGTGTGGGCGCACGGCGGCCCCACCGACCACGTGCCGCCCGTACTCGACCTGCACATCGCGTACTTCACCTCGCGCGGCATCGGCGTGGCCGAGGTGAACTACGGCGGCTCCAGCGGCTACGGGCGCGCCTACCGGGAGCGGCTGCGCGAACAGTGGGGCGTCGTGGACGTGGAGGACTGCGCGGCGGTCGCCCGGGCGCTGGCCGCCGAGGGCACCGCGGACCCGGCGCGGCTCGCCATCCGCGGCGGCAGCGCGGGCGGCTGGACGGCGGCGGCCTCGCTGGCCGCCACCGACCTGTACGCCTGCGCGGCGGTCATCTACCCCGTGCTGGACCTGCTGGGCTTCGCCGAGGAGACCCACGACCTGGAGTCGCACTACATCGACGGCCTGGCCGGCCCCCCGCAGACCCTCGCCGTGCGGTGCCGGGAGCGCTCGCCGCTGGCCCGCGCCGGGCGGATCACCGCCCCCTTCGTCCTGCTCCAGGGCCTGGAGGACCCGGTCTGCCCGCCGGCCCAGGCGGAGCGGTTCCTGGCCGCGCTGCGCGGGCGGCCGGTGCCGCACGCGTACGTCGCCTTCGAGGGCGAGGGGCACGGCTTCCGGCGGGCGGAGACCATGGTCCGCGCGCTGGAGGCGGAACTCTCGCTGTACTCCCAGGTGTTCGGCTTCGAACGGACGGACGTACCGCGGCTGGCGCTGGAGCCGGGCCCACCCTGATCCGAAAGACACCGCCTAGGCCGGGAGATCGAGCCCGGTGTAGATCTGGTTGAGCACGGTGGGCAGCAGGGCCTGGGCGGTGGTGCGGCCGTCCGGGGCCACGGTCAGGTTGGTCCAGATGACGAGCGTGACGTCGTTGGCCGGGTCGTGGCCCATGAAGGAGTTGAAGCCCGGGAGTTCACCGCCGTGGTAGTACAGCTCGATGTTCCGGCCGAGGTGCTGGTAGGCGATGCCGTAGCCGTACTTCTGGCCGTCGGGAGCCGCCGGGTTCTCCGCCTGCGGGCTGTGCAGCCACTGCCGCTGGGACGCCGGGTCCAGCACCGTGCCCCTCACCAGGGCGCGGATCCAGGTGGCCAGGTCGTCCGCGGTGGATACGGCCCCGCCCGCCGCGCCGGCGTAGGAGGGGTTCTGGCGCGTGTAGTCCAGGGGCTTCAGCTTCCCGGACTCCGCCGCCTCGCGGATGGCGGCGGGGTAGGGGTCGTCGGCCAGGGCGTAGACCGAGCCGCCGTACATGTAGCCGTGCGCGGCGGGCTCGGGCAGGGAGCGGTCGTCGGCGGCCGGCAGTGACGTCCCCTTCAGCCCGAGCGGGGTGAAGAGCCGGTCCCGCAACTGCTGGGCCAGGGGCCGGCCTCCGGCCTTCTCGGCGACCAGGCCCAGCAGGACGTAGTTGGTGTTGCTGTACTCGTAGGACGCTCCGGGGGCGAAGTTCGGCGGGTGCCGGAAGGCGATGTCCAGCATCTGCTGCGGGGTCCGGGCCTTGCCCGGGTCGGCGTCCAGTGCGGTCGCGAGTTCGGGTGCGCCGGTGTAGTTGTAGAGCCCGCTGCGCATCTTCAGCAGCTGGGCGAGGGTGATGTGGGCGCCACCCGGCACTCCGGGGACGTAGGCGGAGACCGGGTCGGTCAGCCGCAGCTTGCCCTCCTGGGCGAGGAGCATGATCAGCGCCGCCGTCATGGTCTTGGTGTTGGAGGCGATCCGGAAGTGGTCGCTCGTCCGCGGCGGCGTGGTGCTGCCCCGCTCGGACGTGCCGACGATCGCCCGGTACGTGCCCTGCGGGGTGCGGAGCAGCACCACGGCGCCGGGCACCGACAGCTTCTTCGCCGCGCGCTCGACGGTGGCCTGGAAGGCAGCCGGCTCGATCGGTTTCAGGGGCGGGGGGATCCGGGTGGGGGCGGGGGCGGTCATCGTCGCCGCGGGGACGGGGGCGGGCGAGGGGTCGGCGAGTGCCGGGGCGGCGGACGGAGCGAGCGGAAGGCCGGCGCCCGCGATCAGCAGGGCCGCACAAGGTGCCAGCAGGGCCGTGTTCCGGCGTGCTCGGGAGGTCCTCATGCACTCACCCCAACCCGATATGGGCAGAATCACCCAATTTTAGCAGCGCTGTCGGAGGCGGGCCGCGCCGGACCGTTTCAGGCGGTGTGCAGCCAGACCCGGAGGGGGCCCAGCGGGGCGAACCCGTGGCGAAGGGCCGTGTCCAGGTCCTCCCCGGACTCGTAGCCGACCACCGCGTGGCCGGGCCACAGACCCGCGACCGCCGCGAGGGCACCCGACCAGGCCTCGTCGCCGGGGGTGCCGTCCGCCGCGAAGACGTTGGAGAGGCCGACGACGGCGCCCGTACGGTGGGCGGCGGCCCCGGCCACGACGCGCCCGTCACCCGACCGCCCGGCGAGGAAGGCGATCTCCGGCGTGAGCAGGCCCGGGTGGAACGGGCCCGTACCCTCCCCGCCGCCGCTCCACGCCGCCTCCCAGACGGCCAGCTCGCCGGGGTCGGCGACACGGGTCCAGGCGAGGACGGACGCGGCCGGGGCGGGGGCGTGCGCCGGCCGGTGGATCCACTCGGCGCCGAACAGCACCTCGAAGCCGGCGGGAGCCAGGTCCAGGGCGGCGAAGCTGTCCTTGACCGAACAGCCCGGGGACCGCGTGTCCATGCCGGCCAGCAGGCCGCCCGCCGAGGCTTGCGGCGTCAGGGTCACGCCGTCCGGGTAGTACGGCGGGGTGCGGTGCGCGCTGGTCCAGGCGTCGGCGGTGAAGGTCCCGCCGCCGCTGACCGCCGCGCACCATTCGGCGTTGTTGCGTACCGCCGCGCGCAGCAGTTCCGGGGTGTCCGGTCCGGTGATCATGCCGGGGATCCTGCCACAGCTCATAGCCTGGGCGGATGTCCTTTTCCACGTACCTCCGCGAGGGGGAGCACGTCGGGCTGCGGCCCTTCCGGCTCGCCGACGGCCCCGAGTTCACCGCACGGGTGCACGAGAGCCGGCACCTGCACCACCCCTGGCTGAACCCGCCCGCGACGATCGAGGAGTACGAGGCGTACGCGACCCCGCTCATCGAGGCGGCCGGCCGGGTGGGCTTCCTGGTCTGCGAGCGCGGGACCGGGGCCATCGCGGGCTTCGTCAACGTCAACAACATCGTCTACGGGGCCTTCGACTGCGGGGCCCTCGGCTACGGCGCCTTCGCGCACTCCGCCGGGCGGGGCCTGTTCCGGGAGGCGCTGCGGCTCGTGGTGGCGCACGCCTTCACCCCCGGGGGCGGGGGCGGTGGCGGCCTGGGGCTGCACCGGCTGGAGGCCAACATCCAGCCGGGCAACGCGGCCTCCCTCGCGCTGGTCCGCGGGGCCGGGTTCCGGAAGGAGGGGTTCTCGCCGGACTTCCTCTTCGTCGACGGGGCCTGGCGGGACCACGAGCGCTGGGCGATCACCGCCGACATGCCCGTCGCGTAGCGCTCCGGCCAGGGCTTTGCGTAATCCTGACCGGTGGTGATCCGCGGAACCCCTGTGCACCGGCCGCCCCTGCGTGTTCCATTTCCTCCATGGCCACCACCGTCCGCCGCGCCGTACTGAACCTGCCCGCAGCCCCGTTGGGCCCCGAGAACCCTCTGCCCGTCCTGCGCGCACCCGCCGACGCGCACACCCTCGACGAGCGGTCGCGCGAGGGCCTGCCGCGCGACATGGCCCGGCAGATCGGGTACGAGCCGCTGCGCTCGCTGCTGCCCGTACGGCTGCGGGACGGATACCGACGGCGCCGGCAGGAGCGCGAGTTCGAGGCCGTCGTCCTGGAGAACGCGCACCTGCGGGTCACCGTGCTGCCCGGGCTCGGCGGCCGCGTCCACTCCCTCGTGCACGTGCCCACCGGCCGTGAACTCCTCTACCGCAACCCGGTGTTCCAGCCCGCCAACTTCGCCCTCAACGGCGCCTGGTTCTCGGGCGGCATCGAGTGGAACATCGGCGCCACCGGCCACACCACCCTCTCCTGCGCCCCGCTGCACGCCGCGCTCGTCCCGGCACCCGACGGGGGCGTGATGGTCCGGCTGTGGGAGTGGGAGCGCCTGCGCGACCTGCCCTTCCAGGTGGACCTGTGGCTGCCGGGGGACTCCGAGTTCCTCTACGTCGGCGTCCGCGTCCGCAATCCCCACGAGCGGCCCGCCCCCGTCTACTGGTGGTCCAACATCGCCGTCCCGGAGGACCCCGGCACCCGCGTCCTCGCCCCCGCCGACGAGGCCTGGCACTTCGGGTACGAGCGGTCGCTGCGCCGGATCCCCGTGCCGCGGTGGGAGGACCAGGACCGTACGTACCCGCTGCGCAGCGAGTACCCGGCCGACTTCTTCTACGAGGTCCCGGAGGGGACCCGGCCGTGGATCGCCTCGCTGGACGCCGGGGGGCGCGGGCTCGTCCAGACGTCCACGGCCCGGCTGCTCGGGCGCAAGCTGTTCGTCTGGGGCTCGGGGGAAGGCGGCCGGCGCTGGCAGGAGTGGCTGACCGAGCCCGGAACGGGGGGCTACGCCGAGATCCAGGCCGGGCTCGCGCGGACCCAGCTGGAGCACGTACGGCTGGAGGCCGGGGCGGAGTTCAGCTGGCTGGAGGCGTACGGACCGCTGGCCGCGGACCCGGGGCCGGTGCACGGCCCCGACTGGGCGGCCGCGCGCGGCGCCGCGGAGGCGGCCCTGGCCGCGGCCCTGCCCCCGGAGCGGGTCGAGGAGGCGTACGGGGCGTGGCGCGGGTGCGCCGACACGGAACCCGGGGAGCGGCTGGCGACGGGCTCGGGCTGGGGCGCGCTGGAGGTGCTGTGCGGCGGGTTCGAGCTGCCCGGCACCCCGTTCGAGGAAGCGGGGCTCGGCGAGGCCCAGGCGCCCTGGCTGGAGCTGTGGCGCACCGGGGTCTTCCCCGCGCCGCGCAGGGTGGCGCCGCCGGGGCCCAGCCTGGTCGCCCCGCACTGGCGGGACATGCTGGAGACGGCTCCGGCGGATCCGCTGACCGAGTACCACCTGGGCGTGGCCCAGTGGCACGCGGGCGACGTCGCGCAGGCGGTGCGCAGCTGGGAGCGGGGGCTGGCGCTGGCGCCCTCGCGGTGGCCGCTGCTGCGCTGCCTGGCGGTGGCGGACGCGCTGGCCGGGGACCCGGCGCGGGCGGCGCAGCGGTACGCCGAGGCCTTCGAGGACCTGGCCGAGGAGAGCCGGGGCGGGGAGCAGTGGACGGCCGCGGAGTCGGCGCTGGGGCGGGAGGCGATGACGACGCTGCTGGCGGCAGGCCGGCTGCCGGCGGCGCGGGCGGTGTGGGACCGGCTGCGGCCGGCGCTGCGCGAGGAGGGCCGCTTCCGGCTGCTGGCCGCGCGGCTGCTGGCGGCGGAGGGGCACGTGGGCGCGGCCCGCCGGGTGTTCGAGGACGGATTCGAACTCCCGGACCTCCGTGAGGGCGACGAGATCCTGTCGGAGGTCTGGTCCCGCATAACGCACCGGCCGCTCCCCGCGACGTACAACTTCCGCATGCGCCCGCCGACGTAGGCCCACGGCCCCAGGGGGGACCGTGGGCGGGGGGCGTCGTTCGTCAGCGCGGCTCGATGGCGTCCAGGATGGCCGCTGCGACGTGGTCGGCGGCGTTGCGGTGGCCCTGGGCGTTGGGGTGCACGACGGCCGGGCGGCCCTGGTGGTCGAGGACCCCCTCGACCCACTTGCCGGCGTCACAGACGCTGTGGTCGCGGGTGGAGTCGTAGAGGTCGACGTACGTGGTGGAGCCGTGTGCGGCGGCCGACTTCTCGATGGCCTTGTTGAGCGGTTCGAGGACGTCCCGGCGCAGCCAGTCCAGGTCGCCCCCGGTGATCGAGAGGAACTGCTGCGGGTTGTTGTAGCCGCACTTGGAGGTGGCCGCGGGGATGACCGTGGGGTAGCCGACGGCCAGGATCCTCGCGTGCGGGGCCCTTTGGTGGAGTGCGGCGAGCATCTCGCCGTACTCCTCGCCCACCTTGGCCAGCCGGGCGGGGATGCTCGCGGCCAGTTCCTCCTTGCACGGAGTGCCCACGCCGCCGCTGCCCGAGCCCAGGAGCAGGCACTGCGTCAGGATGTCGGCGAACCCGATGCTGTTGCCGCCCGCGCCGACGGTGATCACGTCGGTGCCGGGCCCGACCGCCTCGGACTGCGGCGGAACCGGGGGGAAGGGGTAGTCCGGGTCCTCGGAGAAGGGCGGCAGGTGCCGCCCGATCGGCTCCTGGGCCCTGAAGGTGACGTCCTGGATCGTGGCGGCGCCGCAGCTGACGTTGGTCAGCTCGATCAGCGAGCCCAAGTCCCGGTCGATGACCTGCGGGTACGACTGGTCGGTGCGCTCGCAGCCGTCGCGGGGGTACTCGAAGACGTCACCGGCGGCCGGGATGACCCCGGCGGTGTAGGAGTCGCCCAGGGCGACCCATTCGTAGGAGGCCGCGGCCGCGGGTTGCGCCCCGGCGAGTTGTACGGGGACCAGGGCTCCTGCGGTGAGAGCGGTGGCCGAACCGAGCAGGGCCAGACGAATGCGGAAGCTCGCCACGAATCCTCCAGAGATGGGGCGTTGTCAACGCTGTCAGCGCTACGACCATACGGAATCCGTCACTCCATGCACTAGATCGAATACGGACAGTCACGCGGCGAGGGGGTCCACGGGTCTCGCGCCGCGTTGGGCGCGCGTTCTGAACGGACATGTCCGTTTCGCTCGCCAAGATCTTCCGCCGGTGACGGATTCCGCGCGGCATGGGGGCCGTGAGGCGGGTGCGGTCGGCGCTCCCGAGACCCCAGCCGTCCCCTCCGCACGTACGGGTGTCCTGTTCGCGACCTTCCGCTCCCGCACGATCATGGGAACGTTTGTTCTATTCTCGGATCGAGAACACCGAGGGAGGCGCTCATGCGCTGGGACAATCTGACGGACGGCCCTGGGGCCCCGGAGCAGTCGGGGGCGCTCTTCGGGGCGGCCTCCGTCGTCACGCGGACCTTCGACACCCCCGAGTTCCGCGGGATCACCTTCCACGAGGTCCGCGCCCGCTCGGTCCTCAACCGGGTGCCCGGCGCCTCGCGCATGCCGTTCGAGTGGACGGTCAACCCGTACCGCGGGTGCAGCCACGCCTGCGTGTACTGCTTCGCCCGCAAGACGCACAGCTACCTCGACCTCGACACCGGCCTCGGATTCGACTCCCAGATCGTCGTCAAGACCAACGCCCCCGAGGTGCTGCGCCGCGAACTCGCCGCGCCCCGATGGGCGGGCGCGCACATCGCGATGGGCACCAACGTCGACTGCTACCAGCGCGCCGAGGGCCGCTACCGGCTGATGCCCGGGATCATCGAGGCCCTGTGCGACCGGGCCAACCCCTTCTCCATCCTCACCAAGGGAACGCTGATCCTGCGCGACCTCCCCCTCCTGCGGCGGGCCGCCGAGGTCACAGAGGTCGGCATCTGCGTCTCCGTCGGCTTCACGGACACCGACCTGTGGCGGACCGTCGAACCCGGGACGCCCTCCCCCGCCGCCCGGCTCGCCGCCGTACGGGCCCTCACCGGGGCCGGGATCGAGTGCGGGGTGCTGATGGCCCCGGTCATCCCCTTCCTCGGGGACTCCCCCGAGCAGCTGCGGGCCACCGTCCGGGCCGTCGCCGAGTCCGGGGCGACCTCCGTGACACCCCTGGTACTCCATCTGCGGCCGGGCGCCCGCGAGTGGTTCACGGCGTGGCTGGGGGCCCACCACCCCCACCTCCTCCCGCGGTACGAGCGCATGTACGCGGGCGGCTCGTACGCACCCACCTGGTACCAGCGGCAGATCACGCGGCAAGTCCACCAGCTCGCCGCCGAATTCGGCATCGGACCCTCCCGGCGGGGCGCGGCCCGCAGGATCCCCGACGCCGGACGCACGGCCGGGCCCGCGCCCGCCGAACCCGTCCAGCTCAGCCTCTTGTGACCTCGTACGGCCCCTGAAGGCTCATCACATCGGGCCAATCAGTGGCCCAATACCGCCTTCCGGGCGTGGTTTCCGGGACGATTCCGCCCAGAACCCTCGGCTGGGAGGCCCCATGCTCCACCCCGCGAAGAAGCGCGGCCCGCTGACGAAGCGCGCCGCCGCCCTGCTGTCCGTCGCCACCGCGACCGTGGCCGCCGTCGTCACGAGCCCGGCGGGCGCCGCGCCGACGGCCGCCGCGCCCGCCGCCGCCCTGCGCTGGACCGGCTGTGCGACCCCGCGGTACCCGACGCTGCAGTGCGCCTCCCTCAAGGTCCCGCTCGACCACGACCAGCCGGGCGGCCGGCAGATCTCCCTGGCCCTGACCCGGGTCCCGCACACGGCCGCCACCTCGCAGGGCCCGCTGCTCGTCAACCCAGGCGGACCGGGCGGCAGCGGCCGCGCCCTGGCCGGGTTCGTCGCCTCCGCCCTGCCGAAGGACGTGGCCGCCCAGTACGACGTGATCGGCTTCGACCCGCGCGGCGTCGGCAAGAGCGAGCCCACCCTCGACTGCGGGCCGGGGCACTTCACCCCCGTGCGCCCGGACTCCGTACCGCTGGACGCGCAGACCGAGCAGGCCAACCTGGACCGGGTGAAGTCCTTCGCCGATGCCTGCCAGGCCAAGCACGCGGACGTGCTCCCGTACATCGGCACCGTCTCGGCCGCCCGCGACATCGAGACGCTGCGCGGGGCGCTCGGCGCGGCGAAGGTCAGCTACTTCGGCTACTCGTACGGGACCTACCTGGGCGCGGTGTACGCCAAGCTCCACCCGGACCGGGTGCACCGCCTCGTCCTGGACTCGGTGGTCGACCCGGGCGGGGTCTGGTACGAGGACAACCTCGCGCAGGACCGGGCCTTCGACGCCCGGCACAAGTCCTTCCTGGCCTGGGTCGCCCAGTACGACGAGAAGTACGGTCTGGGCACCGACCCGGCGGGGGTCGAGGAGCGCTGGTACGCGATGCGGGACGCCCTGCGCGGGACCCCGGCGGGCGGGAAGGTGGGCCCGGCCGAGCTGGAGGACACCTACATGCCGGGCGGCTACTACAACGGCTACTGGCCGGTCCTCGCCGAGGCGTTCTCGGCGTACGAGGTGGCCAAGGACCCGAAGCCGCTGGTGGCGGCCTACGAGCGGTTCGGGGCGGTGGAGCCGTCCGCGGGCAACAGCTACAGCGTGTACACGGCCGTGCAGTGCCGGGACTCGGCCTGGCCGAAGGACTGGAACCAGTGGCGCGCCGACATGTGGCGCACCCACGCGAAGGCCCCGTTCATGACCTGGAACAACGCCTGGTACAACGCCCCCTGCGCGTTCTGGAAGACGGAGCCGCTGGCCGCGCCGGACGTGAGCAACGCCTCCCTCCCGCCGGCCCTGCTGCTCCAGGCGACGGAGGACGCGGCGACGCCGTTCGAGGGGGCGCTGAGCATGAAGGGGAAGCTGAAGGGCTCGGCGCTGGTGGTCGAGGAGGGCGGCGGCAACCACGGGGTCGCCCTCAGCGGCAACAAGTGCCTGGACGAGAAGGTGGCGGCGTACCTGCGCAGCGGCCAGGCCTCGGACGCGACCTGCCCGGCCCAGGCGGCCCCGAAGCCGACCCCGGCCACCCGAGCGGTCCCGCCCACGGCGGGCGGCACGGCCCTCCACGGCCTCCTGGGCTTCCGCGGGTAGAGGTCGAATCGCGGCAGTCGGTACCGGTTCGCGGTGTTCCGCCCGTCCCGTCCCCGGAGCTTCCGTGAAGGGGGAGGGAACGGGCGGACATGGGTTAGGGTCCCTGCGGTGAAGACGCTGATATTCCCGCTCGCCCGGCGCGGGGCCGCCACGGCCCCAAGCCCCGCCGCAGGCGCTCGACTCGGCTGGCTGGACGCGCTGCGCGGCATCGCCGCCCTGGTCGTGGTCCTGCACCACTTCGACGTGTTGCGAATGCTGCCCTTCGGCGGGATGGTCTGGCGCAACTTCGACCTCGGCCTGTTCGGGGTCATGCTGTTCTTCATCGTCAGCGGCTACATCATCCCGGCCTCGCTGGAGCGCCGCGGCGACGTCCGGGGCTTCTGGATCGGCCGGCTCTTCCGGATCTACCCGGCCGTCATCGTCGCCTTCGTCGCCGCGATGATGATGCTCCCGGCCGGGGACGGTTCGGTCGCGCTGCTGCGCACGGGCGACGACCTCGCCTCGCTCGTCGCGAACGGCCTGATGCTCCAGGACATGCTGGGCGTCATCAACGGCATGAACGTCACCTGGACCCTCTCCTACGAGATGGTCTTCTACTTCTTCGTCACCGCCCTGTTCACCCGGGGCCTGCACCGGCCCAGCGCCCCGATCGCCGTCGGCTTCGCCGGCGCCGCGCTGGCGATCGGCACCGCCCTGGCCCCGCAGATCCTGCTGACGCAGCTCGGCTCGGTCCGCCTGCTCCTGCTGATCGCCACCCCGATCGTGCTCCTGGGCTTCTGGGGTGTGCTCAGCGGCAACCGCAGGGCCACCGCGGCGGGTGCTCTGCTGCTCGGCGCACTGGGTCTGGTCCTCGCCACGCTCAACAGCCGGGCCGTCGCGTTCGAGACTTTGATGATCTTCGCGACGATGTTCGCCGGCACCGTCGTGTACCGGGCGCAGCACGGCACGGTCCGCCGGGTTCCGGCGCTGCTCGCCTGCGGGTCCGTGGTCCTCGCCGGCGTGCTCGTCGGATGGCTCTACAACCGGAACGGGGTCCAGGACAGCACCTGGACCTCCGGCTGGAAGGCCTGGTCGCTCTCGTACCTCGCGGCCTGGATCCTGTTCGGCGTCTTCTTCCTGCTGCGGGGGCGGCGCTTCCCGAGGCCGCTGACCTGGCTCGGCGCGATCAGCTTCTCGATGTACCTGCTGCACTTCCCGCTGCTGCGCACGATCGGTCCGCCGCTGGGAGTCCCGCCGATGCCCGAGTCGACGCTCGGGAAGATCGCCTGGACTGCGATCTTCCTGACGGTGCTGATGGCCGCGAGCCACCTGATGTACCGCCTGGTCGAGCTGCCGGCGCAGCGCCTGGGCAAGCGCGTCCAGCAGGCGGCGAACCGCCGCCGCCCGGCCGCCGCGCCCGAGGGGGTCCCGCCCCGGCCTGCGGAGGGCCGGGGCCGGGAGACCGCCGCCCGGACGCCGGACGAGGCGGCTTCAGCTTCCCGCGGCTGACCGGTCCGGCAGGACGGCGAAGGCCTCCACCTCCAGCAGGAGCTCCGG
This sequence comes from Streptomyces vinaceus, assembly GCF_008704935.1. NCBI lineage: Bacteria > Bacillati > Actinomycetota > Actinomycetes > Kitasatosporales > Streptomycetaceae > Streptomyces > Streptomyces vinaceus. Next base: position 1,436,394 of record NZ_CP023692.1, read on the forward strand.
ACGGACCAGAGCGGCTACCTGGACGGCCGAGGACGCCGGCAGCCGATCGGCGGGGATGACGGCGTCACGCGCCTCCCGGACGGCAGGGAGGTGGGCCATGTCCGTGACGAAGTACGTCAGCTTCACCACGTCGTCGAAGGTCGCCCCGGCCGCTGCCAGGCAGCGCCGGAGGTTCTCGAACACCTGACGGGCCTGCGCGGCGGCGTCGCCCGGGCCGACGACCCGGCCCCGTTCGTCGAAGGCGCACTGGCCGGAGACCGCGACGAACTGCCCGGTGCCCCGGACGACGTGGCTGTAGCCCGTACCGGGATGGACGCCGTCCGGCGCGGATATGCGCGCGACGTGGTGGTGGTCGCGGTGGTCTTCGGGCCTGCTCGTGGGATCGCTCATGCGGTCGATCATCTCAGCGGGCTCGGCGCGCTCAGCGCAGTTCGCGCAGGGACCTCGTCGCCGCCAGCGCGAGGCGGGGGTGGGACTGGGCGCGGGTGAGGACCTCGCGGGCGCGTGGGTCCGCGAGGGTGCCCAGGCCCTCCACACAGGCCAGGGCCACCCGCCAGTACGGCTCGTGCGGGGACAGCAGCCGGGACAGCGTGGCCATCAGGACCGGGGCCGACTCGGGGGCGCGCAGGGCCGTGAGGAGCCGTACGGGCTGGAGGGCGTAGGCCGTGCGCAGGGTGTTGGTGGCGAGGGCCGCCGCCGCGCGGGCCGTACGCGGGTCGCCCAGGGCGGCCAGCGCCTCGGCGGCGGCCTCGCAGCGCGCCGGGTCGCGGTGGTTGAGCAGCAGCACCAGCGGCTCGAAGGCCCGCCGGTCCCCGGCCAGACCGAGCCGGTACGCGGCCAGTTCGCGGGCCCACAGGGGCAGGCCTGCGGAGGTCAGGGAGGCGGCCAGGGCGTCGGGGTCCGCCGCGATCAGCTCCTCGTACCGCGGGGACTGCCCGGATTCCGTCCGCAGGCGCTCCAGCACGTCGTTCACTCGGCCACCCTAGGGCGGCGCGGCCCCCGCCACGCCGGGTTTGCGGAGATGGCTGATCGATGATCGATGATCGGTACATTTGGGCGGTACAGGTCACATCTCCGCGCTCTGGCGCGGCAGTTACCGACGGGTTACGCTCCTTTCAACGTACGAGGCCGGCCTGGTGACGCAGCCGCCCCGTATCAGTCGGTTCGGTAGCTCCCACGACTCCCGTGCACCAGCTACCTCTGCTGCCTCTCGTGTACGGCGCGGCCCCGGGACAGGGTCCGCCGTTCTCCGCCCCGCGCCTCTCGACGGGCCGGAGCTCCCGCCGCGCGTCGTGCGCCGTGCGGCGCCCTCAGTCGTCACCCTCTTCCACTGGAGTCCCGCGATGGACCTTCCGTCCACGTCCAGTCAGTCCACCGGCCAGTCCGCCTTCCAGACCATCGCCGTCGTCGGCCTCGGCACCATGGGCACCGGCATCGCCGAGGTCCTCGCCCAGGCCGGCCGCGAGGTCATCGGCATCGACATCAGTGAGGCCGCCACCCGCCGGGCCACCGCCGCCCTCGCGGCCGCCACGGCCCGTTCGGTGGCCCGCGAGCGCCTCACCGAACAGGAGCGCGAGGGGGTCCTCGCCCGCTTCCGCACCTTCACCGAGCTGTCCGCGGCCGCCGACGCCGATCTCGTCATCGAGGTCGTCCCGGAGAGCTACGAGCTCAAGCAGCGCCTCTTCCGCGAGCTCGACGCGATCGTCCGTCCGGACACGATCCTGGCGACCGGCACCAACGCCCTCTCGGTGACCCGGCTCGCCGCCGAGTCCCAGCGCCCCGAGCGCGTCCTCGGCCTGCACTTCTTCAACCCCGCCCCGGCGATGAAGCTGGTCGAGGTGGTCTCCAGCGTCCTGACCGCCCCGCCGGCCGTCGAGGCGGTCACGCTGCTGGCCCGCGAGCTCGGCAAGGAGCCCGTCTCCGTCGGCGACCGCCCCGGCTTCGTCGCGGACGGCCTGCTCTTCGGGTACCTCAACCAGGCCGCCGCGATGTACGAGGCGAAGTACGCCTCCCGTGAGGACATCGACGCGGCGATGCGGCTCGGCTGCGGTCTGCCGATGGGCCCGCTCGCGCTGCTCGACCTGATCGGCGTGGACACCGCCCGCACCGTCCTGGAGGCCATGTACGCCTCCTCCGGCGACCGGCTGCACGCCCCGGCCCCGGTCCTGGGCCACCTGGCCGAGGCCGGCCTGACCGGGCAGAAGTCCGGGCGCGGTTTCTACACGTACGCCGGGCCGGGCAGCTCCACGATCGTCCGCGACGCGCAGACCCCGCTGGACGGGGCACGGCTCGGCGAGGGCCGCCCGGTCGCGACGGTCGGCGTGGCCGGCTCCGGCACCATGGCGAGCGGCATCGCGCAGGTCTTCGCGCAGGCCGGGTTCGCGGTGGTGCTCGCCGCCCGCAGCCAGGAGAAGGCGTCCGCCGCGAAGGCCGCGATCGGCAAGTCCTTGGACCGTGCGGTGTCCAAGGGCAAGCTGACCGAGGAGAACGCGGCGCGGACGCTGGAGCGGATCAGCCCCGCCGGCTCGCTGGACGCCTTCGCCGACGTGGACCTGGCCGTGGAGGCCGTCGCCGAGGACCTGGCGGTCAAGCAGGAGCTGTTCGCCGCCCTCGACAAGGTCTGCAAGCCGGGTGCGGTGCTCGCCACCACCACCTCCTCGCTGCCGGTGATCGCGGTGGCCCGCGTGACCTCGCGCCCGCAGGACGTGATCGGCATGCACTTCTTCAACCCGGCTCCGGCGATGAAGCTGGTCGAGGTGGTCCGGACCGTTCTGACCTCCGACGACGTGCACGCCACGGTCCGCGAGATCTGCCTGAAGGTGCGCAAGCACCCGGTGGACTGCGGGGACCGGGCCGGCTTCATCGTGAACGCGCTGCTGTTCCCGTACTTGAACAACGCCGTGAAGATGGTCGAGCAGCACTATGCGAGCCTCGACGACATCGACGCCGCGATGAAGCTGGGCGGCGGGTACCCGATGGGCCCCTTCGAGCTCCTGGACGTCGTCGGCCTGGACGTCTCGCTGGCGATCGAGAAGGTGCTCCACAAGGAGTTCCGCGATCCCGGCCTGGCCCCCTCCCCGCTGCTGGAGCACCTGGTGGCGGCGGGCTGCCTGGGCCGCAAGACCGGCCGCGGATTCCGTGAGTACGCCCGCCGGTAATCAGCGCCCCGGCCAGGTGCCCCCAGAGCCGGATGCGTGGGGAGGGCTGCTCGGGTCTGCCGCACCCTCACGGCAGGCCGTACCTTCCGAGCCCAGTGCGGGCCCTCCCCCGCATCCACCCCCGCCCCACCCCCCTCAGGCGCGCTCCCCCGCGCGAATGAAGTACTTTCGCTCTATGTCCCAGCCCGCCAAGTCCTCGCCCCGCGCCGCCACGGCCTCCGACAGCACCGAGAGCGCGGCCGGCACCAAGGCGGCCGCGCAGCGGCTCAAGATGCGCCGCGAGCTCGCCGCCGCCGCCATGGAGCTGTTCGCGACCAAGGGGTACGAGGCGACGACGGTCGACGAGATCGCCGCGACGGCGGGGGTGGCGCGCCGGACCTTCTTCCGGCACTTCCGGTCCAAGGAAGAGGCGATCTTCCCGGACCACGACGACACGCTGACCAGGGCCGAGGCGGTGCTGGACGTGGCGCCGGCGCACGAGCACCCGCTCGACACGGTGTGCCGCGGGATCAAGGAAGTCATGAAGATGTACGCCGCCTCGCCGGCGGTGTCGGTCGAGCGCTACCGGCTGACCCGCGAGGTGCCGGCGCTGCGGGAGCGGGAGATCGCCTCGGTGGCCCGGTACGAGCGGCTGTTCACCCGCTATCTGCTGGCCCACTTCGACGAGACCGACCACCACGACGGCAACGACGACCCGCTGCTGGCCGAAGTGGCCGCCTCGGCGGTCGTGACGGCCCACAACCACGTGCTGCGGCGCTGGCTGCGGGCCGGCGGCCAGGGGGACGTGGAGGCAGAGCTGGACCACGCCTTCTCGATCGTGCGGAAGACCTTCGGCAGCGGCATCGGCGCGGGCCGCACCCTGGGCGGCGCGCCGTCCTCGGCCCCCGCCGCGCCGGCGGAGGTCCGTACGCAAGGTGAGGTGCTGGTGGCGGTGGCCCGTACGGACGCCCCGCTCGACGAGGTCATGCGGACCATCGAGGAAGCACTCAGAAACAAGCAGTAGTCGCACACATCACAGTGGCCGCTCCCGTTCCGGGGGCGGCCGCTTTTGTTTGTCCGACTTGCCCCTACTCACCGGTAACTCTGATCGATCATCGCTCATCTGCGCAGGTCAATAGGCAAATGAGAGAAAGTTTTGGCACGCGGTGCCTTGCTGAGTGACACGGGGTGCCATACGTTGAATCTCGTCCGGATGTCCCCGCGGTCCACGCCCACTCGGCACGAGCCGCGCCCCGGATGCCTGCGTCACCAGGCCCCGCGCATGCCTCACCACGGGCACCGCGCCAGCACCACAGCTTCGCCGGACCGACGGCACTCGCAGTACCGCAAGCCCGCAAGCAGCCGCATGCACCGCAGTACCACCCACACCACACCCGTTCCACGCACCCGCGTATCCCTCAGCGCACCCTCAGCGCTCGCCGGAGGCACACCGTGAAGGACATCCTCGACGCGATCCAGTCGCAGGCCGCTACGGCCGCCGACTTCGCGGCCCTGCCGCTCCCCGACTCCTACCGCGCGATCACCGTGCACAAGGACGAGGCGGAGATGTTCGCGGGGCTCACCACCCGTGAGAAGGACCCGCGCAAGTCCCTGCACCTCGACCAGGTCCCGGTCCCGGAGCTCGGCCCGGGCGAGGCCCTGGTGGCCGTCATGGCCTCCTCGGTCAACTACAACTCGGTCTGGACGTCGATCTTCGAGCCGGTGTCGACCTTCAGCTTCCTGGAGCGTTACGGCAAGCTGAGCGACCTCAGCAAGCGCCACGACCTCCCGTACCACGTCATCGGCTCCGACCTCGCGGGCGTCGTGCTGCGCACCGGCCCCGGCGTCAACTCCTGGAAGCCGGGCGACGAGGTCGTCGCACACTGCCTCTCGGTCGAGCTGGAGTCCTCCGACGGCCACAACGACACGATGCTCGACCCCGAGCAGCGCATCTGGGGCTTCGAGACCAACTTCGGCGGCCTCGCCGAGATCGCACTGGTCAAGTCCAACCAGCTGATGCCCAAGCCCGGCCACCTGAGCTGGGAGGAGGCCGCCTCCCCCGGCCTGGTCAACTCCACCGCCTACCGCCAGCTGGTCTCCCGCAACGGCGCCGGCATGAAGCAGGGCGACAACGTCCTGATCTGGGGCGCCAGCGGCGGACTCGGCTCGTACGCCACCCAGTTCGCGCTGGCCGGCGGCGCCAACCCGATCTGCGTGGTCTCCAGCCCGCAGAAGGCGGACATCTGCCGCTCCATGGGGGCGACCGCGATCATCGACCGCAGCGCCGAGGGCTACAAGTTCTGGAAGGACGAGCACACCCAGGACCCGAAGGAGTGGAAGCGCTTCGGCAAGCGCATCCGCGAGCTGACCGGCGGCGAGGACATCGACATCGTCTTCGAGCACCCCGGCCGGGAGACCTTCGGTGCGAGCGTCTACGTCACCCGCAAGGGCGGCACCATCACCACCTGCGCCTCGACCTCGGGCTACATGCACGAGTACGACAACCGCTACCTGTGGATGTCGCTGAAGCGGATCATCGGCTCGCACTTCGCCAACTACCGCGAGGCGTGGGAGGCCAACCGCCTGATCGCCAAGGGCAAGATCCACCCCACCCTGTCCAAGGTCTACTCCCTGGAGGAGACCGGCCAGGCGGCCTACGACGTCCACCGCAACCTCCACCAGGGCAAGGTCGGCGTCCTGGCGCTGGCTCCCGAGGAGGGCCTGGGCGTGCGCGACCACGAGATGCGCGCGACGCACCTGGAAGCCATCAACCGCTTCCGCGACATCTGATCCGCCCGACCGTCCGAGACCGTTCAAGGGCCAAAGGGACAGCCTGAGATGACAGAGCGCCAGAAAGACCGTCCGTGGCTCATGCGGACGTACGCCGGCCACTCCACGGCCGAGGCGTCCAACGAGCTCTACCGCCGCAACCTCGCCAAGGGCCAGACCGGCCTGTCGGTCGCGTTCGACCTCCCGACGCAGACCGGCTACGACCCCGACCACATCCTCGCCCGCGGCGAGGTGGGCCGGGTCGGGGTCCCGGTCTCCCATCTGGGCGACATGCGGCGGCTGTTCCAGGACATCCCCCTGGAGCAGATGAACACCTCGATGACGATCAACGCCACCGCCATGTGGCTGCTGGCGCTCTACCAGGTGGCCGCCGAGGAGCAGGGCGCGGACATCGCCCAGCTCCAGGGCACCACCCAGAACGACATCGTCAAGGAGTACCTCTCGCGCGGGACGCATGTCTTCCCGCCCGGGCCCTCGCTCCGCCTGACGACGGACATGATCGCGTACACGGTCAACCACATCCCGAAGTGGAACCCGATCAACATCTGCTCCTACCACCTCCAGGAGGCGGGGGCCACCCCGGTCCAGGAGATCTCGTACGCGATGTCGACGGCGATCGCCGTGCTCGACTCGGTGCGCGATTCGGGCCAGGTCCCGGAGGATCGTTTCGGCGAAGTGGTCGCCCGCATCTCGTTCTTCGTGAACGCGGGCGTCCGCTTCATCGAGGAGATGTGCAAGATGCGCGCCTTCGGCCGCATCTGGGACCAGGTCACCCGCGAGCGCTACGGCATCGAGAACGCCAAGCAGCGCCGCTTCCGGTACGGCGTCCAGGTCAACTCCCTCGGCCTGACCGAGGCGCAGCCGGAGAACAACGTCCAGCGCATCGTGCTGGAGATGCTCGCGGTCACCCTCTCCAAGGACGCCCGGGCCCGCGCCGTGCAGCTGCCCGCCTGGAACGAGGCGCTGGGCCTGCCCCGGCCCTGGGACCAGCAGTGGTCGCTGCGCATCCAGCAGGTCCTGGCGCACGAGAGCGATCTGCTGGAGTACGAGGACATCTTCGCCGGATCCCACGTCATCGAGGCCAAAGTCGACTCCCTGGTCGCCGACTGCCTGGCCGAGATCGACCGGATCCAGGAGATGGGCGGCGCGATGGCCGCCGTCGAGTCCGGGTACCTGAAGTCCCAGCTGGTCTCCTCGCACGCCGAGCGGCGCGCCCGGATCGAGGCGGGCGAGGACAAGATCGTCGGCGTCAACTGCTTCCAGCAGACCGAGGAGAACCCGCTGACGGCCGACCTGGACGGCGCCATCATGACGGTCGACCCGGCCACCGAGGCGCTGACCGTGGAGCGGATCGCGCGCTGGCGGGCCGAGCGGCAGGAGTCCTCGGACCGGCAGGGCAACGGCGACCCGTTCGTCTTCCCGACGGTGATGCAGGCCCTGGACCGGCTGAAGGAGGCCGCGGCCGGGACCGAGAACCTGATGGAGGCCACCTTGGAGTGCGCCCGCGCCGGTGTCACCACCGGCGAGTGGGCGAACGCCCTGCGCGAGGTGTTCGGCGAGTTCCGCGCCCCGACCGGGGTCTCCTCGGCCCCCGTGGCGGTCACCGCCGAGGAGGGCACGCCGCTGGCCCTGGTCCGCGAGAAGGTCTCCCGTACCGCCGAGGACCTGGGCTCCGGCCGGCTGCGCCTGCTGGTCGGCAAGCCCGGCCTGGACGGGCATTCCAACGGGGCCGAGCAGATCGCCGTACGGGCCCGCGACGCCGGGTTCGAGGTGGTCTACCAGGGCATCCGGCTGACGCCCGAGGAGATCTCCTCGGCGGCGCTGGCCGAGGACGTGCACTGCGTGGGACTGTCCATCCTGTCCGGTTCGCACAGCGCGCTCGTGCCGGACGTGCTGGAACGCCTCCGTACGGCGGGGGCGGGTGACATCCCCGTGGTCCTCGGCGGCATCATTCCGAACGCCGATGCCATCGCCCTCAAGGCGGCCGGTGTGGCCGCCGTGTTCACACCCAAGGACTTCGGTATCACGGAGATCATCGGCCGTATCGTCGACGAGATCCGGAAAGCGAACAAGCTCGACCCTCTGGAGGTCCCCGCATGACCACGCCCTCTTCCCCCGTGAACCGGCTGCGTCCGCGCCGCTCCTGCCTCGCGGTGCCGGGCTCGAACCCCCGCTTCCTGGAGAAGGCCCAGGGCCTGCCGGCCGACCAGGTCTTCCTCGACCTGGAGGACGCCTGCGCCCCGCTCGCCAAGGAGGGCGCCCGCCACACCATCGTGGACGCGCTGAACAACGGCGACTGGACCGGGAAGACCCGGGTCGTGCGCGTCAACGACTGGACCACGCACTGGACGTACCGCGACGTCATCACCGTCGTGGAGGGCGCCGGCCAGAACCTCGACTGCATCATGCTGCCGAAGGTCCAGGACGCCCAGCAGATCGTGGCGCTGGACCTGCTGCTGACGCAGATCGAGAAGACGATGGGCTTCGAGGTAGGCAAGATCGGCATCGAGGCGCAGATCGAGAACGCCCAGGGCCTCAACAACGTCAACGCGATCGCGCAGGCCTCCCAGCGCGTGGAGACGATCATTTTCGGGCCGGCCGACTTCATGGCCTCCATCAACATGAAGTCGCTGGTCGTGGGCGAGCAGCCGCCCGGCTACCCGGCGGACGCCTACCACTACATCCTGATGAAGATCCTGATGGCCGCCCGGGCGAACAACCTGCAGGCGATCGACGGCCCCTACCTCCAGATCAAGAACGTCGACGGGTACCGCGAGGTCGCCGGACGCGCCGCGGCCCTGGGCTTCGACGGCAAGTGGGTCCTGCACCCCGGCCAGGTCGAGGCGGCCAACGAGGTCTTCTCCCCCTCCCAGGAGGACTACGACCACGCCGAGCTGATCCTCGACGCGTACGACTGGTGCACCTCCGAGGCCGGCGGCAAGAAGGGCTCGGCCATGCTCGGCGACGAGATGATCGACGAGGCCAGCCGCAAGATGGCCCTGGTCATCGCGGGCAAGGGTCGCGCCGCCGGCATGCAGCGCACCACCAAGTTCGAGATCCCGGAGGCCTAGGACCATGCAGTTCGGACGCACGTACGAGGAGTTCGAGGTCGGGGCGGTCTACAAGCACTGGCCCGGGAAGACGGTCACGGAGTACGACGACCACCTCTTCTGCCTGCTGACCATGAACCACCACCCGCTCCACATGGACAGCAATTACGCCGAGAACACGACCGACTTCGGCAAGAACGTGGTCGTGGGCAACTACATCTACTCGCTGCTGCTCGGCATGTCCGTGCCGGACGTCTCCGGGAAGGCCATCGCCAACCTGGAGATCGAGTCCCTGCGGCACGTGGCGCCGACCTTCCACGGCGACACGATCTACGGCGAGACCACGGTCCTCGACAAGACCCCGTCCAAGTCGAAGAACGACCGCGGGATCGTCTACGTGGAGACCAAGGGCTACAAGCAGGACGGCACCCTCGTCTGCGTCTTCCGGCGCAAGGTGATGGTCCCGACCGAGACGTACATCAAGGAGCGCGGCGGCGAACAGCCCGGCCGGCCCCAGCTGAAGGAACAGGGGAAGTAGCCATGGCCCGACTCGCCCAGACCGCCGGGCTGACCGACGTCCAGCGGGAGATCCTCAAGACCGTCCGGGAGTTCGTCGACAAGGAGATCATCCCGGTCGCGACCGAGCTCGAACACCGTGACGAGTACCCGCAGCAGATCGTCGACGGCCTCAAGGAGCTCGGCCTCTTCGGCCTGATGATCCCGGAGGAGTACGGCGGCCTGGGTGAGTCGCTCCTCACCTACGCGCTGTGCGTGGAGGAGATAGCGCGGGGCTGGATGTCCGTCTCGGGCATCATCAACACCCACTTCATCGTGGCGTACATGCTCAAGCAGCACGGCACCCAGGAGCAGAAGGACCACTTCCTGCCCCGCATGGCGCTGGGCGAGGTGCGCGGCGCGTTCTCGATGTCCGAGCCGGGGCTCGGCTCCGATGTGTCGGCCATCACGTCCAAGGCGGTGAAGGACGGGGACGAGTACGTCCTGAACGGCCAGAAGATGTGGCTGACCAACGGCGGCTCCTCGACCCTGGTGGCCGTTCTGGTCCGGAGTGACGAAGGACACCCCGAGGGCACCGCGCCCCACAAGTCGATGACGACCTTCCTCGTCGAGAAGGAGCCGGGCTTCGGTGAGGTCCGTCCGGGCCTGACCATCCCGGGCAAGATCGACAAGATGGGCTACAAGGGCGTCGACACGACCGAGCTGATCATGGACGGACTGCGCATTCCGGCCAATCGGGTGCTCGGAGGCCAGACGGGCCGAGGGTTTTACCAAATGATGGACGGGGTCGAGGTCGGCCGCGTCAACGTGGCGGCGCGTGGCTGCGGCGTCGCTCAGCGTGCGTTCGAGCTGGGTGTCTCGTATGCCCAGCAACGTCACACTTTCGGCAAGGCGATCGCGGAGCACCAGGCCATCCAGTTCAAGCTGGCCGAGATGGCTACCAAGGTCGAGGCCGCCCATGCGATGATGGTCAATGCAGCACGCAAAAAGGACTCCGGGGAACGAAACGACCTGGAGGCAGGGATGGCGAAGTACCTCGCCTCCGAATACTGCAAGGAGGTAGTCGAGGACGCCTTCCGTATCCATGGCGGCTACGGGTTCTCGAAGGAGTACGAGATCGAGCGCCTCTACAGGGAGGCACCGATGCTGCTGATCGGTGAAGGTACGGCCGAGATCCAGAAAATGATCATCGGTCGGCGCCTGCTCGAGGAGTACCGACTGCAGGGCTGAAAGTCCCTTTTGCGGCGGATCCTCCATGGGTTCGTCGCAAAAGAATCACTGGCAGTCACTGGCTGGCGGCCATCGACTCGGCTTCTGGCTTGCCCAGTTGTTGCGTGCAACCGATAGCATTCCAGTAAAGCCGCCGTCCCGTCCCCCTGTTTGCGGCGCGGCAATCACCCGCTACGAAGGTCATCCATGCCCCACAGCCAAACCTCTGCACCTCGCGTCGGCATCCTCGGTGGACGTCTCGCACGCGGAGCATCGCCGTGGCTTCTGCCGACCGTCGCCACCGCTGCGCTCAGCCTCACCCGGGCCCGCAAGTCCGGCCGCTGGGCCGCGGTGGCCGTGCCCACCACCGCTCTCGCGGCGGGCATGCTGTGGTTCTTCCGCGACCCCGAGCGTGAGATCACGCAGGGCCGGGTCATCTCGCCCGCCGACGGTGTGGTGCAGAGCATCATGCCGTGGAAGGACGGGCGGACCCGGGTCGCGATCTTCATGAGCCCGCTGAACGTCCACGTCAACCGCGCGCCCCTCGCGGGCACGGTGACGTCCGTGGAGCACATCCCGGGCGGGTTCGTCCCGGCGTTCAACAAGGAGAGCGAGAACAACGAGCGCGTTGTCTGGCACTTCGACACCGAACTCGGCGACATCGAGATGGTGCAGATCGCCGGCGCCGTCGCACGCCGCATCGTCCCGTACCTGCCGGCCGGTACCAAGGTGGAGCAGGGCGAACGCATCGGTCTGATCCGCTTCGGCTCCCGCGTCGACATCTACCTCCCCGAGGGTGTCGAGGTCGCGGTCGAGGTCGGCCAGGCCACCACCGCGGGGGTGACCCGAATTGACCGTGACTGACCCTGAGACTCCCACCACACCGTCGGGCGGCTGGGTGCCCGAGGCGGCAGAGGAGGAGTCCGCGGAGGACGACATGCCGCTCTCGCTGCGGCTGTCGATAGCGGACACCCTCACCCTCGGCAACGCGACGTGCGGATTCATGGCGGTGTACTTCACCACCACCGGGATCCTCATCCCGCACCTCACCGGCAGCGGCGAGTCGGGCATGGCCCGCAACAGCGCCGCGACGGCGGTGATACTCATGCTGCTCGCCGCGGTCTTCGACCTCTTCGACGGCATCGTGGCCCGCAAGCTGCGCAGCTCGCCCATGGGCGCGGAGCTGGACAACCTGTCCGACCTGATCAGCTTCGGCCTGGCTCCCGCGTACTTCGTGCTCGTCTACGGCATGGTCGCCGACGACGCGGTGCAGAAGATGTCGGCGCTGGCCGCGATCGTGGTCCTGCTGGCCGTGGTGCTCAGACTCGCGAGATTCAGCTGCGTGACCATGAAGGACGGCATGTTCCAGGGCATGCCGAGCCCCTTCGGCGCGCTCACGGTCGTCTCGATCGTGCTGCTGGAGCTGCCGTTCATCCCGACGCTGCTGGCGATCATCGGGGTGGCCTGGCTGATGGTGAGCCGGGTCGAGTACCCGAAGCCGCGGGGCGTCCTCGCGGTGGCGATGCTCAGCTGGATCATCGGGGCCATGGGCCTGCTGGCGGCCTGGGCGTTCGACGCCCCGGGCGGTCAGCTGCTGCTCCAGGCGGGCTGCGCGCTGCAGATCGCCCTGGCGGCCACCATCCCGCTGTTCGCGACGACCCGTCGCGCGAACACCTTCCGCCACAACCGCCGCGAGGCGCGAGCGGCGTCGCAGCTCCCGTAGCCGCATGCGGTCCCCGAAGGGCCCCCGGTGCCGATCAGGCACCGGGGGCCCTTTCGTATGGCCGGGGTACGCGCCCCCGGCCCGGGCCGCCCCGACGGCGCCCCCGGCCCACGCCGGAGGGCTACGCTTGATGTCGGAAAACCGCCAGCCCCGCCGGGGCCGGGCCGTGATGCTGGAGCCATGTACACCGACACCGAGCGCTGTGTGAGGGCCGTCCAGTCGAAGGACGCCCGTTTCGACGGCTGGTTCTTCACCGCCGTGCGGACCACCGGGATCTACTGCCGGCCCAGCTGCCCCGCGGTGCCGCCCAAGGTCGAGAACATGACCTTCCTGCCCAGTGCCGCCGCCTGCCAGCAGGCCGGGTTCCGGGCCTGCAAGCGGTGCCGGCCCGACACCTCCCCCGGCTCCCCCGAGTGGAACGCCCGCGCCGACGCCGTCGCCCGGGCCATGCGGCTCATCCAGGACGGCGTCGTGGACCGCGAGGGCGTACCGGGGCTCGCGGCGCGGCTGGGGTACTCCACCCGCCAGGTGGAGCGGCAGCTGAACGCCGAGCTCGGCGCCGGTCCCCTCGCCCTCGCCCGGGCCCAGCGCGCCCAGACCGCCCGGCTGCTGATCGAGACCTCCGCGCTGCCGATGGGCGACGTCGCCTTCGCCGCGGGGTTCTCCTCCATCCGGACCTTCAACGAGACCGTCCGCGAGGTCTTCGCCCTCGCCCCCGGCGAGCTGCGCCTGCGCGCCGAGAAGACGAACCGGCACGTCCCGAGGGTGCCCGGGAGCATCAGCCTGCGCCTGCCGTACCGGGCGCCGCTCAACCCCGACAACCTCTTCGGCCACCTCGCCGCGACCGCCGTCCCCGGCGTCGAGGAGTGGCGGGCCGGCGCCTACCGCCGGACCCTGCGGCTCCCGTACGGCACCGGGGTCGTCGCGCTCAGCCCGCGGCCCGACCACATCGCCTGCCAGCTGGCCCTGACCGACCTGCGCGACCTCACCATCGCCATCAGCCGCTGCCGCTGGATGCTCGACCTCGACGCCGATCCGGAGGCCGTGGACGAGCAGCTGCGGGCCGATCCGCTGCTGGCCCCGCTCGTGGACAAGGCCCCGGGGCGCCGGGTGCCGCGTACGGTCGACGCGGCGGAGTTCGCCGTACGGGCCGTGCTCGGCCAGCAGGTGTCCACGGCGGCGGCCCGTACGCACGCGGCCCGGCTGGTCACCGCCTACGGGGAGCCGGTGGCCGATCCCGACCCCGAGGGCGGGCTGACCCACCTGTTCCCCTCGCCGCAGGCGCTGGCCGCCCTGGACCCGCAGTCCCTGGCCCTCCCGGCGAGCCGGCGCACCACCGTGACCACCCTCGTCGGCGCGCTGGCCGACGGCTCGCTCCCGCTCGGCATCGACAGCGACTGGGAGGCCGCCCGCGCGCAGCTGAACGCGCTGCCCGGCTTCGGCCCGTGGACCACCGAGGTGATCGCGATGCGGGCACTGGGCGATCCCGACGCCTTCCTGCCCTCCGACCTCGGGGTACGGCGGGCCGCCAAGGAGCTGGGCCTGCCGTCCACCCCCGTGGCGCTCACCGCCCGGGCGGCCGGCTGGCGGCCCTGGCGCGCGTACGCCGTGCAGTACCTGTGGGCCACCGATGCCCACCCCATCAACCACCTGCCCGTCTGAGGAGTGCGTACCGTCATGAGCACCATGAGCACCAAGCAGCACAGCATCGTCGACAGCCCGTACGGCCCGCTCACCCTCGTCGCCACCGACGGCGTCCTCAGCGGCCTGTACATGGTCGGGCAGCGCCACCGCCCCGCCGAGGAGTCCTTCGGGGAGCGGGTCGCCGCGGCCGAGGAGCCGTTCCCCGAGGTCGTGCGGCAGCTGGCCGCGTACTTCGCCGGGGAGCTCACGGAGTTCGACGTGCCCGTCCGGCTGGAGGGCACCGCGTTCCAGCGCAGCGTCTGGGACCAGCTCGTACGGATCCCGTACGGCCGGACCTGGTCGTACGGGGAGCTCGCGGCGAAGCTCGGCAAGCCGAACGCCTCGCGCGCGGTGGGGCTGGCCAACGGGAAGAACCCGGTCAGCATCATCGTCCCGTGCCACCGGGTGATCGGCGCCTCGGGCAGCATGACCGGCTACGGCGGCGGCGTCGAGCGCAAGGTGCGGCTGCTGGCCTTCGAGGCCGGCGCGGCGGAGCTGTAGCCGGGGATCAGACCAGTACGAGCGGGACGAGCAGGGCGAACGCGGCTCCGGCCTCCACCGCGTAGGCGTACAGGGAGGGGTGCTGGACGGGGGCGGCGAGCAGGACCACGCTCAGCTGGGCGCCGGCCGCCGCCACCCAGTCGGCGTCGGCGCCGAGGTTGCCCTGGTACCAACCCTCGCAGGCGCCGGGGCCGGTGACGGCGAGGAGGTCGTCCTCGCGGCGGTAGAACGCCTGCCAGCCGGGGGCGGGGGACGACCAGCCCTCGAAGTCCGTGAACGAGGCCCAGCCGCCCTCGCGTATCGCGGTGTCGAACAGCCACACCGGCGTCCCCTCGGGGGTGACCTCGCCGCCCTCCTGCTGCTCGGTGGTGAAGTGGACCATGGGCAGGGCGTCCGGACCGTCGGCGGTGCTGGGCCAGGCGTACATCGTGATCATCAGAGGATTCTGTCCTGCTCGAAGTAAGCCCGGTGTCACGAGGAGACCGGGCGGCTGCCGTTCTCCAGCTCTGCCGTGCCCTCGCCGGACTCCAGGACCCGGTAGGCCTCCCGGGTGCGGCGGCCGAGCGATCCGGGGAGGTACGCGGTGAGTTCGGCGGGCTCGACCAGCCGCCAGGAGAGCAGTTCCTCCTCCTGGAGCCTGATGGCGGCGAGTTGCGCCGCGTCGAGCACGCCGCCGTCGTAGACGTAGGCCACCAGGGGCGGGCGGCCCTCGCCGAGCGTCCAGTCGACGGCGAGCAGCCGGCCGAGCGGCAGGTCCAGGCCGATCTCCTCGGCGCTCTCGCGCCGGGCCGCCGTCCGCGGGGACTCGCCGAGGTCCGACTCGATGGTGCCGCCCGGAAGGGCCCAGCCCTCGCGGTAGTTGGGCTCGACGAGCAGCACCCGCCCGCCGGCGTCCCGGTAGAGGGCGGCGGCGCCGGCCAGCACCCGGGGCAGGCTCGCGATGTACGTGGCGTAGTAATCGGTGGTGGTCACGCCGCCAACCCTACCCAGCCGCCCCGACGGGCGGGATCACGCCTGCGGGGTGTTCGGCGGGGGCGGGTCCGCGCGGTCGCGGCGGGCGGAGTCGGCCAGGCGGCGCAGGCGCGGGTGGCGGGCCGGGCCCGCTCCGGTGACGGCGTCGCCGACCATCGCCGTGACCGCGTCGCGCATCCCGTGCAGGGCGTGGTGGCGGGCGGGGCCGGCGCCGGGGTCCTCGCGGAGTTCCTTCACCAGGGCCCAGCAGAGCAGCAGCATGACGATGACGAAGGGCAGCGCGACCAGGATCGTGGCGGTCTGGAGGGATTTGAGGCCGCCCGCGACCAGGAGGACGGCCGCCACGGCCGCCATGAGCACGCCCCAGGTGACGACGAGCCAGGTGGGCGGGTTGAGCGAGCCGCGGCTGGTGAGCGAACCCATCACCAGGGAGGCCGAGTCCGCGCTGGTGACGAAGTACGTCATGACCAGGACCATGGCCACGTACGAGGTGACGGTGCCCAGCGGGAGCGCGTCGAGCATGGCGAACAGGGAGGCCTCGGCCCCGTCCTTGACCTTGACGGCGAGGTCGGCCGCTCCGGTGGAGTCGAGGCGGATCGCGGTGCCGCCCATCACGCAGAACCAGACCACCGTGGCACCGCTGGGCACGAGCAGGACGCCGATCAGGAACTCGCGGATGGTGCGGCCGTGCGAGATGCGGGCGATGAAGGTGCCGACGAACGGCGCCCAGGACAGCCACCAGGCCCAGTAGAAGATCGTCCACGCGCCGAGCCAGGCGCTGTCGGTGAAGGCGCCGGTGCGGGTGGCCAGGGGCAGCAGCTCGTGCAGGTAGCTGCCGACGCTGGCGGGGACCACGTCGAGGACGTAGACGGTCGGGCCGAGGAGGAAGACGAAGAGCATCAGGGTGGCGGCGAGCACGATGTTGATCGTGCTCAGCCATTTCACGCCCTTGTGCAGGCCGGAGAAGGCGGAGAGCACGAACGCGCCGGACAGCGAGGCGATGATGATCAGCTCGACGCCGGTGGAGTCCTCGATCCCGGCCGTGATGTGGAGCCCTTCGGCGACCTGGAGGGCGCCGAGGCCCAGGCTGGTCGCCGTGCCGAAGACGGTGGCGAAGACGGCGAGCAGGTCGATGGCCTTGCCGGGCCCGCCGTTGGCGCGCTCCTCCCCGATCAGCGGGACGAAGGCGGCGCTGAGCCGGTTGCCCCGGCGTTTGCGGAAGGTGGCGTAGGCGAGGGCGAGACCGGCGATGCCGTAGATCGCCCAGGGGGTCAGCGTCCAGTGGAAGAAGGAGTAGTCGAGGGCCGCCTGGGCGGCCGCCCCGGTGCCGGGGGCGGCGCCGGAGGCGGGCGGCGGGTTCAGGTAGTGGGTGAGCGGCTCGCCGACCCCGTAGAACATCAGGCCGATGCCCATGCCGGCGCTGAACATCATCGCGATCCACGCGAGGTTGGTGAACTCGGGCTCGGAGTCGTCGGCGCCGAGCCGGATCCGGCCGAAGCGGCTGATCGCGAGGACGACGCACATGACGAGGAAGACGTCGGCGGCGATCACGAACAGCCAGGCGAAGTTGGCCAGGACCCAGGCCAGCGCGGTGCTCGACGCCGTGTCGAAGGAGTCCTTGCCGAGCGCCGCCCAGGCGACGACGGCCAGCACGGCGATCACCCCGATGGTGACCACGGCACGGTCCGGTTCGGGCTCGGGGCCCGGCGGACGGACGTCATCCAGTGAATCCGCGCTCATGCGGCCACACTATGCAGGCGTATATCCCTATTTAGGGGGATGGCGCGCCGCCTGTGACCCAGGCCACCCATGGGCATAGGAGGATCCTCCGGATAGGCTCATGGGGGCGCGACTGCACTGTTCGATAGCAAGGGATTAGCAAGGTGACGGACGGAGCAGTAACTGAGACCGCGCGCGTGCTCATCGCCGCGGACAAATTCAAGGGCTCGCTCACGGCCGTTCAGGTCGCGGAGCGGGTGACGGCCGGCCTTCGCAAGGCCGTACCGGGCCTGGAGGTCGAGACCCTCCCCGTCGCGGACGGCGGCGACGGCACGGTCGCGGCCGCCGTGGCGGCCGGGTTCGAGCGCCGGGAGGTACGGGTCACCGGACCGCTGGGCGAGCAGGTCACGGCCGCTTTCGCGCTGCGCGACGGCACCGCCGTGGTCGAGATGGCGGAGGCCTCCGGGCTGCAGCTGCTGCCGGCGGGTGTCTTCGCCCCGCTGACGGCCACCACGTACGGCTCGGGCGAGCTGCTGAAGGCCGCGCTGGACGCGGGCGCGCGCTCGATCGTCTTCGGCGTGGGCGGCAGCGCCACCACCGACGGCGGCGCGGGAATGCTGGCCGCGCTCGGCGCCGAGTTCCTGGACGCGAACGGTGAACCGGTCGGGCCGGGCGGCGGGGCGCTCGCCGGTCTGGCGTCGGCGGACCTGTCCGGGATCGACCCGCGCTTCGCGGAGGTCGACTTCGTCCTGGCGAGCGACGTGGACAACCCGCTGACGGGCCCGAAGGGCGCGCCCGCCGTCTACGGCCCGCAGAAGGGGGCCACGCCCGAGGACGTGGCGACGCTGGACGCGGCGCTCGCGCACTTCGCGGTGGTGCTGGAGAAGTCGATCGGTGAGAAGGCCGGCCGGCTGGCCGCCGCTCCGGGCGCGGGCGGCGCGGGCGGCATCGGGTACGGGGCGCTGCTGCTCGGCGCGTCGTTCCGGCCCGGTATCGAGCTGATGCTGGAGGTGCTGGGCTTCGCTCCGGCGCTGGAGCGGGCCACGCTGGTGATCACCGGTGAGGGCTCGCTGGACGAGCAGACCCTGCACGGCAAGGCTCCGGCCGGTGTCGCGGCCGCGGCGCGCGCGGCGGGCAAGCCGGTGGTGGCGGTGTGCGGCCGTCTGCTGCTGGGCCAGGAGGCCCTGGAGGCGGCGGGCATCCGCAAGGCGTACCCGCTGACGGACCTGGAGCCCGACCCGGCCAAGTCCATCCCGAACGCGGGTCCCCTGCTGGAGCGGGTCGCGGAGAACATCGCCGCCGAGGTGCTCTGACCTCACGGCGGCCGCACGAGGCCCGGTGCCCCCCCGCAGGGGCGCCGGGCCTTCGTCGTACGAGGACCGTGCGAGGACTACGAGCCCAGCAGCTGGGCCGTGGTGACGACGCGGGCGAAACCGCCGCCGTGCAGGTTGACGGCGGTGGCGGTGGCCAGCTCGTCGGCGGTCAGGCCCGTCCCGTCCGGGCCCGCGAGGTCGAAGGTGTGCGTGGCGTCGAGCGGGACGAGCACGTCGTAGCCCAGGTTGCCGGCCATCCTCGCCGTGGTCTCGACGCACATGTTGGTCTGGATCCCGGACACCACCAGCTGGCCGATGCCCTGGGCGGTGAGCCACGCGGCCAGGTCGGGGGTGCCGTAGAAGGAGGAGTTGACCGTCTTGGTGACCAGCAGCGACGCCTCCCCCGCCCGGTCGGCCACGAAGTCCTTGAAGGCGTGGCCGGGGTGGTCGGCGGCCAGGACCGAGCCTGCGGTCCGCGAGGCGTGCTGCACGAGGACCACCGGGCGGCCCGTCTCCTGCCAGGCGTCCATCAGGGCGGCGATGTTCGCCTCGGCGGCCGGGTTGTTGCGCGGACCCCAGTACGACGCGTCGTCGAAGCCCTTCTGTACGTCGATGACCAGCAGGGCGGCGTCGGGGGCGAGTGCGATCTCGTTCTTCGTCATGGCTTCATGATCTTCCGCCGGACAGGCCCGCCGACAGCGGCAACCGGGACCCGAACCGATGGGATCCTGCCAAGATGGCAGCATGCATCGTGTCGCCATCGTCGTCCAGCCCGGCATCCGCGGCTTCGACCTCGCCGTCATCACCGAGGTCTGGGGCCCCGACCGCACCCGGCTCGGCGTCCCCCGCTTCGAGCTGCGCCGGTGCGCCGTCGACACCGGGCCCATCACCCTGCCCGGCGGGCTCACCCTGGCCCCCGACCGGGGTCTCGACTGGCTCGCCGGGGCCGATCTCGTGGTCGTACCGGCGCTCGCCGAGCCGTCCGACCCGACGCCCGAGCCGGTGCTGGCCGCCCTGCGCGAGGCGCACGCCCGGGGCGTGCCGGTGGCCGCGCTGTGCGCCGGGGCGTTCATCCTCGCCGAAGCGGGCCTGCTGGCGGGGCGCCGGGCCGTGACCCACTGGTCGCTGGCTCCGCGGCTGGCCGCGCGCCACCCCGCCGTGCTGGTCGAGGACGCCCCGCTGTACGTGGAGGACTCCGGGCTGTGGACCTCCGCCGGGGTGGCCTCCGGGATCGACCTCTGCCTGCACCTCGTACGGCGGGCCCACGGGGCGGAGGCCGCGGCGGCCATCGCCCGTTCGATGGTGACCGGCCCGTTCCGCACGGGCGACCACGCCCAGTACCTGGACCGGCCCACTCCGGCGGCGGACCGGACCGCCGAGGCCCTGGCGGCCGTACGGGAGCGGGCCCTGCGCCACCTCGGCGAACCGCTGTCCGTGGCCACGCTGGCCCGCTGGGCGGGGATGTCCCCGCGCTCCTTCGCCCGCCATTTCGTCGCCGCGACCGGCACCACCCCGCACCGCTGGCTGCTGGCCCACCGCCTCGACGCGGCCCGCAGGCTGCTGGAGCGCACCGACCACCCGGTGCCCGAGGTGGCCCGCCGCGCGGGCTTCGCCAGCGAGGTCACGTTCCGCCAGCACTTCACCTCGTCCGTGGGCCTCAGCCCCCGCGCCTACCGCGCTGCGGCGAGACCATCAGCCGGACCGGCCCGCCCAAATCCCGGTGACAGTGTTAGAAATGGCTCATGACCGGACGTTTGGGTCGACCCAGGGGATCGCCGCCCCGGCAGCCGACCGGGCGCGCCCCGGGCCTGCCCGCGCGCCGCTCCCGGGGCGCCCGCAGCGTCGCCGGTCAGGTCTTCGCGCTCATGGCGTTCATCGTCGTCCTGCTGATCACCGCGGCCGCGCTCGCCCTCGTCTTCCAGGAGCGGTACGGCACCGAACGCGACGCGCGCCACCGCTCGCTGGCCGCCGCCGAGGCCTTCGCCCACGCCCCCGGCCTGCCCGAGGCCCTGAGGTCGCGGAATCCGACGGCCGAGCTCCAGCCCCTGGCGGAGGCCGCGCGGCAGGCCGCGGGCGTCGATTTCATCGCGGTGATGACGCCCGACGGGCTGCGCTACACCGACTCCCGGCCGGAGCTGATCGGCAAGCGGGCCACCGGCGACCTCTCACGCGCCGTGGCCGGGCATCCCTTCACCGAGGTCTACACGGGCTCGCCGAGCGACGCGGTCCGCGCCGTGGTCCCCGTACGGGACGCGAGCGGCAAGGTCATCGGCCTGGTCGGCACCGGCATCGAGATCGCCACCGTCTCCGACTCGGTCGCCGGGCAGCTGCCCCTGCTGCTCGGCGCGGCGGCCGGCGCGCTGCTGCTCGGTACGGGCGGCGCCGCCCTGGTCAGCCGGCGGCTGCGGCGCCAGACCCGGGGCCTGGGCGAGGCCGACATGGCCCGGATGAACGAACACCACGAGGCCGTCCTGCACGCGGTGCGCGAGGGCGTCCTGATCATCAGCGAGGACCAGCGGCTGTTGCTCGCCAACGACGAGGCCCGGCGGCTGCTGGACCTGCCGGCCGACGCCGAGCAGCGCCACGTGAGCGAGCTCGGCCTCGACCCGCGCACCACCTCGCTGCTGGTCTCCGGACGGGTGGCCACGGACGAGGTGCACCTGGCCGGGGACCGGCTCCTGGCCGTCAACGTGCGCCCGACCAAGCCGTACGGGGGACACCCGTCCGGCAGCGTCATGACCCTGCGCGACACCACCGAGCTCGCCGCGCTGTCCGGCCGCGCCGAGGTGGCCCGGGAGCGGCTCCAGATGCTGTACGAGGCGGGGGTGCGGATCGGGACCACGCTGGACGTGGTGCGCACCGCCGAGGAGCTCTCCGAGGTGGCCGTCCCCCGCTTCGCGGACTTCGTCACGGTGGAGCTGCTGGAGCCCGTGCTGAAGGGCGAGGAGCCCGCGCGGGCCTCCGGCGCCTACACGGAGATGCGCCGGGCGGCGATGAGCGGGGTGCGCTCCGACCAGCCGTTGCAGCCGGTCGGCGACATCATCCGCTTCGTCGTGCCGACCGCGCCGATGGCCACGGCCCTGGACGCCGGGCACGCGGTGCTCGCCCCCGATCTGAACGCGGCGATGGGCTGGCGGGCCCAGGACGAGGCCGGCACCCGCCAGGCCCTGGACTACGGGCTGCACTCGCTGATCTCGGTGCCGCTCCAGGCCCGCGGGGTGGTCCTGGGGATGGCGAACTTCTGGCGGGCGGCCGACACCCCGGAGGCCTTCGACGAGGAGGACCTGTCGTTCGCCGAGGAGCTGGGGGCGCGGGCGGCCGTCTCGATCGACAACGCCCGCCGCTACACCCGGGAGCACGCGACCGCGGTGGCCCTCCAGCGCAGCCTGCTGCCCCGGGTGCTGCCGGACCAGACCGCGGTGGACGTGGCCTTCCGGTACCTGCCGGCGAAGGCCGGGGTGGGCGGGGACTGGTTCGACGTGATCCCGCTGGCCGGCGCCCGGGTCGCGCTGGTCGTCGGCGACGTCGTCGGGCACGGGGTGCACGCGGCGGCCACGATGGGCCGGCTGCGGACCGCCGTGCACAACTTCTCCTCCCTGGACATGCCGCCGGACGAGCTCCTGGGGCACCTGGACGAGCTGATCCACCGGATCGACCAGAACGAGGCCGGGGGCTCCGGGGACCCCGCGGAGGGGGCGGGCGAGGCGGCCGGGGTCACCGGCGCCACCTGCCTGTACGCGGTGTACGACCAGGTCTCCGGGGTCTGCGCGATGGCCAGCGCCGGACACCCCGGACCGGCTCTGGTCCGGCCGGACGGGGTGGTGGAGTTCCCGCAGCTGCCCGCCGGGCTGCCGCTCGGGGTGGGCGGCATGCCCTTCGAGGCCGTGGAGCTGCGGCTGCCGGAGGCGAGCCGGCTCGTCCTGTTCACGGACGGCCTGCTGGAGGACCGCGACCGGGACTTCGACACCGGACTGGGCCTGCTGGCCGAGACGCTCTCCCACCCCGGCCGCAGCCCCGAGCAGGCCTGCGCCGACGTACTGGCCGCGCTGCTCTTCCCGGCGCCGAGCGACGACATCGCGCTGCTGATCGCCGACACGCGGCGGCTGGAGGAGGACCGGATCGCCGAGTGGGAGGTGCCGCCCGATCCGGCCGCGGTCTCCCGGGTGCGGGGTGCGGGCTCGGCGCAGCTCGCCGCCTGGGGGCTGGGGGACCTCGCGTTCACGGCCGAGCTCATCCTCAGCGAGCTCATCACCAACGCCATCCGGTACGGGAACGCGCCGATCCGGGTGCGGCTGCTGCGCGACCGCAGCCTGATCTGCGAGGTCTCCGACGGCAGCAGCACCTCGCCGCACCTGCGGTACGCGGCGACCACCGACGAGGGCGGCCGGGGCCTGTTCCTCGTCGCGCAGTACGCCGAGCGCTGGGGCACCCGGTACACCGAGCGCGGCAAGGTGATCTGGGCGGAGCTGGCGTTGACCGGTGGGCCGGAGCCGGCCGCGCCCGTACCGGACCTGGCGGCGCTGGAGGACCTGGCCTGGTGACCGGGGCCACGGCGTAACGATTCACCCGTACGGTCGCCGGCGGGACCCCGGGGAGCTCAGCGGTTCCCGCCGGCCACCGTTCGGGCGAGCAGGACCGCCACGTCGTCCTGCGGGGCCTCCGGCAGCAGCCGGGCCAGGATGTCGTCGCACAGCGCGTCCAGGGGCTGTCCGGCCTCGCGCAGCGCACGTCCCAGCTCGGCCATGCCCTGGTCGAGGTCGCGGTCGCGGGACTCGATGAGGCCGTCGGTGTAGAGCACGAGCAGACTGCCGGGCGGCAGGGCGACCTCCTCGGTGCGGAACTCCTGCCCGCCCGTGCCCAGCGGGGTGCCCGGCGGGCCGTCGAGGAAGGTCACCTCCCCGCCGGCCGTGACCACGGCCGGCGGCGGGTGGCCGGCGCGGGCGATGACGCAGCCGCCCGTGGCCGGGTCGTGGACGGCGTAGACGCAGGTGGCCATCTCGTCCTCGCCCAGGTCGGCGACGGCCTCGTCGAGCGAGCGCAGCAGCCGGGTCGGGGAGACGTCCTGGCGGGCCAGGGTGCGGACGGCGGTGCGCAGCTGGCCCATGACGGCGGCGGCGTGGATGCCGTGGCCCATGACGTCCCCGATGACCAGGCCGGTGCGGCCCCCGGGCAGCTGGATGACGTCGAACCAGTCGCCGCCGACGTCGTGGTCGCTGGCGGGCAGGTAGCGGCCGGTCAGTTCCAGGCCGGAGACCCGGGGCAGGGCGCTGTTGCTGAGGCTGCGCTGGAGGGTCAGGGCGGCCCGGCGCTGGTTGGTGTACATCCGGGCGTTGTCGATGTTGAGGGCCGCCCGGGCGACCACCTCGTCGATCAGGACGGCGTCCTGCTCGTCGAAGGGCTCGCGGTCGGTCGTCCGGGTCACGGTGACCGCGCCGAGCACGGTGCCGCGGGCGAGGAGCGGGATCAGCCGGGCGGAGCCGAGCGTGGCGAGGTAGTCGCGCAGCTCGGCGGCGCGCGGGTCGGGCAGCAGCGCGTGGACGTCGGACCGGTACAGGTTCATGGCCCGGCCCTCGGCGATGACGCGCTCGTAGACGGAGTCGGGCGGGATCTGGAAGGTCTGGCCGGGTGCCAGCCGGGCGGTGGGGGCGTCGGGGTCGGGGAACTCGACCGCGATGCGCCGGAGCACGCCCTCGTGGGTGGCCGCCGCGTCGTCGGGGGCGAGGACGGTCTCCAGCAGCTGTACGTCGGCCGAGTCGGCCAGCTGGGGCACGAGGACCTGCACGATCTCCCGGGCGGTCTGGCTGAGGTCGAGGGTGGTGCCGATGCGGGTACCGGCTTCCGCCAGGACGGCGAAGCGGCGGCGGGCCCGCTCGGCCTCGCCCTGGGCCTGCTGGCTGTCGGTGATGTCGATGAGGGAGGCGATCACGCCGAGCGGGCGGCCGGAGACGTCGAGGAGGGGGGCGTACGAGCAGGACCAGGTGTGGTCGTGTCCGGGGTCGGCCGGGGTCCGGCCGGTGCGGCGGACGTCGACGACGGCGGTCCCCCGGTCCAGCACCTGGCGCATGGTCGCTTCGAGCGCGGCGGCGTTGACGCCGGGAACGACCTCGGTGAGCCGTTTGCCGAGGTGCGCGGCGGCCGAGACGCCGTTCATCCGGGCCAGGGCGTCGTTGACGCGCAGGAAGCGCAGGTCGGGGCCGAGGGTGGCCAGACCGATGGGCGACTGGGTGAACAGGCTCTGGAGGGCGGCGAGCGAGTCCCGCATGCGCAGGACCTCGGAGGTCTCCACGGCGATCAGCATGGCCCCGGTGCGGCCCTGCGGATCGGCGGCGGGGACGATCCACATCTCCATGGTGACGCGGTGCCCGTCGCGGTGGCGCACGGGGAGGGTGCCGACGACCGTCTCGCCCGCCTGGACGCGCCGGGTCAGATCGTCCGCGAGGGCGTGGTTGGCCTCGGGGACGAGGACGGAGGTGCCGGGGAGGCCGATGATGTCCTCGGGGCGGTGCCCGAGCAGGTCCTGGGCGGCGAGTGACCATTCGACGATGATCCCGTCGGCGTCCTCCCGCCACAGCGCGATCGGCAGGAGTTCGCTGAGTACGCCCGCGTACCCGACGGCCGCGGCCGGCTGATCCGGGACTTCACTCGTCGACTGGTATGTGTCCACCGCACCGACCTCACCCCGGGGGGTCCGATTCCTACCGATTCACCCTATCCGAGCCATCGGCGCGGGGCGCTGTGTCAGGCCGGTCCGCTGCGCTCCCTCGGGTACAGCCAGGGCAGGACGAAGGTGATCCAGAACAGGACGGCGTAGAGGATGAGGGCGGCCCACCATCCGCCGAGCCCCGTACGGCCGAACTGGATCAGGGCGGCGATCCCGCCCGCGATCAGGGCGGCCCCCGGCAGCAGCCACCACCGGTCGGTGCCGACGTACAGCACGGCCGCGGCGGCGAGGGCGAAGCAGGCCCCGACGATCAGCGTGCTCCAGCCTCCGACCTGCGGGAAGGGCGTACCGCGCAGCTGCCACAGGGCGACGGGTGGGCCGGCCAGCGCGAGCAGCAGGACGGGGACGCGCAGCCGGACCGGCCGGACCCACTGCCGGACCAGCGACGCCAGGGCCACCATGGCGTACAGGCAGACCGGGACCTGGGCGGGCAGCGAGGACCAGTGGGCGGTGGAGAACGCGACGCCCGTCCACATCAGCGCGGACGCGATCAGCCCCCACGGCGGGGCCAGGACGCCGACCAGGACCGGCAGGTAGACCAGGGGCTTCAGCAGGCCGAGGACGCCCTGCACCACACGGGCCCCCGCCTTGCCGGTGGGCTGGAGGGCCGGCCAGGCGAGGAGCCCGGCCCGCAGGGCCGCCCGGCGCGGATCCCGCGCCCGCAGCAGCGTGCCGACCTCTTCCCTGCCGATCCTGCCGAACGACTCCAGCCCGGCGTCGAACTCGGCCGGCGTCGCCAGGGGCGGCGGGTTCAGCGGGCGGTCCGGGGGCCGGTTGCCGCCCCGGAACCCCTTGCGGTTCAGCTCGGCGAGGTGAGGCAGCTCCTCGCGCAGGATCTCGTGCTGGCGCACGGCCGTGAGCACCTCTCGTACCCGGTCGTACGGATCCATGGCGCCGTTGGCGACCACGTTCTGCGCCCAGTGCTCCAGGAACACGTCGCCGAGGCCGGTCAGCTCGGCGATCTTCTCACCGACCGCCGCGGGGTCGCGGGTGTCGGTGCGCCCGAGCGCGTCCCGCAGGCGCTCGTCGCCGGCGACGACCGACACCAGGGACGCCGCGCCGTCGAGCCGGCCCCAGGTCCAGTCGCTCATGCGCCAGCGGGCGCTGAGGAAGGCGGAGAAGTTGTTGAGCTGGTTCCCGCTGAGTTTGGCCCTGACCATGGCCTCCGGGGACTCCTCGGCGGCCTCCGGCAGCACCCTGCGGGTGGCCCAGCTGGTGTTCGCCGCCGAGACGGTGTGGAAGCGGATGTCGGGAGCCTCGGCCAGCGGGTCCGGGCGCAGCGGGCCGAGCAGCACCTCGGCGTACGCGAGCGCGCCGGTCATCGGCCCGGCGCCGCGCGCGGCCGCGTGGAGGGCCTCGTAGCCCTCGACGTCGGGCACCAGGTGCAGGCCGATCTCGCCGGCCAGTTCCGCCAGCCCCGCCCACAGGCGCGTGAAGCCCTGCGGCACCTCGTCCGGGCCCGGGTCGGCGCCGGGTTCCGGAGCGCACGGCGGGCTCCCTCCGGTGACGGCCGTCGCGAGGTTCGCCGCCCACCTCTCCCACTCCCCGGGAGGGTCGCCGGGCGAGGGCCCCGTCGGCAGGAGGGAGCCCAGCAGGCGCGTCGCCTCACGGTAGGGGGATGCGGCATCGCCGGGGAGCGTCCCGCGGAGGAGTGAGCACCGGTAGCGGTCGAGGAGGAGCCGGTCCCGGGCGGCGGTCAGCGTGGCGGCGGCGGAGCGGCAGGCGAACAGCCGCCGCCGGTAGCCCTCGACCCGCTCCGCGTCCGCCCGCTCCGCGTCCGCGTCACCGGGCCGGGCGGCCGCCGGCCGGGGGCGGGCCTCGTGGGCCTCCAGCCAGTCCATGAGCAGCCGTACGGTACGCGCCAGGGCCAGCGGCGAGTATCCCGGTCCGGGGAACGCGCCGGGCGCCACCGCCAGGCGCTCCGACGCCGCGCGCAGCCGGGAGAACAGGACGGTCGAGCCGTCCCCCGCGCACCTGTCCAGCGCTTCCAGCGGCCCCGGGCCCGCCGGCAGGGGGAGCGCGTCCGGGCCGGTCACCTCCGCAGGGTCCTCCAGCAGGCGGATGAGCCGCAGGGCCTCCGCCGCACCGGCCCGTTCGGCGTAGGCCCCGCGCCGGGCCACGGCCGTGTCCTCCAGCTCGGCGAGGGTCGGGGGGAGCACCCCCGCCGCGGCGTGCCGGCGCTGGGCCGCGGCCTCGGCGGCGCGCAGTTCGAGGTCGTCGTCGCGCAGGGACTCGGAGCCGGTCTTCACCGTCAGGGACTTCACCGCGATCCGGACCAGCCGGGTGACGCGGCGGCTCGTCCCGGGCTCGGGAGGGGGCGGGAACGGCGGGACGGGCTGGAGGAAGAGCAGCCAGCGGTCGGCCTTGCGGGCGACCGGGGCCCCGGCGAGGGCCCGTACGGCCCAGGCGACGGGGATGTTGTCGAGCAGGCCGCCGTCCATGAGCTCCGCGCAGCCGTTCAGGTTCTCGTCGGGGTAGCCGGTCTCGCTGCTCACCCCGCGCATGTCGACCCGGGGCGGGTCCTCCACCGGCTGCGGGCCGTTGCCCACGTACACCCGGGCCGGTTCGAAGGCACCCGGGAACGAGGAGGAGGCGCGGGCCGCGTAGGCCAGCCGGTTCAGCGCCGGCTCGCGCGCCGCGCCGGTGCCGTCGAGGGGGAAGTCGGTCAGCGAGGTGCGGTGGCGGAAGCGGAAGTAGGCGTTCGAGCGGCCGACCGGCATCGGCCGGCCGAGGGTGGGCCGCACCCGGTCCTGCCGGGGGCGCAGCCGCGTGGCCGTCAGGATCAGCCGGAGCGAGGCCGGGGGCACCCAGTCCGCCGGGGCCTGCGCGAGGAGCCGGGCCAGCGAGGCGCGCAGCTCCTGGTAGAAGACCTCGTCGCCGCGCATCAGCGAGGCCGGCACGTGGAAGGGGGTGGAACGGCGCAGCAGTCCTTCGAGGTCGCCCAGGCGCAGCCACACGTCCCGCACTCCCGGCCCGAAGGGCATCCCGTACACGAGGTGGCAGGCCAGCAGTACGCCGTTGAGCCCCCCTGCGCTGGTCCCGGCGAGGACGTCGATGTCGACGTCCTCGTAACGGCACGCCTTCAGCAGGCCCGGGTAGAGACCCGCTCCGGGGCCGGGTTCCTGCCCGGCCGCCGCCCGCAGCGCCGCCGTCTCGCAGCAGGCCCCGCCCATCCAGACGGCGAGGCTGACCCCGCCGCGCATCGCGAGGGCCAGGCGCAGTCCGGTACTGCGCCGACCCGGCCGGTCGTCGCTCATGCCACCAGCTTGACCCCGGATCAGGCGCGGCGCACCCGGGCCGCCGCCACCTCCCGGTTGCGGGTGGCGGAGCGGCAGAAGTTCCTTGTCAGGCCGGAGAGTTCACCTCCCGGTTCCACCCCGAGATCCCGTTTCACGAGCGCGCGGTACGTGTCGTACGCGCGCACGGCCTCGATCAGGTTCCCCTCCGCCAAGTGGGCCTCGATCAGGGCCCGCGATGACGCTCAGGGGTGAACGGCAGGTACCCGCCGAGGTCACCCAGCAGCACCTGCCGCAACTGCGGCAGTTCCAGGAGGAGTTCAACGAGATCCGCCGGTGCACGGGCGGGTGGGGCTGCTGCGTGGACGACTGCGGATGCCCGGTTGCCGGCGGACGTCTGCGACGCGGCCCTGGGCAAGGACGTCGTACGCCTCTCCGCGCGGCTGCTCCTGCTGCCGCGCCGCAGCGCGGAGGGCCTGACCTCCCCTGCCCCCTCCCCTCCTGCGGACCGGCCTACTCCCAGTCGTCCCAGGGCGGGTCGGTCTCGTCGAAGTCGAACGGCGGTTCCTCCTCGGCGTGCGGGGCCGGGGGCTCCGGCGCTGCCGCCCGGGACGGCTCCGGGGACGGCGGAGCCGGGGACGCCGCGGCAGCCGCGGCTCCGGTCCCGGCCAGCGCGGCCAGGATCCCCTCGGCGTACTTGGCCAGCTTCGCCTCGCCGACCCCGCTGATCGTGCCGAGCTCCTCGGCCGTGCCCGGCAGCCGGGTCGCGATCTCCCGCAGCGTCGCGTCGTGGAAGACCACGTACGCCGGGACGCCCTGCTCCTTCGCGGTCGCCCCCCGCCAGGCGCGCAGCGCCTCGAACACCGGCACGGCCTCCGCCGGCAGGTCGACCGGGACCCGCCCGGACTTGCCCGAACCCGAGCCGGAGCCGGAGGACTTGCGGGCCGCGGGGGCCGGGGCCGCCTCCTTGCGCATCGGCACGCTGCGCCGTCCGCCGAGCACCTCGCCGCTGGCGTCCGTCAGCACCAGCGTCCCGTAGTCCCCTTCGACCGCCAGCAGCCCCGAGGCCAGCAGCTGCCGTACGACACCGCGCCACTCCGCGGTGCTCAGGTCCGTGCCGATCCCGAAGACCGACAGCGCGTCGTGGTCGAACTGGATGACCTTGGCCGTCTTCTTGCCCTGGAGGATGTCGATGATCTGGCCGGCGCCGAACTTCTGGCGCCGCTCCTTCGCCAGTCGCCACACCGTCGACATCAGCTTCTGCGCGGCGACCGTGCCGTCCCAGGACTCGGCCGGGGTCAGGCAGGTGTCGCAGTTGCCGCAGGGCCCGGCGGCGGCCTGCCCGAAGTACGCCAGCAGCCGCACCCGGCGGCACTCGACGGTCTCGCACAGCGCGAGCATCGCATCCAGGTGCGCGGCCAGCGAGCGGCGGTGCGTCTCGTCGCCTTCGGAGCCCTCGATCATCTTGCGCTGCTGCACCACGTCCTGGAGCCCGTACGCGAGCCAGGCCGTGGCCGGCTCCCCGTCACGCCCGGCGCGACCGGTCTCCTGGTAGTAGCCCTCGACCGACTTCGGCAGGTCCAGGTGTGCGACGAAGCGCACGTCCGGCTTGTCGATGCCCATGCCGAAGGCGATCGTGGCCACCACCACGACCCCGTCCTCCCGCAGGAAGCGCGCCTGGTTGGCCGCGCGGGTCCGGGAGTCCATGCCCGCGTGGTAGGCGACCGCGTCGATGCCGTGCTCCACCAGGAACGCGGCCGTCTTCTCCACCGAGGCCCGCGACAGGCAGTAGACGACTCCGGCGTCCCCGGCGTGCTCGGTGCGGATCAGCTCCAGCAGCTGCCGGGTCGGGTTGTTCTTCGGGGCGATCCGGTACTGGATGTTGGGCCGGTCGAAGCTGGCCACGAAGTGCCGGGCCTCGCCCTCCGCCAGGCCCAGCCGGGCCGCGATCTCGGCGTGCGTGGCCTCAGTGGCCGTCGCCGTCAGCGCGATCCGCGGCACCTTGGGCCAGCGCTCGTGCAGCATCGACAGCGCGAGGTAGTCGGGCCGGAAATCGTGGCCCCACTGGGCGACGCAGTGCGCCTCGTCGATCGCGAAGAGCGACACCGTGCCCCGGTCGAGCAGCCGCTGGGTGCCCTCGGTGCGCAGCCGCTCCGGGGCCAGGTACAGCAGGTCCAGCTCCCCCGCGAGGAAGGCCTGCTCGACGGCCTGGCGCTCGTACGGGTCCTGGGTCGAGTTGAGGAACCCGGCCCGCACCCCGAGGGCGGTCAGGGCGTCCACCTGGTCCTGCATGAGCGCGATCAGCGGCGAGATCACCACGCCCGTACCGGCTCTGACCAGCGCCGGGATCTGGTAGCAGAGCGATTTGCCGCCGCCGGTGGGCATCAGGACCAGCGCGTCGCCGCCGCCGGCCACGTGCTCGATGATCTGCTGCTGCTCGCCGCGGAAGGAGTCGTACCCGAAGACGCGGTGCAGCACCTCAAGGGCATCGGGGGTCTCGGTGGGGGCGTCGACAAGGCTCATCCCAGAAGCCTATCGACCCCCGCCGACACCCCCGCCCACATCCGCCGAATCCCGCCCCGACCCGCCCCCGCCCCGGGCTACCCCAGCGCCGCCTCGAAGACCGCGTACGCCTTCTCGTCGAAGAGCACGAACCGGACCTCCTCCACCGGGGCGGCCGCGGCCGCGCGGGCCGTTTCGACCGCGATGCGGGCGCCGTCGTCCATCGGCCAGCCGAAGATGCCGGTGGAGATCGCCGGGAAGGCGACCGTACGGGCCCCCAGCTCGGCCGCGACCCGCAGGGACTCGCGGTAGCAGGAGGCCAGCAGCTCCGACCGGTCCTCGTCCCGGGACCAGACCGGGCCCACCGTGTGGATCACCCAGCGCGCCGGGAGCTTGCCGGCCGTCGTGGCCACGGCCCGGCCCGTCGGCAGCCCCTTGCCGTACTGCGAGGCGCGCAGCGCCCGGCAGGCGTCCAGGATCTCGGGGCCGCCGCGCCGGTGGATGGCGCCGTCCACTCCGCCACCGCCGAGCAGCGAGGAGTTCGCCGCGTTGACGACCGCGTCCGCGTGCTCGGCCGTGATGTCGCCGTGGACGAGGGTGATGCGCACCATCAGGAGGAGACCTTTCTCAGATGGCGCCAGACGGCCTTGGCCGCGTTGTGCCCGGACATGCCGTGCACGCCGGGGCCGGGCGGGGTGGCGGACGAGCACAGGAACACGGCCGGGTGGGCGGTCGAGTACGGGAACAGGGACAGCTTGGGGCGCAGCAGCAGCTGGAGCCCGGAGGCCGCGCCGCAGGCGATGTCGCCGCCGACGTAGTTGGGGTTGCGGGCGGCCAGCTCCGGCGGTCCGGCGGTGGCACGGGCCAGCACCAGGTCGCGGAAGCCCGGGGCGAAGCGCTCGATCTGCCGCTCGACGGCGTCGGTGAGGCTGCCGCCCCAGCCCGCGGGGACGTGCCCGTACGCCCAGAACACGTGCTTGCCCTCGGGCGCCCGCCCGGGGTCCACGAGACTGGGCTGGGCGGTGATCAGGAAGGGATTGCGGGGGGCCCGCCCGCCGGTGGCCAGCTGGAGGGCGGCGTCGATGTCGCGGGCGCGCGGGCCGATCTGTACGGTTCCGGCCCGGCGCGGGGCCTCGGCGGTCCAGGGCACGGGGCCGGACAGGGCGTAGTCGACCTTGAAGGCGGCGGCGCCGTAGCGGTAGCCGTCGTAGGCGCGCCCCAGCCGGGCGATCCGGGCCAGCGCGGTCGGCGAGGTGTCGAAGACGTACGCCCTCGCCGGCGGCAGGTCGTCGAGGCGTTTGACCTCGAAGCCGGTGTGGACCGCGCCGCCGAGGTCGCGCAGGTACCCGGCGAGGGCGTCGGAGATGGACTGCGAGCCGCCGCGCGGCATGGGCCAGCCGCCCGCGTGCGCGGCGAGGGCGAAGACCAGGCCCACGGCGCTCGTCCCGATGCCGCCCAGCGGGGCCATGACGTGCGCGACGAGCCCGGCGAACAGGGCCCGCGCCCGCTCCTCGTGGAAGCGGTTCAGCAGCCAGGTGGAGGGCGGCAGGCCGGTGAGCCCGAAGCGGGCCAGGGTGAGGGGGTCCCGGGGCAGGGCGGTCGACGGCAGGGACATGAAGTCCCGTACCAGGGTGTCCCATCTGCCGAGGAAGGGCTGCACCAGCCTCCGGTAGGTGCCCGCGTCGCGCGGGCCGAGGGAGGCCGCCGTCTCGGAGACGGAGCGGGAGAGCACGGCGGCGGTGCCGTCGTCGAAGGGGTGCGCCATGGGCAGCGGGGGGTGCAGCCACTCCAGCCCGTACCGCTTCAGCGGCATGGTGGAGAACACCGGGGAGCCGATGCCGAGCGGGTGCACGGCCGAGCAGGGGTCGTGCCGGAAGCCCGGGAGGGTGAGTTCCTCCGTGCGGGCCCCGCCCCCGACCGTCTCAGCGGCCTCGAAGACGGCCACCGAGAAGCCGCGCCGGGCCAGCTCGACGGCGGCCGTCAGCCCGTTGGGCCCCGCCCCCACCACGACCGCATCGAGAATCGACGGCACCTTGAGACTCCTTCGTCCGGCGGCGGCTGCGCTCCCAGGATATTCGGCCCGTCCAGAGCGGCCCGCGCCCGCGGTCCTACGCGCCGCGCAGCAGCGCGCGGATCCGCAGGGCCGTGGCCTCGTCGCGCCCCACCGCGAACGGCAGCGCGTTGTCCCGGTCCACCCGGAAGGGGACCCCTGCGACGGTGCTCTGCGCGCCGCCCGCCTCGGCTACCAGCAGCAGTCCGGCCGCGTGGTCCCACGCGGAGGGCCAGGTGAAGGCCAGGCCGTCCATCTCCCCGCGGGCCACCTTCAGGTACTCCAGGCCCGCCGAGCCGCAGGGCCGCGCCGCGATCCCGGGGACGTCGAGCCGCGCCAGGAGCGCCTTGTCCTCGTCGGAGGTGTAGAGCGGGTGGGCCATGGCGATCCGCAGGTCGGCGCCCGGCTCCGGCGAACCGCTGTGGATCCGCTCGCCGTTGACGTACGCGCCCTGCCCGCGCACGGCGGTGGCCAGCTCCTCCAGCGCCGGGGCGAAGGTCCAGGAGGCGAGGATCTCGCCGCGGTGGGCCAGTGCGACCAGGGTGCAGAAGGCCGCGTCGCCGGCGACGAACTGCCGGGTGCCGTCGACCGGGTCCACGATCCAGACCGGCGCGTCGGCGCGCAGCGCCCCGTACACGGTCGGGTCGGCGTGGACGGCCTCCTCGCCGACGACGGCGGAGCCGGGCAGCAGGCGGGTCAGGGAGGCCGTGAGGTGCTCCTCGGCCTTGCGGTCGGCGACCGTCACCAGGTCGTGCGGGCCGTTCTTCTGGTCCACCTCGTGGTCGGCGAGCTGGCGGAATCTCGGCATGATCTCGACCGCCGCCGCCTTGCGTATGGCTTCTTCCACTGCGGACAGGTCTTGGGCCAGGAACTCTTCGATCATGCCTCCATCACATCACGCCGGGCTGACAAACCCCACCGGTCGTCATGTCCGTCCGCCGTACTCGCGGTGGCCTCCCGGTGAACCGGTGCGCGCCCCGCCCATGAGCACCGTGTAGAGCAGCGTGGACGTGGCCAGGCCCACCGCCCAGCCGTAGTCGGCGAGCGGCTTCAGGAGGGGGATCAGGCCCTCCTCGGGGAAGGGGCCCTTGCCGGGGGCCGAGTGCGAGCCGCCGACGGCCAGCACCCCGCCGACCGCGAAGGCCGCCAGCGCCCGTACGTTCCAGCCGCCCGCGTACCAGTACGGGCCGCCCTCCCGGTACAGGTCGGGCAGGGAGAGCCGGGTGCGCCGCACGATCCAGTAGTCCGCGATGAGGATGCCCGCGACCGTGCCGAGCAGCCCGCCGACGAGGCCGAGCCAGGTGAAGATGTAGAGCTCGGGGGTGGAGGTCAGCTTCCACGGCATGATCAGTACGCCGACGACCCCCGTGATCAGGGCGCCGCGACGGAAGTCGATCAGGCGTGGCGCCAGGTTGGACAGGTCGTACGCCGGGGAGACGACGTTGGCCGCGATGTTCACCGAGATCGTCGCGATCAGTACGGTGACCAGGGCGAAGAGCAGTCCGAAGACGCTGTCGGTCTTGGCGACGAGCTCCACCGGGTCCCAGATCGCGACCCCGTACACCGCTTCCGAGCCGGAGGTGACGAACACCGACAGCAGCGCGAAGAGGGTCATCGTCGTCGGCAGTCCGAGGGTCTGGCCGAGGATCTGGGAGCGCTGCCCGGCGCCGAAGCGGGTGAAGTCGGGGATGTTGAGCGAGAGGGTGGACCAGAAGGCGATCATCCCCATGAGGGCGGGGAAGAAGACCGGCCAGAACTCCGCGCCCCAGCCGAGCCGGGAGGGCTGGTCGAGCAGTTCGCCGAAGCCGCCCGCCTTCACCCCGATCCACACGAGCAGGGCCAGCGCGCCGACGATGACGAAGGGCGCGGCCCAGTTCTCGAACCGCCGCAGGGCTTCCATCCCCCGGTAGATGATGGCGAGTTCGAGGACCCAGAAGAGGGCGAAGCACAGCCACAGCGGCCACGGCTCGCCGCCGATCTCCGCGGCGCCCTCCCAGCCGCCGAAGATCTTGCCGAGGAGCACGTAGATACCGGATCCGCCGATCCAGGTCTGGATCCCGAACCAGGCGCAGGCCACGGCCGCCCGGATCACTGCGGCCAGATTGGCCCCGCGCACCCCGAAGGAGGCCCGGGCCAGCACGGGGAACGGGATCCCGTACTTGGGGCCGGCGTGCCCGGTGAGCAGCATCGGCCCCAGCACGATGACGTTGGCGAGCGCGATGGTGAAGACGGCCTGCTTCCAGTCCATCCCCAGGGCCACCAGCCCGGAGGCGAGGAGCCAGGAGGGGATGTTGTGCGCCATGCCGACCCACAGGGCCGTGAAGTTGTACGTGGTCCAGCGCCGGTCGGCGACGGGCACGGGCAGCAGGTCGGGGTTGGCGAAGCGGTCGTCGGAGGGGACCTCACCGGGGGCGAGCTCGACACGGTCCCCGGTTTCGGCGGTCGGGTGATCCGGCATGGGCGCACGCCCCTTCGGGTCGGACGGTATGGGGTCAGGCTCTGAGCGCCGGGATCACGTGCTGCCCGTACGCGTCGATGGTGGCCTCCTGGGCGTCGTGCATGTCGTACACGGCGAACTGGTCGACGCCCAGGTCGCGCAGGGTCCGCAGCTTCTCGATGTGGGCCTCGGGCGGGCCGAGCAGGCAGAAGCGGTCCACGATCTCGTCGGGCACGAAGTCGGCGGACGGGTTCCCGGCGCGGCCGTGGTGGCTGTAGTCGTAGCCCTCGCGGGCCTTGATGTACTCGGTGAGGGCGTCGGGCACCATGCCGGAGTGCTCGCCGTAGCGGCCGACGAGGTCGGCGACGTGGTTGCCGACCATCCCGCCGAACCAGCGGCACTGGTCGCGGGCGTGGGCCAGGTCCTCGCCCACGTACGCCGGCGCCGCGACGCAGATGGTGAGCGCGTCCGGGTCGCGCCCGGCCCGTTCGGCGGCCTGCCGGACCGAGCCGACCATCCACTCGGTGAGGTAGGGGTCGGCGAGCTGGAGGATGAACCCGTCCGCCTTCTCCCCGGCCAGGGCCAGCGCCTTGGGCCCGTAGGCGGCCATCCAGACGGGGAGCTTCCCGCCCCGGACCCACGGGATCCGCAGCGCGTTGCCGTCGACCTCGGCCTCCCGGCCTTCGGCGAGGTCGCGGATGACGTCGATGGCCTCGCCGAGGCGGGCCAGGGTGTTGGGCTTGCGTCCGGCGACCCGCATCGCCGAGTCGCCGCGGCCGATCCCGCAGACCGTGCGGTTGCCGTACATGTCGTTGAGGGTGGCGAAGGTGGAGGCGGTGACCTCCCAGGTGCGGGTGCCGGGGTTGGTGACCATCGGGCCGATGTGCAGCTTCTGCGTGTTGGCGAGGATCTGGCTGTAGATGACGAAGGGTTCCTGCCACAGGACCGCCGAGTCGAAGGTCCAGCCGTACCGGAAGCCGTTGCGCTCGGCGCGCTTCATGAGGCTGACGACGCGGGAGGCGGGCGGGTCCGTCTGGAGGACGAGGCCGAAGTCCATCACGGCTCCTTAGAGGTACTGGCAGGTGGAGCGGGGGACGAAGACCCCGTGGCCGGCCCGGCCCGTGTACTCGCGCCGGTCGATGACGAGTTCGCCGCGGGAGAGCACGGTGTCGACGCGTCCGGTGATCCGCTTGCCCTCGTACGCCGAGTAGTCCACGTTCATGTGGTGCGTCTCGGCGGAGATGACCTGCTCGGCGTGCGGATCGTAGAGGACGATGTCGGCGTCGGAACCCGGCGCGATGGTGCCCTTCTGCGGGTAGAGGCCGAACATCCGGGCCGGGCTCGCGCAGGCGATCTCGATCCAGCGGCGGCGGCTGATGTGCCCGTCCAGGACGGCCTGGTGGAGGAGGTCCATCCGGTTCTCCACCCCCGGCAGCCCGTTCGGGATCTTGGAGAAGTCCCCGCGGCCGAGCTCCTTCTGGCCTCGGAAGCAGAACGGGCAGTGGTCGGTGGAGACGACCTGGAGGTCGTTGGTCCGCAGGCCCCGCCAGAGCGCGGCCTGGTGCTCCTTGGGCCGCAGCGGGGTGGAGCAGACGTACTTGGCGCCCTGGAAATCGGGCTCTTCGAGGTTGTCGGTGGACAGGAACAGGTACTGCGGGCAGGTCTCGCCGAACACCGGCAGGCCCTTGTCCCGGGCGGCGGCCAGCTCGGCCACCGCCTCCTCGGCCGAGACGTGGACCACGTACAGCGGGGAGCCGGCGACGCGCGCGAGCTGGATCGCCCGGTGCGTGGCCTCGGCTTCGAGGAGGACCTTGCGGACCTCGCCGTGGTGGCGGGGGTCGGTCTCGCCGCGGGCCAGGGCCTGTTCGACGAGGACGTCGATCGCGATGCCGTTCTCGGCGTGCATCATGATCAGTCCGCCGTTGCCGGAGGCACGCTGCATGGCGCGCAGGATCTGCCCGTCGTCGCTGTAGAAGACCCCGGGGTAGGCCATGAACAGCTTGAAGGAGGTGACGCCCTCCCCCACCAGGTGGTCCATCTCCTTCAGGGTCCCCTCGTTGACGTCCGAGAGGATCATGTGGAAGGCGTAGTCGACGGAACACTTGCCGTCGGCCTTGTCGTACCAGGTGTCGAGTCCCTGGCGCAGGGCCTGGCCCATGCTCTGCACGGCGAAGTCGACGATGGTGGTGGTGCCGCCCCAGGCGGCGGCCCGGGTGCCGGTCTCGAAGGTGTCGGAGGCGGCGGTCCCGCCGAAGGGCAGTTCCATGTGGGTGTGGGCGTCGACCCCGCCGGGGATGACGTACTTCCCGCTCGCGTCGATGGTGCGGTCGGCCGTCCAGGCTTCGGCGGCCGCCGAGCCGTGGGCCGCGAGGGCGGCGACGCGGCCGTCCTCGATGAGGACGTCTGCGTGGAGTTCGTCGGCGGCCGTGATGACGAGGCCGCCGCGGATGAGGGTGCGGATGGACATGTGCGGCGCCTCCCGGTCACACGATGCTGTGCAGGGCCCGTTCGAGGATCTCGGCGCCCTCTTCCGCCTCGGCGACGGTGAGGGAGAGCGGCGGCGCGATGCGCAGCACGCTGGTGTTGTACCCGCCGCCCTTGCCGAGCAGCAGGCCGCCTTCGCGGGCGGCCTCCAGTACGGCCGCCGCCGCCTCCGGGTCGGCCTCGTCGGTGCCGGGCCTCGTCAGCTCCAGCCCGGCCATCAGGCCCCGGCCGCGGACCTCCCGTACGGCGGGCACGGTCGCGGAGATGGCGCGCAGACGCTCCAGGAGCAGGCCGCCGACGCGGCGGGCGTTGCCCTGGAGGTCGTGCTCCAGCAGGTACGCGAGGTTGGCGACGCCGGCCGCCATGGTGACCGGGGAACCGCCGAAGGTGGAGATGGAGTTGGTGTCGATGCAGTTCATCACCTCGGCGCGGGCGACGACCCCGCCGATGGACATGCCGTTGCCGATGCCCTTGGCGAAGGTGAGGATGTCCGGCGGGCCGCTCTGCCCGTGGGCCTGCCAGCCCCAGAAGTGGTCGCCGGTACGGCCCCAGCCGGTCTGCACCTCGTCGCTGATCCAGAGGATGCCGTGGCGGTCGAGCACCTCGCGGAAGGCCCCGTACAGCCCGTCGGGCGGCGCGGTGAACCCGCCGACGCCCTGGACGGGTTCGGCGATGAGGGCGGCGACCCCGCCGCGGGCCTGGCCGAGCACGTCTTCGAGGTCGGCGACGGCGGCCGCGGTGAACGCGGAGTCGTCGAGGTGCGCGAAGGGGCCGCGGGTGCGGACCGCGCCGTGGACGTAGTACGTCTGCAGCGGCGAGAGGCTGGTCGGGGACCAGCCGCGGTTCCCGGTGATGGAGACGGTCGAGAAGGACCGGCCGTGGTAGCTGTTGCGCATCGCCAGGATCTGGTTGGAGCGGCGGTACGCGGTCGCCAGCAGGAGGGCGGTGTCGTTGGCCTCGGTGCCGGAGGTGGTGAAGAAGACCCGCGCCTCGGGGATGCCGGAGAGGGCGGCGACCCGCTCGGCCAGCTCGATCATCGGGCGGTTGAGGTACAGGGTGGAGGAGTGGATGAGCCGGCCGGCCTGCTCGGCGACGGCCTTGGTGACCTCGGGCAGCGCGTGGGCGGTCATCGTGGTGAGGATGCCGCCGAAGAAGTCGAGGTAGCGGTTGCCGTCTGCGTCCCAGACGTGGCGGCCCTCGCCGTGCGTGAGCTCGATGGGGCGGTCGTAGTAGAGCGCGAGCCAGTCGGGCAGTACGGCCTGGTGGCGGCTGTGCAGGGGGATCGGGTTGGTCACGGCTGAACGAGTCCTCCGTAGGCGTCGGGGCGGCGGTCGCGGTAGAAGGCCCACTGGTCGCGGACCTGCTTGATCAGGTCGAAGTCGAGGTCCCGGACGAGGAGTTCCTCGTCCTTTCCGCTGGCGACCTCCCCGACGAACTGGCCGCGGGGGTCGACGAAGTAGCTGGTGCCGTAGAAGTCGTTGTCGCCGTACTCCTCCTGGCCGACGCGGTTGATCGCGGCGATGAAGTACTCGTTGGCGACGGCCGCGGCGGGCTGTTCCAGCTGCCAGAGGTAGGAGGACAGGCTGCGGGAGGTGGCGGACGGGTTGAAGACGAGCTGGGCTCCGGCCAGGCCCAGGGCGCGCCAGCCCTCGGGGAAGTGGCGGTCGTAGCAGATGTAGACGCCGACCCGGCCCACGGCGGTGTCGAAGACGGGCCAGCCGAGGTTGCCCGGGCGGAAGTAGTACTTCTCCCAGAAGCCCTTGACCTGGGGGATGTGGTGTTTGCGGTACTTGCCGAGATAGCTGCCGTCGGCGTCGATGACGGCGGCGGTGTTGTAGTAGAAACCCTCGGATTCGAGCTCGAAGACCGGAACGACGACGACCATGCCGGTCTCCCGGGCGAGGGCCTGCATCCGCTGGACGGTGGGGCCGTCGGGGACGGGCTCGGCCCAGCGGTAGTGCTCGGGTTCCTGGACCTGGCAGAAGTAGGGGGCGTTGAACACCTCTTGGAAGCCGATGATCTGCGCGCCGTCGGCGGCCGCCCGCCGGGCGTGCTCCTCGTGCTTGGCGATCATCGACTCGGTGTCTCCGGTCCAGGTGGCCTGGACGAGTGCGGCGCGGACGACTTGGGCCATGAGCTGCTCCTCGCGACGGGAACGCCGAGTTCTACGCACGTAGACGGTGTGCGTAGGGAGTAGAACGTAGGCCTCGTCACACCGTGGGGCAAGACCGCCGTGCGCGGTTGGGTGAGTCGATCAAGTTATGACAGCGGATGGTCGGATCCGCTCATTGGACGGGCGGCTTCGCAACCCGCAGGGCGTGTACGAGGTCACGGTGGTGCGCGGCGGAGAGGGCCTCGGCGGCCCTGAGCAGCCGGGGGGTGAACCACTGCGGATCGCGCCGGGCCAGGCGGACCGCCTCCTCGGCGGTGCGGACCTTGACGAAGGCGCCGAGCAGGGCGTCGGCCTCGCGGGACCGGCCGGTCCCGGCCAGGGCCAGGGCGGCCTCGGCGAGCTCGGCGGCGGGGCGGGCGGCGCCCTGGCGCAGCAGGGCTTCGCAGTCGGCGCGGCGGCCGGCTTCGCCGAGGGCGGCGGCGGCCGCGGCGAGCCGTTCGGGCGGGAGGGAGGCAGCCTCCCAGAGCAGCGTGGCCCAGTCGGCCGCGAGCCCGGACCGGACCAGCTCGTCGGCGAGGGCGGGCAGCCGGTCGGCGGGCCATGCGGCGGCCTCGCAGAGCAGGACGTGGGCCTCCCCGCCCCGGCCCTGGGCCCGTAACACCAGCAACTCCCCGACGACCGCGGCGATCCCGGCGGGGGCCGGGGCGGCCGGGGCCGGATCTGGGGCCTGGGGTGGGGCGGCCTGCGGGTCCCGGCCCGGGGTGGTGGGCCGGCTCTGCGGCTCAGGGGGCGCGGGGTGGGCCGGCCCGGGCGGGGTGAAGCGGGGGCGGCCGATGGCTGCGGGGCGGGACCGGCCGGCGGCGGGGGACCCGGTCCCGGGGTCGGCCGCAGGGTGGAGGGCGCCCTCGGGCCCGGGGTCGGGGGCGCGCTCGGGCCCGGAGTGGGGGGCGCGCTCGGGCCCGGGGTCGGGGGCGCGCTCGGGCCCGGAGTGGGCGAAGCGGGCGCCCCGCGGGGCGGCGGCGGGCTCCTGCGCGTGGCCGGGCGGCGGGGTGAAGGCCGCCGGGGCCGCAGCCGCGGCGCCCGCGAACCGGGCCCCGCCGCCGTGCCTCGCCCCGCGCAGCCACCGGCCCTCGGCCCGTCCGACGGGAGGCTCGCTCCCGTCCTCCCCCGGCTCCCGTCGGGGCGGCACCCCGGACACGGCCCCGCCCTCCTCCACCCCGGCCCAGGCACCGGGCGCTTCCGTCCCCGTGGCGGGCCGTCCCGCCTCGGGGGCGTGCCCGGCCGTCGTGGGCGGCGGCCCGGCCTCGGCGGCCCAGGGGTCCGCGGGCCACGGGTCGGCGGACCAGCCCGGCTCGGGCGGGGTGGTCTCCCGGCGGGCCGGCCGCGGGTGCACCGGGGTGCCGGTCGGGGCTTCCAGCTCCCTGAGCCGGGAGGCGAGGTCTTCGTGGCGGGAGGCGGCCCTGGCGGCGTCGTCGCGGATCCAGGCCAGTTCGCGGGTCAGGGCCTGCGCCTGCGCCGGGTCCGCGGTCGCGCCCAGGCGGGCCGTCAGGGTGCCGGTCGCCGCCTCCGATACGGCCCGCTGCTCGGCGGCCGCCGCCAGCAGGGTCCGGAGGTCCTCCGCGCCGCCGGGCAGCCGGTCCCACACCGTGACGGCCGCGGCCCGCAGCCGGGCCGCGTACTCCCGCTCCCGCGCCGCGAGTTCCGCGCCGCGCGCCCCCGCGAGGTCCCCGAGCAGCGATTCCAGCACGTCCCAGGGCGGCATCGCGGCCCCCTCCAGACAGGCCCGCAGGCCCTGCGGATCCCGGCGCAGAAACTCCCCGTACCAGCCCGTCCCCGGATCGAGTCTCTGCGTCAACCCCCGCAAATAGCCCGAGAGTTGACCGATCGCCAGCGAAGTCGCGGTCTCCATGGCCGCATTGGATCCCACCCGTGTTACGGGCGGGCTACGGGAATCTCAAAGCTTGACGGCGATCGCGGTGTGCGGACGCTTCCCGCGCCGGGCCAGCGCGGCCGGTACGTCGACCATCCAGAACTGCCACGTGTACTTCCGCGACATCAGCTTCCGCACCCGCGTCAGCCCCGCCTCGTCCAGCAGCCGCGCCTCCCCCTCCAGCACGGCCGCCCCTTCGGCGACCCGCCCGCGCACGTCGCAGGGGCTGACCGCGACCCGCCCGTTGTTGCGGATCCGCTTCACCTTCCAGGAGTCGCTGCGCGTCCACACGTACAGCTCACCCCCGTCGGCCACCGCCCACACCGGCGTCGCGACGGGCGTGCCGTCCTTGCGGAACGTGGTGAGGCTGACGTACTTGCCCTGGTTCAACTCGTCGAGCGTCATGCCCGGAGCCTACGACGGCGCCCGGGGCGCGGAGGGCCGCGCACCCGGATCCCTGGCGGAGGCCCGGCCTTCCGGCGTCACGCAGACCGCGAGCAGCAGACCTGCGGCCAGCAGGGCGCCGAGGAGCGCGAAAGCGAGTCGTTGGGAAGCGTTCGAGGAGGGCACGCCTTCACGACTGCCCCGCTCCGGCGCGCCCGCACCGCCGATTGGGCCGTTCGGCCCGTCGGCCCCGCCCGAAAGAAACCGCAGGTCCGCGGCCCGGGCGGGGGTTCACGCGGAGCCGGCGCAGGCTCAGGCCACCGCGAACGCGCAGCGGCGCAGCACATCGTCCAGGGACAGCCCGAGCGCTTCGGCGAGGGCGGCCACGGTGAAGAAGGCGGGGGTCGGCGCGCGGCCGGTCTCGATCTTGCGCAGGGTTTCGGCGGACAGCCCGGCGCTCGCCGCGACCTCGACCATGCTGCGGCCGCCGCGGGCCTCGCGCAGCAGCGCGCCGAGGCGCTCGCCGCGCTCGCGCTCTTCGGGGGTGAGAGGGGTACGGACCATGCCCGCATCCTACCCCCTCCCCCAATAACTATCCCGTTAAAGTTATACCGGTATAGTTATTGGCATGGTGGAACTGAAGACAGAAGAGTCGATCAACGAGATGCGCGCCCCGGGCCGGGTCGTCGCCCTGGCCCTGGCCGCCGTACGGCAGGCCGCGCACGTCGGGGTTTCCCTCCAGGAGCTGGACGCCGTGGCCCGCGAGGTCCTGGCCGGGGCCGGCGCGAGCTCGCCGTTCCTCGGCTACCGGCCGCACTTCGCGCCGGTGCCCTTCCCCGGGGTCATCTGCGCCTCCGTCAACGACGCGATCGTGCACGGCATCCCCGACGGCTACCGGCTCCGCGACGGGGACCTGGTCAGCATCGACTGCGGGGCGAAGCTGGGCGGCTGGGTCGGGGACGCGGCGGTCAGCTTCACCGTGGGCCGCCCCCGCCCCGCCGACGTGAGGCTGATCGAGACCGCCGAGGCGGCCCTCGCGGCCGGCATCGCCGCCGCGCGCCCCGGCAACCGCATCGGCGACATCGCGCACGCCATCGGCACGGTCTGCCGCTCCGCCGGGTACGGGATCATGGAGGACTACGGCGGCCACGGCGTGGGCCGCACCATGCACGAGGACCCGGGCGTGCCCAACGAGGGCCGGCCGGGGCGCGGTATGCAGCTGCGCCCCGGCATGGTCCTCGCGATCGAGCCGATGCTGATCGCGGGCGGCACCGACCACTACCGGTGCGACGGGGACGGCTGGACCCTGCGCACCGTCGACGGTACCCGCGCCGCCCACACGGAACACACGATCGCGATCACCGCCACCGGCCCGAGGATCCTCACCGCCCTCTGAGTCTCGCGCCAGTGGCCTTCGCGGGTGTCGCGGGGTCAGATCACCGGTGGGCGGCCCAGCCGGGTCATGCGCCATACCGTCTGCCACCGCATGGGGCGGCGCGGCGGACACGGCACGCGTACGCCCTCGAAGAACCCGGCCCACCAGGCCTTCAGCCCGGCCGGCGAGGGGCGCCGGACGAGGGTGTACGCCGCCCACGAGGCGAGGTACACGGGGACCAGGGCGGCGGGCAGGTGCCGCTTGGCCAGCCAGACCCGGTTGCGGGCCGTCATCCGGTAATAGACCGCGTGCCGGGCCGGGGACGTCTTCGGGTGCCGGAGCACCAGCTGCGGTTCGTAGAGGATGTCCCAGCCTCGGTCGACGGCCCGCCAG
This sequence comes from Streptomyces vinaceus, assembly GCF_008704935.1. Taxonomy (NCBI): domain Bacteria; kingdom Bacillati; phylum Actinomycetota; class Actinomycetes; order Kitasatosporales; family Streptomycetaceae; genus Streptomyces; species Streptomyces vinaceus. Next base: position 1,480,632 of record NZ_CP023692.1, read on the forward strand.
GCCAGGTCGGTCTCCTCGTGCGTGAAGAAGAAGGCGTCCGGCCAGCCGCCGGTCTCCTCCAGCATCGGCATCGACAGGGCGTGGCCGCCGCCCAGGAACGTCGTCACCAGGCCCCGCCGCATCGGATCACCCGCCCGCAGACGCGGCACGTGCCGCCGCTGGGTTCCTCCGGTCTCGTCCGCGATGCGGAAGGAGACGATGCCCAGCCGGCTCTCCGCCGCGTACAGGTCGGCGATCCGCCGGAAGACGTCCGCCTCGATCAGCAGGCCGTCGTCGTCCAGGTCGACCAGGACGTCGACGTCCCCGAAGTCCCTCAGGCACTGCCAGGCGACGTTCCGGCCGCCGGCCACCCCGAGGTTCTCCTCCAGCTCCACCACGGTCACGCCCTGCGGCAGACCCGGCAGCGCCGTTCCGTTGCCGACCACCACAACCCGTACCGCCGGCTCGTCCTGCTCGGCCACCGAGGCGAGCAGGGCCAGCAGTTCGGGCATCCGGTCGCCCATCGTCAGCACGGCGACACCCACGCGCGGCCGGTTCAAGACCACCACCACTTCCGTCCGGGGCCAGGTGAACGGCGAGCGTACCCCGCCGGACCCGGCCCCGGACCGTACGAACGGGCGGGCCCTACGGCTTGCCGGACGGGTGGACCACCATCGCCGAGCCTCCGCCGCGGCGGGTCGTCTCGGCGGCGGCCAGCCAGCGGCCGTCCGGGAGGCGCTGGACCCCGGTCGCCGCGCCGATCTCCGGGTTCTGCCTGAAGCCCTGGCCCAGTGCCTCCAGTCGGCCGCGCAGCGGGCTGTTCCACAGCCCCGGCTCCAGCTCGGTGGTGGTCTGGTTGCGCTGGCTGGCCCGCGGCGCCGCGATGGCGTCGACCAGCGGCAGCCCCCGGTCCAGGTGCCCGATCAGGGTCTGCAGGACGGTGGTGATGATGGTGGCTCCGCCCGGGGAGCCCACCGCGAGCACCGGGCGCCCGTGGTCCAGCACGATGGTCGGGGACATGGACGAGCGCGGCCGCTTGCCCGGTCCGGGCAGGTTCGGGTCCGGGACCCCGGGGGCCGCCGGGGCGAAGGAGAAGTCGGTCAGCTCGTTGTTGAGCAGGAACCCGCGGCCCGGGACGGTGATCGCGCTGCCGCCGGTGGACTCGATGGTCAGGGTGTACGAGACGACGTTGCCCCAGCGGTCGGCGACCGTCAGGTGCGTGGTGTTCTCCCCCTCGTACGTGGTCGGGGCGGCCTGCCCCGAACCGCCGCAGGCCGCCGGGTGGCGCGGGTCGCCGGGGGCCAGCGGGCTGGTCAGCGTACGGTCCGGGGAGATCAGGCAGCCGCGCGAGTCGGCGAAGCGCTGCGAGAGCAGCTCCCGCGTGGGCACGTTCTCGGCGGCCGGGTCGCCGACCCAGCGGCCGCGGTCGGCGAAGGAGATCCGCGAGGCCTCGATGAACCGGTGCAGGTACTGGGTCTCGGACAGCTTCGACAGGTCGGTGCGCTCCAGGATGTTGAGCGCCTCGCCCACGGTGGTGCCGCCCGAGGAGGACGGCGCCATGCTGTACACGTCAAGACCCCGGTACCCCACCTCGGTCGGGGCCTGCCGCTTGGTCCCGTACGCGCGCAGGTCGCCGGTGGTCAGATCGCCGGAGCGGACGACCCGGGTGGCGGCCGGGTCCACGGGGGGCTTGCGGACGGCCCGGACGATGTCCTCGCCGATCGGGCCCCGGTAGAGCGCGCCGGTGCCCTTGCGGCCCAGCTCGGCGTAGGTGGCCGCCAGGTCGGGGTTCTTGAAGGTGGATCCGACCACCGGCAGGGCTCCGCCCGGCAGGAACAGCTTCGCGGTGTCCGGGAAGTCCTTGAACCGGTCCTGGTTGAGCTCGGTCTGGGCCCGGAAGGTCGGGTCGACGGTGAACCCGTCGCGCGCCAGCTTCTCGGCGGGCTTCAGCATCTGGCCGAGCGAGCGGGTGCCCCAGGCGTCCAGGGCGGTCTTCCAGGTGGCCGGGGTACCGGGGACGCCGACGCTGCGGCCGCTGGTCTGGCCCTGCTCGAAGGGGATGGGGACGCCGTTCTCCTGGAACAGGGTCTCCGTTGCCGTGGCGGGCGCGGTCTCGCGGCCGTCGATGGTCTGCACCCGGCGGGACTTGGCGTCGTAGTAGACGAAGTAGCCGCCTCCGCCGATGCCGGCCGAATACGGCTCGGTCACCCCGAGCGCGGCGGCCGTGGCGACGGCCGCGTCCACGGCGTTGCCGCCGGAGCGCAGGACCGCGATGCCGGCGGCCGAGGCGTCGGCGTCGACGCTGGCGACGGCACCGCCGTAACCGGCGGCGACGGGGACCTTCGCGGGAGCGGCGCCCGCGGGTTCGGGCGGCGGGGCCGCCGCGCCGGTGGACACCAGCGCTCCGGCGAGGGCGACGAGCGCTAGCTGACGTGTGGCGGTACGACGCATCCGAACCTCCAGTCGACGGCCCGTCACACCCCACCGGACGGGCCTGAACCCTGACTCGGCACTGTAACTTCACCGCACCCCCCGCGTCAGGAAGACAGGGTGCGGGCTAGCATCCGGCGCATGAACGACGACGTGCGCAACATCGTGCTCGGGGTGGTGGCCACCGCGATCAGCGGCGGGTTCGGCTGGTTCTCCCGGACCTATCTGTGGCGCCGTACGCTGCGCCGCAAGCAGGCCTTCTTCGGCCTGCCCACCGGCTCCGACTGCCTGTTCGTGGTGAACCGTCAGATGGGCGGCACGGAAGGGTCGGTGCACCGCAACGACGCCTTCGCCCTGCTGGAGATATCCGCCCTGATCAAGGACTGCGGGGCCAACCTCCAGATCGTCTCCCACGACTCCGTCCGCCAAGGTTTCGGCGAGCGCGCCGAGTTCTGCGTGGGCGGGCCGGTCTCCAACGCGCGGACGGCGGCGCACCTGGCCTCCATGCTGCCGGGCGTCCGGGTCGACCTCTCCAGGGACCCGGGTCCGGACCGCGGGGCGATCCACGTCGGCGGGGAGACGTACCGCTGGGACAAGGGGCAGACCGACCACGTGCTGCTGGCCCGGCTGACGGCCGGGCCGGGCAGCCGGCCGGTGTTCCTGGTCTCCGGGCAGACCGCGATCAGCAACCAGGCGGGTGCCCGCTATCTGGCCCGCCACCACCAGGACTTGGCGCGCCGCTACCGCGGGGACTCCTTCTGCGTGGTGCTGAAGGTCAACAACTCCGACGCCTACGGCCCGGACGTGGTCGACCTGCTGGCGGACGTCACCCGGCAGGCCCGGACACCCGCAGCGGCAGCCGCGTGATCCCGTTGATGAAGTTGGACACCAGCCGGCGCGGCGGGCCGGCGAGTTCGGGAGCCGGCATGACGGTGCGCCACTCCTCGTAGAGCACGCGCAGCTGGAGCCGGGCGAAGTGGGCGCCCAGGCATACGTGCGGTCCGTCGCCGAACGACACGTGCGGGTTGGGCGTCCGGGCGAGGTCGAGGCGCTCGGGGTCGGGGAAGACGCGCTCGTCGTGATTGGCCGAGGCGTGGAAGACCACCACCTTGTCCCCGGCGCGGATCCGCTGTCCGGCGAGCTCGGTGTCGACGGCCGCGGTGCGCCGGAAGCTGAGCACCGGCGGGTGGACGCGCAGCAGTTCGTCCACCGCGCCGGGCACCGGGACCCGGCCGTCGGCGAGCAGCCGGTACGCGTCCGGGTGGCGGGCCAGCGTCAGCAGACCGCCGGGGGCGGCGCTGCGTACGGTGTCGTTGCCCGCGACGGTGAGCAGGAAGAAGAACATCTCCAGCTCGGCGGGGTCCAGTCCGGCCCCGGCCAGGGCGCTCATCACGTCGTCCGCGGGGTGCGCGCGTTTGTGGGCGGCCAGTTCGCGGGCGTACGCGAACATCTCGCCGAGCAGGGCCGGGGAGCGCGGGTCGAGGGGCTTGCCGTCGGGGCCGAGCAGGGGCGCGGGCGCGTCCTCGGGGTCCTGGTAGCCGATGACCCGTACGGTCCACTCCAGCAACAGGCCCCGGTCGGCGGCCGGGACGCCGAGCAGGTCCGTGAGGTTGAGCAGGGCGTACTCGTCGGTGACCGCGGCGACCAGGTCGGCGGCGCCGTCCTCGGCCCCGTCCCGGGCGGCGGCCAGCAGCGTACGGGCCCGCTCGCGGACCCGGCCGGCGAAGGCGTCGACGCGGGCGGGGGTGAAGGCGCGCGAGACCAGCCGGCGCAGCCGCCCGTGGTCTCCCGCCCCGCGGCGCGGGTCCTGGTTGAGCATGGTGCGCCGCAGGAACGGCAGGTCGGCGGGGGCGGGATCGCGGATCTGGGTGGCGCCGAGCCAGGAGGAGTACGTGGCGTGGTCGCGCAGGACCCGGACCACGTCGGCGTGCCGGGTGACGGCCCAGAATCCCGGCCCGGCGGGCCAGCCGGCGATCTCCGGCTCCTCCTGCCGGGCCACCGGGTGGTGGTCGCGCAGCAGCCGGTAGTCCCCGTACGGGATCCCGGCGCCGTAGATCCGGGGGTCGAAGACGTCGGGCACGTTCGCGGCGGGATCCATGGGGCCACGGTGGCGCGAGCCCCCGCCCCTCCGCAAGGGGACCAGGGGGTGTCCGGCCCTGGTCCGAAAGACACGGCCTAGTCCCCGAGTTCGCAGCGGGCGGGGCCGATGTCGGCGTCCGGGCCGAGCAGGACCACCTGGTACCGCGGTTCGGCGGAGGCGACCGTGCACACCAGCTGCTGGCGGGCCGTCTCGGACAGGGTGGTGACCCTGAAGGGCACGCCGACCCCGATGGTGTCCTCCGAGACCATGCTCGTCCCGGCGCTGGCGCCCTGCTTCTTGGGGTCCCACGGGGGCAGCCGGGTCTCCAGGCCCGCGGCCCGCTCCGCTTCGGTGGGGCCGACGAGCAGCCGCAGGAGGCCCCGGGGCTCGGCGGACTGCGAGGGCTGCTCCCTGTCGGGCAGGGGGAAGAGCCGCCCGTCGGATCCGACGAAGTACACCGTCCCCTTGGTCCCCGGCCCGGGCACGACGACCTTCGGGGCGGCCCCGCTCTCGATGACCCCGGTGGGCTTGATCCCGCAGCCGCCGAGCAGCGGCCCGCCCAGCAGCAGCGCGGCGCCGGCGGCCGCGGCCGCGCGTGTCCGGGTCATGCGTCGGCCTCCAGGGGCATGTCGAGGGTGAAGACCGCTCCCCCGGCGCCGCCGTTGGCGGCGCTCAGGGTGCCGCCGTGCAGCCGGACGTTCTCCAGGGTGATGGCGAGGCCGAGGCCGCTGCCCGCGGAGCGGGTACGGGCGGCGTCGGCCTTGAAGAACCGGTCGAAGATGTGCGGCAGCACTTCGGGGGCGATGCCGGGCCCGCTGTCGGCGACTTCGATCAGCAGCCGGGGCCCGCCCGGCCGTACCTCGGCGCGTACGCCGACGCGGACCGGGGCGCCGCCGTGCCGCAGGGCGTTGCCGACGAGGTTGGCGAGGACCACGTCGAAGCGGCGCGGGTCGAGCCGGGCGCGGACCTGCGACGGCAGGTCGGTGACCACCCGCTCGTCGAGCCAGTGGCGGCGTTCGAGCGTCTTGTGCACGGCCTCGGCCACGTCCACGTCGTCGAGGTTGAGCTCGGCCGCGCGGGCGTCGAAGCGGGAGATCTCCATGAGGTCCTCGACGAGGACGGCCAGCTTGCCGGTCTCCGCGCTGACCAGTCGCAGGGCGGCGGCCGTGTCGGGGTCGAGCCGCTCGGCCTCCTCGTCGAGGACCTCGGTGACGGCGAGCATCCCGGCCAGCGGGGTGCGCAGTTCGTGGGAGACGTCGGCGGCGAAGCGGCGGGCCCGGGCCTCGGCCTCCCGCAGCTCGCTCACCGACTGTTCGAGCGCGCCGGCGGTCTCGTTGAAGGTGCGGGCGAGTCCGGCGAGCTCGTCGGAGCCGCGGACCTCGATCCGGGTGTCGAGGCGGCCGCGGCCCATGCTCTGGGCGGCGCGGCGCATGTCCCGTACGGGGCGCAGCACGCTGCGCGCGGCCAGCAGGGCGGGGACGACGGCGATGGCGAGGCCCGGGACGGCGCCCCGCTTGGCGGCTTCGACCATGGCCTCGACCGTGTTGCCCTCGGTGGTCAGCGGCATCGTCGCGAAGAGGACCAGGCCGGTGGGTTCCCGCACGTCGTGGGGGAGCCAGACGGCCGCCATGCCGACGGCCAGGTACGGTCTGCCCGCGGGATCGGTCACCCGCTGGAAGGCGGCGTGCGGATGGGCCGTCACCTGGCGGCGGAGCTCCTCGCTGACCACGGTGGAGGTGGGCGCGCTGGTGCTGGAGGCCCGCAGGGTGCCGTACTCGCCGAAGACGTTCCAGGGGTTCGGCTTGCCCTTCTTGCCCAGGTCGGTGACGATCCGCTGGAGCTGCGCCTGGTCCAGCGGCAGGTCGAGGGGCACCGTCTCCACCTGGTCGCGCAGGGTGCTGACGGCGGTGTCCTGGCTCTGCTTGAGGACCGCGGTACGGGCCTGCTGGTAGGTCAGCGTGGCCGTGGTGACGGCGCTGATCGCGGCGACCAGCAGGAAGGCCGCGATCAGGCGGGTGCGCAGCCCGAGCGGCGCGACGCGCCTCACAGCGGGCCGAAGCGGTAGCCGAAGCCGCGGACGGTCTGGATGTAACGGGGGCTGCCCGCCGGGTCCTCGACCTTGGTGCGCAGGCGCCGTACGCAGGCGTCCACGAGCCGGGCGTCGGCGTGGTAGCTGTGGTCCCACACGTATTCGAGGAGCTGCTGGCGGGAGAAGACCTGCTCGGGCGAGGCGGACAGGTGGAGCAGGAGCTTGATCTCGCTGGGGGCGAGCGGGACGCGCTCGCCGTTCTTGGCGACGGTCAGCCCGGCTCGGTCGATGGCGAGCTCCCCGTGGAACTCGACCTCGGGGCGGCTGCCGGCCGGGGTCCCCAGGCGGCGCAGCACGGCCCTGATGCGGGCCTCGATGACCTCGGTGCGGGCGGGTTTGACGATGTAGTCGTCGGCGCCGGCTTCGAGGCCGACGACTATGTCGAAGTCGTCGCCGCGGGCGGTCAGCATGATGATCGGGAGCTGGCTGCTCTCGCGGATGCGGCGGCAGACCTGTACGCCGTTCATCCCGGGCAGCATGAGGTCGAGCAGGACCAGCTCCGGGAGGAAGGTCCCCATCAGCGCGAGGCCCGCCTCGCCGGTCTCGGCGGCGGCCACCTCGTGGCCGCGGCGGCGCAGGCCGAGGCCCACCCCTTCGCGGATGGAAGGGTCGTCCTCGATCAGCAGTACGCGTGGCATCCGGTCATTATCCAAGGTGGTTCGAAGGCCCGTTCTCCGCTACCGGCCGGCCTTGCGCCGCAGGGAGTCCAGCAGGCCGGTGATTTCCGTGAGGCCGAGCGGCCTGGCGAGGAGGACGACGACGAGTGCGAGCGCCGCGGTTCCCGCGCCGAGGGCGGCGAAGTCGCCGAGGCCGTCGGCGGCCCGGGCGGCCGCGTAGGCGGCGGCGGCCCCGGGCAGGCAGGCGGTCAGCAGCCGCAGGTGGGTGCGGACGGCGGTGGCGCGGCGCTGCGTACGGGTCCCGGTGCGCGGGCCGAGGCGCCGGGCGAGGGTGTACGCGGTGACGGCGAGGCCCGCGAACAGGGCGACGGAGTAGGCGCCGGCCATGCCGGTGACCGCCCAGCGCGGGGGCAGCAGCAGGTAGGCGGCTGCGGACAGCCCGGCGTTCAGGGCGGCGATGACGAGGTTCAGGAAGAACGGGGTCCGGGTGTCGGAGAGGGCGTAGAAGGCGCGCGAGAGGACGTACTGTCCGGAGAAGGCGATCAGACCGGGCGCGAAGGCCATCAGCATCCCGGCCATGACCTCGGTGTCGGCGGCGCCGGTGCGCCCGTACCCGAAGACGCTGCCCATCACCCAGGGGGCGAGCGCCGCGAAGAGCGCGGCGGCGGGGACGACGAGGGCGGCGCTGGAGCGCAGCGCGTACGACACGTCCCGGCGGACCGCGCCGAGGTCGCCGTCGGAGGCCGCGGAACTCATCCGGGGCATCAGGGCGGTCACGAGGGAGACGGTGATGATGCCCTGCGGGACGATCCACAGCTGGTAGGCGTTGCTGTAGGCGGTGTATCCGGCGCCGCCGACGAGGCCGGCCTCCACGGCCCGGTGCCCGGTGGCGGTGGAGAGCCGGGTGACGACCCAGTAGCCGATCTGGTTGGTGAGCACGAGCATGACCAGCCAGCCGGCGTTGCGCAGCGGGCGGGCGAGGCCCTGGCCGCGCCAGTCGAAGCGGGGGCGCCAGCGGAAGCGGGCGGCGCGCAGCGAGGGGACGAGCGCGAGGGCCTGGATGACGATGCCGGCGGTGGTGCCGAGGCCCAGGAGGCGGGTCTCGCCGGCGGTCAGGCCGTCCGGGGCGCCGTGGGAGAGGTGGACGAAGAGCCCGAAGACGCCGATGATGACGAAGTTGTTGAGGACCGGGGTCCACATCATCGCGCCGAACCGGCCGCGGGCGTTGAGCACCTGGCCGAGCAGGGTGAACAGCCCGTAGAAGAGGATCTGCGGCAGGCAGTACCGGGCCAGCGCGACCGTGGTGCTCGCCTGGCTGCCGGTGTACGGGGTGTACGCGGCGACGATCAGCGGCGCGGCGAGCACGGCGGCGGCGGTCAGGACGAGGAGCGCCGCGGTGCAGGCGGTCAGCAGCCGGTCGGTGTAGGCGGCCCCGCCGTCGCGGTGCTCCTTGGCGGCCCGGACCAGCTCGGGGACGAAGACCGCGTTGAGGGCGCCGCCGATGAGCAGCATGTACAGGATGTTCGGGACGGTGTTGGAGACGGCGTAGCTGTCCCCGAGCAGGCCGGTGCCGAGCGCGGCGACGACGACGGCGGAGCGGACGAATCCGGTGGCGCGGGAGACGATCGAGCCGGCCGCCATGAGCGCGCCGCTGCGCAGCACCGAGCTCTTCCCCGGTGAAGCGCCGGCCGCGTCGGCCGCGCCCGCCGCCCCGCCTTCGCCCGCCGCGCCGTCGGCGGAGGGGCCGGTGGCCGCTCTGGTGTCGGTGCTGGTCACCGGCGGGCCAGGTAGGCCTGGAAGGCCTTGTACAGCGCCGTGTTGGCGTATCCGTCCATGGGGGTCTCCCACTCGCCGAGGGTTTCGACGACCTGCCCGCCGGTGCCGAGCTTCCAGCGCAGCAACCCGAAAGAACGTTCGTCGGGGTCAAGGGTGGAGGGTACCCCGCGCATGTCGTACTCGTCGGCGCCCAAGTCGTGGGCGTCGCACATCATGTGCCACTGGAGGGCGTTGCTGGGGCGGACCTCGCGGCGGTGGTCGGCGGAGGCTCCGGTCTGGTACCAGACCCGCTTCCCGGCCACGATCATGGTGTGCGCGGCGAGGATCTCGCCCTCGTGGACGCCGAGGTAGAGGCGCATCCGGCCGGACGCCTCGGCGTTGAGGGCCTCGAACTGCTGCTGGTAGTACGCGAGCGAGCGGCCGAGGCGGAAACCGTCGCGCTCCTCGGTGATGCGCAGCAGCCGGTAGAACTCGGGCAGGTCGGCGGCGGAGCCGAGGACGATCTGCACCCCGGCCTTCTCGGCCTTGCGGACGTTGCGGCGCCACTCCTGGTTGAGGCCGGACCAGAGGTCTTCGAGGGTGCGGCCGGCGAGCGGTACGCGGAAGACGTGGCGGGGCTGGGCGTCGCCGTCGTCCTCGCCGCCGCAGCGCTTCCAGCCGCGGGTGCGCAGCCGGTCGGCGAGGGCGGCGCCGACCGGGTCGACCTCGGTGGCGAGTACGTCGGATATCTGCCGGCCCGCTCCGGTGGCGGCCTTGACGGCGGCGGCGTCCCAGCGGCGGTAGGCGGGGGTGGGGCCCATCCGGACGGCGAAGGCGCCGGCCGCGCGCAGGTGGCGCTTGAGGGGGTCCAGCCACCGGTCGATGTGCGGGTCGGACCAGTCGGCGACCGGGCCCTCGGGGAGGTAGGCGAAGTATTTGCGGGTGCCGGGGAATTGGCGGTAGAGGACCAGCCCGGCACCGGCGATCTGCCCGTCCGGGTAGTGCCATCCGACCCTTTCCGAGCGCCAGAGGTCCTTTACCTCGGCCCAGGACGGGTACTGCAGAAAGCTCGCGTTCCGGTTCCGGAAAAGGAAACCCTGGTATTCCGCCACCGACATCGGACGCACACTCAGCTCCCGCTCCGGGGTCTGGTTCCGCTGGGAGGGGTTCACGAGCAGTGCGCACACGGCAAATCGGCCTTCCTGTACGTCCGGTGATGCGGGACGCACAGGACTCTCACAGGAGTCCATGACCGGTGTGCGCGGCGATTGTGACCGGACGATGACCGTTTCGCTGCGGTCCACGTCACAAGAGAAAGTCAGATCTTTTCGGCGGTTTGTGCAACCTAAAGTCGTGCCGTCCGCATCTCCATTTGCGAACGATCATTACTTGGAGGGGTTTCGTTGAGCCGCACACGCCGTACCGCACGCAGTCGCCACGCCATGCTGGCCGGGACCGCACTCATGGCCGCCGCGCTGACCGCCTGCGGGGGCGGCTCGGGCGGTGACGCGAAGGCCTCCGGCACGGCGGACGCCAAGAAGAAGCCGGACATGGCGATATCCGTGAACCTCACGGGCGACCAGGCCAAGCCCGGCGAGCCGGTGAAGGTGACCCTCACGGAGGGGAAGCTGGCCACGGTGAAGGTGTCCGACGGCAAGGGCGGCGAGCTGCCCGGGAAGATAGCCGACGACGGCAAGTCGTGGACCTCCGAGCGCAACGCCTCGCCGGGCACGGACTACAAGGTCGAGGCGCAGAACACCGACAGCCAGAGCGCGAGCGCCCAGTTCAAGACGGTCGCCGCGGACAAGGTGAACAAGGTCACGATCAACCCGGGCAAGGCCACTCCGGTGGTGGGCATCGCCCAGCCGGTCTCGATCGTCTTCGACAACCCGGTGAAGAACAAGGCCGAGGTCGAGAAGCACCTGAAGGTCACCACCTCGAACAACACCGAGGGCTCCTGGGGCTGGTTCAAGGACTACAGCGGGAACGACCGGGTGGACTGGCGGCCGAAGGAGTACTGGAAGTCCGGTACCGACGTGAAGGTCGAGATGAACCTCAACGGGGTGGACTCGGGCCAGGGCGGCGGGATGTTCGTCAAGGACTACAACACCGAGTTCAAGATAGGCAAGGACCGCCGGCTCCAGGTGAACCTCGACACCCACAAGATGACGGTGACCGAGGACGGCCAGACGGTGAAGACCATCCCGGTCTCGGCGGGCACGCCCGGCGGCCAGAAGGCCTCCTGGTCCGGGAAGATGGTGCTGATGGCCAAGGAGGGCACCATCCGGATGGACTCCCAGACGGTGGGCCTGGGCGACTCCTACGACAAGATGGTCGACTACTCGATGCGGGTGACCTGGTCGGGCATGTACATCCACGCCGCGCCGTGGAATTCGGGCAACTTCGGCCGGGCCAACACCAGTTCCGGCTGCGTCGGCATGAGCGACGCCAACGCGAAGGACCTGTTCGCCGAGACCCAGCCGGGCGACCTGGTCGAGGTCACCGGCGACGGCTCCAAGGGCAAGGCCGACATCGGCAACGGCTACGGCGAGTGGAACCTGTCCTGGGACGAGTGGAAGGCCAAGAGCGCCCTGGCCGGCGGCGCGGGCGGCGCTTCCCAGAACGGCTGATCCGCGCACTTGACTCTCGTTCAATCGTTACCACCGCGTAACTTACCGGCGGGTTACCTCCGGTAAGCCCCTCCCGTTACCGTCGGGTCACTTTGACACCGGCGCACGCGAGGAGCGATCGATGGTCCGCACCGCCCGCACCGCCCGCACCACCAGAAGCACCGCGGCCGCCGTGGCGGCCGTACTCGCGGCAACCGCCCTGGGCCTGGCCCCCCACCAGGCCCAGGCGGCACCCGCCCCCGCCCCGGCGGCGGCATCGTCGGCCTCGTCCGACCTCCGCTTCCACGACATCCCCGGCTCCGGCGGCATCACCCTCAAGGGCAACGTCTTCACCCCGTCCGGCGCACCGGCGGGGCGGACGTACCCGCTCATCGTGCTGCCCACCAGCTGGGGCATGCCGCAGATCGAATACATCGCCCAGGCCAAGAAGCTCGCCGACGACGGCTACGTCGTCGTCAGCTACACCTCACGCGGGTTCTGGCTCTCCGGCGGCCAGATCGAGGTGGCCGGGCCGCCCGACACCGCCGACGTCTCCGCCGTCATCGACTGGGCACTGGCCAACACCCCCGCCGACGCGCACCACATCGGCCTGGGCGGGGTGTCGTACGGCGCGGGCATCGGCCTCCTGGCCTCCGCCCACGATCCCCGGATCAAGGCCGTGGTCGCGCTCAGCGGCTGGGCCGACATCATCGAGTCGATCTACTCGGGCCGCACCCAGCACCTCCAGGCCGCGGCCCTGCTCGGCGGCGCCGGCTACCTGACCGGCCGCCCGGGCCCCGAACTCCAGCAGATCCTCGGCGACTTCCTCGGCTCCCGGCTGGACCGGGAACCGCAGATGATCGAGTGGGGCAGACAGCGCTCGGCCGCCGAGCGGATCGACGAGATCAACGCCAACGGCGCCGCGATCATGCTGGGCAACGCCTGGGGCGACTCCATCTTCCCGCCCAACCAGTACGCGGCCTTCTACGAGAAGCTCACCGGCCCCAAGCGCCTGGAGTTCCGCCCCGGCGACCACGCCACCGCCGAGGGCACCGGCCTGCTCGGGCTGCCGAACGACACCTGGACCAACGCCCACCGCTGGTTCGACCGCTACCTCAAGGGCGAGCGCAACGGCGTGGACACCGAGGCCCCGGTACAGATCAAGTCGCGCAGCGACGGGGGCTACGAGGGGTACGCCGACTGGAAGTCGGTCGGCGCCGGCGGCACCGAGAAGCTCCCGCTCTCCGACAGCGAGCACCTGTTCACGGGCGTCGACTCGGGCGCCGACGGCGGCGTCGTCCTCCTGTCCAGCATCCTCGACCAGTTCGTCAAGGCTCCCCCGGCCGCCTCCGTCCCGCTCCTGCCCCGCGCCTTCGCCGCGGTCTGGCAGTCCCCGCGCTACGAGGCCGACCGCCGCGTCCGCGGCACCGTGAAGCTGCACACCACCGTCACCCCCACCGCCCCGGACGGCACGTTCGTCGCGTACCTCTACGACGTCGGCCCGCTCGGCATCGGCAAGCTGGTCAGCAACGCCCCGTACACCTTCCACGGCAAGCCCCGGGGCCAGGCCTTCGGCGTGGACCTGGAGCTGTTCTCGACCGCCTACGACGTGCCCCGGGGCCACCGGCTCGCCCTCGTGATCGACACCGTCGATCCCCTCTACATCGAGCACAACCCCTCCGGCGCGCAGCTGACCTTCTCCTCACCGCGCACCGATCCCTCGTACGTCTCGGTACCGCTGCGCGAGCAGTGATCTGCGGCTGCTGCCGGGCGGGGCGGCTCTTCGGAGCTACCGCGGGTCGCCCGGCAGCACCGTTCCGGGGTCGGGTTCGACGACGGCGACCGCCTCGGTCTTCGGGCTGCGCCGCTCGAACCGGGCCACCCATCCGGCGAACCAGGAGAGCAGCATGCACATCCCGATGTAGATCGGGGAGATGATCATGACGACGGGGATGAACGGCAGGTCGTAGTCGAGGTTGGAGGCGATCAGCTTGCCCGCGTGCAGGAACTCCTCGTAGGTGATCAGGTAGCCGAGCGAGGTGTCCTTCAGGGCCACCACGAGCTGGCTGATGATGGCGGGCAGCATCGCCCGGACCGCCTGCGGGGCCAGGACGAAGGTCATGACCTGGGTCTTGCGCATGCCGAGCGCGTACGCCACCTCGCGCTGTCCCCGGTCGACGGAGTTGATGCCGGTACGGAAGACCTCGGCGAGCACCGAGCCGTTGTAGAGGGTCAGCCCCGCCACCAGCGCCGGCAGCGGCTGGACCTTCAGGGCGACGAAGATGAAGAAGATCATCACCAGCACCGGCATGGCCCGGAAGAACTCCACGCACAGCGTGGCCGCCCAGTGCACCGGCCGGTGCACCGAGAGCCGCCCGGTCGCGAGCACCGCGCCGAGGACGAGCGAGAACACCGAGGCGTACAGGAAGGCCTTGAGGGTGTTGCCCAGCCCCTTGAGGAGCAGTTCCTGGATGCCCTTGTACGTGAAGGGATTCCACTTGGCGGCGGTGAACTGGTCGGTGTCGAAGAGCAGGTAGAGGATCCAGGCGAGCAGGGCGAGGATGACCGCCGTGGAGGCGATCCCGTAGAGGAAGTGGCGGCGCCGGGCCCGCGGGCCGGGCAGGTCGTAGAGGGCGGTGGACTCCGTGTCCCCGTGGAGCGCGTGCGCGGTCATCGGGCGATCCCCCAGCGCTTCTCCAGCACGTTGAAGAGCGCGCTGATGGACAAGGTGATGATCAGGTAGCCGACGGCGATCCAGACGAAGGTCCAGATGATGTTGTAGCCCAGCTCGCTGAGGGTCTTGTACGTGCCCAGCAGTTCGGTGACGCTGAAGGCGCCGGCGATCGCCGAGTTCTTGGCGAGGGCGATCAGCGTGGAGCCGATGGGCGGGATGACGGAGCGGAAGGCCTGCGGCAGGATCACCGAGCGCAGGGTCTGGGTGAAGCTCATGCCCAGGCTGCGCGAGGCCTCGCCCTGGCCCTTGGGCACGGTGTTGATGCCCGAGCGCAGGGCCTCGCAGATGAAGGCCGAGGTGTAGCAGCCCAGGGCGAGGACCGCGAAGACCTGGAAGGGCAGGACCAGACCGAAGCGCGGCAGCCCCAGCAGCACGGCGAAGAAGAGCAGCGTGAGCGGGGTGTTGCGCAGCACGGTGACCCAGACCGTGCCGAAGACCCGGAAGGAGCCGACGGGCGCGACGCGGAAGGAGGCCATCACGAAACCGAGGACCAGGGCGAGGACCGAGGCGTAGACCGTGAGCTCGACGGTTCCGACAAAGCCCTTCCAGTAGAGCGCGAAGTTCTGCGTGAGCACGTACATGGTGGTGGGCTCTCCCCTCAGCTCGCCGGGTAGCGGTCGATGGCGGGCGGTTGCGGGGCGGGGACGCCGGACAGGCCGAGCGTGGCCTCGTAGGCCTTCTTCCAGTTCCCGTTCCTCTCCTGCTCCTCCAGGGCGTCGTCGAGGGCGAAGCGCAGGGCGTTGTCGCCGCGCGGGACGCCGATGCCGTAGGGCTCCTTCGAGAAGGGCGCGCCCACGACCTTCAGCTCCTCGGGGACCTTGGCCGCGTAGCCGAGGAGGATGGAGTCGTCGGTCGAGACGGCGTCGACCTGGTAGGTCAGCAGGTTGTCCACGCAGGCCGAGTAGGTGTCGTAGGCGACGAGGACGGCCTTCGGGTACTCGCGCGCCAGCCGCTGGTAGGGGGTGGATCCGGCGGCGGAGCAGACCTTCTTGCCGGCGAGGTCGCCCGGCCCCTTGATGTCCTTCTCGTCCTTGCGGACGAGGAGGGACTGGCCGGCCATGAAGTACGGGCCGGCGAAGCCGACCTGCTTCTTGCGGTTGTCGTTGATCGTGTAGGTGCCGACGTAGTAGTCGATCTGGCCGTTCTGGAGGGCCGTCTCGCGGTTGGCGGAGGCGATCGTCTTGAACTCGGTCGTCTTGGGGTCGAAGCCGAGCGAGGCGGCCATCATCTTGGCGATCTCGACGTCGAAACCGGAGTAGCGCCCGCTCGCGGGGTCCTTCTCCCCCAGGTACGGCTGGTCCTCCTTGACCCCGACCACCAGGTTGCCGCGCTTCCTGGCCCGCTCCCAGGTGGGGGACTGCGGCAGCTGGAAGCCGGTCGCGACCTTGTAGACGGGCAGGTCCTCGGGCTGCGGGCCCTTGACCGGAGGGCTGCCCTCCTTGCCGCAGCCGGCGAGGAGGGCCAGCAGGGCGAGGAGCAGGAACGGCAGGAGACGGAGACGGAGACGGCTGCGCGGGCGCGCGCCGCGGGTGCGCTTCATCGGCCCGCCCCTCAGTGCTTGAGGATCTTGGAGAGGAAGTCCCTGGCCCGCTCGCTCTCCGGGGCGGTGAAGAACTCCTCCGGCGTGCGGTCCTCGACGATCCTGCCGTCGGCCATGAACACGACGCGGTTGGCGGCGGAACGGGCGAAGCCCATCTCGTGGGTGACCACGACCATGGTCATGCCGTCGGCGGCGAGTTGGCGCATGACCTCCAGCACCTCGTTGATCATCTCCGGGTCGAGGGCGGAGGTGGGCTCGTCGAAGAGCAGCGCCTTGGGGTTCATCGCCAGGGCCCGGGCGATGGCGACGCGCTGCTGCTGGCCGCCGGAGAGCTGGGCGGGGTACTTCGGAGCCTGGTCGGCGAGGCCGACGCGGCCGAGCAGCTCCCGGGAGCGCTTGTCCGCCTCGTCCTTCTTGCGCTTCCTGACCTTGACCTGGGCGAGCGAGACGTTGGCGAGGACGGTCTTGTGCGCGAAGAGGTTGAAGGACTGGAAGACCATGCCCACGTCGGCGCGCAGGGCCGCCAGCTCCTTCCCCTCGTCGGGCAGCGGCTTGCCGTCGAGCCGGATCGTGCCCGACTCGATGGTCTCCAGGCGGTTGATGGTCCGGCACAGGGTCGACTTCCCGGAGCCCGACGGGCCGATGATCACCACCACCTCCCCGCGGCCGACGGTGAGGTTGATGTCCTGGAGCACGTGCAACGCCCCGTAGTGCTTGTTGACGTCCCGCAGCTCGATCAACGGATCGACGGCCATACGCTGCCCTGCCCACCTGTCGGAGTGTCGAGGTCAGCGCAAACTATCCAGCGACGGAAGGGCACTTCGCCTCGACACGCCTAAAGGTGACATAAAGCTCAAACAGGTCAGCCTTCGGAGGCTTCGGCGTACGCCTGGGAGAGCTCCGGGGAGCCGGTCATCGCCCAGGACACCCCCGACTCCACCACGTTCAGCTCGCGGCCCGAGGCCAGGCGGATCACCGGCTGGCCGTTGGGCCAGACCTGCCAGGCGGAGCCCAGCTTGGTCCGGATGATCACCGTGCCGAGGTAGAAGCCCGCGTCGTTGCCGAGCCAGGGCACGACCTCGGGGTCCCGCCGCCAGCGGGGCATCAGCTGGTCGAGGGCCTCCAACGAGGCCGGACTCTCGTCGAGTTCCAGCCCGGCCGCGCGCGCGTGGACGCGCAGCACCTCGCACTCCGAGAACAACTCGTTGACGCCCTCGGGGTCGTCCGCGAGGGCGGCCGCGAGCCCCGCACCCCGTTCCGTTTCGTGCCGGTTCAGCCAGTGGTCCAGGAAGGGGATGTTCATACCGACCAGCGTGGCACCGGGATCCCGCGCTGGCCACAGGGCGCGCGGGATCCGTCCGGCGGGCCGGGGCCAGGCCGTGACTTTCGGATCACGGCGGGCCCGGGGCGCCCTGATCCGAAAGACACGACCTAGGCGTCCAGCGCGAGGTCGACGACCACCGGGGCGTGGTCCGAGGCACCCTTGCCCTTGCGCTCCTCACGGTCGACGTACGCATCGGTGACGGCCTTCGCGAAGGGCTCGTTCCCGTAGACCAGGTCGATGCGCATGCCCCGGTTCTTGGGGAAGGCGAGCTGACGATAGTCCCAGTACGTGTACGGCCGGTCGTACTTGAGGGGGCGCGGCACCACGTCGGAGAGCCCGGCGCCGCGCAGCGCCTCCAGGGCGGCGCGCTCGGCGGGGGTCACATGGGTCAGGCCCGCGAAGACCGCCGGGTCGTACACGTCCTCGTCGGTCGGGGCCACGTTGTAGTCGCCGAGGACCGCGAACGGGCGCGGGCCGGCCGCGTCTTCGGCGACGGCGGCGGTCAGCGCCCGGAACCAGTCCAGCTTGTAGCCGTAGTGGTCGTGCTCGACCTCCCGCCCGTTCGGCACGTACACCGACCACAGGCGGACCCCGCCGCAGGTGGCGGAGATCGCCCGGGGCTCCTCGACGCCCTCGTACTCGGGGCCGCCGGGCAGGCCCCGGACCACGTCCTCCAGGCCGACCTTGGAGATCAGGGCCACCCCGTTCCACCTGCCGGTGGCGTTGACGGCCGCCTCGTAGCCCAGCTCGCGCAGCTGCTCGTACGGGAACTGCGCCTCGGAGCACTTGGTCTCCTGGACGCACACGACATCGGTGCCGGAGCTCTCCAGCCAGGCCAGCAGCCGGGGCAGCCGGGCGGTGATCGAGTTGACGTTGAACGTGGCGATACGCATGCCGTCCAACCTACCGCCCGGCACCGACAGTCACAGCTGGGCGGCCTCGCCGGCGGCGAGGCGCCCGTGGTCGGTGCCGCCCAGGGCCGCCAGGGCGCCGTCGTAGATCGGCCGGGCGATGTCCGAGAGGTAGGCGTCGTGGATGTCGATGGCCCGGCGCGGCTTGACCTCGCGCAGGTAGTCGATCACCTCGGCGACCTTGTTCCAGGGCGCGTGCACCGGGAGCATCAAGGTGTCCACGGGCACCTCGGGCACCGTCAGCGCGTCTCCCGGGTGGAAGAGCGAACCCTCCACGAGGTAGCCGACATTGGTGACCCGCGGGATGTCCGGGTGGATCACCGCGTGCAGCTCTCCGTGGACCTGGACCTCGAAGCCGGCGGCGCTGAAGGCGTCCCCGTGGCCGACGGTGTGCACCCGGCCCGGATAGGCGGGGGCCAGCCGCTCCGCGACGCTGCGCAGCGTCCAGAGCGCGGCCGCCGGGTTGGCGTCGAGGGCCGCGCGCAGCCGGCCCTCCTCGAAGTGGTCGGGGTGCTCGTGCGTGACGAGCAGGGCGTCCGCCCCGAGCCCGGCGTCGGGCTCGCTGAAGGCGCCCGGGTCGATGACGAGCACGCGCCCGTCCTTCTCCAGTTGGACACAGGAGTGCAGCCGCTTGGTGAGCTTCATGGCAGCAGGCTAGCCACCTACGGGGTCGCCGTTGACACCACGTAGACCCTCGGCTTGGCCGGGTCGGTGAGGTCGACGGTGACGTCCCGGGTGGGGCGCGGGTTCGGCTGCTCCAAGGTGGTGCCGTACCAGGCGTTGTCCGGGCCCCAGCTCCACCCCGCGACGGCGGCGTCGTGCGGGCTGATGGAGACCTCGCGGGTCAGTTCTGCCCGGCTGGTGCCGAGGTCGGCGAGGAAGGAGTCCAGGTCGGCGGGGGTGACCGCGAACTGCACGTACAGCCGGCTGGTGCGCCAGTTGTTGGTCTCCAGGAACCCGACCCGCCAGGCCTTCGGCGGGATCGGCACCTCGTAGATGCTGCGCTGCACCTTGGAGGGCCAGCCGGGCCGCACCTTGGTCGCGCCGACCTTGGAGGCCTTGTCCCGGCCGCTCTCGCGGCTCTGCTGGGCGGATACGGCGAGGTAGCCGGCGGGCACGCCGACCAGCAGCAGGATGATGATCGCGGTGATCCAGCGGCGCCGGACGACGTGCCGCCGGTCCTCGGCCGGGGGCGGGGCGCCGCCCTCGTCGGGGGCGGAGGCCTGGCGGGGTACGGAGGGCGGTGTCACCGCGGGCCCCCGTCCTCGGTCCCGGCGGGCTTCGCGTCCGCCGCCCCGGCCGCCCCGGCCCCGGTCTCCGCCGTCTCGGTCTCGGCGGGCCCGACGGGCTCGATCTCGGCGGGCCTGGGGTCGGCGGGCTTGGGGTCGGCGGGCTTCGTCTCCTCGGCCCGGAGGCCGGCGGCCTTGCGCTCCAGGGTGGCCGGGGTGTCGATCAGGCCCCACTGCGCGTAGCGCTCGTACCGCTCCACGCGCCGGCGCGTGGCGCGGCGGAAGCGGCGGGCGACGAGCCGGGCCAGGTCGGCGGCACCGACCATGCCGGCCTCGGGGCCCAGCTGGGCCTTGGCGATCCGGGCCTCGGGGCGGTAGCCGCGCCCGGTGAGGTGGCGCCGGAAGGCGTCCCGGGCGGGCCCGATCAGCAGGTCGTCGGCGGCGCTGACGCCTCCGCCGATGACGAAGCAGGAGGGGTCGAGGGCGGCGGCGAGGTTGGCGATGCCGACGCCGAGCCACTGGCCGATGTCGTCCAGGAGCTCGACGCACATGGCGTCGCCCTCCCGGGCCAGCTCGGTGATGAGCGGCCCGGTGATCTCCGAGACGTTGCCGCCGACCCGGGCGATGATCTCGTGCGCGACGGGCGAGTCGGCGGCCGCCAGCTCGCGGGCCTCGCGGACCAGGGCGTTGCCGGAGCTGTACTGCTCCCAGCAGCCGCGGTTGCCGCAGGGGCAGCGGTGCCCGCCGGGTACGACCTGCATGTGGCCGAACTCGCCGGCCACCCCGAAGCGGCCGCGCTTGACCTGGCCGCCTTCGAGGATCGCGCCGCCGATGCCGGTACCCAGCGTGATCATGACCAGGTGGTCCTCGCCGCGGCCGGCGCCGAAGCGCCACTCCGCCCAGGCGGCGGTGTTGGCGTCGTTGTCCACCATGACCGGGACGGCGAGCCGGGACTGGAGCGCGTCGCGCAGCGGCTCGTCGCGCCAGGCCAGGTGGGGTGCGAAGAGCACCCGGGAGCGGTCGGCGTCGACCCAGCCGGCCGCGCCGATGCCCACGGCGTGGACGTCGTGCCGGTCGGACAGGTCGAGGACCAGCTCGACGATGGTGTCCTCGACGACCTTGGGGCTCTTGGACTTGTCGGGGGTCTCGGTGCGGATCTTCTCCAGGATGATCCCGTCGGCGTCGACGACGCCGGCCATCACCTTGGTGCCGCCGATGTCGATGCCTACGGTCGGGACGCGCGGGGCGGTCAGGTGCGACCGGCGCTCACGGGTCCCGATGGTCCGCAGGACGGTGCCTCGCGCCGCCCCCCGGTGGGCGAGCGCAAAGTCCCGGTACGTGCTCATCGAGTCGTGTCGTCCCTCAGGGTGCGGTGGTGCCGGACGCGGTGTCTGCTGCTCCGGACGGATGGTCCGGTCCCGATTCTGCCACCCGCTCCAGTTCGTGGCTCAGCTCGTCCAGCTCGGAGCCGCCCGCCATCTGCCGGGTGAGCTCGTCCAGGGTGATCGAGTCGCGGGTGTGGCTGCCGGCCATTGTGCCGCGCTTGAGCAGGACGAACCGGTCGCCGACCAGGTGGGCGTGGTGCGGGTTGTGGGTGATCAGGACCACGCCGAGGCCGGCGTCACGGGCCGCGGCGACGTACTTGAGGACCACGCCGGACTGTTTGACGCCGAGGGCGGCGGTCGGCTCGTCGAGGACGAGGACCTTGGCCCCGAAGTAGACGGCGCGGGCGATGGCCACGCACTGCCGCTCGCCGCCCGACAGGGTGCCGATCGGCTGGTCGACGTCGCGCAGGTCGATGCCCATGCGCAGCAGCTCGGCCCGCGTGGTCTTCCGCATGAACTCCACGTCGAGGCGGCGCAGGGGGCCGCGGCCCTTGGTGGGCTCGGAGCCGAGGAAGAAGTTCCGCCAGACGGGCATGAGGGGGACGACCGCCAGGTCCTGGTAGACGGTGGCGATGCCGTGGTCGAGGGCGGCGCGCGGGTTGGCGAGCACGGTCTCCTCGCCCTCGATCTCGAAGCTGCCGGCGTCGTGCCGGTGCAGGCCCGCGATGATCTTGATGAGGGTGGACTTGCCGGCTCCGTTGTCGCCCAGCACGCAGGTGATCTCGCCGGCGTGCACCTCCAGGGAGACCCCCTGGAGCGCGCGGATGTTGCCGTAGTACTTGCTGACGTCGGTCAGCTTCACCAGGGCTGCGGTCTTGTCGGTGGTCACTTCGCCTCCGCCCGCTTGCGGACCCATGCGTTGAGCAGTGTCGCCAGCAGGAGCATCGCGCCGAGGAAGAACTTGAACCAGTCCGGGTTCCACTGGGCGTACACGATGCCGTTGCTGGTCATGCCGAAGATGAAGGCTCCGACGGCCGAGCCGATCGCGGAGCCGTAGCCGCCGGTCATCAGGCAGCCGCCGATGACGGCCGCGATGATGTAGAGGAACTCGTTGCCGACGCCCTCGCCCGACTGGACCACGTCGAACGAGAAGAGGATGTGCTGGCCGGAGATCCAGGCGCACAGGGCGACGCCCATGTAGAGGCCGATCCGGGTCTTGACCACGGGGACGCCGGTCGCGCGTGCCGCGTCCGCCCCGCCGCCGACCGCGAAGATCCAGTTGCCGGCGCGGGTGCGCAGCAGGATCCAGGTGGCGACGGCCACCAGGGCCAGCCACCACAGGATGGTGACCTTGAGCGTGACGGAGCCGACGTTCCACTGCGAGGCGAAGAGCGCGCGGGCGGAGGAGAAGCCCTCCATGTCGGCGATGGTCTTCGTCGAGACGGAGCCGCTGATCAGCTTGGTGAAGCCGAGGTTCAGGCCCGTCAGCATCAGGAAGGTGCCGAGCGTGATGATGAAGCTGGGCAGCTTGGTACGGGTCAGCATGAACCCGTTGAAGAAGCCGATGGCCAGGGTGACCAGCAGGGACACCCCGACGCCCACCCACACGTTGGCGGTCATCTGGTAGCTGAACATCGAGCTGACCAGCGCCGAGGTGGTGACCATGACGCCGGCGGAGAGGTCGAACTCGCCGCCGATCATCAGCAGGGCCACCGGGCAGGCCATGATCCCGATGGTGGAGGCCGAGTACAGGATCGTGCTGAGGCTGGAGGCCTGCAGGAAGCTCGGCGCCGCGAAGGAGAAGAAGACGAAGACGGCGGCCGCGCCGACGACCGCGCCGAGCTCGGGGCGGCCGAGCAGTTTGCGGACCAGGGAGGTGGGGGCGAGCCGTTCGTCGACGGCCGTGGCCGTGCTCATCGGCTGCCCCGCTTGATGAACTCCTCCAGCTTGCCTGCCTCGTCGGCCGTGACGATCTGCGGTCCGGTGAGCACCGGGCGGCCGCCGCCGAGCACGTCCGCGTTGTAGCGGTACAGCCAGAGCAGGTCGATGGCCTCGTAGCCCTGGAGGTAGGGCTGCTGGTCGACGGCGAAGCCGAGGGCGCCGGACTTGAGGTCGCGGGCGACGGACTCGTTGAGGTCGAAGGTGTCGACCTCGGCCTTGCTGCCGGCCGCGTCCTTCGCCTTGACCGCCGTCGGGGCGAAGGGGGCGCCGAGGGTGACGATCGCGTCGACGGACGGATCGGCCTGGAGCTTCGCCTGGATGGCCGCCTGGACGGAGGGCATGTTGGTGCCCTCGACGTACAGGTTCTCCATGACCCCGCCGAAGGTCTTCTTCGCCCCGGCGCAGCGCTGCTCGTGGCCGACGTTGCCCTGCTCGTGCAGGACGCAGACCGCCTTCTTCTTCCCGCGCTTGGTCAGCTCGCTGCCGACCGCCTCGCCGGCGATCTGCTCGTCCTGGCCGATGTGGGTGAGGGCCCCGTACTCGGCGGACTGGGCGGATCCGGAGTTGACCGTGATCACCGGGATGCCGGCCTTGACCGCCTTGGCGATGACGTCCTTGAGCGCCTCGGGCTTGGCCAGGCTCACCACGATCCCGTCGACCTTCTGGTCGATGGCGTTCTGCACGAACTGGGCCTGCTGCTGGGCCTGGTCGTCGTGGGCGTAGACGAAGTTGATGTTGTCCTTGGCCGCGGCCTCCTTGGCGCCCTTCTGGACGATGTCCCAGAAGGTGTCGCCGTCGCCCGCGTGCGTGACCATCGCGAAGGTCCAGCGCGGGGTGGACACGGCGGGCCGGCCCGCCTGGGCCGCCTTCGCCCGCTCCTCGGCGCGCTTGCCGCCCGTGCTGCTGCAGCCCACGAGGGAGGCTCCCAGTACCGCCGCGAGCACGGCGCCCACGACGCGTACCCCTGTCCGAACCCTAGCCACGTCTGCGTGCCCTTCCCTCGTCCTGCGTTGTGTGCGGTCCGCTGCTGCCAAAGCGGTCATTACGGTTCCAGCCGCTCAGTATCCGCCACAGTGGACCATGTGCGGTCATCGGGTCCTTCGAGCCCATCTGGGCCATACGGGTACTGTCGGGCGGATTGACAGCCCCCGGTGAGGGGGTCAGGTTGATTGCATGCGCATCGGGGTGATCGGAACGGGCCGGATCGGCTCCTTCCACGCGGCGGCGCTGGCCCGCCACCCGGACGCCGGCTCGCTGCTGCTCGCCGACGCCGATCCCGCGCGGGCGGCGCGCCTCGCCGACCGGCTGGGCGCCACCGCGGCGCCGACGGTGGAGCAGGTCTTCACCTGGGGCGTGGACGCCCTGGTCGTGGCCTGCGCCACCGACGGGCACGCCGAGCTGGTCCTGCGCGCCGTCCGCGGCGGGCTGCCGGTCTTCTGCGAGAAGCCCCTGGCCACCGATCTGGCCCGCACGCTGGCCGTGCTGCGCGAGGTGACCGCCGCGGACGCGGTGCTCCAGCTGGGCTTCATGCGCCGCTTCGACGCGGGCTGCCGCACCGCGCGGGAGCTGGTGCGCTCCGGGGCCCTGGGCCGGCTGCACACCGTACGGACGATGACCGCCGATCCGGCCCCGCCGCCCGCCGCGTACCTGGCGACGTCCGGGGGCCTGTACCGGGACTGCCTGGTGCACGACTTCGACATGGTCCGCTGGGTGACCGGGCACGAGGTGGTCGAGGTGTACGCGACGGGCTCCGACGCGGGTCCGCCCGTCTTCCGGGAGCTCGGCGACGTGGACACCGCCTCGGCCGTCCTCACCCTGGACGACGGGACCCTGGCGACCTGTACGGGCACCCGGTGCAACGGCGCCGGGTACGACGTGCGGATGGAGCTGGCCGGGGAGCTCGACCAGGTCTCCTCCGGGCTGGACGACCGTACGCCGATCGCCTCGACCGAACCGCACGGCCCGCCCCCGGCGAGCAAGCCCTGGGCGGGGTTCCTGGAGCGCTTCGGTCCCGCGTACGAGGCGGAGCTGGCCGCCTTCGTCCGGCTGGTGCGCGGTGAGGGACCCAACCCGTGCGACGGCCGGGAGGCGCTGGCCGCGCTGCGGATCGCGGAGGCGTGCGAGGTGTCGCGGCGGGAGCGGCGTACGGTCCGGATGACGGAGCTCCCGGACCTGTGACGGCTCCCCCGGCGACCCGGGCCGGGACCGCGGCCGGGGCCGGGACCGGGGCCGATGTCCGTGTCCGGTGGTGGCATGCGGTCACACTAATGCGACCGCCTGGAAGTGGAACCGGCGATTTCCGGTCACGCGTTCCGTACTTCCGCCGGATCAGCCGAAGGCGGCGAAGGTGGCGCGGCCGGTCGGGCGGTAGGTGAGGATGGCGGCCCCGTTCGGCGTCGTGCGCGAGGCGACCAGCTCGTAGGCCGTCGGCAGCCCGCCCGTCGGGAACAGCCGCCGCCCGGCGCCCAGGGCGACGGGGTACACCTCCAGGTTCAGCTCGTCCACGAGGTCCCGCGCGAGCAGCCACTGGGCCAACTGCCCGCTGCCGTGCACCTGGAGCTCCCGGTGCTCCTCCAGCCCGTCCTTGATCCGCACGATCTCGCTCTGCAACTGCTCCCCGTCGATGACGGTGGTCCCCGCCCAGGCGGGGTTCCTGAGCGTGGTCGAGGCCACGTACTTCGGCAGGCCGTTGAGCCGGCTCGCGATCGGGTCGGTGGGCTCGGTCCTCTTCGGCCAGTAGCCGGCGAAGATGTCGTACGTGCGGCGCCCGAGCAGGAAGGCCCCGGCCCGGTCGAACAGCTCGGTGGTGAACGCGTGGACGCCCTCGTCGTGGAACGGGGTCAGCCAGCCGCCGTACTCGAACCCGCCGGCGGGGTCCTCGTCGGGCCCGCCGGGGGCCTGCATCACGCCGTCGAGGGTCACGAAGGTGGTCAGGGTCAGCTTGCCCATGGCTCTGCGCTCCTTGCGTCCGGTGTCCCGTGCACGGGTTCCGCCCGTACGGGTTCCCCCTGTACGGGTTCAGACTCCCGGCCACCCCCGGACTCATCGGCGCGGCGCGCACGAACGCGAGGTCCGATTCCCGCCAGCGCCCGCCCTCCTCCCCCTATCTCATTGAAAGCACAACGAGTTCTCGGACCATCCGTGCGATCGAAGGAGAAGAGCATGAGCACCCACGACGCGGTGGTGGCCCTGGTGACCGGCGGCAGCCGGGGCATCGGGGCGGCCACGGCCCTGCGGCTGGCGCAGGACGGCGCCGATGTCGCGCTCACGTACGCCAGCGGCGAGCGGGACGCTGCCGAGGTCGTCGGCGCGATCGAGGCGCTCGGCCGGCGGGCCCTGGCCGTACGGGCCGACGTGGGCGACCCGGCGCAGGCGGTCGCCGCCGTGGAGGAGACCGTACGGGGCCTGGGGCGGATCGACGCCCTCGTGAACAACGCGGGGATCGGCGTACTCGGCCCCCTGGAGGCCCTCACCCTGGCCGATGTGGACCGGGTGCTGGCGGTCAACGTGCGCGGGGTGTTCCTGACCACCCAGGCCGCGGCGGCGCGGATGGGCTCCGGCGGCCGGATCGTCACGATCGGCAGCTGCATGGCCGCGCGGGTCCCCGGCCCCGGCGGCACCCTGTACGCGATGAGCAAGGCCGCGCTGACCGGCCTGAACAAGGCGCTGGCGCGGGAGCTCGGCGAGCGCGGCATCACCGCGAACCTCGTGCACCCGGGCCCGGTGGACACCGACATGAACCCGGCGGACGGCCCGTACGCCGCCGCCCAGAGCGCGCTGACGGCCCTCGGGCGCTTCGGCACCACGCGGGAGGTGGCGGGTCTGGTGTCCTTCCTCGCGGGACCGGACGCCACCTATGTGACGGGCGCCGAGTTCGCGGTGGACGGCGGCCACGCGGCGTAGCGCGTACCGGGGGGCACGGCGCGTACCGGGGTCGTCGCGCGTACCGGGACGCGCCGATGGGGCGCGCCGCCGTCGCGGTGCGCCCCATCGGGCCGTGCGCGCCCCGGGGGTGTCGGCCCCCGGGGCGGTCAGGGGGAGGGCGTCAGCCGCCCAGCTCCTGGTGGCGAGCGGTCAGCGCGGCCGCGCCGGCCTCCGTCAGCGAGCCGTACAGGCGCAGGCGGGAGAAGCCGCCGTCCGGGAAGATGTCGATCCGCACGTGGGTGCCGACCGCCGGGGTGTCCAGGACGAAGCGGTGGTTGGTGTCGGGCTGCAGGCGGGTGCGCGGCAGGAACTCCGTCCACTCGCCCTCCTCGCCCGTCTTGACGGACAGCGAGGCCCAGCCGGCCGAGTTGCCCTTGAGGTAGGCGGTGTCGATCTCGACGGCGCGGATCTCGGAGTCGGCCACCAGCTGGTAGCGGATCCAGTCGTTGCCGTTGTCGCGGCGGCGGGCGGTCTCCCAGCCGTCGTCCATCTTGCGGGAGCGGCCCGGGTTGATGGTGTTGGTCGGCGGGGAGTAGAAGCGGTTGGAGGCGTCCTGGACGGAGCCGCCGTTCTCCAGCGCGACCACGTCGAAGGAGCCGAGGGCCGCGAGCCACTTCGGGTCGGGCAGGACCTCGCCGTAGACGCGCAGGCGGGCGATGCCGCCGTCGGGGTGCTGGTTGACGCGCAGGTGCGTGAAGCGCTGCTCGGCGGTGACCTCGAAGCCGTTGGCCGCGTGGCCGCCGACCGGGGTGCGCGGGACGATGGTCGTCCACTTCACCGCGTCGCCCTGGAGCTCCTCCGGGGTCGGCGCGAGGGCGCCCTCCCAGTTGGTGGCCTCGACCGAGACGGCCTGCGGCATGTTGCCGCGGAAGTGGGCGGTGTCGACGACGATGCCGCGGATGACGCCGGGGGCGCCCAGGCGTACGAGGGCCCAGTCGTGGTCCTCGGGCGTCGGCCAGGGCCGGGTGGCCGAGACGCCGCGGCGGCGGCGGGTCTCCCAGCCGTCCATGACCTTGCCCTTGTGGCCGAAGTCCTCGGGGTCGAAGTGCGCGGCCTCGGAGATCAGCAGGTTCTCGCGCTGGGCGAAGAACTCGTCGTTGGCGGCGATGACACCGGCGCCCAGCTCACGGGCGGCCAGGTTCGCGTACTGGGTGAACGGGAAGTCCGCGGTGCGGTAGTCCGCGTACGGGTCGCCGCCCCCGTACGGGTTCGCGTTGCCGGTGAAGGATGCAATCGCCACTGGTCAGTTCTGCCTTTCGAGGAGGAGGCCCGTGGGCTCGGTCGGGGTGCCGTGGTCGGCGATCTGCGTACCGCGCAGCCAGGTGGACTTCACGACGCCGTGCAGGGTCTTGCCCGCGTACGCCGTGACCTGGTTGCGGTGGTGCAGTTCGGCCGGGACCACAGTGAACGTTTCTTCAGGGGCCAGGACGGCGAAGTCGGCGTCGCGGCCGGCCTCGATGGCCCCCTTCTGGGCGAGGCCCGCGAGCTTCGCCGGGGCCGCCGACATCCAGCGGACCACGTCCTCCAGGGTCCGGCCGCGGCGACGCGCCTCGGTCCAGATCGCCGGCAGGCCCAGCTGGAGGGAGGAGATGCCGCCCCAGGCGGTGGAGAAGTCGCTGGTCTTCAGGTCCGCCGTGGACGGGGAGTGGTCGGAGACGATGCAGTCGATGGTGCCGTCGGCGAGCGCGTCCCACAGGAGGTCCTGGTTGGCGGCCTCACGGATGGGCGGGCAGCACTTGAACTCGCTGGCGCCGTCCGGCACTTCCTCGGCCGTCAGGGTGAGGTAGTGCGGGCAGGACTCGACGGTGATCCTGACGCCCTCGGCCTTGGCGGCGGCGATCAGCGGCAGCGCGTCGGACGAGGACAGGTGCAATACGTGGACGCGCGCGTCCAGCCGCTTCGCCTGGGCGATCAGGTTGCCGATCGCGGTGTTCTCGGCGTCGCGCGGACGGGAGGCCAGGAAGTCGGCGTACTTGGGGCCGGGGACGACCGGGGCGGCGTCCAGGTGGTGCGGGTCCTCGGCGTGCACGATCATCAGGCCGCCGAAGCCGGTGATCTCGGCGAGGGAGGTGGCCAGCTGCTCCTGGTCGAGCTCGGGGAACTCGTCCACGCCGGAGGGCGACAGGAAGCACTTGAACCCGTAGACTCCGGCGTCGTGCAGCGGCGCCAGGTCCTTGACGTTGTCGGGCAGGGCGCCGCCCCAGAAGCCGACGTCCACGTGCGCCTTGGTACGGGCGACCTCCTGCTTGACGCGGAGGTTGTCGACCGTGGTGGTCGGCGGCAGGGAGTTCAGCGGCATGTCGAGGATGGTGGTGACGCCCCCGGCCGCGGCGGCGCGGGTGGCCGTCCAGAACCCCTCCCACTCGGTGCGGCCCGGGTCGTTCACGTGCACGTGGGTGTCGACCAGGCCGGGGAGCAGGACGTCGTCGCCGAAGTCCTCCAGCCGGGCGCCGGCCGGTACCTCGGCGTCGTGCGGCAGTACGGCGACGATCTTCCCGGCGGCGACGGCGACCGAAGCGGCGCGCGTCCCCCCGGGGGTGATGACGCGAGTCGAGCGCAGTACCAGTTCCACGTCGTCGGACACGCCGGAACCTCCCCATCTACTTCCACAGAGCGAAATTCAACGTTCTGTTGACGGAGTCTCGCCGCCGATCCGGGGCCAGTCAAGAGCCGCCGGACAGAGCACCGACACACCGGTGCCGCAATTGGATGTTTCCACAGGATGGAATTAAGATTTCACTATCCAGAATGTAGCTACCACCACCGGGGGGCGGGCGGGTAACTTCCGAGGACGTCCGCGACCCGGACAAACCCCATCTGACCGGCGGGGACGGCTTCGCCCCGGCTCTAGGGCCGACGCCGACCGACCGGTAGGCTGCTTCCTTGCCTGCCAGCACCGAAAGGACCGCGCCGTGCCGACGTCCAGCGCCAGCACCACCGACGCTTCCGCGAAGCCCACCGCCGCCAGCGGTGGCGTTCAGTCCCTTGAGCGCGCCTTCGATCTGCTTGAACGCATGGCCGACGCCGGGGGCGAGGTCGGCCTCAGCGAGCTCTCGACCGCCAGCGGTCTGCCGCTGCCCACCATCCACCGCCTCATGCGCACCCTCGTGGCATGCGGCTACGTCCGGCAGCAGCCCAACCGACGGTACTCCCTCGGCCCCCGCCTGATCCGCCTCGGCGAGTCCGCGTCGCGCCTCCTGGGGACCTGGGCCCGGCCCTACCTCGCCCGCCTGGTCGAGGAGACGGGCGAGACCGCCAACATGGCCCTGCTCGACGGGGACGAGATCGTCTACGTCGCCCAGGTGCCCTCCAAGCACTCCATGCGCATGTTCACCGAGGTCGGCCGCCGGGTGCTGCCGCACTCCACCGGCGTGGGCAAGGCGCTGCTCGCGTACACGCCCGCCGAGGAGGTGCGGGCGCTGCTGGCGCGCACCGGGATGCCCGCCGCGACGGAGAAGACCATCACCACTCCGGAGGGCTTCCTGGAGGCCCTGGAGCAGGTCCGCAAGACGGGCTACGCGGTCGACGACAACGAGCAGGAGATAGGAGTCCGCTGCCTGGCCGTGTCGGTGCCCAACTCGCCGACCGCCGCCGCGATCTCCATCTCGGGTCCGGCCGGCCGGGTGACCGAGGCCGTCGCCGAGTCCTTCGTGCCGATCCTGCAGAACGTCGCGGCCGAGCTGTCGGTGGCGCTGCAGAGCCAGAACCCCGCGTAGGTCCGGTCCGTACGCCAGGGCCCCGGCCCCTCGTCGGAGGGGCCGGGGCCCTGGCGTACGGACGGGCGCTCAGGCGGCCGGGACCCTCGCCGGCTCCTCCTGCGCCGTTTCCGTCAGGCGGCCGTCCGTCATCGTCGCCGTCCGGTCCATCCGCTCCAGGTGGGCGTGGTCGTGGGTGACGAGCACGGTCGCCGTGGAGCGCTCGCGGGTCAGGGTGACCAGCAGGTCGAGCACCGCGGCGCCGCGTTCGTGGTCCAGGGCGCTCGTGGGCTCGTCGACCAGGAGCACGGCCGGCTCGTTCATCAGGGCGCGCGCGATGTTGATCCGCTGGCGCTGGCCGCCGGAGAGCTGGTGGGGCCGCCGGTCGGCCTTGTCCGCCAGCCCGACCGCGTCCAGCAGGTCCAGCGCGCGGCGGCGCAGGGTCCGCGAGGGGCGGCCCGACAGGTGGGCCATCACCTGGAGCTGCTCGGCGGCGGTGAGCGAGGCCAGCAGGTTCGGCTGCTGGAAGACGATGCCGATCTTCTCCCGGCGCAGGGCCGACTTCTCGGCGGCGCTCAGCCGTGCGGTGTCCTGGCCGGCCACCACCACCTGCCCGGAGTCCGGGGTGACCAGGGTCGCGGCGACGGCCAGCAGGCTGGACTTGCCGGAGCCGGAGGGTCCGATCACCGCGGTCAGCGTGCCCGCGGGCACCTCCAGGCGGACCCGGTCCAGGGCGGTGAGCCGGCTCTCGCCGTCCGGGTAGGTGAGCGTGACGTCGTGCACGAGCAGGGTCATCGGGCGCTCCCGAGGGCGGTCAGGGGGTCGACGGCGGTGATCCGCCGGATGGACAGGGCCGCGCCCAGCGCGCCGAGCACGATCATGATCGCGGCGGGCGCCAGCACGGTCGCGGTGTCGAGGACGAAGGGCACGTCGCCCCCGCTGATGAGCGCGCCGAACCCGGCGGCGATGGCCGTACCGAGACCGGTGCCGATCGCGAGCATGACCACCGCCTGGCCGAGGGCGTCCTTCAGGAGGTACGGGGTGGAGGCTCCGAGCGCCTTCAGCACGGCGACGTCCCCGCTGCGCTGGATCGTCCAGACGGTGAAGAAGGCCCCTATGACCAGGGCGGAAATCGCGAAGAGGAAGCCGCGCATGAGCTGGAGCGAGCCGTTCTCGGCCTGGTAGGACCCTATGGCGCCGAGCGCCTCGTCGATCGTCTGCGCCTTCGTGCCGGCCGCCCGGTCTCCGGCGGCGAGGTCCGCCGGTCCGTCGGTGTCGAGCGCGATCACGGTGGCGAGGGTGTCGGCGGAGGTGCCGGGGTTGCCGATGCGCTGCCAGTCGCCCAGGTCCGTCCAGACGACCGGGGTGTGGCTGTAGGCGGCGGTGCCGGAGACGGCGGCGACGGCCAGCTCCAGCGGGCCGATCCTCAGCTTGCCGCCGGCCCTCAGCCCGCCGAGTTCCTTCGCCGCCTTCTCGCTCAGGACCACCCGCCCCGGGGTGAGGCCGGCGCCGCGCGGCGGCAGGGGGCCGGCCGGGTCGACGCCGAAGACGGAGACCGCGGCGGTACGGGCGCCGGCCACCGCGTTGGTGGTGCGGATGCCGAGGGGCTCGGCCGACGCCACCCCGGGCTGTGCGCGCCACGCCCGCCAGGCCGTCTCCGGCACCTGGGAGTTGGTGAAGGACACCTTCTGGTCCCCGGCGGGCGCGGCGAAGGCGAGGTGGTCGGCGGGCAGTCCGGTGACGGCCGAGACGTTCTCCCGGGCCAGGCCGGCGGTGAGCCCGGACAACAGGCCGACCAGCAGCGTGATCAGCAGTACGACCGAGCCCATGAGGGCGAAGCGGCCCTTGGCGAACCGTAGATCTCTCCATGCGACGAACATGTCCCCCACCCTGGTCTCCGGCGTGGGCACAGGGCATCGCGCCACGGTGGCGATCCTGGTATCGAAGGTCGCATCCGCACATCAAACTTTCGATTGACCGGGCGCCGTCCGCCCCCGCTTAGGCTGGTCGGGCCATGGCTGCCACTCCTCGCTCCCCCGCTCCGCGCCCCCTCACCCCCGTCTCGCGCGTGCTGCGCCTGTGCCTGCACGCGCTGGTGTGCGGGCTGCTCGCGCTGGCCGCCGGGCGGGCCGTCACCGACTCCGCGCCGCGCGCCGGCTGGGTGGTGGCCGCCTGCGCGGCGGTGGCCGCCGTGTACGCGGCGGGGGTGCGGGCCCCCGCGGTGCACCGTTCACCGCGGGCCGCGGCGGTGTGGCTGGCCGGGCTGGGCGCGGCCTGGACGGCGCTGCTGGTGGTCTCTCCCGACGGGCTGTGGATCGCCTTCCCGCTGTACTTCCTGGAGCTGCACCTACTGCGGCTGCGCTGGGGGATCACGGCCGTCGCGGTGACCGCGTGCGCGGCGATCGGCGGCTTCGTGGCGCACGCGGACGGCGGCGCCGTCTCGCCGGGTGCCTTCCTCGGCCCGCTGCTCGGCGGGGCCGTGGCGGTGGCGACCGTACTGGGCTACCAGGCGCTGTACCGCGAGAGCGAACGCCGTCGCGAGCTGATCGAGGAACTCATCGCCACCCGCGCCGAACTGGCCGCCGCCGAGCGCGACGCCGGGATCCTGGCGGAGCGCGAGCGCCTGGCCCGCGAGATCCACGACACCCTGGCCCAGGGCCTCTCCTCGATCCAGCTCCTGCTGCGCGCGGCGGAGCGCTCGCTCCCGCAGGACGCCCCGGCCCTGGAACACATCGGCGCGGCCCGGGGGGCGGCCCAGGAGAACCTCGCCGAGGCGCGCCGTTTCGTACGGGCGCTGACCCCGCCCGACCTGGAGCACGGGTCCCTCGCCGCCGCGCTGGAGCGGCTGTGCGCGGCCGCGCCCGGGCCGCGCGTGCGGTTCTGCCTGAGCGGCGCGCCCCGGGCCTTGCCCACCCCGTACGAGGTCGCCCTGCTCCGCATCGCGCAGTCGGCGCTGGCCAACGTGGTGCGCCACGCCCGCGCGGACCGCGCCGAGATCACCCTGACCTTCATGGACGCCTCGGTGACGCTGGACGTCGTGGACGACGGCACCGGCTTCGACCCCTCCTCGGCGCCCTCCGGCGAGGGCGGGTTCGGGCTGCCGGCCATGCGCTCGCGGGCCGAGACCCTCGGCGGCCTCTTCACGGTCGAGTCCTCCCCCGGCCAGGGCGCCGCCGTGGCCGTCACCCTGCCGCTGCCCCTGGAGGCCTCCTGATGACGATCCGCCTGCTGCTGGCCGACGACCACCCGGTGGTACGCGCCGGGCTGCGCGCGGTGCTGGACACCGAGCCGGACTTCGCGGTGGTCGCGGAGGCCGCCACCGCCGAGCGGGCGGTGGAGCTGGCCGCCTCCGAGCCGGTGGACGTGGTCCTGATGGACCTCCAGTTCGGTACGGGCATGCACGGCTCGGCGGCGACGGCGGCGATCACGGCCGCCGCAGGAGCACCCCGGGTCCTGGTCCTGACCACGTACGACACGGACGCGGACATCCTGGCCACGGTCGAGGCGGGGGCCTCGGGCTACCTGCTGAAGGACGCCCCGCCGGAGGAGCTGGCGGCGGCGGTCCGCACGGCGGCGGCCGGCCAGTCGGCCCTGGCCCCGGCGGTGGCGCTGCGCCTGATGGACCGGATGCGGACGCCGGCGCAGGCGCTGACCAAGCGGGAGCTGGAGGTGCTCCAGCTCGTCGCGGACGGCCTGTCGAACCAGCAGATCTCGAAGAAGCTCTTCCTGAGCCAGGCCACCGTCAAGTCCCACCTGGTCCACATCTACGCGAAGCTGGGCGTCGACTCCCGCACCTCGGCGGTGGCGGCGGCCACCTCGCGCCGCCTGATCCGCACGCAGTAGCCGGGCCCGGAAGACACCACCCCCTAGGCCACCCAGTGCGGCCGCTCCACCGCCGGTGCCAGCGGTACCCCGTCGTGGAAGGCGGCCGCGAGGCGGCGTACGGCCTCGTCCAGGCGGTCCGCGGCCAGCGTGTACGGAATGCGCAGCCGGTGCTCGAACGTCCCCGGATCGACCCCGAACCGCGCCCCCCTCCCGATGTGCACGCCGCAGGCGCCGGCCCGCTCCGCCAGCGCCGAGCTCACCGGCTCCCCCAGGTCCACCCACAGCGACAGCCCGCCCGGCCCCCGCTCCCAGGACCACTCCGGAGTGTGCCGCTCCAGCGCGGCGACCAGTGCCTCCCGCTGCTCCCGCAACCGGGCGAGCCGCGCCGGCAGGGTCCGTTCCAGCCCCTCCAGCAGCGGCTGCGCCACCAGCTGGTCGAGCACCGACCCCGTCATGTCGGCGGCCACCTTCACCGCCGCCAGCTCGGTGATCATCTTCGCGGTGGCCCGGACCCACCCGACCCGCAGCCCGCCCCAGTGCGTCTTGCTGAGCGAGCCGATCGTCACCACGTGCTCCGCCCCGCCGCGCGGCGCCAGTGAGGCCAGCGGCGCCGGCGCCGGTACGTCCAGGGCGATGTCGGCGATGGTCTCGTCGACCACCAGCCACGTCCCGGTCCGCCGCGTCGCCGCGAGGAGCCGCAGCCGCTGCTCCTGCGGCATCAGCAGGCCCGTCGGATTGTGGAAGTCCGGGATCACGTACGCCAGCCTCGGCACGGTCTGGCGCAGCGTGGACTCGGCTATCTCCATGTCCCAGCCCGCATCGGACACCGCGATCGACCCGGTGCGCAGCCGGGAGTGGCGCAGGGCGTCGAGGGCGTTCGCGTACGTGGGGCTCTCGGTGACCACCCGGTCCCCCGGCCCGCACAGCAGGCTCACGACCAGCGAGAACGCCTGCTGGGCCCCGGCCGTGACCAGGATCTGCTCGGGGCGGGTCGCGAGCCCGCGCCGGGTGAACCGCTCGGCGACGGCGCTGCGCAGGTCGGGCAGTCCGAAGGGGTGGTAGCCGGGGCTACGGGCGAGCCCGGGCAGCCGGGGCGCGGCCCAGGCGAGCGCCTCGGTCAGGCTGTCCTCGGGGGCGCCGAGGGCGGCGATGGCCAGGTCGATCCCGGGTTCCCCGTCGGGCAGGTACCCGCCGGAGCCGGCCAGCAGGTGGGCGCCGACCGGGCCGTGGCCCTCGGGGAGCTCGGTCCAGGTGCCGGAGCCGCGCCGGCTGCGGACGTAGCCGCTCTCGCGCAGCAGGTCGTAGGCCCCGGTGACGGTGGCCCGGCTGGCGCCGAGCGCCTCGGCGAGCTCGCGCTCGGCGGGCAGCCGTACGTGCAGGGCGATCCGGCCGTCCAGGATCAGCTTCCGCACGGCGTCGGCGAGGGACCGGTAGCCGGGGCGGGCCCGCACCTCGGAGGGGAGCAGCGCCGCGAGCTGGCGACTGCCGAGGACTCTGTCCGCCGTCTGGACCACTCGCCCGTTTGCCATGCCAACCTCCCCTGATTGGCTCTGCCGACCAGACCAATCGAGGTCCACACTCGCGGTATTGGCCCCCGATTGGCAAGGAGAGCCCCGTGGACACCCGGCTGACCGACCGAGACGAACGCGCCTTCGCGGCGGCGAGGGAGAACCGGATCTCCGAGCCGCTGCGCCTGGGGCCCGCGCTGGCCGCCGTACGACGTCTCCTGGCGCGCCGCCCGCCCGCCGCACCACAGGCGCGAGAATCGCTGACATGTCATCCACCACGCATTCCACAGACGCGACCGCGAGCCCGGTGATCGCGGGCCTGCTCCTCGCCGCCGGGGGCGGCCGCCGCCTGGGGGGCCGCCCCAAGGCGCTGCTCCCGTACCGCGGCCGCCCGCTGGTCGAGAACGCCGTACGGGTGCTGCGCGAGGCGGGCTGCGGGCCGGTCCACGTGGTGCTCGGCGCCGCCGCGGCCGAGGTCCGCGAGCGGGCGGACCTCAGCGGCTGCGTGGTCGTGGACAACCCCGACTGGGCGCAGGGCATGGGCTCGTCCCTGCGCGTCGGCCTCGCCTCGCTCGCCGGTACGGGCGCCGGCGCGGCCCTCGTCTCGCTGGTGGACCAGCCGGGGATCGGGCCCGCGGCCGTGGCCCGGGTCCTGGCGGCGTACCGCTCCCCGGCGAGTCTGGCGGCGGCGTCGTACGGCGGGGAGCGCGGGCATCCGGTGCTCTTCGGCGCCGACCGCTGGGCGGACATCGCGGCGACGGCGACCGGGGACAAGGGCGCGCGGGTGCACCTGACAGATCACGCCGACGAGCTCACGCTGGTGGAGTGCGGGGACATCGCCGAGCCCTTCGACATCGACACCCCGCCCGACCTGGCACGACTGGCTTGAGCGGCGGCCGCGGGGCGGTTGAGCGGGCAGTGACGACGATGGCACTGAGGGCCACCGGGGGCCCGAATGTGTCGACTCAGAGAATCTCGACATCAACAAACCATTGAACTTCCACCATAAGGAAATTACTATCCACTGGTCAGAAGCGCCCTGAACCCCCAGACGGCGCCCGCGACCGTATCCCGGAACTCTCCACCCCGGCGGCACTGCGTGCCGTCCTGCGCGAGCATTCCCCGCGGCCGCCAGGCACCGCCGCTGAAGGAGTGACAGATATGTCCGCACCAGCGCCGTCATCGCTGGCCATCGTCGACGCCGAGCCCCTGCCCCGGCAGGACGAAGTCCTGACCGAGGCGGCCCTCGCGTTCGTGGCCGAGCTCCACCGGCGGTTCACGCCCCGCCGCGACGAACTCCTCGCCCGCCGCGCCGAGCGCCGCGCCGAAATCGCCCGCACCTCCCACCTCGACTTCCTCCCGGACACCGCACAGGTCCGCGAGGGCGACTGGAAGGTCGCGCCGGCGCCGGCCGCGCTGAACGACCGCCGTGTGGAGATCACCGGTCCGACCGACCGCAAGATGACCGTCAACGCCCTGAACTCGGGCGCCAAGGTCTGGCTCGCCGACTTCGAGGACGCCTCGGCCCCCACCTGGGAAAACGTCGTCCTCGGCCAGCTCAACCTGATCGACGCCTACGAGCGCCGCATCGACTTCACCGACCCGCGCACGGGCAAGTCGTACGCCCTGAAGCCGGCCGAACAGCTGGCGACCGTCGTGATGCGCCCGCGCGGCTGGCACCTGGAGGAGCGTCACCTCCAGGTCGAGGGGCGCCCGGTCGCCGGCGCGCTGGTCGACTTCGGCCTGTACTTCTTCCACAACGCCAAGCGGCTCATCGAGCTCGGCAAGGGCCCGTACTTCTACCTGCCGAAGACGGAGTCGCACCTGGAGGCGCGCCTCTGGAACGAGATCTTCGTCTTCTCGCAGGACTACGTCGGCATCCCGCAGGGCACGGTCCGCGCGACCGTCCTGATCGAGACCATCACGGCCGCGTACGAGATGGAGGAGATCCTCTACGAGCTGCGCGACCACGCGGCGGGCCTGAACGCCGGCCGCTGGGACTACCTGTTCTCGATCGTGAAGAACTTCCGTGACGGTGGCGAGAAGTTCGTCCTCCCGGACCGCAACGCGGTGACGATGACGGCCCCGTTCATGCGGGCGTACACCGAACTCCTGGTCCGCACCTGCCACAAGCGCGGGGCGCACGCCATCGGCGGCATGGCGGCCTTCATCCCGTCCCGCAAGGACGCCGAGGCCAACCGGATCGCGTTCGAGAAGGTCAAGGCCGACAAGGACCGCGAGGCGGGCGACGGCTTCGACGGCTCGTGGGTGGCCCACCCCGACCTGGTCCCGATCGCGATGGCCTCCTTCGACGCGGTCCTCGGCGAGAAGCCGAACCAGAAGGACCGGCTGCGCGAGGACGTCTCCGTCGCCCCCGGCGAGCTCATCGCGATCGACTCCCTCGACGCGAAGCCGACGTACGAGGGCCTGCGCAACGCGGTCCAGGTCGGCATCCGCTACATCGAGGCCTGGCTGCGCGGCCTGGGCGCGGTCGGCATCTTCGGCCTGATGGAGGACGCGGCCACCGCCGAGATCTCCCGCTCCCAGATCTGGCAGTGGATCAACGCCGGTGTCGTCTTCGAGCACGAGGGCGCGCCCGTGCGGGCCACCGCCGACCTCGCCCGCGAGATCGCCGCCGGCGAACTGGCGGCGATCCGCGCCGAGATCGGCGAGGAGGCCTTCGCGGCCGGGAAGTGGCAGCAGGCCCACGACCTCCTCCTCCAGGTCTCCCTGGACGCGGACTACGCGGACTTCCTGACCCTCCCGGCCTACGACCAACTGGTCGGCTGACGCCCACCGTCGGCTGACCCGCACAGCAGCCGAACCCCCCCTCCGCCCCCCAGGCCCCCGGCCTGGGGGGCGGAGGCGCGTCCGGAACCCGGCCACGGAAGCGGAACTTGACGGCCCGACCGATCGATCGGTTGTTACTTCATCGTAACTTTCCTGTACCTAGCGGTAACAACGCGCGCCGTGTCACCTTTCCGATGCCACCGGCCGGCGGTACCCCCACTTTCCCAGCCATGCACCGGAGTTCTCTTCGGCATTGCCATGGCCGACCGCAGGAGTTCCGCCGTGATCGGATTCCGCACCGCCAGCAAGGACCGGGCCCGTAGTCGAGTGCGACGGCTCGCCGGGGCCGGGATGGTTCTGCCGCTCGCCGTCAGCGCTCTGGTCGCCGGCTCCGCCGGGACCTCCGCGGCCAGTCCCGGGACCGGGCCCACCGCCGTGGTCTCCATGGGCGACAGCTACATCTCCGGCGAGGCCGGCCGCTGGAAGGGCAACAGCCTGACCAACAGCGGGAACCGGACCGGGACGGACCGCGCCTGGGTCTCCGGGAGCACCTACGACCCCGCCAAGGTGTACGGGAGCACCGCCGGAGGGTGCCACCGCTCCGACTCCGCCGAGGTCAAGAGCGCCGGGGCGATCGCCGACGTGGCCGTGAACCTGGCCTGCTCCGGGGCGGTTTCCGAGAACGTCTTCCGCGCCTCCAACGGCGGCGTCGCCTTCAAGGGCGAGGCCCCGCAGGCCGATCAGCTCGCCGCGGTGGCCCGCGCGAACGACGTCAAGGTCATCGCGCTGTCCATCGGCGGCAACGACCTCGGCTTCGCCGACATCATCAAGGACTGCGCCCTCGACTTCGCCCTGTGGGGCTCGTACTGCTACGACGACCAGCAGTACGGGGTCGACGAGAAGATGGACGGGGTGATGGCGAACGTCGGCAAGTCCCTCGACGAGATCCGCGCCGTGATGCGGAGCGCCGGCTACACCGACTCCTCGTACCGGATCGTCCTGCAGTCCTACCCGTCGCCGATCCCGCGCGGCGCCGAGAACCGGTACACGCAGAGCGACTGGAGCCGCCTCAACACCGGCGGCTGCCCGTTCTGGAACCGGGACTCGGACTGGGCGCGCGATTCGCTCGTGCCGCAGATCGCCGGACGGCTCAAGGCAGTTGCCGCTGCCAAGGGCGTGCAGTTCCTGGACCTGCGGGACATGATGCAGGGCCGCGAGGTGTGCGCGAAGACCAGCAAGCAGGTCAGCAGCTCGGCCCCCGCGTCGGCGAAGACGAGCGAGTGGGCGCGCTGGATCGACAGCAGCGAGACGCAGGGGCTGGTCCAGGAGTCCATGCACCCGAACTACTTCGGCCAGCTGGCGGTCGGGCGCTGCCTGAACCTCGCCGTCGCCCAGCCCGCGAACTCCGCATCCAGCTGCAAGAACACCGCCGGAGCGGACCACACGGGGATGTTCCTGACGCCCGCCCCCTGAGCACCGGTACGCGCCTTCCGGATCCGGGGCGCCCGCGGAGACCTCCGCGGGCGCCCTTTCCCGTCCCCGCCGAGCGCGGTCAGCCCCGTACGGCGGCCAGTGCCTCGTCGTACAGGGCCGCCAGGTCGGCGCCGCCGCCGCTGCGGACCCAGGCCTCGGTGGCGGCGTCCACACAGGCGAACACGGTGGCGGTGACGGCCGCGGCGCGCACCTGCGGGACCGGGCCCTCCCCGGCCGGCATCCGGGCCGTGACGGCGGGCTGGACCATCTCCTGCCAGCGCAGCCGCTTCTGCGTGTAGCGGGCGCGCAGTGGCGGAGTGGCGAAGATCAGCGTCGTGATCTCCAGCAGCTGACCGGGGTCGCCGTGCACCTCCATGAGCACCTCGAATCCGGCCCGCAGCGCCTCCCACGGGGTGGCGGCGGCGGGCTGGGCCTCCACCGTCCTGCGCAGCAGCTCGCCGAGCTCCTCCTGCTCGCCGCAGACGATGTCCTCCTTGGTACCGAAGTACCGGAAGAGCGACCGCTGGGAGATCCCCGCCTCCTTGGCGATCTGCGCGATGGTCGTGGCCTCGTACCCCTGCTCGGCGAAGAGCCTCATGGCCGTGTCGAAGATGCTCGCCACCACGGCCTGCCGGGAGCGGTCCCACAGGCTCGGCTGCGTTGCGGTTGTCCCCATCGGGCCAGCATATAGGCGGACCGCCTGTCTGACTCCAGCTGTCCGCTTGGCAGTGACTGCCAAGCAGGCATACAGTGATGCCAGACGTTGTCATCCATGGGCAGGAGCCACTGTGAACGCGGTCGACTACCGAGGCAGGACCACCCTGATCACCGGCGCGAGCTCGGGCCTGGGCGCCGAGTTCGCGCGCCAGCTCGCCGCGCGGGGATCCGACCTCGTGCTCGTCGCCCGCCGGGAGGACCGCCTGAAGGCGCTCGCCGGCCAGCTGGCGGCGGCGCACGGCGTCCAGGTCGAGCCGGTCGCCATGGACCTGTCCGTCGAGGGGTGCGGGGAGCTGCTGGCCGCCGAGGTCGAACGGCGCGGGATCACGGTCTCCAGCGTCATCAACAACGCCGGCTTCGGCACGTACGGGCGCTTCCACACGGAGGAGCCGCAGCGGCTGCGCCAGGAGGTGGCCCTCGACGTGATGGCCGTCGTCGACATCAGCCGCGCCTTCATCGGCCCGCTGCGCGGGCGCGGCGACGGCGTGCTGGTCAACGTGGCCAGCGTGGCCGGCTACCAGCCCGTCCCGAACATGGCCGTCTACGGCGCCAGCAAGGCCTTCGTCCTCAGCTTCACGGAGGCCCTGTGGCAGGAGTCCCAGGGCACCGGCCTGCGGGTCATGGCACTGTCGCCCGGCGCGACGAAGACGGAGTTCTTCGACGTCGTCGGCACGGAGGACGCCGCTAGCGGCACCAGGATGCAGAGCTCCGAGGAGGTCGTGCGCACCGCGCTGAAGGCCCTGGACCGGCGCAACCCGCCGCCGAGCGTGATCTCCGGAGCCATGAACCGCGCCATGGCCTTCAGCGGACGCCTCGCGAGCCGCCGCACGGTCGTACGGATGGTGGACCGGATGTCCTCGCCGCGGCGGGCCACCGTGTAGCGCGAGGGCGGCGGCGCCCGGAAACGGGATGATCGCGGCGGCCGCGGGCTGGCATGATCCGCTCATGCCAGCCCGTACCGAGCGCACCGCGCGACCCGCCCGCCCCAGCCTCTACATCTCCGTCGACATCGAGGCCGACGGCCCGATCCCCGGCCCGTACTCGATGATCAGTTTCGGGGCCGCCGTCGCGGGGCGGCAGGACGGCGCATCGTACACGGCCACCGACCCCGAGAGCCGGACCTTCTACCGCGAACTGCGCCCGATCAGCGGGCAGTACGTGCCCGAGGCGCTCGCCGTCAGCGGGCTCGACCGGGAGCGGCTGCTGCGCGAGGGCGCCGAACCGGCGGCGGCCATGGCCGAGTTCCGCGCCTGGGTGCGGGAGGTCTCCGCCGAGGCCGGGGCGCAGCCCGTGATGTGCGGCTACCCGGCCTCCTTCGACTGGACCTTCCTGTACTGGTACTTGATGAGCTTCGGCGGCGAGAGCCCCTTCGGGCACTCCGGCTGCCTCGACATGAAGACCCTGTACGCGACGAAGGCGGGCGTGCCGCTGCGGGCGGCGGTCAAGGGCCGGATGCCCCGGGAACTCCTCTCCGCCCGCCGCCACACCCACCACGCCCTCGACGACGCCATCGAGCAGGCGGAACTGATGAGCAACCTCATGCTCTGGACGCCCGCGGCCCCCGGGGGCGCCGGCTGACGCGGAAGCGGCCGGTGCGTACGCCACACCCGCAGTGGGTGGCGTACGCACCGGCCGTTCGGCGCCCGGCCCGGCGGACACCCCGGGCCACGGTTCAGTGCACGGGGACCGGTTCCGGGGCGGCGGCTCCGGCGCGCTGGGCTCCGAAGTGGTTGAAGGCCAGGTTGAGCACGATGGCCACCACGCAGCCCGTGCTGATGCCCGAGTCCAGGACGACCAACAGGTCCTTGGGGAACGCGTGGTAGAAGTCCGGCGCCGCGATCGGGATCAGGCCGATGCCCACCGAGGCGGCGACGATCAGGGCGTTCTCGCCCTTCTCCATGGCCGCGCCCGCGAGGGTCTGGATCCCGCTGGCCGCGACCGAGCCGAAGAGCACGATGCCGGCGCCGCCGAGGACCGGCAGCGGGACCACTCCGATGACGGAGGCCGCCATCGGGCACAGGCCCAGCAGGATCAGGATGCCGCCGCCCGCGGCGACGACGAACCGGCTGCGCACCTTGGTCATCGCCACGAGCCCGATGTTCTGGGCGAAGGCGCTGCACATGAACCCGTTGAACAGGGGGCTGAGCGCGCTGCCGAGCGTATCGGCGCGCAGTCCGCCCTCGATGGTCCTCGCGTCCGCCGGCCGGCCGACGATCTTGCCCAGCGCCAGGATGTCGGCGGTGGACTCGGTCATGCACACCAGCATCACGATGCACATGGAGACGATGGCGGCGACCTGGAACTGCGGTGCACCGAAGTGGAACGGGGTCGGGAACCCCACCAGCGAGGCGTTCTTGACGGCGTCGAAGCTGGTCATCCCGAGCGGGAGCGCGATCAGCGTGCCCGCCACCAGGCCGAGCAGGATCGAGATCTGCTGGAGGAAGCCGCGCAGGAACTTGCGCATCAGCAGGACGATGACGAGGGTGACGGCGGCCATGCCGATGTTCTTCATCGAGCCGTAGTCGGTGGCGGTGCGGTTGCCGCCCTGCGACCAGTTGAAGGCCACCGGCAGCAGGGACACGCCGATCAGGGTGATGACCGTACCGGTGACGACCGGTGGGAAGAAGCGGACGAGTTTCCCGAAGTACGGGGCGGCGAAGAAGCCGACGATCCCCGCGACGATGATCGCGCCGAAGATGACGGGGATGGCGTCCGCGCCCTCCCCCTTGCCTATGGCGATCATCGGGGTCACGCCGGCGAAGGACACGCCGTTGACGAAGGGGAGTTTGGCGCCGATCTTCCAGAAGCCGAGGGTCTGGAGGAGGGTGGC
The DNA here is from genome assembly GCF_008704935.1 of Streptomyces vinaceus. Taxonomy (NCBI): domain Bacteria; kingdom Bacillati; phylum Actinomycetota; class Actinomycetes; order Kitasatosporales; family Streptomycetaceae; genus Streptomyces; species Streptomyces vinaceus. Next base: position 1,523,957 of record NZ_CP023692.1, read on the forward strand.
GAGGCCGGCGGTGAAGAGCGAGGCGCCCATCAGGAACGCCGTCTCGGTGGCGGAGAGTCCGACGGCGGGGCCGACGATCATGGGCGGGGCGACGACACCCGCGTACATGGCGGCCACGTGCTGGAGGCCGCTCGTGAGCATCTTCAGAGGAGGCAGGGTCTCGTCGACCGGGTGCTTCTCCTCCGGTACTGCGACTGCATCTTTGCGAAACCTGGGCGTGTGGGCCACGGCTTCCTCCGGTCGGGTAACACGTCGGCAGGGACGTGGGTGTCTTGGAGGTGGTGCGAAAGCTGTGCGGTCGAGCCGGTGTGGAGTTGTGGTGGTGGAGGGGGTTGCGTGTGTTGCTCAGGAGGTGCGGAAACGATTCGCCCAAACCGTTCCGGCCAAGCAGTGGCACGGGGCACCGCCCCGGGAACGCCTTCGGAGGAACCTCGGGCGCTTCCCGGGAACGGCTGCCGCGGACCCCGCTCGGGTCCGCGGCAGACCGGCCGGGGGCCGTCCCCCCCGGCCGGACTCTGGGGGTCCCCCGGCAGAGCCAGGGGTGGGGGTCCCCCCGGCGGAGCCAGGGGGAAGATCAGCCCTGCGCGGTGATGCGCGCCAGGCGCTGGGCCTCTTCACGGGTGGACACCGCGATGGCGTCCTCGTCGGCGAAGAGGAGTCGGTTGTTCTCGACGATCTGCTTGCCGTTGACGAACGAGGCCGTCACCGGGGCGGCCGCACCGAAGACCAGCGCGGTCACCGGGTCGGCGATCGAGGAGTGCAGGAACGTGTTGAGGTTCCAGAGCACCAGGTCGGCGCACTTGCCGGCCTCCAGCGAGCCGATGTTGTCGGCACGGCCGAGGACCTGCGCTCCGCCGTACGTACCGAGGCGCAGGGCCTGGCGGGCGTTGAGCGCGGCCTCGCGGTGGACCGGGTTCAGCCGGTTGATCAGCAGCGCGTTGCGCAGCTCGGTGTGGAGCTCGCCGGACTCGTTGGAGGCGGTGCCGTCCACGCCGAGGCCGACCGGTACGCCGGCGGCCAGCATGTCCGGGACGCGGGCGATGCCGGCGGCCAGACGGGCGTTGGAGGACGGGCAGTGCGCGACACCGGTCTTGGTACGGGCGAACGCGGCGATGTCGGAGTCGTTCATGTGGACGCTGTGCGCCATCCACACGTCCTCGCCGAGCCAGCCGGTCGACTCGAAGTAGTCGGTGGGGCCCATGCCGAAGAGCTCGTGGCAGAACTTCTCTTCCTCGACGGTCTCGCTGCCGTGCGTGTGCATGCGCACACCGAGGCGGCGGGCCAGCTCGGCGCCCTGCTTGAGCAGCTCGGTGGAGACCGAGAACGGGGAGCAGGGGGCGACGGCGACCTGCGTCATCGCGTCGAAGGAGGCGTCGTGGTACTTCTTCACGGTCGCCTCGGTGTCGGCGAGCGCGCCTTCGAGGGTCTCGACCGCGTGGTCCGGCGGCAGACCGCCGTCCTTCTCGCTGCGGTCCATGGAGCCGCGGGCGAGGGTGAAGCGGACGCCCATCTCGGACGCGGCGCGGATGATCGCGCCGGAGAGGTCGCCGGCACCCTTGGGGTACACGTAGTGGTGGTCCATCGCGGTGGTGACACCACCGCGGGCCATCGCGGCGAGGGAGCCCTGGGCGGCCGAGTAGGCCATCTGCTCGTCGATGCGCGCCCACGTCGGGTACAGCGCGACGAGCCAGTTGAAGAGGTTGTGGTCGGTGGCCAGGCCACGCGTGATCCACTGGTAGAAGTGGTGGTGCGTGTTGACCAGACCGGGAGTCACGAGGTGCCCGGTGCCGTCGATGCGGCGGACGACGTTGTCGAGGTTCTCGGGGGCCCTGCCCGCGCCGATGGACTCGATCTTGTTGCCGGCGATGACGATGTGACCCGAGGCGTACTCGGTGTCGTTCGCGTCAACGGTTGCGATCGCACAGTTCTCGATGACGGTGCGCTCTACTGCGCCGTCCTGGGCTGCCGATGCTGCCATGGGACTTCCTCGTGCTTTCAGTGGCGGTGCGGGCACGGCAAAACCCAGGGGATTTGAGTGCCGGAGCCGGGGTCTGACAGCTGACAGTACTGTCGCCCCGTCGGTTGCGTCCGGGTGCCGATTCAGGAAGTGGGGGGCGTGTCGCGCACGGTCCCGGGGCCACTGCGGAGCCCCGGGACGCGACGCGTACCGCGCTTAGAGGTTGGTCATGTCCACGGGGATGCGGGCGTCAACGCCGTCCCGCAGGACCGTGGCCTCGATCAGACCGTACGGACGGTCCGCGGCGAAGTAGACCTCGTTGTCGTTCTTGAGGCCGAAGGGCTCCAGGTCGACCAGGAAGTGGTGCTTGTTCGGGAGCGAGAAGCGGACCTCGTCGATCTCCGAACGGTGGTTGATGATGCGCGAACCCATCTGGTACAGGGTCTGCTGCAGCGAGAGGGAGTACGTCTCGGCGAAGGCCTGGAGCATGTGCTTCTTGGTCTCGGCGTAGGACTTCTCCCAGTTGGGCATCCGCTGCTCGTCGTCGGTCCAGTTGAAGCGCCAGCGACCCGACACCTGGGTGGCCAGGATGCGGTCGTACGCCTCCTGGAGGGTCGTGTACTTGTCCTTCACGTAGCCCCAGAACTCCGAATTGGTGGAGTTCATGACGATCAGGTCCTTGAGGCCGGAGATGACCTCCCAGTTCTGGCCGTCGTACGTGATCTGGGTGACGCGGGTCTCCATGCCCTTGCGGACGAAGGAGTGGTTCACCTCGTCGGAGCCGATGAACTTGGAGTTGGCGTCCGAGGTGGCGATCCGGTCCCAGGCGTACTCCTCGATCCGGATGCGCGCACGCTGGATCGGCTCCTGGCTGTTCACGAACCAGCGCGCCAGGTGGATGCCGAACTGCTCGGCGGACTCGATGCCGTACTCCTTGGCGAACGCGTACACCGTGTTCTTGGTGGTGTCCGTCGGAAGGACGTTGGCGTTCGAGCCGGAGTAGTGGACGTCGTCCATGTCGCCGGAGAGGGCGACCGAGACGTTCAGGTCCTTGATGTGGTGGGTGTCGCCGTCCCGCGTGATCTTGACGACGCGGTTCTCTGCTTTGCCGTACTGGTTCTGGCCCAGAATCGTGGCCATGCTAGCTCCCTCGGTAAACGGAGTAGCCGAACGGGTTGAGCAGCAGCGGTACGTGGTAGTGCTCGCCCGGGTTCACCGCGAAGGTGATCGTTACCTCGGGGAAGAACGCACCGCTGTCCCTTACGCGGGGGGCGTCCTGCTGCGCCTCGGCTTGCTTCTTCTCGAAGTACGTCTCGGTCTCGAAGTCGAGACGCACGTGGGTGGTGCCCTCCGGCAGCGCCGGCAGGTCCTTGCATCGCCCGTCCGCATCGGTGGCCGAGCCGCCCAGGGCCGCCCACTCACCGTCGAGGCCCGTACGGGCCGACAGGGAGATGGCGACGCCCTCGGCGGGGCGTCCGATGCTGGTGTCCAGGATGTGCGTGGACACCGACGCGGTGGTCTCGGTGCTCATGCTCACGCTCCTTCTTCTGCGAGTTCGACGAGGCGGGTCAGACGGATCCGGTTGATCTTCACCAGCTCGCCGCGGGCGATCTCCCGCTCCTGCTCCGGTGAATGGTCGATCCGGACCTTGACCGCGTCCCGCATGAACTCACCGGTCGCGCCGGTGGCGCAGATGAGGAAGACGTGGCCGAACTTCTCCTGGTACGCCAGGTTCAGTTCGAGGAGCTCGTTCCTCAGCTCCTCCGAGGCGCCGGCCATGCCGCGCTGCTCGCGGGCGGAGGTCGGGTCTCCCGGCTTCGGCCGGCCGATCGGCGCGTGGCCTGCCATCGCTTCGGCCAGGTCCTCGGCGGTGAGCTCCGCCATGGCGGACTCGTTGGCCGAAAACAGGGCTTCGGGGCCGGCGAAGGGGCGCTGGGCGAGCAGCTTGCTGCCCCATGCCGAACTGGCGCACACCTCGTGCAGCTCGGCCGCGGCCGCACTGTCGTCCAAGGCGTTGAACCGGGTGAGACCCGGGGTCGGACTCGAAGTCACGGTAGGCCTCCGTGGCCTGTTGTTGCTTTGACGGGCTGCGCATAGCTAACGCCCTCGACAACACGGCGTCAACACTTTGTTGAAACTTCCCGTACACAAAAGCCGCCGCCCGGATGAATTGGGCGGCGGCGCGGTCACTACGGGTCAGATGCGTTTCACGCTTGGTTGTTTTTGTTTGCGTTTTCCCTGTTCAGGTAGTTGTAGACCGTGAAGCGGCTTACGCCCAGGGCGCCCGCGACCGTCTCCACACCGTGCCGCACGGAGAAGGCGCCGCGCGCCTCCAGTATCCGTACGACGTCCTGCTTGGTCTTCCGGTCGAGCTGCGACAACGGTACGCCGTGCCGGCGCTCCAGCGCGGCCAGGATGTGGTCCAGCGAGTCGGAGAGCTGGGGCAGCCGTACGGCCAGCAGGTCCTGACCCTCCCAGCTGAGCACGACGTCGTCGGCCTGCGCCAGGGACGGATCCATCAGCTCGCCGCCCATCGCGTCGACCAGCGGCTTGACCGCGGCGACGAACGGGTGGTCGCGGGGCTCGGTCATGGGGTGTCCTCCCCGATCACGTTGACCTGGAGCGAGACCCGGGTGGCCCCGGACTCCAGCGAGCCGCGCAGCAGCTCGGCCACGGCGGCCAGCACCGCATCGGCGTCGCCCTCGGCGGTATTGCCGAACGGCCCCACGTCGACGGCGTCCAGCTGGGCCTTCTGGATGACCTCGCGAGCGGCCACGGCGTGGGCGGGGGCCTCTTCGAGATCGAAGGGCTCGGTCGTGAACTCCACTCTCAATCGCACGCTGGTCAAGCTACCTCCCGGTCATGATTTTTCGGCAGTCCGGGCTTGACATCCACGCAGAAGCCCATGCAGTCTTCCATCAAGCAGAAACTAACTTCCGCAATACGGAAGGAGCGCACACCCCTCATGGGATACACGGACCAGCGCTTCGATGTGAACCTTTCGATCCTCTTCACGGAACTCCCGCTCCTGGAGCGTCCCGCGGCAGCCGCCGCGGCGGGCTTCACGGCGGTCGAGCTGTGGTGGCCCTGGATCGAGACCCCCACCCCCGCTCAGGAGGAGCTCGACGCCCTCAAGAAGGCTCTTGAGGACGCCGGCACCCAGCTGGTGGGCCTGAACTTCTACGCCGGCCGGCTTCCGGGCCCGGACCGCGGCGCGGTCTCGGTACCCGGCGAGGAGTCGGACCGCTTCAACGCCAACATCAACGTGGCGGCGGACTTCGCCGCCTCGGTGGGCTGCAAGGCGCTGAACGCCCTCTACGGCAACCGCGTCGAGGGTGTGGACCCGGCCGTCCAGGACGAGCTCGCCCTGGAGAACCTGGTCACGGCGGCCCGGGCCGCCGACCGCGTCGGCGCGATCCTGCTGATCGAGACCCTCAACAAGCCCGAGTCGCCGCTCTACCCGCTGGTGAGCGCCCCGGCCGGCATCGAGGTCGTGGACAAGGTGAACGAGGCCACCGGCCTCGGGAACGCCAAGTTCCTGCTCGACCTGTACCACCTGGCGATGAACGATGAGGACCTCTTCGAGGTCATCGAAAAGTACGCCGCCAAGACCGGCCACGTCCAGATCGCGGACAAGCCCGGACGCGGTGCCCCCGGCACCGGCGAGCTGCCCCTGGAGGAGCTGCTCGACCAGCTGAAGAAGGCCGGATACGCGGGCTACGTAGGCCTGGAGTACAAGGCCGCCGACGCCGCCGCCTCCTTCGCGTGGCTGCCGGCCGAGGCCCGCGCCGCCCAGTAGGCGGACGAAGTCCGGGCGATCAGCCAGGCACCCCTCGCACTTTTCGTACGAAGCATTAAGAGAAGGACCCTCATCATGAGCACGCTCCCCAACATCGCCTGGATCGGCCTCGGCATCATGGGCTCCCCCATGGCCGAGAACCTCCTGAAGGCCGGCTACTCGGTCACCGGCTTCACGCTGGAGCAGGACAAGCTGGACCGCCTGGCCGCCGCGGGCGGCAGCGCCGCCGGCTCGATCGCCGAGGCCGTCAAGGACGCCGACGTCATCATCACGATGGTGCCCGCCTCTCCGCAGGTCGAGGCCATCTCGTACGGCGAGAACGGCATCCTGGAGAACGCGAAGTCCGGCGCGCTGATCATCGACATGTCGTCGATCACCCCGCAGACCTCGATCGACCTCGCCAAGAACGCCGCCGAGAAGGGCATCCGCGTCATCGACGCCCCGGTGTCCGGCGGCGAGGCCGGCGCCATCGAGGCCGTCCTGTCGATCATGGTGGGTGGCGAGCAGGCCGACTTCGACGCGGCCCTGCCGATCCTCGAAGCCCTCGGCAAGACCATCGTGCTCTGCGGTCCGCACGGCTCCGGCCAGACGGTGAAGGCCGCCAACCAGCTCATCGTGGCGGTCAACATCCAGGCGTGCGCCGAGGCCGTGGTCTTCCTGGAGAAGTCCGGCGTGGACCTCAACGCCGCCCTGGACGTCCTCAACGGCGGTCTGGCCGGCTCCACGGTCCTGACCCGCAAGAAGGACAACTTCCTGAACCGCGACTTCAAGCCCGGCTTCCGGATCGACCTGCACCACAAGGACATGGGCATCGTCACCGACGCCGCCCGCAACGTCGGTGCGGCCCTCCCGGTCGGCGCGGTCGTCGCCCAGCTGGTCGCCTCGCTGCGCGCCCAGGGTGACGGCGGCCTGGACCACTCCGCCCTGCTCCGCGCGGTCGAGCGCCTCTCCGGCGCCCAGATCTGAGCGCCTCCCCTCTCGTAGGGGCCCTGAGTTTCCGGATGGTGCCGGTGCTGACACCTGTCCTGTCGCGCCCAAGCGCCGGCACCGTCCGGATTTCCTCTCTCCATCTTTGTTCAACAAACTGTTGACGCTGCGTTCGGCCTGAAATTAGGCTTTTCCGCATGACGGAAGACGCTTTCCGTCAGCAGGTTCCCGTACGGAAGGTCACCATGTCGAAGCGCACGCTGACGACCGAGTCCGGCGCCCCGGTCGCCGACAACCAGAACTCCGCCACCGCCGGCGTCGGTGGCCCGCTCCTGATCCAGGACCAGCAGCTCCTGGAGAAGCTGGCCCGCTTCAACCGGGAGCGCATCCCGGAGCGCGTGGTACACGCCCGCGGCTCCGCCGCGTACGGCTACTTCGAGGTGACCGACGACGTCACCGCGTACACCAGCGCCGCGTTCCTGAACACGGTCGGCAAGAAGACCGAGACCTTCCTGCGCTTCTCCACCGTCGCCGACTCCCTCGGTGGCGCGGACGCCGTCCGCGACCCGCGCGGCTTCGCCCTGAAGTTCTACACCGAAGAGGGCAACTACGACCTCGTCGGCAACAACACCCCGGTGTTCTTCATCAAGGACCCGATCAAGTTCCCCGACTTCATCCACTCCCAGAAGCGCGACCCCTTCACGGGCAAGCAGGAGCCGGACAACGTCTGGGACTTCTGGGCGCACGCCCCCGAGGCCACGCACCAGATCACCTGGCTCATGGGCGACCGCGGCATACCGGCCTCGTACCGTCACATGAACGGCTACGGCTCGCACACCTACCAGTGGACGAACGAGCAGGGCGAGGCCTTCTTCGTCAAGTACCACTTCAAGACGAACCAGGGCATCCGCTGCCTGTCGGGCGAGCAGGCCGCCGAGCTCGTCGGCAAGGACGCCAACTCGCACCAGACCGACCTGCTCCAGGCGATCGAGCGCGGTGTGAACCCGAGCTGGACCCTCTACGTCCAGATCATGCCCGCCGCCGAGGCCGCGGACTACCGCTTCAACCCGTTCGACCTCACCAAGGTGTGGCCGCACAGCGACTACCCGCTGCAGCGCGTGGGCCGCCTGGTCCTCGACCGCAACCCGGACAACGTCTTCGCCGAGGTCGAGCAGTCCGCCTTCTCCCCGAACAACTTCGTCCCGGGCATCACCGCCTCGCCGGACAAGATGCTCCAGGGCCGCCTGTTCGCCTACGCCGACGCCCAGCGCTACCGCCTCGGTGTGAACCACACCCTGCTGCCGGTCAACGCCCCGAAGGCGACCACGGCCGACAACTACGGCCGCGACGGCGTCATGGCGCTGCGCAACGGCTCGCGCCACGACAAGAACTACGAGCCCAACTCGTACCAGGGCCCGGCCGAGACCGGTCTGGCGCTGGGCGCCCCGAAGGCCGTCTCCGGCTACACGGGCACCCACGAGGCCCCGGCCCACACCAAGGACGACGACTTCTTCCAGGCCGGTGAGCTCTACCGCCTGATGTCGGAGGCCGAGAAGCAGCGTCTGGTGGCGAACATCGCCGGCGGCCTGTCTCAGGTCACCCTCGAAGACGTCATCGAGAAGAATCTGGCTCACTTCCACGCCGCGGACGCCGACTACGGCCGCCGCGTCGAGGAGGCCGTCCGCGCCCTGCGCGACGCCTGAGCCTCAAAAGCTGCACCGGGGACCTGGCGGGAGGTCAGGTCCCGGGTGCCGAGCCCGAGCCGCGGACCCGGATGAGGGGTGGTACGCGGTGAGGGCAGGACGAGGACCGCGACGGGCGTGTGAGCCAGTGCGGTGGTAATGGGGGCCGAGGCCCGTCTCTTGACCTGAGGGAGACGACGCCGGAGCTCTCGTCACCGCCCGTCGCGGTCCCAGCCACTCCCCTATACAGGGGGCTACGCACAGAGCCCCCTGTAGGGAGACCGCCATACTCCGCCCGGCGGCGCGAACGTCCTGTCGCGCCAGCCTCGCACCGTCGGGCGGTCACACTCAAAGCGCCGAGTCACGGACGGTCCCGTGACTCGGCGCTTTGTCGTGCGCGGGGGGCGTCACCACGGGGTGGTCGTCATGCGCGGCGGCGTCATGCGCGGCGGTCCTCATGCGCCGCGCGGGCGGTCGTCATGCGCGGCGGTCGTCGATCTCCACGCCGAGGTACGGCCATACGGCCGTGAGGGCTGCCAGCTCGCCGGGCGCCGGCGCCCCGCCCGCCGCTCGTACGGACGCGTCGGGGCCGAAGTGGACGGTCGTCCCGGTCGTACCGTCACCGGCGACCGGCGTCAGGTCGGTGGTGGGAACGCCGTGTTCGTAGCGCTGGATCCAGGCCCCGCCCGCCCGGCGGTTGGTGTGGACGAGCCACTCGCTCAGCGCCGCCACGACCGACATGCCGCGGCGCGAGTGGCCGTCGGGCAGGAGCTGCGCATCGGGGTGGTCGAAGAACCGCAGGTCCTTCGTCGCCATGACCGGCTTCTTCACGGGCCGGCCCCGATCGTCGAGGCGGGTGTCGGTGCCCCGGCCACCGTCCGCCACGGATACCGAGCCGTCGGCGTGGAGTGTGACGGTGCAGCGCCCTGCGCCTGAGCACTCCGCCTCGTCGGCCGCGTAGGCGAGGACTTCGAGGATCAGGTGGCGCAGGCCGCCGGGGGCGAACACGGCCGGGTCGCGGCGGACGGAGGCGAGGTGGTCGGCGTCCACGGACCGCGCCCAGTCGTGCGTCGTGTTGCGCCAGAGGGCCGTTGAACTGTCCATCGGCCCAGTATGCCGACCGGGTGGCGCCCGTCAGGCACGGGCGGGACGCCACGCAGAGCGGCCCCCGTTCCTCCTCGCGGGGGAACGGGGGCCGTTGCGTACCGCCGCCCGCCTGATGGTCAGGCGGCAGGCGGGCGGGCGATCAGACGGACAGCGGGCGGATCGCGGTCGGGGCGTGGCCCGGCTCGGTCGCGAGCTCCTCGAACTCGGTGACGTCGCTCATGTCGACCGTCTTGCTCATCGCGATGTTGGTGACGCGCTCCAGGATGGCCTCGACGACGACCGGGACCTGGAACTCCTGGGCCAGCTTCTTGGCCTCCTCGAAGGCCTCGCCCAGCTTGTCCGGGTCGGTGACGCGGATGGCCTTGACGCCCAGGCCCTCGGCGACCTTGACGTGGTCGACGCCGTAGACGCCCAGCTCGGGGGTGTTGATGTTCTCGAATTCGAGGTTGACCTCGAAGTTGATGCCGAGGCCGCCCTGCGCCTGGCGGATCAGGCCCAGGTAGGCGTTGTTCACGAGGACGTGGACGTAGGGGACCTTGTGCTGGGCGGCGACCGCCAGCTCCTCGATCATGAACTGGAAGTCGTAGTCGCCCGAGAGCGCGACGATCGGGGTCTCCGGGTCCGCAGTGGCGGCGCCGATGGCGGCCGGGATGGTCCAGCCGAGCGGGCCGGCCTGACCGCAGTTGATCCAGTTGCGCGGGCGGTAGACGTGCAGGAACTGCGCGGCCGCGATCTGGGAGAGGCCGATGGTGGTGACGTAGCGCGTCTCCGGGCCGAAGGCCTTGTTCATCTCCTCGTAGACGCGCTGCGGCTTCAGGGGGATGTTGTCGAAGTGCGTACGGCGCTGCAGGGTGGCCTTGCGCTCCTGCGCGGAGGCGGCCCAGGCGGAGAAGTCCGGCAGCTTGCCCTCGGCCTTGAGCTCCTTGGCGACCTCGATGAAGAGCTCCAGCGCGGCCTTGGCGTCGGAGGCGATGCCGAAGTCCGGGGCGAAGATCTTGCCGAGCTGGGTCGGCTCGATGTCCACGTGGACGAACTTGCGGCCCTTGGTGTACGCGTCGAGGTTGTAGCCGGTGTGACGGTTGGCCCAGCGGTTGCCGATGCCGAAGACGAAGTCCGACTCCAGGAAGGTCGCGTTGCCGTAGCGGTGCGCGGTCTGGACGCCGACCATGCCGGCGGCCAGTTCGTGGTCGTCGGGGATGGTGCCCCAGCCCATGAGGGTCGAGATGACCGGGACGCCGGTCAGCTCGGCGAACTCGACCAGCAGGTCGGTCGCGTCGGCGTTGATGATGCCGCCGCCGGCGACGATCAGCGGGCGCTCGGACTCCAGCAGGAACTGCAGGGCCTTGACCGCCTGGGCGCGGGACGCCTGCGGCTTGTAGACCGGCAGGGGCTGGTAGGTCTCGGGGTCGAACTCGATCTCGGTCAGCTGGACGTCGATCGGGAGGTCGATCAGGACCGGGCCCGGACGGCCGGAGCGCATCAGGTGGAAGGCCTGCTGGAACACGCCGGGGACCTGCGCGGCCTCCAGGACGGTGGTCGCGGCCTTGGTGACCGGCTTGGCGATCGAGGCGATGTCGACGGCCTGGAAGTCCTCCTTGTGGAGCTTCGAGACCGGGGCCTGACCGGTGATGCACAGGATCGGGATCGAGTCCGCGATGGCCGAGTACAGGCCGGTGATCATGTCGGTGCCGGCCGGGCCCGAGGTGCCGATGCAGACGCCGATGTTGCCGGCCTTGGCGCGGGTGTAGCCCTCGGCCATGTGCGAGGCGCCCTCGACGTGGCGTGCCAGCGTGTGGCTGATGCCGCCCACGTTCTTGAGCTCGCGGTAGAACGGGTTGATCGCAGCACCGGGAACGCCGAACGCTTGTTCGACACCCTCGAGCTTGAGGATCTCCACTGCAGCGGCGGCGGCTGTCATACGAGGCATCGAGTTCTCCTGCGGGTCAGGCGGTCAGGCGGCCAGGCTGCTTCGGGATTTCGGAGTGTTTCCGCAATCCGGAAGTTTTGTTCTGCTATACGGAACAAGCTAAGCGGCCAGTCACGGCACGTCAAGCAGCTTCAGGACCCCGGAACACACCAAAAGCCGCGTGTCACACAAGCGACTTGTACGAACGACCGGGACGCGGCGGAATATCAGCGGAAAATCGAGGGCACGCTCGCCCCGTCGGTGGCTGGTGGTGGAGCATGGGTCCACGCACAGCGACGGAGGGACGGCGGCGGTCATGGCGGAAGCGGTATCGGTGAGCTGCCCGGCGTGCCTGCGCGAGAACGACTACGCCGCCCCGGTCTTCCCGTGCGCCTGCGGGAGTCCGGTGACCCCGCCCCTGGACCTGGCGGCGGCGCCCCTGCCGCTGACGCACCGGACCTGGTCGCAGTCGTGGGTGGCGGTGCGCTGCGCGGCCTGTGCGCGGGTGAGCGAGTGGCCGCAGCCGGAGGTGGGCTGCGCGTCCTGCGGGACGGTGGCGCGGATTGCGGTGCGTCCGGTGGATCCGGTGGATTCGGTGGATCAAGTGGATTCGGCCCGGCCCGGGTCCACCGCGCCGGGCGGCGGCGTACGGGAGGGGCTGCGGCCGCGTCCGGATGCACCGGGAGGCGTACGGGGAGACGTACGGGGCCGGGCTCCGGCGGGTGCTCCGCCCGGCCGGGCCCGACCCGGTGGATCGGGCGAAGCCGGCACCCCGGCCGCGGCCCCCGAACCGCGGCCCGCGTTCCGCCCGGTGACCATCCGTACCGCCCGGGACGCGGTGGCCACGGCCGCGCTGTACCTGCGCTGGCTCGGTTTCCAGGACGTCCGCCAGCCCGACGGGCGGCCCATCCCCTCGGCGGCCGTGGACCTGCGGGCCCCGGGGCTGGTCGCCCAGGTGGACCCGACCACCGCCCCGGCCGGGCTGCGCGCCGTGGAGTGCGTCTGGCTCAACGGGCTGACGGCCTCCGCGACCAGCGTCTACTTCTCGCTGGCCGGGTACACGCAGGACGCCCGCTCCCGCGCGGACGACCTCGGGATACCGCTGTTCGTCATGGACCTCACGGGCGTGCCGCAGCCGGTCAACGACCCGGCGGACGCCCTGGTGGGCACGGGGCCGTAGGCGGTCCCTCCCGGAGCAGGACGTAGGCTCGGAGCACATGGCGGAACACGTATCCGTATCTGCGCCGAATCTGTGCCGAGGAGAGCCCGATGAGCCTGTACGACATCCCGCTGACCACCCTGTCCGATGAGCCCACCAGCCTGGCGGCCCACAAGGGCAAGGCGATCCTGCTGGTGAACACCGCCTCGCAGTGCGGTCTCACCCCGCAGTACTCGGGACTGGCCCGGCTCCAGTTCGCGTACGAGGAGAAGGGGTTCACCGTCATCGGCGTGCCCTGCAACCAGTTCGGCGGCCAGGAGCCCGGCACGGCCGACGACATCGCGACCTTCTGCGCCGCCGGCTTCGGCGTGACCTTCCCGATGCTGGAGAAGACCGAGGTCAACGGCGAGAACCGGCACCCGCTCTACACGGAGCTGGTGAAGACCGCGTACGCCGACGGCGAGGCCGGCGACGACATCCAGTGGAACTTCGAGAAGTTCCTGATCTCCCCCGCCGGCGAGGTCGTGGCGCGCTTCCGGCCGAGCGTCGAGCCCGAGGCCCCCGAGGTCATCGCCGCGATCGAGGCGCAGCTGCCGACCGCCTAGCCGACCGTACGGGGGCGGGCCGGGCCGTCGGAGCCTGCCCGGCCCGCCCCCGCGGCGTCCGTACGACTGCCTCAGCCGAGGTCGGCCTCGTCGTACTCCGCGCCCGAGCCGGCCGCGGTCAGCTCCCGCAGCTCCACCCGGCGGATCTTGCCGGACACGGTCTTCGGCAGCTCCGCGAACTCGATGCGGCGGATCCGCTTGTACGGGGAGAGCACGGCGCGCGAGTGCGCGAACAGCGCCCGGGCGGTCTCCGGGCCGGGCTCCCAGCCCGCGGCGAGCGCGATGTACGCCTTCGGCACGGCGAGGCGCAGCGGGTCCGGGGCCGGTACCACGGCGGCCTCGGCGACGGCCTCGTGTTCGAGCAGGGCGCTCTCCAGCTCGAACGGGCTGATCTTGTAGTCGGAGGCCTTGAAGACGTCGTCCGAGCGTCCGACGTACGTGAGGTAGCCGTCGTCGTCGCGCGAGGCGATGTCCCCGGTGCGGTAGAGCCCGCCCGCCATGGCCTCGGCGGTGCGCTCGGGGTCGTCGCGGTATCCGCTCATCACCCCGGCGGGGCGGGTGCGCAGGTCCACGCAGAGCTCGCCCTCGTCCGGGGACTCCTTGCCGGTGAGGGGGTCGAGCAGCACGATCTCGTACCCGGGCGCCGGACGCCCCATCGAGCCGGGCTTGACCGGGACGCCGGGGAAATTGCCGATCTGGAGGGTGGTCTCGGTCTGCCCGAACCCGTCGCGGATGGTGACCCCCCAGGCCTCGCGGACCTTCTCGATGACCTCCGGGTTGAGCGGCTCGCCCGCGGCGACGGCCTCGCGGGGCGGGGTGCGCAGCGTGGTGAGGTCGGACTGGATCAGCATCCGCCACACGGTGGGCGGGGCGCAGAAGGTGGTCACGCCGTGCCGGTCCATCTCCGCCATCAGGCGCTCGGCGTCGAAGCGCGTGTAGTTGTGCACGAAGACGGTGGCGCCGGCGTTCCACGGGGCGAAGAGGTTGGACCAGGCGTGCTTGGCCCAGCCGGGCGAGGCGATGTTGAGGTGCACGTCGCCGGGGCGCAGGCCGAGCCAGTACATGGTGGAGAGGTGCCCGATGGGGTACGAGGCGTGCGTGTGCTCGACCAGCTTGGGGCGGGCGGTGGTGCCGGAGGTGAAGTACAGCATCAGCGGGTCGGTGGCCAGGGTCTCCCCGTCCGGGCTGAAGCGGGCGTCGGCGGCGTACATGTCCTCCAGCCGCCGCCACCCGGTGGGTGCCTCGGCTCCGGCGGCGATCCGGGTGTAGGTGCCGGGGACCTCGTCGAACTTTCCGGTGTCCTCGGCGCGCACGATGACGTGCCGTACGTGACCGCGCTCGATGCGGTCGCGCAGGTCGGCCGGGCCGAGCAGGGGGGTGGCGGGGATGACGACGGCGCGCAGCTTCATCGCGCCGAGCATGACCTCCCACAGCTCGCGCTGGTTGCCGAGCATGACCAGGACCCGGTCGCCGGACGCGACGCCCTGGTCGCGCAGCCAGTTGGCGGCGGAGTCCGACCGTACGGACAGCTCGGCGAAGGAGACCGACCGGCTGGTGCCGTCCTCCTCGACGATGCGCAGGGCGTCGGCGCCGTTGCCGTCGGCGATGCGGTCGAACCAGTCCAGGGCCCAGTTGAAGCGTTCGGGGCGGGGCCAGGTGAATCCGGCGTGGGCGGCTTCGTAGTCCCCGCGGCGTTCGAGCAGGAAGTCGCGTGCGGCCAGGAACTCGGCGGTGGCGCCGGTGTTGTGCGTCATGGAAGGCATCGTGCCGTGCCGCCCGTACGCCCCACCAGACGGCGTCAGCCGTGGATTGACCCGAAGCGTACGGAGGGACGGCGGCCGGCGGCACTCGTCCTGTCCGAGTCGTCCGAGTCGGCCGCCTCGGCCGTCTCCGCGGACTCGGCCGGCGCGCCCATCTCGGCGATCATGCGCTCCCCCTCGGCCACGATGCGCTCCTTCTCCCCCTTCGAGACCCTTCCGAAGAGCTCGACGGTGAGCGACGCCTCGTCCTCCCACCGCCACAGCCCGGCGACGAAGCCGTCGACGAGGAGGGTGCGGTGGGCCTGGTTCCCCGTCCAGGTGCGGCCCTTGAGGTCGGCCGGGATCACCCGGGTGCGGTCGGCGTGCGAGAGGAGCAGGTTGTCGAACTCCGGGAGGAAGCGGGGCGGGGCCGGGGTGCCGGCGTCGGGCCGGGGCGCGTCGGGCAGGTCGAACAGCTCGACGCCGTTCTCGTCGCGGAAGACGGTCAGGCGGGGCCGCAGCCGCTCGAAGGCCTCGCGGAGCCGGGTGAGTCCGGCCCAGGTCTGCATGTCCTTGACGGAGGCGGGCCCGAAGGCGCCGAGGTAGCGCAGGACGGCTTCGTCGACGGCGTGCGCCGGGGGCGCTTCGGCGGGCGGCCGTCCGAGCCACTGCTCCAGGGTGGTGAGCCGTACCTGCCCGCTGCGCCCCCAGACGCCGCGCGGAGTGACCTGGACGAGAGGCAGTCGGCAGCGGGCGGCGACGGACAGGGACTGCGGATCGGCGTCCGGCCAGTGTGTGAGCAGCTCCTCGCGGATCTCGCCCATCGTGCGGGGCTCCGCCTCGACGAAGGCGCGGGCGAGCTCGCCGAGCCGCTCCAGGTCGACCCCGGCGAGGCCCTTGCGGAAGGCGCCCACCTCCCGGTCGCGGGCGGCCTGGACCAGGGGCCGCAGCGTCAGCGCGTCGTGGGCGGTGTGGGTGTGGATGGTGGACCGCATGGTGACCATCCGGACCACCTTGCGGGATTCCATCAGCTCCGCGAGCGCGGCGGGGCGGAACCCCCGGAGCCGGGCGTGCAGCTGGAAGTACGGCGGTTTCACGTTCTGCGCCTGGAGCCCGAGCAGGTGCGCGACGGCGTCCTCGGCGGAGAGCTCGGCGCGGCTCAGGAGCAGTTGGCGCGCGAGCGTGGCACGGTTCAGGGAACGGGTGTCGAGTACGGAGCCCATACCCGCAAGCTACCCGCACTCGCGGACAGGGGCGGTCCGCAATGCGGCGACCCAGGAGCCCCCAAGCCCCCTGACGCACCCCCTGAACCATCCAGAACTGACCTGAACTCGGCCGAATTGCCCCACACCACCCACACCACACCGAACCGTCCTGACCTGTCCTGAACTCTCCGGAACCCCCCTACCCCTTCCGATATCCTTCCTCTCACCGACCGTAAAGATGTCCGACTGGGGAGCTGACCTGCGATGCCGGAGCGCCCGGACCACCGCCACCGCCGCCCCGCGCCTTCCGGGAAGCGGGCCGGCTGGCGCCGCCCCACGCCCCCGCCCGCCGCGCCCCCCGCCTCCCCGCCGGCCGACCCGGAGCCCGCGCCGGCTCAGGCCACTCCCCCGGACCACCGCAGCGTGATCGACTCCGCCGTCTACCGGGACGGCCGGCGCGTCGCCTCCCCCGCGACGCTCGCGGAGACGTTCCGCCGACTGCGCGACGAGCCCGACGGCATGGCCTGGATCGGCCTGCACCGCCCGACCGAGCCGGAGCTCCACTCGCTGGCCGGCGAGTTCAACCTCCACGAGCTCGCCGTCGAGGACGCCTTGGAGGCCCACCAGCGCCCCAAGCTGGAGCGCTACGGCGACACCCTCTTCGTCGTCCTGCGCGCGGCGCGCTACCTCGACGCCTCGGAGGAGGTCGAGTTCGGCGAGCTGCACGTCTTCGTCGGCCCGGACTTCCTGATCACGGTCCGCCACGGCGCCGCCCCCGACCTCTCCGCGGTCCGCCGCCGCATGGAGGAGACCCCGGAACTCCTCTCCCTCGGCCCCGAGGCCGCCCTGTACGCGATCCTCGACGCGGTCGTCGACGGCTACGCACCCGTCGTCGCCGGTGTCCAGAACGACATGGACGAGATCGAGACGGAGGTCTTCCGCGGTGACCCGGAGGTCTCCCGCCGCATCTACGAACTCTCCCGCGAGATGGTCGAGTTCCAACGCGCCACCCGCCCCCTGGTCGGCATGCTCCACGCCCTGATGGCGGGCTTCGCGAAGTACGGCACGGACGAGGAACTCCAGCGCTACCTCCGCGACGTGGCCGACCACGTCACCCACACCAGCGAACGCGTGGACGGCTTCCGCCAGGCCCTGACCGAAATCCTCACGGTCAACGCCACCCTGGTCTCCCAACAACAGAACGCCGAAATGCGAGCCCTGGCCGAAGCCGGCTTCGAACAGAACGAGGAAATCAAGAAGATCTCCTCGTGGGCCGCCATCCTCTTCGCCCCCACCCTGGTCGGCACCATCTACGGCATGAACTTCGAGACCATGCCGGAACTCCACTGGGCGGCGGGCTACCCCTTCGCAATCCTGCTGATGGCAGTGGTGTGCGTCAGCCTGTACGTCATCTTCAAGAAGCGCGACTGGCTGTAGATCACACACACCGGCAACCGTTGATCAACTTAGCTCTAGCGAATGCGCGATAGTGACCCTCAGGATCCCCTGGGGAGAATCTTGGGAGAATCGGCAGGCCACCCACGCCGGGTGCTCCCCTGCGCCTTGGGGCTGACCCTCCCGCACCGGCGACCGCCTTCGAGCGCACACGGTTGCGGAGGGTAACGACAGCGGGTGGCACAGCAGATGCTGTGCCACCCGCTGTCGCGACCAGGTCAGTTCTGTCTCCCCCGACGACTACAAACCGGCAATCGTCCAACAACCCTGCCCGTAGGGCGTCGATGTCCGACCCCCTGTCTAGCCTGTCTCCGTGAAGCCCACTGATGACCGCCAGTTCCCCGCCGCGCTCGCCACTGCGATGGCCGTTCCATTCGACTACGCCGACGGGCAGACCGGGGTCGACTTCGAGCCCTTCCCCGCCTTCCTATCCGCTGCCGAGACCACCGACTGGTTCCAGGCATGGACCGGGAACAGCGAACTGGACGGCAGCGACTTCCGCGTGTTCGGACAGGACGGCACGGGCGGGTACGCGGCGATCTGGCTCATCCGCCCCGGCCGACCGCTGGCCGAACAGCCCGTCGTCTTCCTCGGATCCGAGGGAGAGACCGGTGTCGTCGCCCGCGACCTGGGCGATTTCCTGTGGCTGCTGGCCGACGGCTTCGGCCCCTGGGAAGCCGCCACCTCGTACGAGCCCGACTGGAAGGCGCACCCCAATCCGGAGTTGGCAGCCATCGCCGAAGGGTTCGCACCGCACCAGCGTTGGTCGGCAGCAGCCGTGATCGAGCTGGCCGCCCAGGAGTTCCCCGGCTTCGACGACACCATCATGGGGCTCTGCCGCTGAACCCAACGTCGTCACCTGCGACCAGCCGGAATCACGGGAATGACGGGACGCCCAAGTCACCGCGCCCCTCTGTCGCGTTCGAGCATCGCTGTAGCCTCTGGCCATGAAGCACGGGGAAGGCGGGGACGCGCTCGTTCTGGAGGCCCGCGAGATGCTGGCCGCCGGACAGGGCACGGAGGAGGTCTTCGCCGAACTGGCCGCGCGCACCGGTGACTGGGACGCCTGCGCGTTGGCCCGATGTCTGGCCCTGGGAGTGTCCCGGCCGGACGCCGAAGCTCGAATCCACGAGGCACGACCCCTCTTCCACGAGTTCGAGGCGGGAGAGGAAGACATCGTCACCATGCTTCTCGCCCGTGGGCACGTGTTCGTCGTGGACCGGGTGTTGGACGGTCGCGGTGAGCGGATCCGTGACCTGTTGTGGACTGCTGCCTGCGCCCGCGGAGGCTTTCCTGGCGGCATGATCCTTTGGTTTCGTACCGGGGAGCTCACGAAGATCTTCCTGCTCTTCGCTCAGACCCGGGTCCGGGACGGCCGGGGCTCACCTCCCGAGTTCTGGGCGACCATGGTTACGGCCGGGGAACTCCTTGCGACCGAGGACGGCTCGGGCCAGGCAGAGGTGACGGCGGGGCTGGAGCATTCCCGGGCGCAGGCGACCTCCTTCAGTACGGGATCTCAGATGCGACCGTGAGAGAAGACCAGGGCCCCGGGCACGTACTCGGGCACCGTGCCGAGCAGCGCGTCGGCAGCGGCACGCCCCTTGTCTCCGGCCTCAGGCATGCCCCACGACCACCAGCAGGCGACCCCTACCCGAGCCCGAGACGGAGCACGTTATCGGCCGAGATGCTCTTCCCCATCGGGGGAGAGCATCTCGGCCGCTCCCGCCCCTGAAGTGGCGGGAGCGGACCGGGGCCAGGGTGCACCGGTCCACCACGCAGCGACCGAGGACGGATCGCAGCCGAGGGAAGAGCAGCAGCCTGCGTGCGAAGCCGCGTCACCCCCGCTACCCCGCCAAAGCGCGTGCACGACGACAAGCACGCGCTCGTCGCGACCGCCGCCAGGGCCGTCGAACGTCGGCGTCGCCAGCTTCCTCGCCCGAGCGACACACAAGGCGGTCCCCGGCCTCAGGATCGCCCTGCAGACGTACCGCCGTCACCTGAGCGCGCGGAGCATGGTGGTGTACACCGGGGCGTCGGGGAAGGGCTGCTGGTCACCGATGTGCTGGTACCCCCAACTCTCATAGAGGGCTTTCACCTTCGGGTGTCCGGGCTCGACGAGCAGGGTGACGCGCTGCTCGGTGCGGCCGGCCAGAAGCTCCTCGTGGATGCGGTACGCCAGAACCGTGCCCCTCCAGGGAGCCCGGACCATGATCTCGAAGAGGGCGAGGGTTCGGGTGCCGTCCTCGGTCGTGTCCGCCTCGGGAAGCGGCTGGAGCATGTGGGCCCACCAGCCGGTGTTCTGGGGCAGGGCTGCGGCGTAGGCGTAGCCGGCGGCCTCGCCACCGTCGTAGGCGACCACGGCCTCCCAGGACGGGCGGGAGGAGTGGCCGGTGAGACGACCCTCGAAGCGGTCGACGGAGAAGAACGGGTCCTCGCCGATCTCCTTCTCGTACACCTCGGCGTACACACCGACCAGGGTGGGGCGGATGGTGGGCAGCTGGTCGGTGCCGTAGCGGTGGAGGGTGATCTCCGGGGTGGGCATGGTGCTCCTTGTCGCGTGCGGGTTCAGGCAGTGCGGGTGCGGTCGTTCCACTGGCGGGTGACGGCGGACTTGGGGGCCGCCTGGTTGAGTGCGGAGGTGAAGCTGCCCAGGAGGTGGGGGACGCGGCCGGCGTCGGCGCCGGTCGGGGCGATGACGCGGGTGGCAGTGGCCACGGCCTGCTCGACATCACCCTGCGCGACCTGCGCGAGGGCCGCCTGGGACAGGTAGTAGGCGCGGTTTCGGTGCTGGTCGTCGCGGAGGTCCGCGATGCACCGGTGCGCATGGAACTCAGCCTGCTCCGCCTCGCCGAGCCGGTAGTGGGTGATGCCGGTCAGGCCGTGGAGTTCGCCCCGGGTGTAGAAGGCGACGGAGGACGGACGGGCCTCGGCGGGATCGGCGCGGTCGTAGGCACCGTGGGCCCGGTCCAGAGCTCGGAGGGCTCTGGTCTTGTAGCCCAGGCTGGCGGCGGTCAGGGCGATGCGGGAGTGGGTCAGCGAGGCGTAGAGGGGGTCGGTGCGGTGCGCCCGGGTGCTGGTGCAGGCTTCGGCCGCGGCAAGGGCGTCGGCGTACCGGCCGCGCTGTCCGGCGAGCATGGCGGCGTACCGCCAGGTCTGGTGCTGGACCTGGCCGTCTCCGGAAAGTCCTGCGAGGGTGACGGACTGCTCCAGGTAGCGCTGGGCCTCCCCCAGCCGGCGGGCGTCGATGGCGGAGAACATGGCGAAGGCCGTGAAGGACGCGGCGACGGCGTAGAGGCGGGAGCGGACGCGCTGACTGGCGGAGCCGTGCTGCTGGAGGCTGATGGTGCGGGCGGCGAGGTCGGCGGCGCGCTTCTCCAGGACGGGACCGCCGCCGTTCTGGTCGTCCAGGAGCCACAGTTCGGCCAGCAGACCGCGCAGGCGGTCGACGTCGGAGTGCCCGACCGTGGGTCGGGTGGCTGCGGTCGCGGTGCCGGTGGACACGGCGACGGCGGCGCCGGTGGCTACGGAGATGAAGCTTCGACGGCCAAGCACAGGGTCCTCCAGTCGTGCTGAGGGCGTTGCGGGGCGGGGGCGGGCACGGGGCACGAACCCCAGGTCGGTCGCAGGAAGCCCGGAGACAACCTCCAGGGCATGCCACTGGCGGTCCTGTGGCGAGCGGTTCTCTCCCGATAGCCACCGGTAGACCGTCCGTTCGGTGACGGCGCCGCGATGGCCGCTGAGGTCTGCCATGGCGTCGTTGACCTGCTCGGCAAGAGCGCCCGCACTGAGCCCGTGTTCCTTCATCCAGGTCTCTAATTCCGCGTTCCGCTTCCGCACCATGCAGTCACGGTAGAGGTGGGGCCGACGTCCGAGGTAGCGGAGGTCGGGACTTTTCGTCAGTGGTCACGCGAGTAGCTGCGAGCGGATTCGTCATGTCCAACACGTCTCTGACACGGGTTACTTGTCCGCACAGCCGAACCAGCACCAGGCGGATGGGAGCGGAATCGTGACCGTACTCGCGCACGAAGTGGCGGCAGCCCCGGTCGAGGTGCCCACGGTCACCTCCGCCAACCGGAAGACCCTAATCGCCTCTGCGGCTGCCGCCGTCGCCGGGGACGTCGAGGCCGCCCTCACCCTCGCCGACCACCACCCGGCCGGGGAGGTTGCCGTACGGCTGCGGGAGCGGCTGCGCGAGCACATCCATACCCTCGCGGTCCCCGCCGAACGGTACGCGGACCTGCTGCCGGAGAGCCGGGACAAGGACATCGCGGCCAGCACCGTGCGGTTCGCCCGCAAGGTCGCCCGGGGCTGCGGGAGCGATCCGGCGATAGCGCTGCGACTGCTGGCCAAGTCGGTGGCCCACCTCGCCCGGAACACGGACCTCCTGCGGCTTGTCTGAACCGCTTCCGGCGCCGGCCTGCCTGGGGCGTCGGAGCCGGAAGCCCTCCACCTGCCCGGCCGCGGCAGGTGACCGCAGCACCTCGCCGACACCGGTGAGGCGGGTCGGCTCCCCCGGATACGGGCGAGGAGCCGGCCACCATGCCCCGGCCCTGCCGGCCAGTCCCGTCGAACCTCGCCCTGGAGGCACCCGCGTGTACGCGATCGGCATGTGCATCGATGCCCGCTACCTGCTACCCGCCCTGGTCACGCTCGGATCGGTCGCCGACCACTTGCCGGTGGCCGACCGCCGCGAGAGTGCGGTACGGGTACTGACCAACGGCCTGTCCCCGGGGCAGGCCGCTGTGATGGAGTCCTTCGCCCGCCGCTGCGGATTCGGCTCCTTCGACCTGCGCTGGCAGGCCGCGCCGCCCGAGAGTGTCATGGCGGACGCCGCCTACATCTCGGTCGCCACCTACCTGAGGTTCGGGTTCACCCCCGGCTTCCTCGACCGGCCGTTCCTGATCTACGTGGACGCCGACGTACACGTACGCGGCGACCTCTCCGCGCCCTTGAACGGGCTGCCGGCGGATCGGGTCGGCGCGGTACAGGACGAGTTCAACCCGGCCGTCGGCCAGTGCCCGGCACTGCCCGGGGTCGCCGAGCGCTGGCCCCACCTGGTCGGGCGCACCTACTTCAACGCCGGGATGCTGTGGGTCCCCGCGCCAATGCTCGCCCCCATGCGGGCCGGGGTCCAGCAGGCCCTGGTCGGCGGGCGGCAGTACATCAAGCACAACGACCAGTGCGCCCTGAACATTTGGCTGCTGTCCTCCGGGACCGCGCATCCGGTCAGGCCGGTGTTCAACCGGTTCGAGGTGGACCGGTTCCTCGAGCGGGGGGACTGGGTCCGCCGGGTCCTCCGACGCCCGGTCACCCGCCGGGACGGGCACGTGGTGCACTTCGTCGGGGGCCAGAAGCCGTGGATGCGCTCGTGCCCCGGCACGGAAGACGTGCGTGCCTACCGGCAGCAGATGCACCGCACGCTGCGGCACCTGACCGGGGCAGGTGCACTGTGACTGGCGGCATGGTCCTGGCAGTGGAGAGGGCCTGCACGGAACTGGCCGGGTCGGCTCCGGCGGAGACGGTCCGCGTCCGCAACGGACCGAAAACGGCCGTCTACCGCGTCCGTCTCGCCGACGGCCGCCCGGTGGTGGTCAAGCTGTTCGCGGTCGACGGCACCCACGGCGCTGTCGACGAGGCCCGCCTCCTGGCCGCCGTCACCGCCGCCGGGCGGGTGCGGGTGCCGACCGTGATCGGGTACGGGCCGGTTCCCGGCCTGACCGTCTCTGCCCTGGTCACCACCGATGCCGGAACGAGCACCTTGGGGGATGCCGTCCGAGCCGGGCAGATGCCGCGTCCGGCGGCACTGCTGAGGCTCGCCCTGCTGATGGCTGCCTTCCATAGCGTCAAGGCCCCAGCCGGGGTCCCCCTGGCGCCAGGCATCGGCCAGCAGGTCAGCGCTCTGGCCGCCCACTGCCCCAAGCAGGTCTTCGTCCGGCTCGCTCCCGCCCTGGAGGTCATCGCGGCCGGGGCACGCCTGGAACGGCTCGTGTGGTGCCACGGAGACCTGCACCTGGAGAACGTGATCTGCGGAGGCGACCGACGCCTCACCGTAGGCGAACACGGCCGGCCCCGCCTCCACGACTACCTCGTGGACTTCGAGGCCGCGACCGTGGAGGTCCCCGAGTACGACCTCGCCCAGACCCTCGTGACCTGCGACGCCCTGGAGCCGTCCGACCGGTTGTTCGTGGCCGCTGCCTACGGACGGCCCGTCGACACCCGACTCCTGGACGCCTACGTGGCCTTCCAGGCCGTACGCGGCTGGACCTATGCCGCCCACCGGGAGGGCCGCGACCGCGACGCCTGGGCGGCCCGCCTGCACCTTGCCCTGTCCCCACACTCAGGAAGGACCGCGCTGTGACCGACCCCGATCTGTCGGTGATCATCCCCGCCTACAACGAGGCCGAGTACCTGCCCCGCTACCTGCCCACCGTCTTCGCTTCCCTCCGGGCCTGGGAAACCCTCTCCGGCCTCGTGGGGGAGGTGATCGTGGTGGACAACGCCTCCACCGACGGCACCGCGACCGTCGCGAAGGAGCTGGGGGCCAGGGTGGTGACGGAGCTGGTCCGCAGCATCGGCCTGGCCCGGAACAGCGGAGCCCGCGAGGCCAAAGGGCGGATGCTGTTCTTCGTCGACGCCGACGTGGCCCTGCCGCTGGAGGGGATCACGGCCGCCGTGGCCGCGATGGACGCCGGAGCCGTCGGCGGGGCGATCCCGCCGCTCTACACCCCCGCCCGGTTCGGGGCCCGCCTGCTCTGTGCCTACTGGGACCACCACCGCTCCCGCCATGGGGGCGCCCAGGGCGTCAACCAGTTCTGCACCCGGGACGCCTTCAAGGCGGTACACGGCTACCGGCCGGACTACTTCATGAGCGAGGACATGGAGTTCTTCGCCCGCTTGACCGCCTACGGCCGCCGCACGGGCGGGCCGGTCGCGGTCCTCGAAGACCTCCGCGTGCGGCCCTCCACCCGCCGCTACGACGCCTGGTCCACGGCCCGGATGCTCTGGTGGCAAAACCCGGTGGTCGTCCGCCTCGGCCTGACCTCGCCCCGCTTCTGGCGCAACTGGTACGCCACCACCGTCCGATGATCGGAGAACCCCAGGTGACCCGCCTTCCCCTGCCGGACGCCGACGGCATCTACACCTTCCCCACCGACCTCCTGACCGCGCACCGGGCCTGGATGGACTCCCTGACCGGGGCGAAGGAGATCATGACGCTGACGGCGCCGCTGACCCTCGCGCCGTACTGGATCGAGCCGCGCAAGCCGTCCGGGCGGCCGGTGGTCGTCATCGAACCTCACCACGACGACTTCGTCCTGTCCGCCTCCGGGACCTTCCTCGCCCGTCCCCGACCGCTGACCGTGGTCACCGTCTTCACCCGCTCCCGCAGCGTCCACCCCTCCCTCGAAAGCACCTATAACAGCGTGGAGACGGTCTCCGGACTCCGCGACCGCGAAGCCGCCCAGTCCCTGTTGCCCCTGGGGGCGGCCCGGGTCGGCCTGGGGCACAAGGACGCCGAGAAACCCTATCGGGCACCCGAGCCCGCCCAGGTGGACCGGATCACCTCCGAACTCGCCGAGATGCTGGACGGGATGGACGACGCAGAGCTGCTCGCCCCGGCCGCCGTCACGCGCCACCCGGACCACCTCGCCGTCCACGAGGCGACGCGCCGCCTGGGCTGCCGGTGGTTCTGGGAGGACGCCGCCTTCTGGTCCACGTACGGATTGTCCGGATGCGACCGGCAGCTGTTCCGACAGCGGGTGCGCGATGTCTTCGAACCGGAGCTGGAGGACATCACGGCCACCGTCCTGGACAAGGTGACCCTGCTGCACATGCACGGCTCGCAGATGCACCCCGCGCGGAAGATGTACCGGCCGATCCGGCACGCCTACACCGTCGCCGCCAACCTGCTGCCCGACCCGGACGGCCCTCCGCGGGGCCAGTTCGCGGAACGCTTCTACCGGCTCGGGGGGTCGTGGTGATCCTCGGCCTGGAAGGCCCCTCGTACGGGGGCAAGACCTCCGCCCTGGGGCGGCTGCGCCGGGTGCCGGCGATGCAGGACGCGATGTTCTTCTCCTGCTACGTGAAGTCGTTCGCGCGCCGCGAGGACATCCCCACCCCCTCCACCCGGTCGGCTGACGAGCAGGTGAAGGCGTTCATGACGTTCATGGAGATCGAGGGCGAGCGCGTGGACGCAGCTCGCCGCCACGGCGGGCTGGTCGTCCTGGACCGGACCGTCGACACCCTCTTCGCCCACGCTCACGCCATGGACGAGATCTACGGCTTCAACGTCCTGCCCGAACTGACCGGACGGGCCGAGGAGATGCCACACCTGCGGCCGGACCACACCCTGTACCTGGACGTGACGCCCGAACTCTTACACCTGCGGCGCAAGGCGGCCGGACACCATGAGGTCGAGCCCGAGTACTTCCTCCACGACCCCGCCTTCCTCACGCACTTCCGCGACTACTTCTGCCGCCCCGTCCGCAGCCCGGCGACTGCGGAGTTGACCGTCACCTCCGAGGGCGGCGACCGGCAGGAGACGGCCGCCGTCGTGCAAGCCCTCTTCACGTACTGGGCGAGTGTCCGGTGACCGGCCCGACGGTGGTGTTCGTATGGCGGCGGACCCCACCACCGCTGCTGATCGGGGGCGCGGAGGTCTCCCAGCAGCTCCTGGCGGAGGAGTTCGTCCGGGCCGGCTGGCGGGTCGTCTACCTCGGCAGCCACGAGGCTCCCTGGAACGGGTCCCGCGCAGATCGGGCATCTGCGTGCCCGCCTCCGGGCCCACGGAACCGTGTGGGATGAGGCCGGCGGGGAGGTCCGCTACCGGTGGAACGGCGTCTCGTGCCGAGCCGTGCCGCAGGACAGGGTGGAAGCGGCGATGAAGGGCCTCCTGGCCGAGGCCCGGCCGGAACTGGTGGTGACATCGCAGGAGCGGGCTGCCGACCTCGCCGCCCTTGCCCGCCGGTCCTCGCGGGTCGCCGGATGGCTGCACTCGGTCTCGGCCAACAGCATGGGCGTCCTCCACGGCCGACCGCACGTCGCCCTCGCCACGTCGAAGTTCGTCGCCGGACGCACCCATGCCCACTCCGACACGAAGACCGTCGCCTTCTACCCGCCCTTCGCGCCAGCCGAAGGCGCCGGGCACCTCCTCGCCGCGGGGCCCGGCACAGCCGGTCGCGTCCCCGGCGGCGTGCTGATGGTCAACCCCATCCCCGCCAAGGGCGCGGCCCTCCTGCACCAGCTGATCCGCAGGTTGCCCGCCCTCCGGTTCACCCCCGTCGAGGGTTGGTGGGACACGGCCGACGAGTTCACCGCGTACCCGAACGTCCACTGGGTCCCCCGCACATACGCCATGGGACGGCTCTACTCCGCGAACGACCTGCTGCTCGTGCCCTCCCAGGTCGAGGACGCCTTCCCCCGGGTGATCGTGGAAGCCGGACTCCACGGCGTCCCCACGATCGGCTCGTCCCGCGGCGGCATTCCCGAGGCGCTCGGTGACGGCGGAGTGATCCTCCACCCCGACGACGGGGACGGCTGGGTGCAGGCGATCGAGTCGGCCGACCGGACCGGCCTCGGCGCGAAGGCCCGCGCCGGGGCAGAGCCGCTGGTCCGGCCGTGCCTGCCCGAGCTGGCTGCCGCCGGGCTCATCCCGGCGGCAGCAGGCGCCGGCTAACGGGCCGCGTAGGCGGCCTGCACCTCGTCGGCGCAGTCGGTCCACCAGTTCAGCAGTGCCTCGTCCGTCAGGAACATCTCGCCGAAGGCGGGGTCCTGGCGGTCGAGGTAGAACTCCAGCTGCCAGAAATCGGTCAGCCGCTTCCACCACAGCCGCTTCACCGCGTCGGCGAGGTCGCCCTCGGACAGATCGATCACGGACCGGTATCCGGTACAGAACGCAGCGACACGGTCGAGGTCGAAGACACCACCGACCCCGAACTGCACCTGCGCGGTCCGCGCGACCTCCTCTCCGTACGGCCGGACCCCGAGCCGATCCCAGTCCAGGATCCCCACTACCCGGCCCTCCCGGCGCAGCAGATTGCGGTACTGGAAATCGCCGTGCGTCCACCCGTAGGGCCCGGCCGGCACCTCGCCGTCCGGCCGGGCATCGGCGTACCGCGCGAGGAGGCGGCGCCGGTCGTGCAGGGCCTCGGCGGCGGCCTTGTCGAAGTCCGTCACCGGAGCGGACGGCAAGCGGCTCAGGAGGGCAGCAGCCGCGCGGTCGGCCTCGGTCACATCGCGGACCTTCGCAACCGGCGCCTGCTCCGGGACTCGGCCGGGACCATGCCGCCGCAAGCCCTCGTGGAGGCGGCCCAGCAGAGCACCGAGATCGCGCACCTGGTCGAGCGGGAGATCCGTCCCTTGAAGGTGCTCGCCGTCCACCCACGGCAGGACGCAGTAGCCGTGACCACCGACTTCCGCCACGAGGTCACCGTTGGCCGCGCTCAGCGGCGCCGGCACGGGGATGCCCTCGCGAGCCAAGTCCAGGAGGACCGCAAGGTTCCTGCGGACCTTCGGCAGAGGAACATCGGTGATCTCCTTGAGCGCGAACACTCCAGCAGCGGTCACAAGCCGCCAGTTCCGGTTCATCAGGCCATGGGCAAGGAACCGCCGATCACTCACCGCGCCCAGCCCGAACGCGTCGGACAGGCTAGGCAGCACTGCCGTCAGAGCATCTTCTCGAGTCGTATCCGTCACCCCCAGCACGGTACGCCGACCCCGAATCCCGCACCCGAATTCGTCACCCGGATCCCTACTGAGAGTCGGGGGGAGAGGCGAGCCGAGATCGCTTCGCCACCAGCTCGCCTGACTCCGCCCGTGGCGGAGCCGGAACAGTCCTGGCGGCCTCACTACCCTGACCGACGGACCACCCGCGGCCGTACGACGATCGGGAGACCATGACGACACCCTCCACCCCCCGAATCGAAGACCTCCTGCAGACCGGCGTACGCGAGGAGGTCTACCCCGGCGCGGTGTGGGCGGTCGGGGACGCCGACGGCATCCGCGCGAGCGGAGCCGTCGGCCTCCTCGACCCCGACCGGCCCGACGAACCGATGCGGCTGGACACCGTCTTCGACGTGGCCAGCCTCACCAAGATCCTTGCCGTCTGGTCCACGATCGGCACTCTCGCGGAAGAGGGGAAACTCCAGCTCCACGCTCCCCTGGGCGCCTTCTGGGACGAAGTCGCGGGTCACCCCCTGGCCGAGGCCACGACCCATCACCTGCTCAACCACACCGCGGGCCTGCCCCTGCGCGCCAACCTGAAGAACCTCTACGGCACCGACCCCCAGGACATCCGCGACGGCGTCCTCCACGAAGCCCTCCACCGCCCACCGGGCGAAGCCGTCGAGTACACCGACCGGGCCGCCCTCGTCCTCGGCTACCTCGCCGAACACCTCTCGGGCCAGCCCCTGGACCGGCTCGCCACGGACCGCGTCTGGCACCCCCTCGGCATGACCCGCACCCGCTTCGGCCCCCTCCCCGCCGCCGAGGTGGCCCGCTGCGCCCCCACCGAGTACGACGACACCACCGGCACTCACCTCAAGGGCACCGCCCACGACTTCTCCGCCCGCCTCCTCGGCGGCGTCTGCGGCATCGCCGGCACCTTCTCCGTCCTCGACGACCTCGCCCTCTTCCTCCGCCACATGCTCACCCCCACCCGGGCCGCCTTCGGTCCGACCTGGATCAAGGACTCCCTCCGCCTCCAGACCGGCGCCCTCACCCCCGCCCGAGGCCTCTTCTGGCACCCCGCCCCCGGCACCGCCCTCGCCGAGGACATCTGGGTCCACTACGGCTTCACTGGCACGGGCATGTGGATCAGCCCGGCCCAGGACCGCTGGGCTGTCCTCCTCACCAACAAGCTCCGCTTCAACCGCGACCGCGAGCCCCTGACTGAGATCCGCAACATCTTCCGAGCGGCCGTCTTCGCCGCTGAGAACGCGGAATGACCCGCGTGCTCACCAGGGCACTTCTCTTCAGCAGGTAGTACCGCAGGATTCCCGCCGCCGCCATACCGCAACGGCAACTGCTGTCGACAAGGCTGGCTGACACAGCTGTCATCAGCGGCGAGGGTGATTGGCTTTACCCATGGCCAGCCGGTGGAACCGGACCCGGGCGGTTCAGAATCGGCCGCACGTAGTCGTTTGCCCCCTCGTTCAGCTGGACGCTGACACACTGGCATAGGTGTAGAGAAGCAGTCTCATTTCGGGGGAGAGCGCCGTGGCGCAGAAGAGCGACAAGCCCTACTACCGGGCAGGGCACTGGGTACGGCCGTCAGCCGTCAAGCAGGTGAAGAAGCCTGCGACGGGCATCATTGTCGTAGCTGCGCTGCTGGCCATCGCTGCTTGGAACACGGTCTTTGGTGATGACAACGAGGCTCCGGCTCCGCAGCAGCCGACCCCGACCGCCGCAGCTACTCCCTGAACGGGGATCTCAGCTGCGGCCGTTTCGTCGGGAAAGTCTCCCTGCCAATCGCTCTATCAACGTGGGGCTACGTCCCTGACTCGGTCGTGGGGCGTCCTGAACAGCCGCCTCGATCGCCGTCTCTGCCAGCAGCCGCATCCACGCGGCTTGCCACTCGGCAACCTGTGCATCTGAAACGCCGCAGGCCGACAGGTATGCCGCTGTGGTCTGCCAGGTCCTAGGCAGGCTCTCGCGGTTCAAGAGCCGACTGACGGTGCTGGCTGAAACGCGTCCACCAGAACGTTGGCTGACCAGTTGATGAGTGAGGCCGCTCGTAACGCGAACGTCTGACAACGCCTTAAAGAAGCCCTTGACAGTGCGAATATCCGAGGGGTCGGGCCAGGAGCGTTCTAACGCGTGGTTCTTGCCATTGGGAGGATCAGAACCCGTTGCAGGTAGGTACGCAGGGTTACGACCGAGAGCCAGCTGCGCTCCCGTGTTTCTGTCTCTCGCCTGGGGTGCGGGACGCCCCTTGGCCGCCAGATTGATGCGCATGTGTCGGTACAGCGCGCCGAACTCCAGCAACTCAGGGCCGTGGGGTATGCCCACCTGAAGGGCATTCAGGAGCTCTCCCGTGAAGGCGGTGAACGGCTCACCTGGTGGGGCAAGTGCTGTGCGCGTTTCTGCCGCAGCGGCCAGCAGGAACGTCCCCTCCACGGATGCCTGATCGGCCAGGTCTACCGGTCCGCCCATCGCCCCCAGCGCTAGGCCGCTGTAACAGCAGTCGAGGACGACGACACATCGCTCGGCTCGACCGTTTAGAAGCGCCTGCCGGAGCCATCTATAGGACAACCCGGTCTCGACCCGTTGCTGCCTAGACTGCGGCATGGCCAGATAGAGATCGTTTTCTGGGTCAACCAGCCCATGCCCCGCAAAGTAGATGAGTACCGTGTCACGCGCTTGCTCGGCTGCCGCCCGTACTGCGGACATGGTCATCTCAGCAGTCGTGGGGTTGGAGAGTGTCACGCAGTGTTCCGGCGGCAACCCCCATGAGAAGGGTTCTGCCAGCGCAGCAGCCAAAGCTGTCAGGTTGTTGGACACTGCCGGCAGTTGCTCAAGGTGGTCATAGCGACTCGTGCCTATCAGCACAGCACGGGTCGCGCCAGGGTCGGGAAGGACACTCACGCGTCTGGGGCATCATCGGGAGCCTGAGCCTCAAGAGCTCGGACGGCATGGTCGATCTCACCGTCACTGCACTGCGTAAGAACGATCACGGTGTCACCCCGCCTGATCTCGATCCGCGGGTCCTGGGGCCTTGTTCGCTTCCACGCGGCCAATGCGACAACGAAGGAGGCCGCGCTCCACCCGTTATCGGTGACCAACTGGATGACATCCACCAGGCCGCCCATCTGCCCCGGCTCGGGAGGCTGTTCCTGGAGTGTCAGCCAGGATGACCTACGGATGCCCGTATCTGCCCGGAGCCAGTTGTGCAGTGAGCGCAACTCGTCAGCCTCGGCCGCCACCCGTACGTCAACACGCATGCCTCTCCCCTGTCTCCAGCTGTCGGTGCTCCCATGCACCTCCATCGTCCGACAGAGCGTGCCTCCTGGCATGCGTTTGGCTCATTCCCTCAGGCGCTAGGGAGAATAAGGCTCGGTTGGGGAGCCGCTGGGGAGGATTAGCCGCATCAGTTGTCAGCACGGCGAAGGAGCCTGCAAAAACGGGTAGCCGCAGGTCAGAAGGCCTCTCCCATCGATTACCGCAGGTTCGTACCGCGAGGTGACGATTTCAAGGCTCCGCACGGTCGCCATCCTCTTCACACCCACCTTGGGCGGCACGATCCAGGGCATGAGGTTCGAACCCCCGCCCGCCGCCGACTACCCCTTCACCATCCGCCTCATGGCCAGATCGACGCATGGCCGCTTGGCGCCAGCGGGTCCTGTAGACGAGAGCGGGCAGCCGAAGCAGCGTCACTTCAAATTTCGAAGCACAGTGCGCAAAGCAGCCGGGAGGCTCTCCGGTTGGACTCCGCCCTTCTCGTGTTGGCGTGCGCGCCGGCCTGCCGGGTGGCGTACCTCGATGCTGTAGCGCCGCCGTTCGTCCTGCACCGCACAGACCGAGACGGCCTTCGCCGTATTGGTGGCGCCCCCTTCAAAGCACTGGTCGTGACCGGCGTGGGGTGTGACACGGCGCCAAGGTCGGTGAGGTTGTGAGCACTGAGCGAGTTGGTTTGCGAGCTCTTGCGCACTCCTGGGACGAGCAGCTGGATCGATGGAGAGTCCTCG
The DNA here is from genome assembly GCF_008704935.1 of Streptomyces vinaceus. Taxonomy (NCBI): domain Bacteria; kingdom Bacillati; phylum Actinomycetota; class Actinomycetes; order Kitasatosporales; family Streptomycetaceae; genus Streptomyces; species Streptomyces vinaceus. The sequence continues at coordinate 1,556,179 of NZ_CP023692.1, forward strand.
TTCGACGACACTGCCGAGCCCCTGGGAGACATGGGGGGCGATGTCACGCAGCTTGTCGAACTGGGCATGGAGGATCCGCTCCCTGCGGGCTGTCGGGCGGACGGCTATGGGCCCGCTCGGGTACTGCCCAGACAGGAGGTAAAACAGGGTGGCGGCTAGGGAGTAGACATCTGAGGCCACCGAACATTTGTCGGTGCTCAACACCTCTGGAGCCACGGTGGCGAGGGTTCCGTTTGCGGCCGTATAGCCATCGCCATCCATCCGTGCGGCGAAGCCGAGGTCTCCCAGCAATACGTTGTTTCCGTTGTCGGCGAAGGCGTTTCCTGGTTTGACGTCGCGATGGAGTAGGCCAGCGGCATGGATGCGCTCGAGCCCGTACCCGAGCTGCTGGCCCCAGTGCACTGCCTTCGCAACGTCAGCACCGAACGGTGCCGCGGCTGACTCGAGGTCGCCGTCCATAACGGGCATGGTGATGTAGCGGATGTCAGTCCCGCTGGCGATGTCAGCGTTATAGACGGGGAGGAGGTACTGGCTCTGCAACTTCTTGAGGGCCTGGGCTTCGTCCCACGTCGCCGGCTGGCCTTGCAGCGGTTCGAAGAGCTTTAGCGCCACCTCAGCGCGAAGGTGCTCATCGAAGACACGATAGACCTCGCCGCCAGATCCACCCCCAAGGCGTTCCAGCACCTCGTAGCGATCACTGATGCGGTTCCCGACCTGGCGGTTGCCGATCTGGGCGATGACCGTTCCCGACATGAACGTCACTCTATAGTGCTGGGCATGGAGGTACTGGGGATCAGTGTGGGCTTTCCAACGGCAGGACGTGGTCCTGTAGTTAACTGCGTCGTGCTGCAGGGATCGCAGGGCGAGCCGCACCTGCGGGAGGCATGCGACCTTCGAACAGCGGCGTCGGAAGTCATCAACCAGGTCGAAGACTTGGGGCGCAAGCTCAGCAGCAAGCTCTCGGCATTGAACCCCGACGCCGTGGTGGTCTGCGTTGCGGACGTCAGCCCTGCCGGAAATCGCAAGGCAGCACCGCGTCATCGCCTCATGATCGAAGGCGCTCTCGGCTGCGTCTGCCGCGATCACAAGATCCACCAGGTGACCTACCGCAGCGGCAAGGAAGTCGGCGAGGCACTTGGCCTGACCAAGGCAGATGCCCTTGCGCACGGTAAGGCATTGGACCCTAAGCGTTCGGCGGCCGCTGCTGCAGCCCTTACCGCGTTGCCCGCAGCGTCTACCACAGACCCGAATCCGTCGTAGAACAGGAACGGGCCAGCGGCGCTTCTCCGAGTACGTCCAACCCGTCCACGCCGCAGTCGGCGGCTCGCGCTGCCACTGCAGTCAGCTGGTGGAGGACGACCGCGTGAACGTGTCGAGCCCCGAGGTCTCTGGCATGGCGAGCAGCCTGTGCCACCGCAGTGCCGCTGGCAATGTTGACGTCCACAATTAATACGGTCTGCGTGTAGGCAGCCGCCTGCGAGGACAGGCCGACCAAATCGCTGCACGACGACAGGAGCGCCCCAACCAAACGCTCGGCAACGGGGCTGGCAGCGAGGACGGCTTGCGCTCCGGTGCGTCGGGCAACGGTGATCACTTGCTCAGCGGCGTCGTGCAAGACGCTCGGTTCGGCTAGCCGTTCAATGTTGCTGCGGGCTGTGTCCACTGCGCCCAAGAGGTTGCTCATCGGTCCACCCCCATAGGATCACTGACCTTAGATGTGTGCAGTCTCGATGGAGAACGACAGCGCGCCAACACTGATGCCCATTCCGTTACCAACGACACTGCCTGCGCGCCCTGGGTACCGCAAGACGAGCAACCCCGCACATGTCCAGAGATGCGGTACTGGCCACCAATCCGTCGCGCAACATCGCTGCTGGCAACAGTCTCGCTGGGGAGAATCTGGGGAGAATGAAGCCCCTCCGGGGAGCGGCTGGGGAGGATCGGGCGCATCAGCGGGCGGTACCACGAAAGGGCCTGAAAGGTGGATCGCCGCAGGTCAGAGCGCCTCTCCAGCTGATTTCCGCAGGTCAGCGCCGCAAGGGTGACGACTTCAAGAAGATCTCCTCCTGGGCCGCCATCCTCTTTGCACCCAGGTTGGTGGGAACCATCTACGGCATGAACTTCGAGACGATGCCGGAGCTCCACTGGGCGGCGGGCTACCCCTTCGCGATCCTGTTGATGGCGGTCGTCTGCACGAGCCTGTACGTGATCTTCAAGAAGCGGGACTGGCTGTAGTCGGCGGGTTTGCTTCCTGGGGAAGCGGGTGGCGTCGGCTTGGCGTGAGGGCGGTGGGTCCGACCTGGCCATGGTCGTTTCACGGAACGTCCCCGGTGGGGTTCAGGGGCACAGGGCGGTGCCCACGGCGTGTTCGAGGTTCCTGCGGGCCGCCTCGTCGGTGAGCTGCGTGGTGACCGCTACGTGGGCGGCACGGCCGTCGTCGGTGGCGCCGCCCCGCGTCTCGTAGCCCGGGAAGCTGCCGCCGTGGCCCCAGGAGAGACCGCCGCACGGCAGCGGCCGGCTGACGATGCCGAGTCCGTAGCGGGCGCCGGGGCCGAAGGTCGCTTCGGCGGGGACGGTGGTGCGCATCTCGGCGAGCTGGGCCGGCGGGAGGAGGCGGCCGCCGAGGAGCGCGGTGAAGAAGCGGTTGAGGTCGGAGTTGGTGGAGATCAACTGGCCTGCGGCCCAGCCCCAGGAGGGGTCGATCTCCGTGATGTCGCGCAGCGGTCCGTCCGGCGCGTCGCGGAGGTAGCCGTGGGGGTGGGGCTCCCTGATGCTCGCGTCACCGGGGGCGGGGAAGTAGGTGTGGCGCAGCCCGATGGGCTTGATGATGCGCCGGTCCATCTCCTGCGCCAGGGGGCGGCCCGTGACCTTCTGTACGAGCAGGCCGGCGAGCACGTAGTTGGTGTTGCTGTACTTCCAACTCTTCCCGGGGTCGAAGTCGGCCGGGTGCCGCAGGGCCGTGTCGAGCAGCTCGCGGGGGTCGTAGTACCGCGCGTCCTCCCCGAGGTACCTGCTGTAGTCGGGGAGTCCGCTGGTGTGCTGGAGGAGCTGGCGGACCTTGATGCGGCTTCCGTCGATGCCCTCACCTCGGACCAGGCCGGGCAGGTAGGTGTCCACCGTGGTGTCGAGGCCGATCCTCCCCTCGGCGACCAACTGCAGGACCACCACCGCGGTGAACGCCTTGGTGTTGCTCCCGATCCGTACCTGGCCGTCCACGGGTACCTTCGAGCCGGTGGCCAGGTCACCGACCCCCGCCGTGTAGGTGCGGGTGCGGCCGTCACGGGCCTGGACGGACGCCAGGGCGGCGGGCATACCGTCATCACGCACCAGCCCGTTCAGGGCCCGCTGGACAGCGTCCGCACCGGCCGCGGCCGAGACGGAGGGCGGCGCGAGAGCGCCCAGCGTCAACACGCCGACGGTCACCGCGACCACGGCCGACACGGCCCGTCGCCGCCGTCCGCCCTGAAACTGCCGGGTCTGAGCTCGCATGAGTCAACTCCTGAGGAATCGTTCGGTGGAGCACGATCCTGGTCTCCAGGGCCCTGTGACCGCATCGCGGGAAGGCGGGAGAATCCGCTCCCCCGATCGGGGGAGGCTGCCGGCGGGCCGCCCGGCGATACTGGCGATCATGATCAGGGGAATTCGGCCGCTGTTGCGCGGCTCCACGTATGCAGGTGTGCTGTTCGCCTACTGCGGCGCGCTGGCCAGCCTTCCGCTGCTGCCTTTCGCCCTGTTGCCGGCCCTGTCGTGGCGCTCCGCTCCCGAAAGCGTGCAGCTCGTCCTGGTCCTGCTCGTCTGGGCGGCCTTGGTCGGCGCGGTCGGACTGGCGCGCCCCGTCCGACGCGCTCTGATCGTGTCCGCCCGCCGGCTGCTGCGCGTGCCGCTGCCGGATCCCGTGGCCGGCGGCCGCACTTCCGGTTCCCCCGGCCCCGACCGCTGGCGGACCCCGCTCTGGCTGGTGCTGCACGTGGCCGTCGGGTGGGCGGGGGCGCTGACGAGCGGGCTGCTGTTCGTCATGGGCCTCGTCCTGCCGGGGAACTGGCTCGGTGGCGCGGCGCGGATGAGTCTGTTCGGCACGTCGGTCCGGGTGTCGGGTGGGTGGAGCAGCTGGGTGGTGGCGGCCGCGTGCGTCCTGCTGGCGGCGGCCGTCTGCGTACTGGTGACCAAGTCCCTGCGGTGTTTGGCGCCACGGCTGTTGGGGCCGTCGGCGGCCGAACGGCTCGCACTGGCCGCCGAGCGGGAACTGCTGCTGGCCGAACGCAACCGGATCGCCCACGAGTTGCACGATTCGATCGGGCACACGCTGACGGCGGCCACCATCCAGGCGGCGGTGGCCGGCGAGGTGCTCTCCGCCGACCCGGCGGCGGCGCGGGCCGCCATGCGCAGCATCGAGGAGTCGACGCGGGCCGCGCTGGAGGACCTGGACTACGTGCTGGGAGTGCTGCGCGAGGAGCAGTCCGCGACGGCGCCGGCCCGCACCCTGGCCGACCTGCCCGAGCTGCTGGACCGCCTGCGGCACGCGGGGGCGGTGGTGGAGCCGGAGCTGTCGGGCGCTCTGGCGCAGGTACAGGGGACGCTCTCCCGGGCGGCGTACCGCATTCTCCAGGAGGGGCTGACGAACGCGCTGCGCCATGGGGCGGGCGGCCCGATCGAGGTCCGCGTGGCGGCCGGCCCGGACGGACTGGACCTCACGGTGGTCAACCGGACCGGGGCACGGACGGACCCGGGCCCGGACCCGGGTACCTTCCCGACCTCCGGCCACGGTCTGCCGGGACTGGCCGAGCGCGTCAGGCTGCTGCACGGTGACTTCCGGTCCGGCCCGGACGGGACGCGGCACTGGCGGCTGGCCGTCCGGCTGCCGGCACGGGCGTCGGCGTGAGGGCATCCGACGCGGACGGGAGCACGGCCCTGCCCGCCGTGACCGGCCCCACCGTCACCGACCCCGCCGTGACCGGCCCCACCGTCACCGACCCCGCCGTCACCGGCCCCACCGTGACCGGCCCCACCGTCACCGACCCCGCCGTCACCGGCCCCACCGTGACCGGCCCCACCGTCACCCTCCTGATCGCGGACGACGACGAGGTCACCCGCAGCGGCCTGCGCACACTGCTCGCCGCACAGCCGGGGATCACGGTGGTCGGGGAGGCCGCCGACGGCGTCGAGGCGGTCGAACGGGCGAGGATCCTGCGGCCGGACGTGCTCCTGATGGACGTCCGGATGCCGCGTCTCAACGGGATCGAGGCCACCCGCCAACTCGTCGCCGAAGCGGCCGGACCGCCGAAGGTCGTGGTGATCACCACCTTCGAGAACGACGGCTACGTCACGGCCGCCCTCAGCGCCGGCGCCAGCGGCTTCGTCCTCAAGCGGCTCCCGGTCCGCCGGATCGCCGAGGCGGTCCGGGTGGTGGCGGCGGGCGAAGCGGTACTCTTCCCGGCCGCACTGGGCCGCATGGTCGCCCCCCGCCCGCTGGGCTCCGCCGAGGCCCTGCCGCGGGCCGCCCTCACCGGCCGGGAGGAGGAGGTGCTGCGCCTGATGGCCACCGGGCTCTCCAACCCCGAGATCGCGGAATCCCTCACGGTGAGCCTGCAGACGGTCAAGACCCACGTGGGGAACGTGCTGACCAAGCTCGCCGCGCAGAACCGGACCCATGCGGTGGTGATCGCGTACGAATCCGGCCTGGTGGTCCCGGGCTTCGCCGGCTGACCGGCTCGCCCACGGGCCACGACGTGGCTCCGCCGGGCGTCGTTGCAGGGGCGGGGGCTATTCGGCTTCGGTCGTCGTGATGTGGTTCAGGACCTTCTCGTAGAGGGGGCGTTTGTCGGGGCGGGCGTGGGCGGCGGCGTGTCTGAGGGACGGGAGTGCCCGTCCGCCCAGGTCCGTGACGGCCTTGACCGCGGCGCTGCGGACGGCGGGGTGGGAGTGGTCCAGCAGTGCGGTCAGGGCCGGGATCGCGGGTGCCCAACTCGCGTGGCCGAGCGTCCGTACCGCCGTGCGCACCACGTCCGGCTGCGGGTCGTCCAGCAGGACCGTCGTGTGGTGGAGGTAGGCCGCCCGCTCCAGTAGGGCCCGTGAGGTCCGGTGGGCGAGCAGGCGGACGCCGGGCTTCGGGTGGTGCAGCAGTTCGTCGATCAGGTCCCGGAGGGCGGGGTCCCGGTCCGGGTCGGGGCCCCGGTGTTCCTCGGCCAGTCGCGTGAGGGCCCGGTGCACCAGCTCCGGGTCGCCGATACGGGCCTGGTCCAGGAGCTGCCGGCGGGACGGGGGCCGGGGCGCCGCCGTCCCGGCCCGGGAGCGGTCGCGGAGCGCCGCCAGCGCGGCGGCGTCGCGCCGTACCGCGTCGTCGGGGTGGCGCAGCGGGCCCTCGACGAGGAGGAGCCCGTCCGCGAGGTCGTCGCGTCCCTCGGCCCGAAGCCGCCGGCAGGCCCGCGTCAGCTCGGGGGTGCGCAGCAGGGGGCGCCCGCGCAGCAGGTCGAGGACTCCCCAGGCCCCGGCCGCGATCCGGCCGCCGAGGTGCTGCGCCAGTACGTCGGCGGGGACGCGGCGCAGCGCCCGCCCGGCCGCGGAGCTGCCGGCCGGCGGGTCGTGCTCCCACCACTCCAGCAGGAGCGGGACCAGCGGTTCCAGGTCCTGCGGGTCGAGCCGGGCCGCCGCCTGGGCGACCCTGTCGTGCAGGATGCCGTCCGCGCGCAGTTCCTCCTGGTCGAAGGCGTTCAGCGTGCGGGCCAGTTCGGCGTCTACGGGTACGTCGACGCGGCCGTGCACGAACGCCCGGAGCACCGGAATCCTGGCCTCGGGCTCGGGCCACCGCGAGAGCGCGAGGGCCGCGGTGTGCCGGTGATCCGGTGCGGATGCCCGCAGCATGGTCAGCAGGCGCTCGCGCAGGGCGGTCGAACGGGGCTGGTCGAGGTCGTCGTCGCGTACCGTCCGCGGGCGCGGCGCCGTCGCGTGCGTGGTCTCGGCGAGGGTCCAGGGCGGAGCGTCGAGCGGCTGGATGTCCGTCATCCAGTCGATGAGGGCGGGCCGGACCTCGGGGCGGGCGGAGGCGTACACGTCGATCAGCGTGTTCAGGCGGTCGCGGGAGTTCGGTGTTCCCGGCCCGTCGAGCCGGCGGAACTCCTCCAGGCCGTCCCGCGTGCGCACGGCCGCCTCCAGCGCGGCCGGCCACGCCGTGGCCTGCGCCGTCGCCGTCGCCTGCGCCGTCGCCGTCGCCTGCGCCGTCGCCTGCGCCGCGGCCGTACGGGTCTGCGGTACGGCGAACGCGTCGCGCAGCACGGCGGTCTCGGCCCGCCAGGGGTCGGCGCCCAGCCGGGCCGAAGCCAGAGCCAGTTCGAGGTCGGCCCGGACCAGCACGGCGCCGAGGGCGCGCAGCAGCGCCAGCGCGGAACGGCTCCCGGGTGCGGGGCGCAGCCCGCGTACCGCCTCGGCGACGGCCGGCCTCCGCGCCGCCGGCAGGGTCGGCGCGACCGCTTCGAGTACGGCGAGGAGCTCGTCCCGGTCTTCGGACGGAGCCCCTTCGAGCCCGTCGAGCAGGACCTCGGTCCACCGGGCGAAAACCGCCAGTTCCGCGGTCGTCCACGGTGCGGGGCACAGCCGCAGGACGAGGCGCAGTACGCCACCCCGGTCGGCGGGGGCGGAGCCGGCCAGGCGCAGCCACTCCCCCAGCAGTGGCCGCAGTTCCCGTAGCCGGCCGGGGTCCGGCGGCGGCCCGGGCTTGCGGGCGATGCGGAGCGCGACCGACGGATTCCAGCCGCCGGTCGTCAGCGACCTGATGTCCGGGTCCGCTCCGGTCTCCACCGCCGGCCCGGGCGTGTCCGCCAGCGTGATCCCGTGCTCGGCCATCGCCGCCGACAGTTCCTCGACCGTCCCGGAGGCGAGGCCCACCCGGCCGTCCGCCACCAGGGCGAGCAGTGTCGGCGCGAGCCGTGACCCCTGCTCGTCCAGTGCGATGACCGAGCCCGCCGGCAGGACGCGGTCGAGCCCTGCCAGCAGCAGTTCGCGGGCGCGCCGGTCCTCGGTGCGCTCGGCTGCGGCGAGGACGGTCGCCAGGTACGCGTTGCCGAGGACGGCGCGCAACGCCTCGACGAGCGAGCGGCGCAGCCCCGGGTTGTCATGGCGCCCGAGCCAGCCGAGCAGGGCCGGTACCGCCAGGGGCGAGCCCGCGCGGACCAGTACCTCGGCGGCGGTCTTCTTGACGTTCATGTTCGGATGGTCGAGACACGCGGCGATCGCGGTGGAGGCCCAGCGCGCCCCCGCGTGACCGAGCGCGAGCAGTGCCTGCCGGACGGTCTGGATGTCCTCGGCGGCGGTCAGTGCGATCAAGGTCGCCGACAGCGCCTGCGCGTCCTCCCCCGTGGCGTCGCGGGCGAGCAGCGCGATCACGTGCTTGCGCACGTGCCGGTCGCGGTGGCGCAACAGGCGGTGCACCCTCGTACGGGTGCCCGCGTACGGGGCTCTGAGCAGGACTTCGAGCAGGATCGCCTGCTCGGCGCCGGAGAGTCCCGGCCGGTCCAGCAGGTCCAGGGCCGTGGTCGCGACGAGTGCGTGTCCGGCCTCCCGGGCGGTCTCCGCGTCGAGCAGGCAGGACGGCCTGATGCGCCCCCGCCCGTGGAGACGGCTGCCCAGACCGTGCAGGGCGTCCAGGACCTCTTGGGGTACGACGGGCTCGCCGGCCGGCGGTCCCGCCGGCTGTCCGGCCGGCTGTCCGCGCCCGGGTCGCGGGCGCCCGGCCGGGGCGGCGGCCGCGCCCGGTCCCCATGACACCGCCAGCTCGGCGACGATGCGCAGCAGCAGGTCCGCGAGGGCGGGCAGGGTGGCGGCGCTGCCGTGCGCGGCCAGTGTGCACAGCGCCGCCACCGGCTCTTCCGGGTCCAGATGGGCACGGAGGAGGGCCAGTTCGCGCTCGTCCGGGCCACCGAGGTCCGGTGCGATACGCGCCGGCAGACCGGCGGGATCGAGACGGACGAGGAGGGCGCGTCGCTGCGCCGGATCCTGGGTGAGGTGCCACAGCACCTCCAGGGCGCGGCCGCGCACCGCGCGCAGGTGCGGCGCGATCACGGCGACGCTCTCCGCCGCGGCGACACCGGGCCCCTCCCCAAGACCGGGCCCCTCCCCGAGACCGAGCCCTTCGCGCAGCGCCGTCACCGTGCGGTCCCCGCCGATGGCCTCCAGAGCCTCCAGGGCGGCTGCCGGGGCGGCCGGCAGGAGGGCGATCACGGCCGCTTCGGCATCCGCGTGACGTAGAGCGCGGATCGCGTCGAGGAACGGCCCCGGCGCGGGAGCCGAGGCCAGGACCCGGGTGATCGCGTCCCCGATCGGGAGTTCCTCCGCCCCCTGTCCGGCCAGGGCGACCAGCAGGGCGAGCCGGCGCGGCCAGCTCGGATCGCCGGCGTCCGCGTCCACCAGTACGCGGAACACCGCCTGCCGGCAGGTGAACAGGATCGTCGCGACCTCCTGGGGCGCGATCGAGTGATCGGCCAGCGCCAAGCCGATGAGGGACGGGACGTGCACGTCGTCCGGGAAGTGCCCCCGCCGGTGGAGCCCGCGCAGGCAGGTCACCGCCGGCCCGCCGAACAGCAGGGGATCCCGTGCGGCGACGGCCGCCAACGCGCCGATGTCGGCGCGCTCCGCCAGGTCGCCGAGCAGTTCCATCCCGCGCCGGCGCAGCCCCGGCGGCAGCTCCGGGTCGTCGATGACCTGCCGCAGCAGGCCGTGGTGCCCGTGCTGGGCGGCGGTCACGATCGCCGCGTCGGCCACCTCGGGACGCGCGCGCACCGCCTCCGCGGCGAGGAAGGGCGCCAGACACCCCGGCGGCACGGGGTCCAACGCGGCCCACGGCGCGGCGAGTTCACTCAGGGCGGCGACGGTGACCGCCGCGCTGTCGGCGCCGAGCAGGCCGATCGCGTACGTACGGACCCGGGCGGGAGCCAGCAGCCCGGCGTGCAGCCCCTGCCCGGCCAGCCGCAGGCCCGCGGCCTGCAACACCGGGTCGGCGCTGCCGACCAGCTCGTCCACGAGCCGCTCGGGCCGGTGCGCGCAGGTGACGGTCATCTCCCGCACGGCCTGGTACAGCAGTTCGCCCCGGGGTTCGCTCCGGATCGCCGCCGGCTCGTTCAGCAGCTCGGCGCGCAGCCAGGCGATCTGCACCCGGGCCGGCAGCCCTGCCGTACGCCACGAGGGCCGGCGGAGCCCCTGGCGGTACGGTCCCAGCCGTTCGTGGAGCCGCGCGAGGACGAGCGCCTCCTCCGGCGGCCCTTGCACCGATTCCGGCAGCAGCCCCGCGAGTTCGGCCGTCTCGGACGCGTCCCCCGTACGGCCCGACCCCACGCGCTCGGCCAGGAGGACCAGCCCCAGATGACGAACGCGGGGGTCCTCGTGCCGGACCAGGCGGCCGAAGTCGGCCGGGGAGCAGAGCCGCGCGTCGAGTTGGCCGCCCGGCCGGCTGACGCCGGCCCGGCGCATCGCATCGTGGAAGGGCTGGTCCGGCGGCGTGCTCACCGTCGGATGCTAACGGGAACGGTCTCGGCCCCACCAGCGGGTTGCGCGCGGGGGGCGGGGGCGTGCCGGCCCGCGGTCGTTCAGGGCGTCCACCTTTTCGGACAGGGTGCTCAGGGCCGCCTTGAGGGCCGCGATGTCGGACTTGTCCGCCGATTGGTTGGGTTCCGCGAGCTGGACCACCAGAGCGCCGCCCGGTTCCAGGGTGACCTCCGTGGTTTCCGTGACGTCGTCGCCGCCCTGGTGGCGGACCGCCGCGTCGAGGTCGGCGCGGCGCAGCCCGTTGCGGCGGATCACCGCGGTGAGCCAGTGGCCGTCACGGGCCAGGGCGGTGGGGGTGCCCTCCAGGAGGCGGCCCAGCCATTCGTGGCGGGCGGCGGCCCGGACCACCAGCGTGTTCACCCCGAGCAGGACGGCGGCCCCGAAGGCCGCCCCGAGGACCGAGTTGTCCGGGCCGATCACGGCGTTCTGCACGACGTTGGCCAGCAGCAGCATGACCACGAGGTCGAAGCTGCTGAGCTGGGCCAGCTGCCGCTTGCCGACGATCCGGAGCAGCAGCAGGATCAGTACGTAGACCCCGATGGTGCGCAGGGCCTTCTCCAGGTACGGGATGTCGCCGTGCAGGAAGGGCGTGAGGGCGTCGTGGGCGGCATGCACCCCGTCCACGCTGGCACATCCGCAACGGCCGGTGTCAGCGACCCGCCGTATGGGGCCGGAGCAGGACCTCGGACGCGCTCAGGCCGCTCTCCCCGCCCCAGGTGAAGGTGAGGCCGCGGTCCTGCGCGGCCTCGGTCAGCCGGCTGCCCAGGACGTCCGCCGCCAGGGCCAGGGCCTGGATCCCGTCCACCCCGTGGATCTCGTACGTGGTCTCGGAGAGGCCGTCGAGCCGGCAGGGGCAGATCCAGTCGCCGGCCGGGTCCGGATCGGGGTACGGGGCGCCGAGCTGGAGGGTGACCGGGAAGGTCGCGCCGTCCCGGGCGACCGCCTCCAGCCGGCGGGTCGCGATCACTGCGTGGTTCTTCATGCGTTCGGCCTTCGGTCGACTCGGTGGGGCCAGTCTCCCCCAGTCTTCGCCGGCTCGGCGTGGGGACGGACCGCCCGCCCCGTCGCGGGGGACGGACCGCCCGCCCCGTCGCAGGGGGCGGGCGGCCCGGGCGTCACGGCTTCGGCAGGGTGCATCCGGCGCGGTTCAGGTCGATCTTGCTGCCCGCTCCGACGCACGGGACGATGATGTACGTCTCCTGGGCGTAGTTGATGCCCTGGCGGACGGTGACGTTGCCGGCCTCGTCCACCTCGCACGGGTTGTTCTCCGTGCAGCGCTGCCCGTCCTCGTTGCCCGTGTTGTTGACCGCGACGACCTTGCCCGTCGTCGTGTCGATCACCGGGGAGCCCGAGGTGCCGCCGATGGTGTTGCAGGACGAGGTGTAGCGGACCGAGTCCTTCCAGGTCCAGTCACCCTCCTTGAGGCGGTACGCGAACCCGTCCACGTTGCAGCTGTAGATCCGCTTCCAGTACCCGGAGACGACCTTGATCCCCGTGCCCTGCACCGGCCGGGCGTCGTTCAGGGTGAGCGCGGCGATGCCGTACTGGCTCTGGATCTGCGCGTAGGTCTTGGTGAGCTGGTAGATCGAGATGTCCGTGTCGGTCATCGTCGCGTACGCGACCTTGCTGGCCCGCAGCGTCGCCACGCGCGAGCCCGACGCGTTGAGGAGCGAGAACGAGCGGCTGGACGACTGGTCCTTGATGACCTCGCCCGGCCCTGGGAAGCCGGTTTCGAGGCAGTGCCCGTTGGAGAGCACGAGTGCGGGGTCGTTCGGCTGGGAGCCGGGGACGCGGACGACGGACCCGGAGCAGTTGCTGAGCGCGACCGTGCCCGCGTAGTTCACGGTGACGGCCGCCGCCGCCTTGTCCTGGGGCGCCGAGGCAACAGCCGGTGCTGCCGCCGCTCCTATCAGGAGCAGCGAGAGCACGGCGCCGACGAGAGGCTTGCGCATGTGGGGGTTCCCCTCTGATGACGATGCAACCGAAGATCCTTCGGTTGTCATGTGCATTGTTGGGACACGCGCAGCAACTGGCAAGGATGTGACCACAGTTGGCGGATTTCAGCGCAGCAGGCGCTCCCGGAGCCGGGCCGTCGTCGCCGGAGTGATCCCGACGCGCGCGCGGAGGTACTCGGCCGGGGAGCCGTGGCGCGCGGTCAGGTCGGCGAGCACGAGGGACAGGATCCGCTCCGGGGCGCGCCCGTACGAGGGCCAGCGCATGGTGCGTCCCGGGTTGGCGGCGTGCCAGTCGGCCGTGAGGCGGGCGGTGGCCAGCTCCGTGAGCGCGAAATCGGCCAGCACCTCCTCCTCGGACACGCCGAGGAGGGTCAGCACGAACGCGGCGATCAGACCGGTGCGGTCCTTGCCCGAGGTGCAGTGGAAGACCGCCGGGCCGGGGCCTGCGGCGATGAGCTCGATGGCCCGGCGGATCTCCTCGGCACCGTCCTCGGTCACCTCGGCGAACCGGTCGGCCAGGTACCGCCAGGGGTCGACGTCGGGGTCGATCGCGGCCTGGTCGTACGGGCGGTGCTCGATGCTGAGGTTGGCGTACGTGAACCGCTCCGGCTCGGGGATCCGGCCCTTGGCCTCGATCTCCCAGGGGTAGCGCAGGTCGATGACCGTACGTATGCCGAGGCCGAGGAAGCGGTCCCAGTCGGCCCCGGCGAGTTTGCCCAGGGAATCCGCCCGGTACAGCGCGCCCCAGGCGACGGTACGACCGTCGGTCGAGCGGTAGCCGCCCAGGTCGCGGAAGTTGTGCAGGCGGTCGAACTCGATGTGGCGGCGGTGCGGGGTGGCGGGCGCTGCGGTGTTCCGGTCGGACAACTGGGGCTCCTCCGTGTGCGGTGGGGCCCCAGGATGCCCGATCCTCCCTCAGCGCCTGCGCGCGAGCGTGAGCCCGTCCGCGATCGGCAGCATCACGGACTCCACGCGCTCGTCGGCGCACACGTACGCGTTGAACTCCCGGATGGCCAGGGCGTTCCCCTCGGCGCCGGCGTCCACCGCCTCTCCCCCGTACAGGACGTTGTCGGCGAGGATCACCCCACCGGGCCGCAGGCGGGGCACGAGCTCGTCCCAGTAGGCGCGGTAGCCCGGCTTGTCGGCGTCCAGGAACACCAGGTCGATCACGGGCTCCTGCGGGAGCGCGCGCAAGGTCTCCAGCGCCGGGGCGACCACGAGCTCGATGCGGTCGCCGACCCCGGCCGCCTTCCACGCCTCCTGGGCGATCGAGGTCCACGTCTCGGAGACGTCGCAGGTCAGGACCCGCCCGCCGGGTACCAGGCCGGCGGCCAGGGCCAGTGTCGAATAGCCGGTGAACGTGCCGACCTCGACGATCCGGCGGGCGCCGAGCATCTTGCCGAGCAGGGTGAGGAACACCCCCTGCTCGTGCGGGACCTGCATCTGCGCCTCGCGGCCGAGCGCGCGGGTCCGCTCGACCAGCTCCTCCTGGACGCGGCTGCGCGGCTCGGCCTGCGCGACCAGGTACCCGTACACCTCGGGGGTGAGGTGCACCGTCTTCACTTCGTCGACGTCCCTGTCCATGCCGCGCGTCCCTCCGCGATTCCCGTGCGTACGCCTTCGGGACTGCCCAACGACACCGCACCCGCCCGGCAACGGGCCGTTGCGCCGTCCTGCCCTCGGGCCAGGGGGTGGAGGGCCGCGTACTCCAGTGGTGCCGACGGGTCGATCGTGACCGTGAGCGGGGCCGGCTGCGCGTCCGCGCGGACCAGGAGGTCGCCGATCGCGGCGATCATCGCGCCGTTGTCCGTGCACAGCGTCATCGGCGGCACCCGCAGGGCGATCCCCGCCGAGGCGCAGCGCCGCTCCGCCAGGGCCCGCACCCGGGAATTGGCCGCCACCCCGCCGACCACCACCAGCGTCCGCACGCCGTACGCCCCGCAGGCCGCGACCGCCTTGCGGGTCAGCACGTCGGCCACCGCCTCCTGGAGCGAGGCCGCCCCGTCGGCGACCGGCAGCCGCTCCCCGCGCAGGCGGTGGCCCTCGGCCCAGCGGGCGGCGGCCGTCTTCAGCCCCGAGAAGGAGAAGGAGTACGCGTACGGGTCCTGCCCGCGCGGCCCGCCGGTCAGCGGACGCGGGAACGGGACCGCCTTCGGGTCGCCGCCCCGCGCCGCGCGGTCGATGGCCGGCCCGCCCGGGTACGGCAGGCCGAACACCCGGGCCACCTTGTCGAAGCACTCCCCCGCCGCGTCGTCCAGGGTGTCCCCGAGGTGCAGGATCGGCTCGCGGACCAGGTCCCGTACGAGCAGCAGCGAGGTGTGGCCGCCGGAGACGATCAGCACCACGCACGGCTCGGGGAGCGGCCCGTGCTCCAGGGTGTCGGCGGCCACGTGCCCGGCGAGGTGGTGGACCCCGTACAGCGGGAGGCCGAGCGTGTACGCGAGGGTCTTGGCCCCGGCCAGTCCGACCTGGAGCGCGCCGGAGAGGCCGGGGCCGGTGGTGACGGCCACCGCGTCGAGCTGGTCGGCCCGCAGTCCGGCCTGCTCCAGGGCCTGTCGGACCACGGGGCCGAAGGCGTGCAGGTGGGCGCGGGCCGCGATCTCGGGGACGACCCCGCCGAAGCGGGCGTGCTCGTCCATGCTCGACGCGACGACGTGCGCGAGGAGCCGGCCGCCCCGGACGATGCCGGCGCCCGTCTCGTCGCAGGAGGACTCGATGCCGAGCACCACCGGAGAAGCAGCCATCTGACCCGCACCCGTACCCTTATTGCGAACAGTTCGCAATAAGGGTACTCGTCGCGGGGGCGCTACCCGCGCGGGACCACCGTGGCCAGCACCGAGGGCAGCGGGTACCAGTCCGCCGAGGCGATGGACGCGTGGTGCGCGGCCATCAGGGCGACCCGCTCCCGCGCCTGGGCCTCGGTCGGGTGCACCCCGTCGATGGCGGGCGCCACCCCCTGGGCGTCGGTGGCGATCAGCAGGTAGTGGTTGCGGTCGTACCAGGCGGTGTCGATCGAACCGCCCGCGTACGCGCTCGCGTCCCCGTCGAAGACCACGAACCAGGGCCGGAGCGCCGCGTCCGCGTACCGGGCGCGCGGGTCGCCGGCCTCCGCCCGGTGCACGGCCGGGAAGGCCGCGGCCTGGCCGAGCCGGCCCGTGGCCGCGAGGGCGCGCAGGTACTGCGCGTACTCCCGGTCGGTCCACAGCGTGTCGTTCGCGTTGCCCTCCTCCAGCGTGCCGGGGATCAGCTCCACCAGGAACTTCCCGGCCATCGCGGCGCGGCTCGGCCAGGCGCCGGCCCGGGCGGCGGTGTCCAGGTCGGGATGGCCCGAGGCGAGCTGGCCGGGTCGGTACACGGCCTCGCCGAGCTTCGCGTTCAGCAGCGCGTCGAGCTCGGCCGGTCCGCGGCCCAGGTTGGCGGCGAAACCGTCCTTGAGCTCCAGCTTGAGGACGACCGGACGGTGCCCGGGGTGGGCGTCGTGCCAGCTGCGGATGTCGGAGAGGCAGCCCGCGAGGTTCTGGTTGCGGGACTTGGTGCGCAGCTGGGCGGGGGTGGTGGCGTTCTCGCAGTTGTTGTCGTTGCCGAAGGGGTTGTCGTGGGAGACGCGCCACGAGCTGCCGAAGAAGTTGGTCCACACGTCGAGCTCCAGCATCGCGGCGCCCGAGTCGAGGGCGTCCGCGAAGTACGGGTACTTGGCCTTCTCGTACGCGTTGTGCACGCCGACGCCCGTCGATCCCGCGTACGGGAGGTCGGCGGCGGCCCGCGCCGCCTTGGTCCCGGCCGCCCCCGCCGGGGCCGTACCGAGTACGAGGGCCAGTGCCGCCAGGCCCGCCGTCACCGCGCCCGCCATCCGGTTCCGCAATCTCATGCTTTCGGCTCCTGTCCGCCCAGTCGGTGCACTCTTGTGTCAACTCGCGCGGAGATTAGGCGAGTTGGGTGAAGGGCGGAAGGACGCCGGATGACGGGCCGCGGCCGGGCGCCCCCGTTGTGAGGACGGACACGTTCCGCCCCGGAACTGCCCCCGCCGCGCCGTCCGTCGAACAGGGGAAGCCGGCCGGGACACCGGCCGGCGTGTTCCGGCGGAGAGTGGCACGGCATGTTCACCAGGGTTCGCGGGCGGGCCGTACGGGTCACCCTGCTCGTCGGCGTGGGCTGCGCCCTGCTCATCGGGTGCGCCGGGCTGCTGTGGAAGCTGCACGCCATGGCGGCCTACGTGGCGGACGGGGATCCCGCGGAGGGCAGCTACGTACAGGAGGCCGAGCCGGCCGACCGCGCGGCGGCGGCCGTACTGGAGGGCCCGGCGCGGGAGGTCCCGGCGCCGGGCCCGGCCCCGCGGGGGCCTGGCGCGCCGGGCACGGACGCGCAGGGTACGGACGCGCAGGGCCCGGACGCGCAGGGCGCTGGCGGCCCCGCGGCCGTCGGGCCTTGGCGGTCGGGCGGCTGGCGGCCCTCCGACCCGCTGGTCGCGCGGCCCGCCGCGGCGGAGCCCTCGATCGGGGCGCTGTTCTCCCCCGGCGAGGACGCGGACCAGGACCACCACTGCTCGGCGAGCGTGGTCCACTCCCCCGGCGGCGACCTCGTCGCCACCGCCGCGCACTGCGTGTACCGCGGGATCCTCGGGTTCCGTACGAACCTCGTCTTCGTCCCCGGCTACCACGACGGCCAGGCCCCGTACGGGGTCTGGGTACCCAGCCGGATCGACGTGGACCCCCGCTGGACCGGGGACCAGGACCCCGACTACGACGTGGCCTTCCTCCGCGTGCGCCGCCCCGGTCGCCCCGGCGAGCGACTGGAGGACACCACCGGGGCCCGGACGATCCGGTTCGGGCCCGAGCTGCCCGCTCCGGCCCGGGTCGTGGGCTATCCCAACGCCACCGAGTACCCGGTGGAGTGCTTCAACACCGCCCGTGCCGAGGGGCCCGCGCAACTGCGGCTGGATTGCGCGGACGTACCCGACGGCACGAGCGGTGGTCCTGTGCTGACCGACGCGCACACCCTGATCGGCGTGGTCGGCGGCCGCGACGGGGGCGGCGACGAGAAGACCTCGTACAGCAGCCTGTTCGGCGACGGGGTGCGGGCCGTGTACGAGCGCGCCGTGGCGGCCCGCTGAGGGCGAGCGCCCCTCTACGCCCCGGAATCCGCCGGGGCGCTGTGGTGCGGCGGGTAGTCGGCGGTCTGCGGGGACGTCGGCAGCCGCCACTTGGACAAGACCCGTATCACCGTGCCCGGGCCGAGCAGGACGTTCGGCGAGAGGGCCAGCGACAGCACGCCGAAGAAGGGCCGGGAGATCTCCGGGTCGGTGTTGGCGCCCACGATCACCCGGGACATGTACGCCTGGAGGACCTTGGTGGCCCGGTCGGGCGGCGGCCCGTCGGTCTCCGGGTAGCGCATGTCCTCGCTGGTGGCGATCTGCCAGGCCACGTCGGAGGCGGCGGCCGTACGCCGCTGGATCCGCCGGGAGGCCGCGGCGATCTCCCGGGGCGCCAGGCCCCGGATGGCGCCGGCCAGCGCGTCCGCGGCGAGGGCGGCCACCGTCATCCCCTGCCCGTACACGGGGTTGACCCGGCAGACGGCGTCCCCGAGCACGACGAATCCGGCCGGCCAGCGGTCGAGGCGCTCGAAGTGGCGCCATTCGTTGGCGGTATTGCGGTAACCCGTCGGCGCGGAGAGCGGTTTGGCGTCGCGGAGGGCGTCGTACAGCACCGGGGAGCGCAGTGTCCGGGTGAAGTCGAGGAACTCCTCCTCCCCCGTCGGCGGGGCGTGTTCGCCGTTGCCGGTCAGCGTCACCAGCCAGCGCCCGTCGTCGAGGGGCACCAGCACGCCGCCGCGCGGGCTCTCGGGGCGGCCCTGGACGTAGATCCCCTGCCAGCGGCGCGCGGGATCCGGCGGGATCTCGTAGTAGCGGCTGGAGTAGGCGAGGTGGGAGTCGTAGCGGGTGGTCGCCGGGGCCGGGTGGCCGAGGGCGGCGAGCCAGGCCGGGGCCCGGGAGGTGCGCCCGGTGGCGTCGACCACGAAGCGGGCCGGCAGCGGGTCGCCCTCGCGCAGCCGTACGCCGGTGACCGAGCGGCCGTCGGGCCCGGCGACGAGCCCGGTCACCGTCGAGCCGGAGCGGACCCGGACGCGCTCGTCCCGCAGCACCTCCCGGCGGACGGTCCAGTCGATCAGCTCGCGGCTGCCGATCAGGATCCGGGACCCCGGAACCGGGTGGAACCAGTCGGCCGGGCTCAGCCACAGGAAGTCGCGCGGTGTCTCCATCAGCGCCGCCCCGGCCGCCAGCAGCTCGCGGGTGACCCCGGGCAGCAGCCCCTCCATCAGCTCCAGGCCCCGCGACCACAGCACGTGCACGTGCCGGGACTGCGGCACACCGGGCCGGAAGGCCGGTCCGGTGTCCGGCAGTTCGTCCCGTTCCACCACGGTCACGCGCGCGAACCGCTGGGCGAGCGCCCGCGCCGCCAGCAGCCCCGCCAGGCCTGCGCCGAGGACCACCGCGTGATCGTGGGCTTCCCGGGCTTCTGGGTGGTTGTCCGTGTCGTCGTCCATGGCGCAGAGTCTCCCGCGCCGGCCGCGCGGCGGATCAGGTCCCGTCCGGGGCGCCCCGAGGCACCCCGGGGGCGGACGGGGGGCTCACACGGGCCGCGGGCCGGCCCGCGGCCCGCTCAGCGCGCGGGCAGCCCGTACGGGACGGAGGTCAGCTTCTCCGAGGCCTCCCACAGCCGTTGGCCCGAGGTGTCGTCCAGGGTCCACTTGGCCCGCCAGGACGGGGCGGGCGCCCCGCGCCAGCCGAGCCGCGGACCGTAGAAGGAGTCGGGGCGTACGCCCGGCGCGGTGGCCGCGTACAGCGTGGGCAGCGCGCCGGACGCCGCCGGCTGGGCGAGCACGGCGGCGCCGAGGCCCATCAGCCGGGACATGGGCCGGTGGCCCTCCTGCAGCGAGGCCCCGGCGTGCAGGTTGGTCGAGGCGTAGCCGGGGTGGGCGGCGGCCGCGACGATCCCGGAGCCGGCGGCTTCCAGGCGCCGGGCCAGCTCGTGCGTGAAGAGGAGGCCCGCGGTCTTGGAGCGGCCGTACGCGATCCAGCGCCGGTAGCCGCGCTCGCCGTTCAGGTCGTCGAGGTCCACGTCGCCGAGCGCGTGGAAGCCGCTGGAGACGGTGACGATCCGGGCCCCGGGGGCGGCGGACAGCAGCTGGGGCAGGAGCAGTCCGGTGAGGGCGAAGTGGCCGAGGTGGTTGACCCCGAACTGGGTCTCGAACCCGTCGGCGGTCTTCCCGTACGGCAGGGCCATGACGCCCGCGTTGTTCACGAGCAGGTCGAGGGAGCGCCTGCGCTGCCCGTGGACGTGCGCGAACTCCCGTACGGAGGCCAGGTCGGCCAGGTCCAGCGGGATGAACTCCGCCACGGCCCCCGGGACCTCGGCGCGCAGCCGGACCACGGCGGCCCGGCCGCGCGCCGCGCTGCGGCAGGCCAGCACCACGTCGGCCCCGCGCCGTGCGAGCTCGCGGGCGGTGACGTAGCCGATCCCGCTGTTGGCACCCGTGACGACGGCGGTGCGGCCGCTCTGGTCGGGGATGTTCTCGGCGTTCCAGCCAGGCATGGGGTCTCCCTCGCGACGTTGGGACGGTGACACGGTGGGACGGTGACACGGTGGGACGCACGGTGCGGTCACCGTGGGGTTACCGAGGGTAGACCTCCGCTTTCGCGGGGGTGGAGCCGGGGGCCGGTCCCCCGGCCAGTAGGCTGCGGGTCCACCCGCCCGCTCCCCTTCCCGTTCCCGAGGTACCGCGCAGTGAGCTCCGCACCGCCGCTCCCCCTCCCCGTGTCGGTCGTCGGCCTCGGCGCCGACGGCTGGGCCGGGCTCACCGCCGCCGCGCGGTCCGCGCTGACCGGGGCCGAGGTGCTGATCGGCGGCCCGCGCCAGCTGGACCTGCTGCCGGCCGGCGACTGCGCCGGCGAGCGCGTGGCCTGGCCGAGCCCGCTGCGGCCCGCCGTGCCGAAGCTGATGGCCGAGCACGCCGGCCGCCGGATCGCCGTGCTGGCCAGCGGCGACCCCATGTTCTACGGGATCGGCCGGGCCCTGGCCGAGGAGCTCGGTCCGAACGGCCTGCGGATCCACCCGCACCCCTCCTCGGTCTCGTACGCCTGCGCCCGCCTGGGCTGGCCGGTGGAGGACACCGAGGTGGTCACGGTGGTCGGGCGTCCGGTGGCCCGCCTCGCGGCCGCGCTCTACGAGGGGCGGCGGGTGCTGGTGCTCAGCGCCGGAGCGGTGACCCCGAACGAGATCGCCGCTCTGCTGCGGGAGCGGGGCTTCGGCCCGAGCCGGATGCGGGTGCTGGAACAGCTCGGCTCCGAGCGCGAGGACACGTACGAGGGCCGGGCCGAGAGCTGGGAGCACCCGCCCGGCGATCCGCTCAACGTGGTGGCCGTGGAGTGCCGCCGGGACCGCGGCAGCGCCGTCCCGCGGCTCGGCGCGACCCCCGGCCTGCCCGACACCGCGTACGAGCACGACGGCCAGCTCACCAAACGCCACGTCCGGGCCGCCACGCTGTGCGCCCTCGCCCCGGCCCCCGGCGAGCTGCTCTGGGACATCGGCGGCGGCTCCGGCTCCATCGGCATCGAGTGGATGCGCACCCACCCCTCCTGCAGGGCGGTGGCCGTGGAGCGCGTCCCGGAACGGGCGGCCCGCATCACCCGCAACGCGGCGGCGCTCGGCGTCCCGGGGCTGCGCGTGGTCACCGGCGCCGCGCCCGCGGCCCTCGCCGGACTCCCGGCTCCCGACGCGGTGTTCATCGGCGGCGGGCTGACCGCCCCGGGCCTGCTCGACGCGGCCTGGGCGGCGCTGGCACCCGGCGGCCGGCTGGTGGTCAACACCGTGACCCTGGAGTCGGAGGCGGTCCTCACCGAGCGCTACCGGCGCCACGGCGGCGACCTGGTCAAACTGGCCGTCGCGCACGCGGCGGCGGTCGGCGGTTTCACGGGCTGGCGGCAGGCGATGCCGGTCACCCAGTGGACCGTGACCAAGCCCTGGCCGCGGCCGGACGCTCCCCCGGCGCAGGACCGGAACGAGGAAAACGAGGAAGAGGACCAGACGACATGACCGTGTACTTCATCGGTGCGGGCCCCGGCGCCGCCGACCTGATCACGGTGCGCGGTGCCCGACGGCTCGCCGCCGCCCCGGTCTGCCTGTACGCGGGCAGCCTGGTCCCGCGCGAACTGCTGGCCGAGTGCCCGCCGGACGCCCGCCTGGTCGACACCTCGCAGCTGAACCTCGACGAGATCGTCGCCGAGTGCGTACGGGCCCACGCGGCGGGCGAGGACGTGGCGCGGCTCCACTCCGGCGACCCGTCGATCTTCAGCGCGGTCGCGGAGCAGATGCGGCGGCTCGACGCGGCCGGCATCCCGTACGAAGTGGTGCCCGGCGTACCGGCGTTCGCCGCGGCGGCTGCCGCGCTGAAGCGGGAGCTGACGGTGCCCACCGTCGGCCAGACGGTGATCTTGACCCGGATCGCCCAGCAGGCCACGCCGATGCCGCCCGGCGAGGACCTGGCCACGCTCGGCCGCAGCGGGGCGCTGCTGGTGCTGCACCTGGCCACGCGCTACGTGGACCGCGTCGTCGCCGAACTGCTGCCGCACTACGGGGCCGAGTGCCCGGTGGCGGTGGTGGCGATGGCCAGCCGCCCCGACGAGCTGATCCTGCGCGGCACGCTGGCCGACATCGCCGGGCAGGTGAAGGCGCACGGCCTGGTGCGGACCGCGGTCATCGTGGTCGGCCGCACGCTCGGCGCCGAGCAGTTCCGCGACAGCCACCTGTACTCCCCCGAGCGCGACCGGCATGTCTGCTGACGGTTCCCCGGCCCACGTCCTGGTCCTGGGCGGTACGACGGAGGCCCGGCGCCTCGCCCAGGCGCTGGCCGGGGATCCCTCGTACCGCGTGACCACCTCGCTCGCGGGCCGGGTCTCCGCGCCCGTGCTGCCGCCCGGCGAGGTGCGGATCGGCGGCTTCGGCGGCCCCGGTGGGCTGGCGGCCTGGATCACCGCCCACCGGGTCACGCACCTGGTCGACGCCACGCACCCCTTCGCGGAGCGGATGAGCTTCAACGCCGCCGAGGCGCAGGCCCTCGCGGGGGTGCCGCTGCTGGCGCTGCGGCGCCCCGGCTGGACACCGCGGCCGGGTGACGACTGGACCTTCGCGGACTCGCTGGACGACGCGGCCGAACGGCTGCCCGGCCTCGGCGCCCGCGCGTTCCTGACCACCGGCCGCATGGGCCTGCACACCTTCGCGCACCTCACCGACACCTGGTTCCTGGCACGTTCGGTGGACCCTCCGGCCGCGCCGGTCCCGCCGCAGCTCGAAGTCCTGCTCGACCGGGGCCCGTTCACGCTGGAGGGTGAGCGGGAGCTGATCGCACGGCACCGGATCGACGTCCTGGTCACCAAGGACAGCGGGGGCCGAGCGACCGCGCCCAAACTGACCGCGGCCCGCGAGGCCGGGATCCCGGTCCTGGTGGTCCGCAGGCCCCCGGTCCCGGAGGGCGTCGCGCAGGCGGGGGACACGGACGCGGCCCTGGAGTGGCTCGGGGCGGTCCGGGCCTGAGCCGTCCGGCCGTCGAGGGCACAACGGGAAGACAGCCCGGCAGGGCGTCAGTCGGTGGCGGAGCCACGACGGGCGGAACCCGCTGCGCGTATCGATGTCAGTGGCTGCTCCTACCCTCTGCGGTATGAGCGCCACCACCTTGCTGATCCACAACGGCTCCGCCGCACCCGATGCCCCCGTCAGCCGTATCGGGGGGCTTCCGCTGGCCCCCGCGGGCACCCCGTGGCCCACCTGCACGGCCTGTTCGGGGCCGCTGCAGTTCATTGCGCAGATGGTCCTGGACGGCGGGCGCGGGGTCCTCGCCGTCTTCATGTGCGCGAACGATCCGGGCTCGTGCGACGAGTGGAGCGCCACGTCCGGCGGGAACAGGGCGTACCTCTTCCCGCTGGAGGGGCTGGTGCCGATACCCCTGCCCGCGCTCCCCGCCTGCGCGGGCGACGGCGAGGAAGCCGGTGAGGACACGGACGGCGACGAGGACGAGGACGAGGACGAGGACGACGTCCGGCAGCTCGGGGCGGTCCGCACCGTCGAGCGGGTGGCGGTGGCCGGGCCGGAGTACGGGGCCGCGGCCAGGGCCTGGTCCGAGCGGAGCGGGCGCCCCAGGGGCCAGGTGCTCGGTCAGCTGGGCGGCGCCGCCGACTGGCTCCAGTACGACGAGACGCCCGATTGCACCGACTGCGGAAGGCCGATGGCATTCGTCGCGCAGCTGGAGGAGGGGCCGGATCCCCTGACGGCCCCCAACTTCGGCTCCGGCAGCGCCTATGCGCACGCCTGCGCGCCCTGCGGCCGGGCGGCGTTCCTGTGGCAGTGCTGAGGAACGCCGCCCCGCCCGGCGGTCAGGCCTCCGGGTAGCGGCGCGGGGTCCACGTCACCCGGGAGCCGTCCGGCCGCTCGGTGACCTGGGTCTGCGAGGAACCGATCAGCAGGATCGTGCGCATGTCCACCTCGGACGGCTCCAGTTCGCCGAGCGCGAGGACGCGGACCGACTGCTCGGAACCGCCCACGTCCCGCGCGACGACCACCGGGGTCCGCTCCGGACGCAGCTCCAGCAGCAGCTCCTTGGCCTGGGCCACCTGCCAGGTCCGGCTGCGCGAGCCCGGGTTGTACAGGGCGAGCACCAGGTCCGCGGCGGCGGCCGCGCGCAGCCGCTCCGCGATGACCTCCCAGGGCTTGAGCCGGTCCGACAGGGAGATGGTGGCGTAGTCGTGGCCGAGCGGGGCCCCGGCCGCGGCGGCCGCCGCGTTGGCCGCGGTCACCCCCGGCAGGACCCGTACGGGCACGTCCTTGTACTCGGGCTGCCCGGCGACCTCCAGGACGGCGGTGGCCATGGCGAATACGCCCGGGTCGCCGCCGGAGACCACGGCCACGCGCTTGCCGCGCCGGGCGAGGTCGAGGGCGAACTCGGCGCGCTCCGACTCCACCTTGTTGTCGGAGCCGTGCCGGACCTGGCCCGGCTTCGCGGGGACGCGGTCCAGGTACGTGGTGTACCCGACGAGGACCTCGGCGTCGGCCAGCGCCCGCCGCGTCTCGGGGGTGAGCCAGAGCGGCCCGGCCGGCCCGGTGCCGACGACGACGACCTCGCCGGGCCCGGAGGGCACGCTGCCCGGGTTGCCGATGCGGCTGGGCACCACGGCGACGGCGAAGTACGGGACGGAGTCGGGGTCGGTGTCGGCGAGGACGCCGGTCCGCTCCCCCTCCATGGTGGCCCGCTCCACGTACCGGGCCTCCGCGAGGCGGCCGCTGCCCTCCATGGCCCGGCGCACCGCGGGGAAGGTGCGGCCGAGCTTCATCACGACCGCGGAGTCGGTGGCGGCGAGGCGGGCGGTGAGCTCCTCCTCGGGCAGGGTGCCGGGCAGGATCGTCAGCACCTCCTCGCCCTCGACGAGCGGGGTGCCCAGGCGGGCTGCGGCGGCGCTGACCGAGGTCACGCCCGGGATCACCTCGGCCTCGTAGCGGTCGGCGAGCCGCTTGTGCATGTGCATGTACGAGCCGTAGAAGAGCGGGTCGCCCTCGGCGAGCACGGCGACGGTCCGGCCGGCGTCCAGGTGCGCGGCGAGCCGGGCGGCGGACGCCTCGTAGAACTCCTCCATCGCGCCCTGGTAGCCGCCGGGGTGGTCGGTGGTCTCGGTGGTGACCGGGTAGACCAGCGGCTCCTCGACGTGGTCGGCGCGCAGGTGCTTCGCGGCGATCGAGCGGGCGATCGAACGGCCGTGGCGGGCGCTGTGGTACGCGACGACATCGGCCTCGGCGATGACCTCGACGGCCCGCAGCGTCATCAGGGAGGGGTCGCCGGGGCCGAGCCCGACGCCGTACAGCTTTCCGGTACCGGTACCGGCTGCGGTGCTCATTCTTCCTCGCTCGCGATCGCGTTGACGGCGGCGGCCGCGATGGCGCTGCCGCCGCGCCGGCCGCGCACGATCAGGTGGTCGAGCCCGGAGGCGTGGGCGGCGAGCGCGTCCTTGGACTCGGCGGCGCCGATGAAGCCGACCGGGACGCCGATGACGGCGGCGGGGCGCGGGGCGCCCTCCTCGATCATCTCCAGCAGCCGGAACAGGGCGGTCGGCGCGTTGCCGACCGCGATCACGGAGCCCTCCAGCAGGCCGCGATCGCGCCAGACCTCCAGCGCGGCGGCGCTGCGCGTGGTGCCCATCTTGGCGGCGAGGGCCGGCACGGCGGGGTCGGAGAGGGTGCAGACCACCTCGTTGTCCGCGGGCAGCCGCTTGCGGGTGACGCCGCTGGCGACCATCTGCACGTCGCAGAGGATCGGCGCGCCGGCGTGCAGCGCGGCCCGTGCGCGGAGCACGACCTCCGGGGTGTAGCCGAGGTCCTGGGGCAGGTCGGTCATTCCGCAGGCGTGGATCATGCGCACCGCGACCTGCGCGACGGAGGCGGGCAGCCCGGAGAGGTCCGCCTCGGCGCGGATCGTGGCAAAGGACTGGCGGTAGATGGCCGCGCCGTCCTTCTCGTACTCGAACACTGTGTACTCGCTCATTTCTTCGCTGCGTCATGGGAGGTGGTGCGGTGGACGGCCGCGAGGGCCGCGGGAAGTTCGCGGGGCGTGACGCCGTGGCGCGGGGCGGCGCCGGGCGCGGTGAGGTCGTACCCGGCGGGGGTGGCGACGAGGTCCACCCAGGCGGTGCCGCGCGGATGCCCGCACCGGCGCTCGCACCCGGACCAGTGCACGGGCAGCGGCGGGCCGGCCGTCGCCGGGGCCGCCTGCGGTACGACGGCCCGAGCGTCGGCGCGCACGTCGGTACGGGACTTGGCGCAGCCGGGGTGCCCGGTACAGGCGGTGACGGACCGCCAGGGATCGCCGGGACGGGTCACGAGACCGGCCGCACCGAGCGCGTCCAGCGCGTCGAGCGCAGGGCGGGCGGTAGGCGGCGCGCCCTCCGCCCGGGGGGTGCCGGCGGCTTCGGCGGTCTCGGCGGCTTCGCCGGTGCCTGCGGTGGTTGCGGTGGTTGCGGTGGCCGCGGGTCCGGCGGTCAGGCCGGGGACGACGATCCCCCGCCAGGGGGTCAGGCGCATGCGTCCCGTCAGGCCCGCCAGGAGCCGCCACTGCGCGGTGGTCAGGCGGCCCAGCGGCGCGATGACGCTGAGCGCGGCGCTGCCGTCGCGGCCCTCGACCACGCCGGGCTCGGGAGCGGGCGCGCCCAGCCCGACGGGAGCAGGTACGACACGGGCCGGAGCCCCGGCGGCGGCCAGACGATCGACCAACTCTGCGGGATCCAGGGCGTGTTCGGCAGGCAGCTCCGACACCCGCCAGGCCCGGGTGCCGGCTTCCCGGGCGGCGTCGAGGAAGTACCCGGCGGCCACGAGGGCGGCCCGCGGGGCGTCGGCGGCGGCCACGAGCAGGGCGTCGGCCTGCCCGGCGGTCCACAGCAGGGCCCGGCCCCGGTCGTGGGCGGCCAGGTTCACGTCCGCGTCGAGGGAGGTGACGTCGCCCCGGCCGTCGTCGAGGGCGAACAGGAAGCGCCCCGACAGCCCGGCCGCCGGAGCGCTCGCGCACAGCAGCCGGTCCAGCTCCGCGACCCAGGGGGCCACGTCGGGCAGGCCCCGCCGGTCGAGGCCGGTCAGCGGCGAGGCGACGATGTTGCGGACCCGTTCGTGGGTAGGCGCGGGCAGCAGCCCGGCGCGCATGAGCACGGACTGCAGCTCGCCGCCGCAGCCGGCGCCGAGCCCGCGCAGCTGCGCGTTGCCGCGCGAGGTGAGGTCGATGTGCCCGTCGCCGAGCCGGTCCGCCGCGTCGGCCAGCAGCCGGGCCGCGTGCCCGTCGAGCATTCCGCCGGGGATCCGGACCCGGGCCAGGAACCCGTCGTCGGCCGCGTGCAGCCGCAGCGCGCCGGGGCAGGCGTCACCGCGGTCACGTATGACGGGTTCGTCCCGTGATGCGGCGGAAGGGGGCTGGGGCGGCATGGCGGCGAGCATACCCACGATTCCCCGACCCCGGCCTGTGTCCGTCACCACCCGCCCCCTGCGCCCCACCCTCCGCCCGACCTGCCCCGATCCGCTCCCCGGGCGTCGGACACCCCCACTCCCGGCCGGGGAGGGCGGCACCTAAGATGACCACCGGCGGAGCCACGTGGCCCGCTGGGAGGAAGCCCGGTGCGAATCCGGCGCGGTCCCGCCACTGTGAACCCGCGGAGCGATCCGCCGGGTGAGTCAGGAACTCCCGCTGTCCACACTGCCCGGGGCGCGGAAACCCCGAGGAAGGCATGCCGCCGCATGATCCTGCTGCTGTCGACGTCCGACACCGATCTGCTCAGCGCCCGCGCCGCGGACGGCCCCGTGCCGTACCGGTTCGCGAACCCCTCCCGCCTTCCCCTCGACGACCTCCCCGCCCTGCTCGACGGCGTCGACCTGGTCGTCGTACGCCTCCTGGGCGGCCTGCGCGCCTGGCAGGACGGGCTCGACCTGCTCCTGGCACCGGCCCAGACCCGCCCCGTGGTCGTGCTCACCGGCGAACAGGCCCCGGACGCCCAGCTGATGGAGGCTTCCACGGTCCCGATCGGCATCGCGGCCGAGGCGCACGGCTACCTCGCCCACGGCGGCCCCGCCAACCTGGACCAGCTGGCCCGCTTCCTCTCCGACACCGTGCTGCTGACCGGCCACGGCTTCGAGCCGCCCGCCGCCGCGCCCACCTGGGGCCCGCTGGAGCGCACGCCGGTGCGCCCGTACGGCCCGCGCATCGCCGTGCTCTACTACCGCGCCCACCAGATGAGCGGCAACACCGCCTTCGTACACGCGCTGTGCGACGCGATCGTGGAGAGCGGCGGTACACCCGTTCCGCTGTACGTGTCCTCCCTGCGCGCCCCGGAGCCGGAGCTGATCGCCGAGTTGGAGTCGGCGGACGCGATCGTGACCACGGTCCTCGCGGCCGGCGGCACCAAGCCCGCCACGGCTTCCGCCGGCGGCGACGACGAGTCCTGGGACGCGGGCGCCCTCGCCGGCCTCGGCGTCCCGATCCTCCAGGCCCTGTGCCTGACCGGCTCGCGCAGCGCCTGGGAGGAGAACGACGAGGGCCTGTCCCCGCTCGATGCCGCGACGCAGGTCGCCGTCCCCGAGTTCGACGGCCGCCTGATCACCGTCCCGTTCTCGTTCAAGGAGCTCGACGAGGACGGGCTGCCGGCGTACGTGGCCGACCCCGAGCGTGCCGCCCGCGTCGCCGGGATCGCCGTCCGGCACGCCCGGCTGCGGCACATCGAGCGCCGCGACAAGAAGATCGCGCTCGTCCTGTCCGCGTACCCCACCAAGCACTCCCGCATCGGCAACGCGGTCGGCCTCGACACCCCGGCGAGCGCCGTGGAGCTGCTGCGCACCCTGATCGCGGGCGGCTACGACTTCGGCCCCGTCGAGGACATCCCGGGCCTGGTCTCGGGCGACGGCGACGAGCTGATCCGCGCCCTGATCGAGGCCGGCGGCCACGACCAGGACTGGCTGACCGAGGAGCAGCTGGCCCGCAACCCGGTCCGGATCCCGGCCGCCGACTACAAGCGGTGGTTCGCCGAGCTCCCCGCCGAGCTGCGCGAGAGCGTCGAGGAGCACTGGGGCGAGGCCCCGGGCAACATGTTCGTGGACCGCTCCGCGAACCCGGAGGGCGACATCGTCCTCGCGGCGCTGCGCCGCGGGAACCTGCTCGTCCTGATCCAGCCCCCGCGCGGCTTCGGCGAGAACCCGATCGCGATCTACCACGACCCGGACCTGCCGCCCTCGCACCACTACCTGGCCGCGTACCGCTGGATCCAGGCGAGCGCGCAGGACGGCGGTTTCGGCG
Organism: Streptomyces vinaceus; assembly: GCF_008704935.1. NCBI lineage: Bacteria > Bacillati > Actinomycetota > Actinomycetes > Kitasatosporales > Streptomycetaceae > Streptomyces > Streptomyces vinaceus. The sequence continues at coordinate 1,585,524 of NZ_CP023692.1, forward strand.
CCGACGCGATGATCCACCTGGGCAAGCACGGCAACCTGGAGTGGCTGCCGGGCAAGAACGCCGGCCTCTCTGCGGCCTGCGCGCCCGACGCAGCGCTGGGCGACCTGCCGCTGATCTACCCCTTCCTGGTCAACGACCCGGGCGAGGGCACCCAGGCCAAGCGCCGCGTGCACGCCACCCTGGTCGACCACCTGGTGCCGCCGATGGCGCGCGCGGAGTCGTACGGCGACATCGCGCGCCTGGAGCAGCACCTCGACGAGTACGCGCAGATCTCCGCGATGGACCCGGCGAAGCTGCCGGCGATCCGCGCGCAGATCTGGACGCTGATCCAGGCCGCGAAGCTGGACCACGACCTGGGGCTGGAGGAGCGCCCGGACGACGACGGCTTCGACGACTTCCTGCTGCACGTCGACGGCTGGCTGTGCGAGGTCAAGGACGCCCAGATCCGCGACGGACTGCACGTCCTGGGCGGTGCGCCGACCGGTGAGGCCCGGGTCAACCTGGTCCTCGCGATCCTGCGCGCCCGCCAGATCTGGGGCGGTACGACGGCCCTGCCGGGTCTGCGCGAGGCGCTCGGCCTCGACGAGTCGGCCGCCACCCGTACCACCGCCGACGAGGCGGAGGAGACGGCCCGCGCGCTGGTCCAGGCGATGGAGGACGCGAACTGGGCCCCGGAGGCGGTGGCTTCGGTCGCGGCCGGACACTCCGCTGACGTGGCGGCCGTACTGGACTTCGCGGCCCGCGAGGTGGTCCCGCGCCTCGCCGGCACCACGGACGAGATCGCACACGTCGTGGCGGCCCTCGACGGCCGCTTCGTCCCGGCGGGCCCCTCGGGATCCCCCCTGCGCGGCCTGGTGAACGTCCTGCCCACGGGCCGGAACTTCTACTCCGTCGACCCGAAGGCCGTCCCCTCCCGCCTCGCGTGGGAGACGGGCCAGGCCCTGGCCGACTCGCTCCTCACCCGCTACCGCACGGACAACGGCGAATGGCCGGCCTCCGTGGGCCTGTCCCTGTGGGGCACGAGCGCGATGCGCACCTCCGGCGACGACGTCGCCGAGGCGCTCGCCCTGCTCGGCGTCCGCCCGGTCTGGGACGAGGCCTCGCGCCGCGTCACGGGCCTGGAGCCGATCCCGCTCGACGAGCTGGGCCGCCCCCGCATCGATGTGACCCTGCGCATCTCGGGCTTCTTCCGGGACGCGTTCCCGCACGTCATCGGCCTGCTGGACGACGCGGTACGGCTGGCGGCGGGGCTGGACGAGCCCGCCGACCAGAACTTCGTCCGGGCCCACGCCCAGGCGGACCTGGCCGTCCACGGTGACGAACGCCGCGCGACGACCCGTATCTTCGGCTCGCGCCCGGGCACGTACGGCGCCGGCATCCTCCAGCTGATCGACTCCCGCGACTGGCGTACGGACGCCGACCTCGCGGAGGTCTACACGGTCTGGGGCGGCTACGCGTACGGCCGCGGCCTGGAGGGCCGGGCGGCGCGCGAGGAGATGGAGACCGCGTACAAGCGGATCACGGTGGCCGCGAAGAACACGGACACCCGCGAGCACGACATCGCCGACTCGGACGACTACTTCCAGTACCACGGCGGCATGGTGGCCACGGTCCGCGCGCTGCGGGGCACCGCCCCGGAGGCGTACATCGGCGACTCCACCCGCCCGGAGACGGTCAAGACCCGCACGCTGGTGGAGGAGACCTCCCGCGTCTTCCGGGCCCGCGTGGTCAACCCGAAGTGGATCGAGGCGATGCGCCGCCACGGCTACAAGGGTGCCTTCGAGCTGGCGGCGACGGTCGACTACCTCTTCGGCTACGACGCCACGACGGGCGTGGTGGCCGACTGGATGTACGACAAGCTGACCGAGACGTACGTCCTGGACCCGGAGAACCGCGCCTTCCTGGAGGAGGCCAACCCCTGGGCCCTGCACGGCATCGCGGAACGCCTCCTGGAGGCCGAGTCCCGCGGCATGTGGGAGAAGCCCGACCCCCAGATCCTCGAATCCCTCCGCCAGGTCTACCTGGACACGGAAGGCAACCTGGAGGCCGACTCGGAGTAGTCGTGTCCCCGACGCGGGCCGTCCTCCTCACCTCCGGAAGGTGAGGAGGACGGCCTTTTTTTCGTGCACGTATCCGCCACGGGGCACCTGCGGCGCGGAACGGCTCATGCGTCACCTGAAGCGGTGAACTCTTCCTTGTCCCGGCGGCGAAAGGGGTAGTGCCCTGCTGATCTCGTGCGGGGGGCCGCAGGCAAGGGCCCCCGCGCCCTCGGACGGAAAGGTCCAGCCCGCCGTGACACAGCCGTTTCAACTGCCGGATTTCTATGTGCCGTATCCGGCGCGACTGAACCCCCACCTGGAGGCCGCGCGAGCGCACACGAAGCGGTGGGCCCGCGGCTTCGGGATGCTGGAGGGCTCGGGCGTGTGGGACGAGCGGGACCTCGACGCGCACGACTACGCGCTGCTGTGCTCGTACACCCACCCCGACTGCGGGGCCGACGCGCTGAACCTGGTCACCGACTGGTACGTGTGGGTCTTCTTCTTCGACGACCATTTCCTGGAGGTCTACAAGCGCACCCAGGACCGCGAGGGCGCCAAGAAGTACCTCGACGGGCTGGCGGCCTTCATGCCGATGGACCTCGCCGACGGGTTCCCCGAGCCGGCGAACCCGGTCGAGGCGGGCCTGAAGGACCTGTGGTCGCGCACCGTGCCCGCGATGTCGATGGACTGGAGGGAACGCTTCTCCGAGTCGACGCGCAACCTCCTCAACGAGTCGATGTGGGAGCTGCACAACATCAACATCGGCCGGGTGGCGAACCCGCTCGAATACATCGAGATGCGCCGCAAGGTCGGTGGCGCCCCCTGGTCCGCCGGGCTGGTCGAGTACGTGTCCGCGGAGGTGCCGGCCCGGGTCGCGCACGCGCGCCCGCTCGAAGTGCTCCGCGACGCCTTCTCCGACGCGGTGCACATCCGCAACGACCTCTTCTCCTACCAGCGCGAGGTGGAGCAGGAGGGCGAACTCTCCAACGCCGTCCTGGTCCTGGAGACCTTCCTGGACTGCACCACCCAGGAGGCCGCCGACCTGTCGAACGACCTGCTGACCTCGCGGCTCCAGCAGTTCGAGTACACGGCCCTCGCCGAGGTCCCCGCGCTCGCCGCGCAGCACGGGCTCGACCCCGTCGAGATGGCGTCCGTACTGGCGTACGCGAAGGGACTGCAGGACTGGCAGTCCGGCGGGCACGAATGGCACATGGTCTCCAGCCGCTACATGAACAAGGAGGCCCAGGGGGCGGCCGCGGCCCCGCTCACCCTGCCCTTCCTGCCCACCGGGCCGGGTACCGCCGCCCTGGACCTGCGCTCGCTGTTCGCCCCCCGCGCCATGGAGCTGCGCCGGCGCAGCTTCACGCACGTGCCGTTCCAGAAGGTGGGCCCCTCGCTCCTGCCCGACTTCTCCATGCCCTTCCCGCTCACCCTCAGCCCGCACCTGGACCTGGCCCGCCGTGAACTCGTCGACTGGTCCAGGGAGATGGGCCTGTTGGAGCCGCAGCCCGGCGATCCCGGCTCCGACATCTGGGACGAGGACAAGCTCGTCGGCATGGACTTCGCCCTGTGCGCGGCGGGCATCGACCCCGACGCCACGGCGGAGGCGCTGTGCCTGGCCGCGCAGTGGCTGACCTGGGGCACCTACGCGGACGACTACTACCCCAAGGTGTTCGCCGGCTCGAAGTCCCCGGCGGCCGCCCGCGCGGCGACCGACCGGCTGGTCTCGATGATCCCGGTCGACCCGGCCGAGGCCCCGGAGCCGGTCACCGCGATGGAGCGCAGCCTGAAGGAGCTGTGGGCCCGGACCGTCGCCGGGATGAGTCCCGCGATGCGCGCGGAGTTCCGCGGGCACGTCATCGGGATGCTGGACAGCTGGGTCTGGGAGATCGGCAACGCCGTCGTGAACCGGATCCCGGACCCGGTGGACTACGCCGAGATGCGCCGCTTCACCTTCGGCACGTACATGACGATGTTCCTCGCCAAACTCGGCCACGAGGACGACGGTGTGCCGCCCGAGGTCTACCGCGACGGGGTGATGCGGTCGCTGGAGAGCGCGGCGGCGGACGTCGGGTGCATCATCAACGACCTCTTCTCGTACCAGAAGGAGATCGAGGTGGAGGGCGAGGTGCACAACCACGTCCTGGTCACCCAGAACTTCTTCGACATCGACTACCCGCGGGCGTTCGCGATCGTCGCCGACCTGATGGTGCAGCGCACGAAGGAGTTCGAGCACATCCGCGACCACCAGCTTCCGGTGCTGTACGAGGACCACGGACTGGACGCCCGGGCGCGGGCCTCGCTCGACGCCTACGTACGGGAGTTGGAGGACTGGATGGCCGCGGTCCTCAACTGGCACCAGAGCGTGCGCCGTTACCGCGACGAGGACCTGCACCCGAGGACGGCCGGACGGGGGCCGGGGGCGCGGCTCGGCCAGAGCTCCTCGTTCGGGATGGCGGCTGCGCGGATCTCCCTGCCCGCCTGATCCCGCCCGGCCTTGCCGGTCGGCGGCCCGGCGCGCCTCCCCTCAGAACTCGTCCGCCGTGTGCGGCAGCAGGGGGGTGTGCAGGGCCGCGTCCAGGGCGGCCGCCGCGCCGGGCGTCCGCTCCGCCACCAGCCCGGCGGCGACCAGCTCGGCGGCCCGGGTGCCGCCCAGGTAACAGGCCGCGAGGTCCCGTACGTCGAACTCCAGGTCGGCGGGGGCGGTGGCGCGCTCGTACGCGGTACCGTCCGGGCCCGCCTTCAGCCGGTACCGGCCCGCGTTCGCCGGCAGCCGTACGTCGGCCACCTCCAGCACCACCTCCACCGGCGCGGCCCAGGAGCGCCGGGTCAGCGCCGCCCGCACGTCGACCAGCCGCAGCCACAGCGCCGGGAACTGGGCGGTGACCCTGACCTGGTCCCGGTCGGCGGCGAACCGCAGCAGCGGATCGTCCAGCGGGCGGCCCCAGGCGCGGACCCTGCCGGTGAGGTCGAGGCCGGCCAGGCAGTCCCACAGGGCGGCGGCCACCGCCGGGGTGTCCGCCTCCAGTTCGTCGACGCGGACCAGGCCGGGGCCGCGGGCGGGGGCGCCGTCGGCCTCGTGCTTCGTGCGGTAGAGCACGTACCCCGCGATCGGCTCGCCCGGATCGCCGAGGACGATGATCCGGGGCGGACCCAACTCCTCGTCCTCCTCGTCCTGTTCGCTGAGCCAGGACTCGTTCCAGCGCTCGGCGTCGCGGGTGGGGCGGCCGGGCCGGCCGGCGCGGGCGGCCTCGTGGTACGGCCCGATCAGCGCGATCGCGTCCCGCGGGTCGACCAGCCGCAGCGGGCGCGCGTCCGGTGCGATGCGCAGGGCCAGCGGCCGGGTGGAGTCGATCTCGACGGTGGCGCCCTGGGTGGCGCAGCCGTAGCCGAAGCGGCCGTAGATGGCGGATTCGGAGGCCCACAGCGCGGCGATCGGGCTGCCCGCGGCCCCCGTGCGCCGCAGTTGCTCGTCCATCAGCGCGGTGAGCACGCCGCGGCGGCGGTGGGTGGGGGCGACGCTGACGAAGGTGAGCCCGGGGCAGGGCAGGTCCGCCCCGGGCACCGAGAGCCGGAAGTCGTGCGCGGCCATGAAGCCGACCAGCGCGTCCCCGTCGTACGCGCCCAGCCGGGCGCAGGTGCGCAGGAGGGCGTGGTGGCGCCGGCGGCCCTCCGCTTCGGGGCGGTCGTGGAAGACCAGGTACGCGAGCTCCAGAGCGCGGTCGATGTCGGCTTCGGGTACCTCACGGATGTCCACCATGATCCGGAGACTAATCGGTCATCGCGGACCGGTCACCCCATAAGGACCGGGGTGGCCGGTGGGCGTCGTTACCGCGGGCCCGTCCAGCCGGTGGGGACGTGGCCGATCCGGACCCGCTGGGGGTGGTCGCCGACCGGGACGGACACCCGCTTGGCGCCGGTCGCGAAGTCGATGGCGGTGACCTGGTCCGCGCCGCTCTCGGAGATCACGCAGGCGGTGCCGTCCCCGTCGACGGTGGCCCAGTACGGCTTGTTCGCGGGCACGAGCGGCCCCTCGGTGAGGGAGGCGCGGTCGACGACGGTGGCGTAGTCGTCCATCGTGCCCGCGACGCAGAGCTTGGTCCCGTCCGGGCTCATGGACATGCCGTGGTGGCGGGAGTCGTTGACCCAGGTGGTGCGGTCGGCGTTGGTGGCGGGGTTGCGGGGAAGCTCCTTGATCCGGGTGATCCGGTCGCCGGCCACGTCGTATTCGACGACCCCGTTGAAGAAGGACACCTGGAAGTAGAGCTTCGACTCGTCGGGGCTGAAGGACATCGGGCGGACGGCGTCGGAGAGGTCCGGGCGGCCGAAGGCGTCGAGCCGCTCGCGCATGTCGATCACCCGGACCGTGCGGAAGGTCTGCGCGTCGACGACGGTGATCTTCCGGTCGCCCTTCGTCCAGTCCAGCCACGGCGCGTCGAGGGCGGAGGTCACGTCCCCGATGGAGCTGTTCCACAGGAAGCGGCCGTCGCGGCTGAAGGTGTTCTCGTGCGGCTTGTCGCCGGTCGGGAAGGAACCGAGCTGCCGCCCGGTGGCGATGTCGAGGACGTGCACGGTGTTGGCGGTGGAGGCCGAGACCGCGACCCGGGTGCCGTCCGGCGAGACCGCCATGTGGTCGGAGCGGAAGCCGGAGACGGGGAAGCGCCAGTTGATCCGGCCCGTGCGGACATCGATCGAGACGACGTCGGCGAAGCTGGGGCGGGAGGCGACCACGGCGGAGCCGTCGGCGGTGGTGTACATGTCGTCGACGAACTGGTCGTGGCCCTCGCCCGCGCCGGCGCGGATGCCGAGGAAGAAGGCGAGCTTGACCGGGTTGAGGTAGATCTCCCGGAGCCGCTCCTCCTTGTCGGGGATCATGTTGATCCGGCCCACCTTGGCGAGGTCGCCGGTGGAGGCGAGCACGTCGGCGGTGCCCTCCCAGTTGTTGCCGACGAAGAGCACCTCGCGGACGTCGGCGCCGGCGGCGGGGCCGGCGACCGGCGCGGACGCCGAGGCGGGCCCGCCCGCCAGCGAGGCCGCGACCAGGACGCAGCCGGCCAGGAGCGTACGGACGGGGGTACGGGCGGGGGTGCGGGTGGTGCGTGCCGTACGGGCGGTGCGTGCGGTCCGGGACATCCGCTCAACTCCGTTACAGGAAGGCGCTGTTACCGGCCGGTAAAATAGGCGGGACGGCGAAAGGGCGCAACCCCCGCGGGGTCACGCCCTAAGTCGTCCTCCAGCGCCTTTCCGGCGCCGCCCTTCAGGCGACCGAACCGATCCGGCCGATCACCGTCTTCGAGACGTCCGGGTGGATCGGTATGTGCGCTCCGGTGAGGGCCGCGCCCGAGCCGCCGCGGCGGTTCGCCACGATCTCGGCGGCGATGGACAGCGCGGTCTCCTCCGGGGAGCGGGCGCCGAGGTCCAGGCCGATCGGGGAGCGCAGCCGGGCCAGCTCCAGCTCGCTCACGCCGACGTCCCGCAGTCGCTTGTTGCGGTCCTCGTGGGTGCGTCGGGAGCCCATGGCGCCGATGTAGGCGACGGGCAGCTTGAGGGCCAGTTCGAGGAGCGGGACGTCGAACTTGGCGTCGTGGGTGAGCACGCACAGGACGGTCCGGCCGTCCACCGCGCCCGCCGAGGACTGGGCCCGGAGGTAGCGGTGCGGCCATTCGACGACGATCTCGTCCGCCTCGGGGAAACGGTTCTTCGTGGCGAACACCGGCCGGGCGTCACACAGGGTGACGTGATAGCCGAGGAACTTGCCGATCCGCACCAGGGCGGACGCGAAGTCGATCGCACCGAAGACGATCATCCGCGGCGGCGGGACGCTGGACTCGACGAGCACCTTGAGCGGCTCCCCGCAGAGCCGTCCGTCGGCGCCGATCTCCAGCACGCCGGTGCGCCCGGCGTCGAGCATCGCGCGGGCCTCCGCGGCGATGGTGCGGTCCAGCTCGGGGTGGCCCCCGAAACCGCCCTCGTGACCGCCCTCGCCCCGGACGAGCACGGCCCGGCCCAGGAGCTCGGCCGGCCCTTCCGCGATCCGGGCGACGGCGGCGGCCTCACCGCGGGAGGCCGCGGCCAGCGCGGCCGCGAACACCTCCCGCGCCGGGGATCCCACCGGTACCGGGGTGATGAGGATGTCGATGATCCCGCCGCAGGTCAGGCCCACGGCGAAGGCATCGTCGTCGCTGTAGCCGAAGCGCTCCCGGACGGTCTCGCCGTCCTCCAGCGCCTGCTGGCACAGCTCGTACACCGCGCCCTCCACGCATCCGCCGGAGACCGATCCGATGGCCGTGCCCTCGCTGTCGACGGCGAGCGCGGCTCCGGGCTGCCGGGGCGCGCTCCCGCCGACCGCCACCACGGTGGCGACGGCGAAGTCTCGTCCCTGCTCGACCCACCGGTTCAGTTCTTCGGCGATGTCCAGCATTGCGGCCTCCTCGGAGGGGTTCGATTACCAGTATCGGATGCGTGGAGGGTCAGGGCCGGATCACCGGCGCCGCCTTACTTCACACCGAGCCACGCCTCGATGGGGTGCTCCGCGAAGAAGATCACGAAGATCACGGTCAGTGCCCACATGAAGGCACCGATCTCGCGGGCCTTGCCCTGCGCGATCTTGATCGCCACGTACGAGATCACGCCGGCGGCGACACCCGCGGTGATCGAGTAGGTGAAGGGCATGAGCACGACGGTCAGGAAGACCGGGATGGCGGTCGCGCTGTCGGCCCAGTCCACGTGGCGGGCGTTCTGCATCATCATCGCGCCGATGACGACCAGGGCCGCGGAGGCCACCTCACCCGGGACGATCTGCGTGATCGGGGTGAAGAAGAGGCAGGCCGCGAAGAAGAGGCCGGTGACGACGGAGGCGAGGCCCGTACGGGCGCCCTCGCCGACGCCGGTGGCGGACTCGACGAACACGGTCTGGCCGGAGCCGCCGGTCAGGCCGCCGATGGCACCGCCGGCGCCGTCGATGAACAGCGCCTTCGACAGGCCCGGCATGCGGCCCTTGTCGTCGGCCAGCTTGGCCTCGGTGCCGACGCCGATGATGGTGGCCATCGCGTCGAAGAAGCCGGCGAGGACGAGGGTGAAGACGATCATGCCGATCGTCATGGCGCCGACGTCGCCCCAGCCGCCGAAGGAGACCTGGCCGAAGAGGGAGAAGTCCGGCATCGAGATCGCGGACCCGTCCAGGGTCGGCGCGCCGTTCTTCCAGGCCTTCGGGTCCACGTCGGCGACGGCGTTGACGATCGCGGCGACCACGGTGCCGCCGACGATGCCGATCAGGATCGCGCCGGGGACCTTGCGGGCCTGCAGCATGAAGATGGCGAGCAGGGTGATGCAGAAGATCAGGACGGGCCAGCCGGAGAGCTGGCCGATCGCACCGAGCTGGACCGGAGGGGAGAACTCCCCGCCGTTGCCCACGAAGCCGGCCTTCACGAGGCCGATGAGGGCGACGAACATGCCGATGCCCATGGTGATGGCGTGCTTGAGCGCGAGGGGGATCGCGTTCATGATCATCTCTCGGAGGCCGGTGACGACCAGGAGACAGATCACGACGCCGTACATCACGCACATGCCCATGGCCTGCGGCCAGGTCATCTGGGGCGCGACCTGCGAGGAGAGCACGCCGGAGACCGACAGGCCCGCGGCCAGGGCCAGCGGCACCTTGCCGACGAAGCCCATGAGGAGCGTGGTCAGGGCCGCGGCGAACGCCGTGGCGGTGATGAGAGCCTTCTGGCTCATGGTGTCTCCGGCGACGTCCTTGCCGGAGAGGATCAGCGGGTTGAGCAGGAGGATGTACGCCATGGCCATGAAGGTCGTGACTCCGCCACGAATCTCATTGCCGACGTTGGAACCTCTGTGCGTGATGTGAAAGTACCGGTCGAGCCAAGAACGCCCGGCGGGGTTGCGAGAGCCGTCGCCGGCCTCTTCCGCGCTGGTCTTGGGCTCCACAGACGACTGGGTCATGGTGCCTAACTCCCAAGGTTCAAAGGGGCACCCGCATGAAGATTGAAGACGCGGGATTTGGGAAACTCCGTTGGCTGCACGACCCGGGGTGACGGCCCGAGGCGACGCGAAATTGCACTGCGTGTACTGCGGGTACTGCGGGGGTTCTGCGGTACTGGCCGGTACGGGTGGCGACGCCGGGATGACCGGGGCCACCGGGTGTTGCGGTGGGGGTACTGCCGGTGGAACGGACCGCGAGCGGAGCGGTCTTCTCGTACTCCGGACTTCTGGCTCCGGGCGGTGCGACAGGAAGTGTGACGTTCCCGGTGTCCCACCGCCCGGAGAGTCTGTGGGGGTCCGGGGGCCTTGCGGCGGGGCCTTGCGGCCCCCGGACCACGCCGTCCTAGAGGGTGCCGGTGAGGGCTTCCGGACGGATCGGCGTCTTGTTGAGCTCCAGACCGGTCGCCGCCCGGATCGCCGCGAGGACGGCCGGGGTGGACGACAGGGTGGGGGCCTCGCCCATACCGCGAAGGCCGTACGGCGCGTTCGGGTCGGCGAGCTCCAGGACGTCGACCGGGATGGTCGGGGTGTCGAGGATGGTCGGGATCAGGTAGTCCGTGAAGGAGGGGTTGCGCACCTTCGCGGTCTTCGGGTCCACGATGATCTCCTCCATGATCGCGACGCCCAGGCCCTGGGTGGTGCCACCCTGGATCTGGCCGACCACGGAGAGCATGTTCAGGGCCTTGCCGACGTCCTGCGCGGTCGCCAGCTCGACGACCTTGACCAGGCCGAGCTCGGTGTCCACCTCGACCACCGCGCGGTGCGCGGCGAAGGTGTACTGGACGTGGCCGTCGCCCTGGCCGGTCTTCAGATCGAAGGCGACGGTCGGCCGGTGCCGGAACTCCAGCTCCAGGTCGATCGCGTCCTCGCCCTCCAGGATGTCGGCGATGTCCGCGAGGACCTCGCCGCCGTCGGTGACGACCTTGCCGCCTTCGAGGAGCAGCTCGGCGGTCGCCCAGGCCGGGTGGTAGGACCCGTTCTTGCGGCGGCCGATCTCCAGGAGCGCCTCGCGCACGGCTTCACAGGTGTTCTTCACGGCGCCACCGGTCATGTACGTCTGCCGCGAGGCGGACGTGGAACCGGCGGAGCCGACCTGCGTGTCGGCCGGGTGGATGGTGACCTGCGTGACGCCCAGCTCGGTACGGGCGATCTGCGCGTGGACGGTGACACCGCCCTGGCCGACCTCCGCCATGGCCGTGTGCACCATCGCGACGGGCTCGCCGTTGATGACCTCCAGGCGCACGCGGGCGGTGGAGTAGTCGTCGAAGCCCTCGGAGAAGCCGACGTTCTTGATGCCGACCGCGTAGCCGACGCCGCGCACGACGCCCTCGCCGTGGGTGGTGTTGGACAGGCCGCCCGGCAGCGCGCGGACGTCCGCACCCTCGCCGGCGCTCTCCCACTGGCGCTCCGGCGGCAGCGGGCGGGACTTGACCCGGCGCAGCAGCTCGGCGACGGGCGCCGGGGAGTCCACGACCTGGCCGGTGGGCATGATCGTGCCCATCTCCATGGCGTTCAGCTGGCGGAACTCGACCGGGTCCATGCCCAGCTTCGCCGCGAGCTTGTCCATCTGGGCCTCGTACGCGAAGCAGGCCTGGACGGCGCCGAAGCCGCGCATCGCGCCGCAGGGCGGGTTGTTCGTGTAGAGCGCGATCGCCTCGATGTCCACGTCCTCCAGGACGTACGGACCGACCGACAGCGAGGAGGCGTTGCCCACGACCGCCGGGGAGGCCGACGCGTACGCGCCGCCGTCCAGGACGATCTTGCACTTCATGTGCGTGAGCTTGCCGTCCTTGGTGGCGCCATGCTCGTAGTACAGCTTCGCCGGGTGGCGGTGCACGTGGCCGAAGAAGGACTCGAACCGGTTGTAGACGATCTTGACCGGCTTGTTCGTGGCCAGGGCCAGCAGGCAGGCGTGGATCTGCATCGAGATGTCCTCGCGGCCGCCGAAGGCACCGCCGACGCCCGAGAGCGTCATGCGGACCTTCTCCTCGGGGAGACCGAGGACCGGGGCGATCTGCTTGAGGTCCGAGTGCAGCCACTGGGTGGCCACGTAGAGGTCGACGCCGCCGTCCTCGGAGGGTACGGCGAGGCCGGACTCCGGGCCGAGGAAGGCCTGGTCCTGCATGCCGAAGACGTACTCGCCCTCGACGATGACGTCGGCGCGCTTGCGGGCCTCCTCCACGTTGCCGCGGATGATCGGCTGGCGGTGCACGATGTTCGGGTGCGGGACGTGACCGGAGTGGTGGTCGTCGCGGCCCGGGTGGATCAGCGGCGCGTCCGCGGCGAGGGCGGAGGCCTCGTCCGTGACGAGCGGCAGCTCGCGGTAGTCGATCTTGATCTTGGCGGCCGCGCGGCGAGCGGTCTCCGGGTGGTCGGCGGCCACGAGGGCGACCGGCTCACCGTGGTGGCGCACCCGGCCGTTGGCCAGGACCGGGGTGTCCTGGATCTCCAGGCCGTAGTTCTTCATCTCGGCCGGCAGGTCGTCGTACGTCAGCACCGAGTAGACGCCCGGCATGGCCAGGGCCTCGGAGATGTCGATCGAGGCGATCTCGGCGTGGGCGACGGTGCTGCGCAGGGTCTGGCCCCACAGCATGTCCTCGTGCCACATGTCCGAGGAGTACGCGAACTCGCCGGTGACCTTGAGGGTGCCGTCCGGGCGGAGCGTGGACTCGCCGATGCCGCCCTTGTTGTGCTTCTGGGTGACGTTGGTCGGCGTGCCGGCCGGTACCGTGCGGGTGTTCTGAGCCATGGTCAGACCGCCTCTCCCTGACGTGCGGCCGCCAGGCGGACCGCGTCGAGGATCTTCTCGTAGCCCGTGCAGCGGCAGAGGTTGCCGGACAGGGCCTCGCGGATGTCCTGGTCGGACGGGGAGCTGTTCTGTTCGAGCAGCGCGTCGGCCTGCACCAGCAGACCGGGGGTGCAGAAACCGCACTGCACGGCGCCGGCGTCGATGAACGCCTGCTGGATGTTGGAGAGCGGGGCGCCCTCGCCGGTCTGCGAGTCGGCCGCCCGCGAGCGGAGCTCGCTGTTGGGCCCGTGCGCCTGCCACTGCTTGGCCGCGTCCAGGGAGACGCCGCCCTTGGAGCCGCAGCCGCCGGTGCCGCAGGCACCGCCGTGGCCGTGCTCCTCGCGCTGCTTGGCGAAGTCCGCCAGACCCTCGACGGTCACGACGTCGCGACCCTCGACCTGGCCGGCGGCCACCAGACAGGAACAGACCGGCACGCCGTCGAGACGGACGGTGCAGGAACCGCACTCGCCCTGCTCGCAGGCGTTCTTCGAACCCGGCAGGCCGAGCCGCTCACGCAGCACGTACAGGAGGGACTCGCCCTCCCATACGTCGTCGGCTTCCTGCTGACGGCCGTTGACGGTGAAATTGACGCGCATGATTACGCAGCCCCTTCGAGCGAGCGGCCGTGGCCGGTTCCGCGGTACTGCTCCCAGGTCCAGACGAGCTGGCGGCGAGCCATGATGCCGACCGCGTGACGGCGGTACTTCGCCGTGCCGCGGACGTCGTCGATCGGGTTGGCCGCGCCGGAGGCGAGGTCACCGAACTGCTTGGCGATCGACGGGGTGATGACCTTGCCGGACTCCCAGAAACCGCCCTCTTCGAGCGCGGCGTTCAGGAACTCCTCGGCGGCCTTCGCACGGATCGGGGTCGGCGCGGCCGAGCCGATGCCGGTGCGGACCGTGCGGGTCTCGGGGTGCAGCGCCAGGCCGAACGCGCAGACGGCGATGACCATCGCGTTGCGGGAGCCGACCTTGGAGTACTGCTGGGGACCGTCCGCCTTCTTCACGTGGACGGTCTTGATGAGCTCGTCGGCGGCGAGCGCGTTGCGCTTCACGCCGGTGTAGAACTCGTCGATCGGGATCAGGCGAGAGCCGCGTACGGACTCCACCTCGACCTCGGCGCCCGCCGCGAGCAGCGCCGGGTGGGAGTCGCCCGCCGGCGAGGCGCAACCGAGGTTGCCGCCGACGCCGCCGCGGTTGCGGATCTGCGGGGACGCGACCGTGTGCGAGGCGAGCGCGAGACCCGGGAGCTCCGTCCGGAGGTTCTCCATGATCTGCGTGTACGGGACGGAGGCGCCCAGACGGACCACGTCCTCGCCGACCTCCCACTCCCGCAGCAGACCGATGCGGTTCAGGTCCAGGAGGTACTCCGGCCGACGGTGGTCGAAGTTGATCTCGACCATGATGTCGGTGCCACCCGCAATCGGCACAGCTGTGGGGTACTCGGCCTTAGCGGCGAGCGCCTCCTCCCAGCTGGCGGGGCGAAGGAAGTCCATGTGCGGCTCTCTTCTTCTTCATCGTGTCGTTCACTTCAAGCCAGGAGGCCCTCAGGCCCTCGACTGGTCGTTCACGTGCTGTTAACGCGGTGTGGAGTCAGTACACAAGCCGTGCGTCCCTCGGGTGCAGTCACCGAAACCATGAAGGAGTTGGCTGGCGGCCTCCCTCGTCTTGTAGATTCGTATGAAAGGCAGGATGCAACGACCTGCCCGATTTCCAACGGCAACATTCGAGACAGATCGGCGGCGACACCATGCGGCTGCGCGCACTGCTGGAAACCGAGGCGCTGGGGCTGCGGCTGCTGGGCGGCGAGGACGAACTCGACCGGACGGTCCGCGGCGTCATGACGACCGACCTACGGGATCCCAGCCGATACCTCACCGGGGGCGAACTCGTCCTGACCGGCCTGGCGTGGCGAAGAAATTCGGCCGACTCCGAGCCATTCGTACGAATCCTCGCGAGCGCGGGCGTCGCGGGCCTCGCGGCCGGCGAGGCGGAGCTCGGGGACATCCCCGACGATCTCGTTTCAGCCTGTCGGCGCAACCGGCTGCCGCTGTTCGCGGTGAACGAAGACGTTGCATTCGCCACGATCACCGAGTACGTCGTGCGGCAGGTCTCCGGCGAGCGCGCGGGCGATCTCGCGGCGGTCGTGGACCGGCACCGCCGCCTCATGACGTCGGGCCCCGCGGGGGGTGGACCCGATGTGGTGCTCGATCTGCTCACCACCGACCTCGATCTGCGGGCGTGGGTGCTGTCCCCCACGGGCCGGCAGATCGCCGGGGCGGGCGAACCCCTGGCGCCGGGCGTCTGCGCGACCCTGGCCGGAGAGCACCTGGCGGCGGTCCGCACCGGGCGCAGGGGCCCGCACCGGATCTCCATCCAGGGTATTACGTACTCCCTCTTCCCGATCAGGGGCGCGGGCCGTGGCCCGGGCGGCCCCGGCGCCCGTGACGTGCGCGAAAGCGTGCTCTCGGACTGGTTCCTGGCCGTCGAGGCCGACGCCGGGGACTGGCCCGCCGAGCGGCTCGACCTGCTCCAGGGCGTGACCCAGCTGATCGCCGTCGAGCGCGACCGGCGCGACGCGGCCCGTACGGTGCGCCGCCGCCTGGCCCAGGAGGTGCTGGAGCTGGTCCAGACGGGCGCCGCGCCCGCCGAGATCGCCGCCCGCCTGCGGGTCGCGGCCCCGGTGCTGCTCCCGGGGCTGGGCACCGCCCCGCACTGGCAGGTCGTCGTGGCGCGGGTCGACTGGGACGGCGGGGACATCCCCGGCGGCCCGGTGGCCCAGTCGCTGCTGGAGGAGATCCTCGTCGACCCCTCCGTCTCGGGGCCCGAGCCCTCGGACCGCATCGCCGTCGCCCACGCGGGCGACGAGGCCATCGCCCTCGTACCGCTGCCCGCGCTCCCGGCGGAGCCCGGCGAGGAGAAGGGCCCGGACCGCGCCCTGAACGCCGACGAGCTGCTCTCGGCCGTACGGGAGCCCCTGCAGGCGGGCCTCGCCGACGACGGCCGGCTCACCCTGGGCGTCAGCGCGGCCGTGCACTCCGCCGAGGGGCTGCGCGGGGCGCTGGAGGAGGCCCGGCACGCCCGCCGGGTCGCCGCGGCCCGCCCGGGCCGCGTCTGCGCGGCGGGCCACCACGAGCTGGCCTCGCACGTGCTGCTGCTGCCGTTCGTCCCGGACGACGTGCGCCGCGCCTTCACGGCCCGCCTGCTGGACCCGCTGCGGGACTACGACCGCCGCCACCGCGCGGAGCTCATCCCGACGCTGGAGGCCTTCCTGGACTGCGACGGATCGTGGACGCGCTGCGCGACGCGGCTGCACCTGCACGTCAACACGCTGCGGTACCGGGTCGGGCGAATCGAGCAGTTGACGGGGCGTGACCTCTCGCGGCTGGAGGACAAGCTCGACTTCTTCCTGGCACTGCGGATGAGCTGAGCGGATCCGGCCGGGGCCCCCGCCCGCACGGCCCGCGGCCGGCGCGGGGCCCCTGACACGTCGTCCGGACTTTGTGAAAGAGTTCACCCGACCCCTTGGCCGAAGGCTCCGATCCGTGCTCTCATTTCGCCCCAGGGCTCAACGACGTGCTGCTTGGTTGCTTTGGGGAGGGCAATGTGGCGGATACCGCCATGTCCGGTGCCGGAACTACCGGGGGAGACGACCCCCTCCAGCGGGCGATATGGCGGCTGCGTTCGCGCGGCTGTTGGAGCGACGCGGCGGCCCTGCTGACGCCCCATCTGCACGACGCCGGCGCGGCCGTGCAGCGGACCGCGCTGCTGGTCGAGCGGTGCCTGTTCACCGGGCAGGGCTGGGCCGAGGCGGAGGACGCCCTGCGGGTCGCGGAGGCGGTGGCCCACGACGACGACGAGCGGGGCGCGGCGGCCTGCGAGCGGGGACAACTGGCGTACGCGGCGACCGTGCTCGGGGTCCGCGACCGTTCGGACGAGGCGCGGTCCGCCCTGGGCCGGGCGGCGGCGCTGCTGTCCCCCGGGTCCCGGACCCGCCCGCTGCTGGACTTCCGGCGGGGGCTGGTCGCGGAGCACCTCGCGGACGCCCCGCAGGCGGCCCGTCCGGCGTACCGCCGGGCCCACGCGGGGGCGCTGGCCCACGGGGACACACTGCTGCTGTCCTTCACCTGGCGCCACCTGGCCGCGCTGTCGCTGCGGGACGGGGAGGTGGCGGAGGCCCGCAAGGGCTTCGCGGAGTCCCTGCGGATCCGTGAGGACCTGGGCTTCCTGATCGGTACCGCCCCCGCGCTGGCGGCCCTGGCCGAAGCCGAACCGGAACCGGAGGCGGCCCGTCTGCGCGCGGAGGCCCGCCGGCTGTTCCACCTCCTGGGCGGGATCCCCACCTGGCTGGCCGACCAGCTCCACCCGGACAGGCCCAGCCCCGCCGGCGTCTGACCCACCGCTCCTCCGGGGGCGAGGGCCCGAGGTCTCGCAGGCCCGGGGCGCGCCCGGCTCAGGCCGTACCGAAGTGGCTGCGGAGCACCTGCTCCACCAGCGGGAGATCACCCGCGATCAGGGCCTCCAGCAGGGCCGTGTGCTCCGCCGCCGCCGCCACGAGCTCGGCCCGCCGCACCCGCGGGACCCCCGGCAGCGGCCACTGGGACCGCCGGTGGAGGCCCTGGGCCACCGAGACCAGCTGCTCGTTCCCGCCCAGGGAGAGCAGCTCCCGGTGGAAGGCCCGGTCCGCGTCCGCGTACCCCGCCGGGTCACCGGCCTCGGCCGCCTCGGCCGCGGCCGCCGCCGCCGGCCGCAGCTCCGCCCAGGCCTGCGCCGGGACCGTACGGGCCAGGCGCAGCACCACCGGTACCTCCAGCAGCGCCCGTACCTCCGCCAGCTCGGCCATCGCCCGCGGCGTACGCGAGAGCACCCGGAAGCCGCGGTTCGGGAGGCATTCCACCGCCCCCTCCAGCGCCAGCTGCTGCATCGCCTCGCGCACGGGCGTCGCGGAGACGCCGAAGCGCTCCCCCAGGGCCGGTCCGGAGTAGATCTCCCCCGGCGCCAGCTCCCCGTCGACGAGGGCCGCGCGCAGCGCGTCGAGCACCTGCCCGCGCACCGAATGCCGCAGCACCTTCCGGGCCGGGAACAGGTCCTTCACCCCGGTGGGGGCCGCTTCGTGCATTCGGTCCTCCTCGGGGTCTCGACCTGACACATGTCCCCAGAGAATAGGCGAATCGGTCCGGCGGGTGCTGGTACGGCCGCCCTAGATCAGATAAGGTAAGCCTTACCTCTTCTGCTCCCGACCGTGCGAATCGGTGGTCCCGCCATGCCCGACAGCTCCGTCGTCGCCCCGCCCCCGGCCGGCTCTCCGGTGGCGGACGCGTACGCACGCCTGTCGAGGGCGTACGACCGCCTCCAGGTCGACGAACGCGCGGCGCACGAGCCCGCCCCTCGCGGTGTGGGGTGGATCGGCGCGGACGCGCTCGCGGCCGGCGGGGCGGAGGTCGACGCCTACCTCGCCTGGGACGACGCCCAGGTCCTGCGGGACTACGGCCGCCAGGCCCGCCCCGACGTGGTGGCCACCTTCGGGCTGCACCGGTACGCCTGGCCGGCCTGCCTGCTGATCACGGCCCCCTGGTTCCTCGACCGCCGGGTACCCCGCCTTTCGGGGCGGGACGTGGCGTTCCACCGGACCCACGGACGCATGAGCGTGCGCGTCGAGTCCTTCTCCTGCCTGCCGGACGACCCGGCGGCCGCTCTCCCCGGGGCCCGTGTCGTGCCCGACCAGGAGGCGCTGCGCGCCGAGGTGCGGGCTGCGGTGGCCCACCACCTCGAACCGCTGCTGGAGGGCTTCGGCCCCCGCATGCGGCGCGGCCGCCGCGCCCTGTGGGGCATGGTGACCGACGAGATCGTCTCGGGCGTCTGGCACCTGGGGAAGCTGGTGGACGAGGAGCACCGGGCCATGGCCGAACTGGAGGCGCTGCTCCCCGGCCGGACCGCCCCGTACACCGCGGGCGCGGCGTTCCGTACGCTCTCCGGCCCCCGCGGCGAACAGCTGGCGACCCGGGACCGGGCCAGCTGCTGCCTCTTCTACACGATCCGGCCCGAGGACACCTGCACCACCTGCCCCCGCACCTGCGACGCGGAGCGCATCTCGCGCCTCACGGCTGCCGCATGACCTCTGAACCCACTCGTACGACTGACCATAATCGAACGCAACTCCGGTTGTGCGAGCGGTAGTTCGACCCACAACACCCTATCCGGCGGGCCCGGCCCCCCGATGGCGTCCACTTGCCCCGAAACCCCCATGCCGGGCCGATCTCCTGCGTCACCATGGCTCCCGGAAGGCCGCACACGCGAGGCAGAGGCAAGGGACATCCGCATGAGACTGACCGACATATCGCTGGACTGGCTGCTGCCCGGCAGCCTGCTGATCCTGGGCGTACTTGCGGCAGTTGCGGTACTGGCCCGGGGCAAGCGGGACGGCGACAAGGCCGCGGCCGAAGACACCTGGGAGCGCAGCGAGGAGCGGCGGCGGCGCAAGGAAGCCGTGTACGGGACCGCCTCCTACGTCCTGCTGTTCTGCTGCGCGGCGGTCGCCGCGGCGCTCTCCTTCCACGGACTGGTCGGCTTCGGCCGGCAGAACCTGAACCTCTCCGGCGGCTGGGAGTACCTGGTCCCCTTCGGCCTCGACGGCGCCGCCATGTTCTGCTCGGTGCTCGCCGTCCGCGAGGCCAGCCACGGTGATGCGGCCCTCGGCTCCCGCATGCTGGTCTGGCTGTTCGCGGGCGCGGCCGCCTGGTTCAACTGGGTGCACGCGCCGCGCGGCATGGGCCACGACGGCGCCCCGCAGTTCTTCGCCGGGATGTCGCTCTCGGCGGCCGTCCTCTTCGACCGCGCCCTCAAGCAGACCCGCCGGGCCGCGCTGCGCGAACAGGGCCTGATCCCGAGGCCGTTGCCGCAGATCCGGATGGTCCGCTGGCTGCGGGCCCCCCGGGAGACCTTCGGCGCGTGGTCCCTCATGCTGCTGGAGGGGGTCCGCACCCTCGACGAGGCCGTCGAGGAGGTACGCGAGGACAAGCGCGAGCGGGAGCAGGACCGCCACCGCAGGCGCGACCAGAACCGGCTGGACCGGGCCCGCATCAAGGCCCTGGGCCGGCAGAACCGGGCGTTCGGGCGCTCCCGAGCCCGCCAGGTCGACGTGCCGGGGCTGGCCCCCGGATCGGGCTCCGCGCCGGTCGGCGCGGAGCCGGCCATACCCGAAACGGGACAGCTGCCCGCACCGCGCCGCCGGCCCTCCCTGCAGGCCGTGCACGGACCCGAGACCGCTGAGGTGACCGGCACCCGGACGGTGGACCTGACCGCCGAGGACGACACCCAGACCATCCCCCGCCTCGATTCACTGGAGCGCAAACTCAAGGACCTGGAGCAGCAGTTCGGCTGACGATCCGTGCGCCGGACCGACCCATCGGGGCCCGCCGTCGAGGCGGGCCCTCCGTCGTTCGCGGGCCCTCCGTCGTTCAGGCGGGCCCCGCGTCGTAGGCGCCGCCGTAGGGCGCGAGGGCGCCGTCCAGCTCGAACCACACCACCTTGCCGCCCGCCTGGACGGACGCGTCCACGCCCCAGGCGTCGGCGAGGGCCTGCACCAGCATCAGCCCCCGGCCGTGCGTACCGTCGTCGGCGGTCGGTACGTACGGCCGGGGACGGCGCGAGGCGTAGTCCCGGACCTCCACCCTCAGCCGGTCCGCGGCGAGCCTCGCGGACACCTCGGCGCCCTGGTCGGTGTGGACGAGGGCGTTGGTGACGAGCTCCGTGATCAGTAACTCGGCCACCTCGGCGGTATCGGCCGGACACCGCTGGCGCATCAACTCCCGTAACGCCCGGCGCACTTCGCTCACCGCCTTGTGATCCGCCCGGCGTACGCTCCGGGTGATCTCCAGCGCGTCCACCGCCCTCCCGTCCTCGACGGACGGTTCACGCGGTTCGGGCCGTCCCCTCCCCCACTGCTTCCCGGTCTTCGCCCCCACCCGCACGGCGATGCCCCTCCCCCGTAGGTTCCCGTGATCTCGAACTGGTCTACGGGGATGCATGCCCGCCGGGGCGATCCGCACTCCTGCGGGCTTACGGGAGCGGCACGTTGCGCAGGTTGGATCGAGCCATCTGGATCATCCTTCCCACGCCACCGTCGAGCACGATCTTGCTGGCGGAAAGTGCGAAACCGGTCACCATCTCGGCACTGATCTTGGGGGGAATCGACAGGGCGTTGGGGTCGGTCACCACGTCCACCAAAGCGGGCCCCTTGTGCCGGAACGCGTCCTTCAAAGCCCCCGCGAGCTGCTTGGGCTTCTCCACGCGGACCCCGAACGCCCCCGCCGCGCGGGCGATCGCCGCGAAATCCGGGTTGTGGTTGGTCGTTCCGTACGAAGGGAGGCCGGAAACCAGCATCTCCAACTCGACCATTCCGAGGGATGAGTTGTTGAAGAGGACCACTTTGACGGGCAGGTCGTACTGCACCAGGGTGAGGAAATCTCCCATCAGCATGGAGAAACCGCCGTCGCCCGACATCGACACCACTTGACGGCCCCGGTCGGTGAACTGAGCGCCGATGGCCTGCGGGAGGGCGTTGGCCATGGAGCCGTGGCTGAACGAGCCGATGATGCGCCGCTTGCCGTTCGGGGAAAGATAGCGCGCCGCCCACACGTTGCACATGCCCGTGTCGACGGTGAACACGGCGTCCTCGTCGGCGAGTTCGTCGACGACCGAGGCCACGTACTCGGGGTGGATCGGGGTGTGCTTCTCCACCTTGCGGGTGTAGGCCTTGACCACGCCCTCCAGGGCGTCGGCGTGCTTCTTCAGCATCCGGTCCAGGAAGCGGCGGTCCGTCTTGGCCCTGACCCGGGTGTTCAGCGCGCGCAGGGTCTCCCGTACGTCCCCCCAGACGGCGAGGTCCAGCTTCGAGCGGCGGCCGAGGTGTTCGGGGCGGATGTCCACCTGCACGATCTTCACGTCGTCGGGCAGGAAGGCGTTGTACGGGAAGTCCGTGCCGAGCAGGATCAGCAGATCGCACTCGTGCGTGGCCTCGTAGGCGGCGCCGTAGCCGAGCAGCCCGCTCATGCCGACGTCGTACGGGTTGTCGTACTGGATCCACTCCTTGCCGCGCAGGGCGTGCCCGACGGGCGCCTTGACCCGGCCCGCGAACTCCATCACCTCCGCGTGCGCCCCGGCCGTGCCGCTGCCGCAGAACAGGGTGACCCGGTCGGCCTCGTCGACCAGCCGGACCAGCTTCTCGATCTCGCCGTCGCCCGGGCGTACGGTCGGCCGCGCGGTCACGAGCGCGTGCTCGATGCTCTTCTCCGGGGCCGGCAGGGAGGCGACGTCGCCGGGCAGCGCGACCACGCCGACGCCGCTTCGGCCGACGGCGTGCTGGATGGCGCTCTGGAGCACGCGGGGCATCTGCCGCGGGTTGGAGATCAGCTCGCAGTAGTGGCTGCACTCGGTGAACAGCCGGTCGGGGTGGGTCTCCTGGAAGAAGCCGAGGCCGATCTCGCCGGAGGGGATGTGGGAGGCGAGGGCGAGGACCGGGGCCATCGAGCGGTGGGCGTCGTAGAGGCCGTTGATCAGGTGCAGGTTGCCGGGGCCGCAGGAGCCCGCGCACGCGGCGAGGCGGCCGGTGATCTGGGCCTCGGCCCCGGCCGCGAAGGCGGCGGTCTCCTCGTGCCGGACCTGGATCCACTCGATGCCGCCGGTCCTGCGGATGGCGTCGACGACCGGGTTCAGGCTGTCGCCCACGACCCCGTACATCCGGCGCACGCCGGCGCGTACGAGGATGTCGACGAACTGCTCGGCCACGTTCTGCTTGCCCATGGGGAGGCGCCCTTTCGTTTCCTGCCGGGTACGCCTGTCCATCCATCCACATTTCGCCCGATCACGCCTCCCAGACGGCGGCGGCCGTCCGGTCGTCGGCGTAGCCCTTGAGGCGGAGCTGGGTGTCCGCGAGGAAAGCGGCCAGGCCGGGGGGTTCGGGCTCGGCCCAGCGGGCCGCGAGTGCGGCCGGAAGGAGACCCTCCTCGCGCATGGGGTCCGCGAGCCCGCCGGAGCACAGGAGCAGGGTGTCGCGGGGCCGGGCCACGGCGGCGCGGAACCGGAAGCCCTCCGCGCCGCCTTCGGGCGCCTCCGGCTCCAGGTCCTGCCACGCGCCGTCCCGGAGCCGGAACAGCCCCCCGGCGCCCGAGCCGAAACAGACCCGCGTCTTGCACTCGGGGTCGATCGGGAGCAGCAGCACGCGCAGGCCGGCGGTGTACGCGTCCTCCGGGAGCCCGAGCTCGGCGGCGTGGGCGCGCAGGCGGCCGTAGCCGCGGTCGGTGAGGCGCTGGAGTCCCGAGCGCAGGGCGTCGCGCCGCCCCGAGCGGATGTCGTCGGCGAGGCGCTCCCGGCTCCGGCCGACGGCGGAGGCGATCCACCGGCACAGCTCGGCGGCGGCATCGGCGGCCCCGGGGGCGGAGCGGTCGCCCCCGGCGAGGGCGGCGAGGACGAGGGCGTCGTCGCCGGTGCCGAAGCGTGCGGTCAGCAGGAAGTCCCGCCGGGCCTCGCCGCGGAACCGCGCGGAGTCCCCGCGCACGGAGGTGGCGCGCAGGGTGTACGTCCCGTGCCGGGCCCCTTCGAGCACGGTGTCGGGTACGAGCTCTTCGAGCGCCGCGGGATCGGCGAGGGGCAGGGACCCGGGCTCGGGGGCGTACGTGGGCGCCCGGTCCCCGAGGAACCCCACGACGGGCCGCTCCCCGGCCCCGGCCCCGGACGCGGACCAGGGCTCACCGGCGACGGGATCCCCGGCCAGCGGCTGGAGGGCGACGGGGGCCGCGCCCGCGTCGGGCTCTGCCTCGGCCTCTGCGTCGGCCTCGGTCCCGGTCTCGGTCTCGGCAGGCCAGGAGCCTGGTCCCCCGGGCGCCTCCCACGGAGCCGGGGGCACCATGTCGGAGCGCGGGTCCCGCACCGGGTCGGAGCCGGGCGCGGGATCGCGGGCGGGGTGGGGCGCCGGGCCGACGGCATCGGGCACGGTGGCTTCCGGGCCGGGTCCGGCGGCGTCGGCGCGGCCGGCTCCGTCTCCTTGCGGGGGATGCCCGCCGGCGCCGGTGACCCCCTCCCGGCGGTCGGCTCCGGGCCAGGAGTCCGCGCCGGGGTGCGGCGCGGGGGCGGGCGGGGGCTGTGTGGCGCTGTCCGCGTCCCGGAGCCGCTCGGGCGGGGCGCCCCAGCGCCGGACCGGCGGTTCGGGCGGTACCTCCGGGAGCGCCGGCGGCACGGTCACGCTCCCGAGCCCGTACCCCGTCGTCCCCGGTCCGCTGGGGTCCCAGGGCGGCGCCGGCTCCGGATCGGCCTCCCGGCGCGGTCGCGGCAGCACGCTGGGCGGGGGCGGCGCGATGGGCGGCGCGACGGGCGGCACGGGCGGCGCGACGGGCGGCACCGGCGGAACGGCACCCGGCCCCCATGCGGGCGGTACGGCCCCGGCCCCGGGCGGCCCCGGCGGCGCCTCGGGCGGGGGCGGCTCGGCCATCGGCCCCGGCTGCGGAGGAGGCCCCTGCGCAGGCCCCTGCCGGCCCACGGGCTCCCGCCCAGGCGGGACGGCGTCCGGCGGGCGGACGGTATCCGGGCGCGCCGGGGCCCGGTCCCGCCCCGGCAGTACGCCGGCCGGATCCGGCGGCCCCGGCTGATGGGGGATCCGGTGCGTGAGGGACGACGCCGAGTGGAAGCGGGAATCCAGCGTGTCGGCCGGATCCCGGGTGTCGGCCGGATCCGCCGTGTCGGCCGGGCCCGGGCCCGGGGTTCCGTACAGCTTCTGCCACCAGTCGTCCGCGCCCTGCTGACTCATGGGCTCATTCTTGGCCCCCCGCAGCGGCAGAAAACGCCGAATGCGCGAAAAGGGGTCCACCGGACCGCCGCCCGGTGGACCCCTTCCGTATCCCTCGTACGACCTAACGGATGTCGTACGCGCGCACGACCGTCTGGGTGACGGCCGCACCGTTCGCGTCGGTGAGCTCCACCTTCAGCGAAACCTGCCGGCCGGCCCCGGCCCCGGCGTGGTCCACGACCGCCGACCACCGCCCGTTCCGTTCGGTCACGGCCGCCTGGGTCCAGTGCTCACCGTCGTACGAGTACGCCAGCTTCGCCGACTTCAGCGCCCCCGGCGCGTACCCCGCGTGCCCCGTGACCCCCAGGCCGATCGTCTGCCCGTTCGCCGCCGGCAGCGTCTTCATGCCGTCCGCCGGGATCGCGAGCGAGGGGAACAGGATCGGGAGGGACTGGGAGTACTGGGCCGGATCCCGGTGCGAGCGGAAGGTCCACGTCGTCGTCACCGCCTGCGAACGCTGCCAGGTACGGGCCGGCTGGCCGAACTTCTCGATCTGCTGCGTCAGTTCGTACGTGGCCTCCTGCGCCGGGACCTCGAAGACCCCGGAGGGGTACCAGCTGTCGCCGATCTGCTCGCCGTTCCGCTTCAGGACCAGCCCGCCGGCGTCCCCGAAGGAACCCTGCTGCGCGTAGTGCCCGGTGTCCCCCCACATCGCGCAGGAGAAGCCGATCAGGTCGCCCTGCCGCTCGGCGGCCAGCTGCGGCCGGCCCGCGAGGTCACGACCGGCGACCGGCCCGACGACCCCGTCGTACCAGCTCTCGGCGCGCTTGCCGCCCTTGACGTACGTACGCTGCTGGTCGGTCATGAACTCGCCCCACGGGAAGCTGCTGGAGACCAGGTGGTCCCAGGCCGTGTCCCCGGCGGAGTAGAACTCGGTGCGCTTGCCCGGCACCGCCACCGTGTCCAGGCCGCCGAAGTAGACGGCGGTCCCCAGCGGCCGGTACGCGCCGGTCATGTCGGTGAAGTCGGCGGCCACGCCCATCGAGTGGTACGTGGATTCCACCGCGCCGAGGTCGCGGTCGCGCACCCGGTAGGTCCGGTCCCCCTGTACCGCGCCCTTATCCACCTGCGCCAGGTTGTAGACGTACGGGCTCTTCGCGCTGCCCTTCCAGGTCAGCGTGACCTTGCCCGCCGCGAGCCGCGCGAGCAGTGCCTGCGCCTCCCCCCGCTCGATGGTCAGCGCCGGGAGCGAGCCGCCCGCGTAACCGGTGAAGCCGGTCCAGCGGCCGGGGGCCTCGCGGTGGGCGAGCACGGCCTTGGCCCCGGCCGCCCTCGCATGGTCCGCGACCTCGTACAGCGAGCCGTCCACGGCCTTGACCAGGACGATCGCACCCTTCACGCCCGCGGCCGCGAGTTCCTCGGGCGTCCCTGTGCCCGCGTCGACCAGCGGCGCGGCGCCCGTACCGTCGAGGTTGTCACTGCCCGTCGAGGCGGTGATCGGGTGCAGCGCGGGGCCGCCCGCGACCTTCAGCTCGGAGATCAGCGGCGCGGCCGCGCGCCAGTAGCTGCCGAACTCGAACTCGCCCTCGTGCGCCCGGCCTTCGACCGAGGCGTAGTAGCCGCGGATCGTCCGGCCGCCCATCGCCGTGCCCGCGTGCAGCCAGGACTCGTCCCAGTACCGGGAGAAGGCGAGGGTGGTGTTGCGGGCCTCGGTGGGCCGGTCGGTCGCGATCGAGAGGCGGGAGGCCTTGCGGGCGTCCAGCACCACCACGGTGTCCTTCTTGACCTCCAGCTGGGGGCGGCCCAGGTAGGTGAGGGAGTCGTACAGCGCGGCCCCGTCACCGGCGTCGGGGGTGGCGACGAAGGCGGAGAGGAAGTACGAGCCCGGGCGCACCCGGTAGACCTGGTCCGCGGCGCCGTCGTTGAAGCGGCGCTCCCCGCTGGCGTCGTCGGTGCCGATGACGTCGAGGGAGGACGGTCCGGCGGCCGGCTTGCCCGAGCGGTCGATCAGCTTGACCCGCAGGGTGACGGTCTGCGGCTCCACGTACAGCGAGAAGGGCGTGGAGACGTGCACGCCGTCCGCCGTGGCGACGACCCGCCCGGTGACGTCCCCGTACTGGGAGCGCTCCAGCCGGGCCGCCGGATCGAGGGCGAGAGGCACCTTGACGGTGGCGCCGGCCGGGACGGTCACCGTACGGCGGTCCAGGCCCGCGATCCGGCTGCGGACGGCCGAGCCGTCGTTGCCGGTGACCTTCTCCACGGCGAGGTTCAGGGTGACGGGCCGGGTGCCCGTGTTCGTGTACGGGATCTCGACGCTCGTGCGGTCGCCGCGCTCCTGCGGCCAGTCGTACGCGCCGCCCTGCACGGCTGGCGCGCTCGTCACGGTGGCGTCGACGGCCGCCTTGACGTCGAGGCGGCCGCCGCCGGTCTGGCGCACGTCGCCGGGGACACCGGAGTTCGCGGAGCCGACGAGGGCGGCCTTGACCTGCTGGGCGGTCCAGTCGGGGTGGCGCTGCTTGACGATGGCGGCGGCGCCCGCGACGTGCGGGGTGGCCATCGAGGTACCGGACATGGACTGGTACGCGTACACCCCGCGCCCGCCCATGGCCGCGGCGGAGATCCCGACCCCGGGGGCGGCGATCTCGGGCTTGAGGGTGTGCTGGAGTCCGGCGGGTCCGCGGCTGGAGAAGGAGGCCGTGGTGTCGTCGCGGTCGACGGCGCCGACGGTGAGCACGCCGGGCGCGCAACCGGGCGAGGAGACCGTGTTGTTGCCGGGGCCGGAGTTGCCGGCGGCGATCACGAAGAGGGTGGTGCCGCTCTGCGCGAGCCGCTCGGCGGCCGCCGACATGGGGTCGTCGCAGGTGGTCTGCGAGGGGTCGCCGAGGCTCATGGAGACCACGTCGGCCTTGCTGTCGACGGCCCATTCCATACCGGCGATGATCCACGAATCGAGGCCGTAGCCCTGGTCGTTGAGGACCTTGCCGCTGAGCAGTTCGGCGCCCGGCGCGACGCCCTTCTTGGCGCCGCCGCTCTCGGCTCCGGAGCCCCCGACCGTGGAGATGGTGTGGGTGCCGTGGCCCTGACGGTCCGCGTCGGTGTCGGAGTCGGTGAAGTTCTTCGACGCGGAGACACGGCCCTTGAGGTCGGGGTGGTCCAGGTCGGTGCCGGTGTCCAGGACGGCGACCTTGGTGCCCTTGCCGTCGTACCCGGCCGCCCAGGCGGCGGGCGCGTTCACCTGCTTCGTCGAACGCTCCAGGTTGGCCCGGACCTTGCCGTCGAGCCACAGCTTCTTCAGCCCGCCTGCGGCGCGGGAGCGGTCGTCGGTCACGTCGGCCCAGAAGGCGGCGGCCTGCTGCTTGTCGGCGGCGAGGGCGACGGCCCCGATGGAGCCGAGGACGAGGGAGCGTTCGGCGCCGCGCGGGGCGGGCGGCGCGCTGCGCGCCAGGTCCCGGGAGCCGTCGTAGACGGCGATGAGCGGGAGCTTCTTGGCGTGCGCGTCGTCGTAGCCCTGCCGGATCAGGCCGGTGACGTTGAAGAGCTCCTGGTCGACCGTGCCGGCGGCGAGGGCCTTGACCGCGCTCGCGGGGTAGACGTAGAGGTCCTTGCCGTTCTGGCGGGTCTGCACGAGGGGCTGCGAGCCGTCCTCGCGCGGCATGGCGGTGGCGGCGGTGCGCCCGGCCGGGTCGGTGGAGACCAGGATCCGGTCGCCGGTGACCAGGGTCACGGTGACCGGGGCCGTGGGTCGTCTTCCGGCCGCTTCGCCGCCGGTGAGCGGTCTGTTGCCCGCTCCCGCGGGCGCCGTGTCGATCGGCTGTGCCGCCGACGGGCCGATGGCGGTGACGGCCAGGACGGCCGCGGCGGCCGCTCCCACCGCCGTACGCGATATCGGGCGCATCGCTCTCCCCAGGTGAATTCCGGCCAACAGCTGCATTGCATGGCAAAGCTGCCCACAAGTCGCTTCTGACCGGCGGATGTTGGTGCTGCGGTGGCGTCACCCTGGCAGAGAGGCGGGAGGTGCGGCGATGATGTCCGCGGCGGGTTTGCGCCGTGGCCGCTTCCCGCCACGAACGGTGTGGAGAGGGTGGGTGGACCGCTTGCTGAACGCCATAGGCCTGGACGAGGGCCAGGAGTCGGCGTACCGCGTACTGGTGGCACTGGGCGCGGCGGAGGTCCCGGACCTCGCGCACCGGCTGACGCTGCCGGTACCGCAGACCGAACGGGCGCTGCGGCACCTGGAACGGCACGGGCTGGCCGCGCAGTCCTCCACCCGGCCCGGGCGCTGGGTGGCCGCCCCGCCGGGGGTGGCGCTCGGGGCGCTGCTGACGCAGCAGCGGCACGAGCTGGAGCAGGCGGAACTGGCGGCGGCGCTGCTGGCGCAGGAGTACCGGGCGGAGGCCGCCGAGCCGGCGGTGCACGACCTGGTGGAGGTGGTGACGGGCGCGAGCGCGGTGGCGCACCGCTTCCACCAGCTCCAGCTGGGCGCGGCCGAGGAGGTGTGCGCGCTGGTCAGCGGCCGGCCCCAGGTGGTCACGGGGATGGAGAACGAGGCCGAGGAGCGGGCCGCCGTACGGGGTGTGGCGTACCGGGTCGTGATCGAGCGGGAGGTACTGGCCCTGCCGACCGGGATCAGGGAGGCGTCGACCGCGCTGGCGCGGGGCGAACAAGTGCGGGTGACGGGGGACGTCCCGACGAAGCTGGTGATCGCGGACCGGTCCCTGGCCATGGTCCCGCTGACGGCGCGCGGCGCGGAGCCGGCGGCGCTGGTGGTGCACGCCTCGGGGCTGCTGGAATCCCTGATGGGGCTCTTCGAGGCGGTGTGGCGGGAGGCGCTGCCGCTGCGGCTCGGGGCGACGGGCGCGCCGGAGGAAGCGGGGGGCGTGCCCGACACCACGGACCTGGAGATCCTGACGCTGCTGCTGGCCGGGATGACGGACGCGAGCGTGGCCAAACACCTGGAGCTGGGGCTGCGGACGGTGCAGCGGCGGGTCAAGGGCCTCATGGAGCTGTCCGGGGTCACCACCCGGCTCCAGCTCGGCTGGCACGCGTACGAGAGGGGCTGGGTGGCCCGGTAGCCGGGCGGGGTCCGCGGGGGCTGGGTGGCCCGATGGGCCCGGGTCGGTCACGCTGAGCGCATGGGTCTGCCTCAGCTGCTCCTGGTGGGGCTGGTGCTGCTGCTCGGGGTGGTCGGGGTGCTGGTCCCGGGTGTGCCGGGGACGTGGCTGGTCTGGGCGGGGGTGCTGTGGTGGGCGCTGCACGAGCGGTCGGCGCTGGCGTGGTCCCTGCTGGTCGCGGCCACGGCGCTGCTGCTGGTGGTCCAGGTGGTCGAGTGGCAGTTGCCGCCGAGGCGGCTGCGCGGGGTGGGGGTCACCCGCCGGATGGCGGCGTTCGCGGGCGCGGGCGCGCTGCTGGGCTTCGTGGTGATCCCGGTGGTGGGGGCGGTTCCGGGGTTCGTGGGGGGCGTCTACCTGTGCGAGCGGCTGCGCCTGGGCACGCACGGCGAGGCCTGGGCCTCGGTACGGGCGGTGATGCGGGCGGTGGGCACGAGCGTGCTGGTGGAGCTCCTCGCATGCCTGATGGTGGTGGGCGCCTGGCTGGGCGCGGTCGTATCGGGCTGACGGGCCGCGGCCGTGATGCGGGTCCGGGGCCGTCCCGGTCCGGGTCCGTCCTGGGGAGTGTCGTCAAAGTGGCGTCGGCCGCCCGTCAGGGCGGTGGTCGGCGGGGTCTGGTGCGTGCGATCGCAAGGCGGAGGAGGGAATCGACGCGGAGCGTCGGTGACCGACGACAACGCGGCGAGCGTGCGTGCCAGACCCCGCCGACCAGACGGGACTTTGACGACACGACCTAGGGCGATGGGTCTACGTCTGCTCGGGCTGACGCCCGATGCGGGTGGGGCGGGGCGCTGCGAGGCTGGGCCGCATGACGGAGTTCGAGGGTTTCAGCGCGGCGCAGCTGGCGTACCTGCGGTCGCAACGGCTGGGGCGGTTGGCGACGGTGGACGCGGCCGGGCAGCCGCAGGCCAACCCCGTGGGGTTCTTCCCCCAGGAGGACGGAACCGTCCTGGTGGGCGGTATGGCCATGGGGTCGACGAAGAAGTGGCGCAACCTGGAGCGGAACCCGCGCCTCGCGCTCGTGGTGGACGACCTGGCGAGCACCCGCCCGTGGAAGGTGCGCGGCGTCGAGATCCGCGGCCGCGCCACGCTGGAGGTGGGCCCGCACGCGCTGGGCCCGCACTTCAGCCCGGAGGTCATCCGCATCCACCCGGAGCGCGTGTTCGCATGGGGCCTGGACGACGCCTGACCCGGACAGAAGCCCGGGGCCGGGTAGGGGACGAGGCCCGGTCCGGGGCGAGGGCCGGTACGGGACGATGACCCGGAGCCCGGTCCGCGGCGAGGGCCCGGAGCCGTCCGGGCGAGGGCCCGGAGCCGTCGGGCAAAGGCCCGGGCAGAAGCCGGGGCCAGGGCCGGGGGTGTGGGACCGGGCGTCCGGGGCCCGGCCCGCGGGCGCCTGCCCTCCTCGGGGGAGGGGCGGGCGCCCGGGGGCGGGGCTCAGTAGCGGCCGGTGCGCTTCGCCGCGTAATTGGCCCGGCCCTCCGCCGACTTGATCCGCCAGTCCCGGCGGATCTCGTTGCGGAGCCTGGCATCCGTCTTGGCGACGATCCGCTGGTTCTCGCGGAGCAGCTTGCGGTAGCTCTCCAGCCGCCGCTCCGGCAGTTCGCCGCTGTCGACCGCCGCGAGCACCGCGCACCCGGGCTCGGCCTCGTGCGCGCAGTCGTGGAAGCGGCAGTCGGCCGCGTACTCCTCGATCTCCGAGAACACCTGTCCGACCCCGGTCCCGGCATCCCACAGGCCGACGCCCCGCAGTCCGGGGGTGTCGATGAGGACGCCCCCGCCGGGCAGCGCCAGCAGGTTGCGGGTGGTCGTCGTGTGCCGGCCCTTGCCGTCCGCGTCACGGGTGGCCTGGACCGCCATGACGTCGTCGCCGAGCAGCGCGTTCGCCAGGGTGGACTTGCCCGCGCCCGAGACGCCGAGCAGCACGCTCGTACCGCCGGCGACGACCGCGGCCAGTACGTCCGTGCCCTCCCCGGTGTGGGAGGAGACGGTGAGGACGTCGACGCCGGGCGCCGTGGTCTCCACGTCCTGGACCAGGTGCGCGAGCGTCACCGGGTCCGGTACGAGGTCGGCCTTGGTCAGGACCACCAGCGGCTGCGCCCCGGACTCCCACGCGAGGGCCAGGAACCGCTCGATGCGGCCGAGGTCCAGCTCGACGGCCAGGGAGACCGCGATGACCGCGTGGTCGACGTTGGCGGCGAGGATCTGCCCCTCGGACCGCTTCGAGGAGGTGGAGCGCACGAAGGCGGTCCGGCGCGGCAGGTACGTCTTGACGTACCGGGGGTTCCCGGCCGTCTCGACGACGGCCCAGTCACCGGTGCAGATGACGCGCAGCGGGTCGTGCGGGGTGACGAAGGCGGTGTCGGCGTGGACGATGCCGTCCGCGGTCATGACGTCGCACTGGCCGCGGTCCACGCGCACCACGCGGCCGGGCACCAGTCCCTGCCCGGTGTACGGGGCGAACTCGGCCTCCCACGCCTCGTCCCAGCCGAAGGGGGCGAGGGCGGACGCGTACGCGGAAGACGAGGAGGAGGAAGAAGACGTCTGGGAAGAAGAGAAAGACAAGGGAAACCCTTCACAGGGTGGCCCCGGCAGCGCGCGCTCAGCGGCGGGCGAAGAGGTGTGAGGTCAGCCGGAGACCACGGAAGTGACATTGATGGTCTTCTGGATGCGGGCAGCGCCCTGCGCGACGACAGTCATCAATGAACTCACCTCCGGGTCAGCACGTACTGGCTCGTTCCGCGCGGATCAGCGGGAACTCGATCACCGTAGCAAGCGGTCCGCGGCGCGCGCCAACTCTTTTTCCGGCTTCTTTTCCGGCTTCCTTTCGGCAACTTTTCCGGCGGCGCCGTCGGGTGCATGTCCGATTCGTTCAAGACCGGCGGGCCGGTCCGCTCCTAGCCTGGCCGCATGACTTCCCGAACGACTCCCCGACTCGACATGATCGGCCTCGTCGTCTCCGACATGGCCGCCTCGCTCGCCTTCTACCGCCGGCTGGGCCTGGACCTCCCGGCCGGGGCGGAGGCCCAGCCGCACGTGGAGGCCGTCCTGCCCGGCGGGCTCCGCATCGGCTTCGACACGGAGGACGTGGTCCGCTCCTTCGACCCGTCCTGGACCCGGCCCACCGGGGGCGGCCGCCGGGAGCTCGCATTCCTGTGCGGGTCCCCCGCCGAGGTGGACGCGGTGTACGCCGAGCTGACGGACGCCGGGTACGAGGGCCACCTAGAGCCCTGGGACGCCTTCTGGGGGCAGCGCTACGCGGCCGTGCTCGACCCGGACGGCTGCGCGGTCTCCCTCTTCGCCGCCGCGTAGGCCCCGGGGGTGGTCCCGGCCAGCGCGCGGAACTCGCGGGCGAGGTGGGCCTGGTCGGCGTAGCCGGCCCGGTGGGCCACCTCGGCCTGCGGAAGCCCCCGCCGGGCCAGTTCCAGCGCCCGCTGGAGGCGCAGCACGCGCCCGAGCGTGCGGGGTCCGTAGCCGAAGGCGTCGAGGGAGCGCCGGTGGAGCTGGCGGGGCCCGAGGCCGACCACCGCCGCCACGGCGGCGACGGACTCCCCCGAGCGGAGCCCCGCGGCCACGCGCGAGGCGAGGGGGTCGGGGGGAGCGCTCCGCCCCGCGCGGCTGCGGGCCAGCCGCTCCAGCCCCGCGCCGGGGTCCTCGTACGCGCTCATCCGCTCCGCGAGGGCGCGCACCTCCGGCTCCGGCCAGAGGTCGGCGAGCTCGACCCGGCGGTCGCGCAGCTCGTGCGCGGGGACGCCGAGCAGGGCGGGGGCCGTTCCCGGGGCGAACCTCAGCCCCGATATCGCGCCGCGGGCACGGCCCGGCACCTCCCCGGCGGGGTGCGGCCCGGTGTCGGGGCCGGCCACCAGCAGCCGTCCGCCGACCCACAGCAGGTCCATGCAGCCGTCGGGCAGCACGGGCCCGCCCGGGGCTCCGGTGCGCCGCCAGACGATCGCGCCGGGCACCAGCGGGGACGGCCGCTCCTCGTACACAGCCGCCACGCTACGCCCCGCAACCCGCTCCGCGCCGGTCGGGCTCAGTGCTTGCGCAGGCGGGCCGAATAGTCCTCCGGCGGCAGGAACTTCGACCAGCGCTCCGGGAACTCGGAGGGCATCTCGCCGTCCCCCTCGTCGTCGTCCTCCGACTCGCCCTCGGCCAGCGCCCGCCAGGCGGCGGCGCGCGCGATCAGCTGAGCGGCCTCCGCCTCGCGGGCCCGCTCGTTCGCCTCGCGGGCCGCGGCGGTGGCCACGGACGGCCAGACGCGGTCGATGGCGGCGTTCACGGCCGCGCCGACGAGCACCGCGAAGGCCGACACGCCGATCCACAGCAGGACGGCGACGGGCGCGGCCAGCGAGCCGTAGATGGTCGGGCCCTCGACGGTGTTCGTGAGGTAGATCCGCAGCAGGAAGGAGCCCAGTACCCACATGGCGAGCGCCACGAGCGCGCCCGGCACGTCCTCGATCCACGGGGAGCGCACGGGGACGGACACGTGGTAGAGCGTGGTCAGGAAGGCGATGGACAGCAGGGTGACGATCGGCCAGTACAGGACCGCGATCACCTCGGTGCTCCACGGCACCCAGCGGACGACCGCGTCGGGCCCGGCCACCATCAGCGGCAGGACGACGGCACCGATCACCAGGGCGACCACGTACAGCAGGAAGGAGAGCAGCCGGGTCTTGACGATGCCGCGCTGGCCGTCGAGCCCGTACATCACGGTGATGGTGTCGATGAAGACGTTGACGGCGCGCGAGCCCGACCAGAGGGCGAAGGCGAAACCGAGGGAGATCAGGTCGGGCCGGCCTGCCTGGGTGACGTCGTCGAGCATCGGTTTGGCGATGTCGTTGACGCCCCGGTCGGACAGGACGGTGCCGACCGCGCCCAGGATGTTCTCCTCGATGGAGGCCACGAAGGTGCCGCCCGTCCAGCCGTCGACGTACCCGAGGAGGCCCAGGAGGCCCAGGAACAGCGGCGGCAGCGAGAGCAGCGTGAAGAACGCCGCCTCGGCCGCGAGTCCGAGGATCCGGTACTCGATGCACGAATTGACGGTGTCCTTCAGCAGCAGCCACGCCATCTTGCGCTTGGAGACGTTGCGGTAGAGGGCACGGGCCCGGTGGAGTCGCCCGGGGACCCGCTCGTGGACCCGCTCGGGTGTTTCTTTTGCTGGCTGCACGTCCTTACGGTATCCGCATGGCAGCCACCACCCACACAGTCACCAACCAGGCCCCTCCCCTGGTGGGCTATGACGTCTACGGCACCGACCGGGCACTGCGCGAGGGCGTGGAGCGGCACCTCCCGGCGTCGGCGCCCGAACTCCTCGGCGAGGTGCGGCAGGAGCTCCACGAACTCGGGCGCGCCGCGGGTTCGGCGCAGGCCCTGCGGTGGGGTGCGCTGGCGAACGAGAACCCGCCGCGACTGCACACGCACGACCGGTACGGCAACCGGGTCGACGAGGTGGACTTCCACCCGGCCTGGCACCGGCTGCTGGGGCACGCGGTGGGGGCCGGGCTGACCGACGCGTGGGGGCGCCCGGCCGGGCATCTGCGCCGTGCGGCCGGGTTCCTCGTGTGGTCGCAGGCCGAGGCGGGGCACGGCTGTCCGGTGTCGATGACCCATGCGGCGGTACCGGCGCTGCGCGCGGATCCGGAGCTGGCCGCGGAGTGGGAGCCGCGGCTGACCTCGCACGTGTACGAGCAGGACCTGCGGCCGGCGGCGCAGAAGGCCGGGGTGCTGTTCGGCATGGCGATGACGGAGAAGCAGGGCGGCAGCGACGTACGGGCGAACACGACGGCGGCGAAGCCGCTGGACGCGGCGGGCGAATACCTGCTGACGGGCCACAAGTGGTTCTGCTCGGCGCCGATGTCGGACGGCTTCCTGGTGCTGGCGCAGGCGGGCTCCGCCGGGGAGGGCGGCCTGACGTGCTTCCTGGTGCCGCGGGTGCTGCCGGACGGTACGCGCAACGTGTTCGCGATCCAGCGACTGAAGGACAAGCTGGGCAACCGTTCGAACGCCTCGGCCGAGGTGGAGTTCGACGGGACGTGGGCGCGGCGGGTCGGCGAGGAGGGGCGGGGGGTGCGGACCATCATCGGGATGGTCGCGGCGACCCGGCTGGACTGCGTGCTGGGCGCGGCGGCGCAGATGCGGCAGGCGCTGACGCAGGCCGTGCACCACGCGGAGCACCGCTCTGCTTTCGGAGCACGGCTCATCGAGCAGCCGCTGATGCGCAACGTGCTGGCCGACCTGGCCCTGGAGTCGGAGGCGGCGACGACGCTGGGGCTGCGCCTCGCGGCCGCGTACGACGCCGGGACGGAGCAGGAGCGGGCCTTCCTGCGCATCGCGGTGCCCGCCGCGAAGTACTGGGTGACCAAACGGTGTACGCCGATGGTGGCGGAGGCCCTGGAGTGTCTGGGCGGCAACGGCTACGTCGAGGAGTCCGGGCTGCCGAGACTGCTGCGCGAGTCCCCGCTGAACTCGATCTGGGAGGGCTCGGGCAACGTGCAGGCCCTGGACGTACTGCGGGCGCTGCAGCGGGAGCCGATGGCGCTGAACGCGTTCCTCCAGGAGGTGGGGCAGGCGCGCGGCGCCGATCACCGGCTGGATTCGGCCATCAAGGGGCTGCTGACGGAGCTCGCGGACCTGGAGGGCATCGAGGCGCGGGCGCGCCGGGTGGTGGAGCGGATGGCCCTGGTGCTCCAGGGGTCGCTGCTGGTGCGCTGGGCGCCGCCGGAGGTGGCGGACGCGTTCTGCGCCTCGCGCCTGGGCGGCGACCGGGGCGCGGCGTTCGGCACGCTGCCGCACACGCTGCATCTGGGCGCGCTGGTCGAACGGGCGCGGATCGCGGGCTAGGTTCAGGTACCTGTCCCCAAACAGGTCCGAGCCGGGATCCGGGCCCGCCGACCTGGAACAGAGGTGGCGCCGCGCCGACTCGGCACCACCCCTGATCCGAAAGCCCCGAGGAGGAGCTGTCACGCCGCGAGGCGACGTCCGGACAGTTTCGGTCGGCCGCCCGGTACTTGGCGAGAGTTGCATACCGTTGCAACCCTCTGAGTCCTCTGAGTTCTCTGCGTTCTCGGCGTTCTTGGCGTTCTCGGCGTTCTTGGCGTTCTTGGCGTTCTCTGCGTTTCGCTCCGCACGGGGAGGTTCCGGTGGCCTACACCGCAGGCAGCACGGTCGATGTGGCACGCATCTCGGCCATGGACGCGCGGGAGGCCGCGCGTCTGCTCAAGGGCGTACGGGCGGCCGCGCTGGCCGGGGACCGGCCGCCCGCGGAGCCCCGTCCCGAGATCGCCGAATCCTGGCGCCGGATGCTGGCCGGCGGGGTGCACCCGGACCGCGACGCGCGCTCGCGGATGCTGTCGGCCGCCGAGACGGAGGAGCGGCGGCAGGTCTCGCCGCTGCGGGAGATCCTGCCGGTACTGCGCGAAGGGCTGCTGCCGGCGCTGGACACGGCGCTGCACATCATGGTCGTCGCCGACGCCGAGGGGCGGCTGCTGTGGCGGGAGGGGGCCTCCTCGATCCTGCGCAAGGCGGACCGCCTGGGCTTCGCGGTGGGCGCCGACTGGGCCGAGGGGGTGGTCGGCACGAACGGGGTGGGTACGGCGCTGGTGGCCCGGCAGCCGGTCCAGGTGTTCTCGGCGGAGCACTTCGTCTCCAGCCACCACGACTGGACCTGCGCGGGGGCGCCGGTACGGGACCCGCGGGACGGGCGGCTGCTGGGCGTGGTGGACGTCAGCGGGCCGCTGGCCACCATGCACCCGGCCACGCTGGCCTGGGTGAGCTCGGTGGCCCGCCTCGCGGAGCGCGAGCTGCGGATCCGGCACCTGGAGTCGCTGGAGCGGCTGCGTGCGGTCGCGTCTCCGCTGCTGGCCCGGCTGCCGGGGCGGGCCCTGGCGGTGGACCCGCAGGGCTGGACGGCGGCGGTGACCGGCCTGGCCCCGGCGGACCGGATCGCGCTGCCGAAGGGGTTCGGGCCGGGCCGGGTCTGGGTGGCGCAGCTCGGGGACTGCGTCGTGGAGCCGCTGCCGGGCGGCTGGCTGCTGCGCGTCGCGGAGGCGCCGGGCACGGCCGCGGCGGCGAGCCGGGTGGTGCTGGACCTGAGCCGGCCGCGGGTGTGGTCGGCGACCGTGTACGGGGGCGCCGGGAGCTGGTCCCAGGAGCTGAGCCCTCGCCACGCGGAGCTGCTGTTCCTGCTGGCGGAGAGCCCGCGGGGGCGGTCGGCGGCGGAGCTGGCGGCGGAGCTGTTCGGGGATCCGACACGGACGGTGACGGTGCGGGCCGAGCTGTCCCGGGTCCGCAGACACCTGGGCGGGGTGCTGACGCACCGCCCGTACCGCTTCGCGGACGACGTGGAGGTGGAGCTGATCCGCCCCGAGGACCCGGCGGAGCTGCTGCCGCACTCGACGGCCCCGGCGGTGGTCAGGGCCCGGCTGGGCCGGGCGGGGGGCTGGGGGTCCCCCGGGCGGTAGCCGGCGGATGTGATTCCCTGACCTGCATGAGCACCATCACCCTCACCACGTGGTCCCTGGAAATGGCCTCGGCTCAGGACCTGGTCCGGGCGGCCGTCCCAGGGCCTGAGATCGCTGTCCGGCGGGCGGAGGTCCCCTCGCCCGAGTTCAGCCGCTTCCTCT
Source organism: Streptomyces vinaceus (assembly GCF_008704935.1). Classification (NCBI taxonomy): domain Bacteria; kingdom Bacillati; phylum Actinomycetota; class Actinomycetes; order Kitasatosporales; family Streptomycetaceae; genus Streptomyces; species Streptomyces vinaceus. The sequence continues at coordinate 1,623,856 of NZ_CP023692.1, forward strand.
ACGCCTCTGTGGGAGGTGACATCCACTGGACCGACCGGTTGTCGCTGACCCGGGCGCAGTGGGTGGAGCAGCTGGGCCGTCCCGGCGTGGAGACCTGGGTGGCGTACGAGCACGGGACGCCGGCGGGGTACGTGGAGCTCGACCCGCAGGACGACGGCGTGGTGGAGATCATGTACTTCGGGCTGCTCCCGGACTTCCGGGGCCGCCGCATCGGGGGCCACCTGCTGACGCTGGGCGTCGAGGCGGCCTGGTCCCTGGCGGAGCGCTGGCCGGGGCGCGCGGAGACGACTCGGGTCTGGCTCCACACGTGCAGCCAGGACGGCCCGACGGCGATGGACAACTACCTGCGCCGCGGCTTCAAGCTCTTCAAGACGGAGACGGAGCAGAAGGAGGACACCCCCACCCCCGGCCCCTGGCCTGGCGCGTAGGGGACGGGGCTGCGGCGCGGGCGGTCGGAGGGGCTCCTTCCGGCCGCGCCCCCCTGTGCCCCCATGGAGTGACCGGCGTCACTCGTCTCGGAATGCGGGACTACATCGTCCGGATAGTGGACAGTAGTGGACTCCTCCAATCGGCCCATGACACGCTTCCGCCATGAATGGAACTGGGATTGCCTTGGTGAGTCGGCGGCACGTCGACCTCGGCCGCATGTCCAGTGCCATCTGTTCGGCGCGCTGACGGAACCAGCCACCGCCGCGCAGCCCCGGCCCAGCGCCCCGCACACCGTCGTCGCGGGGGCGCAGCCGCACCGCAGTCCCCTGAAGGCAGAACACCGCCCTGACCACCGGCACAACCGGAAAATCGGGCGGCGATCGGCCGCACCTGCTCAGCGGCAGGGTTGATCACAGGGGCACTCGCCGCCCCTCCCCCGCCCTTGCAACGAGCCGCCGAAGAAGGACGTACCGCCATGGCCGCCACCCCCGAAACGCCCGCAGCCGCAGCCCCCGCAGCCGCCGCGCGCCGCAAGACCGGCCGTCACCGCGGCGAGGGTCAGTGGGCCGTCGGACACCACACCCCCCTCAACGGCAACGAGCAGTTCAAGAAGGACGACGACGGTCTCAACGTGCGGACACGCATTGAGACGATCTACTCCAAGCGCGGATTCGACTCGATCGACCCCAACGACCTCCGGGGCCGCATGCGCTGGTGGGGTCTGTACACCCAGCGCAAGGAGGGCCTCGACGGCACCAAGACCGGTGTCCTGGAGCCGGAGGAGCTGGACGCGGAGTTCTTCATGCTCCGGGTCCGCATCGACGGCGGCCGGCTGACCACCGAGCAGCTGCGCGTCATCGGCGAGATCTCGCAGGAGTTCGCGCGCGGCACCGCCGACCTCACCGACCGCCAGAACGTCCAGTACCACTGGATCCGGATCGAGGACGTGCCCGAGATCTGGAACCGGCTGGAGGCCGTCGGCCTGTCGACGACCGAGGCCTGCGGTGACACGCCCCGCGTCATCCTCGGCTCGCCCGTCGCCGGGATCGCCGAGGACGAGATCATCGACGGCACCCCCGCCATCGAGGAGATCTACCGGCGGATCGTGGGCAACAAGGACTTCTCCAACCTGCCCCGCAAGTTCAAGTCGGCGGTCTCCGGTTCGCCGCTGCTCGACGTGGCGCACGAGATCAACGACGTCGCCTTCGTCGGCGTGGAGCACCCGGAGCACGGCCCCGGCTTCGACGTCTGGGTCGGCGGGGGTCTGTCCACCAACCCCAAGCTGGGCGTCCGCCTGGGCACCTGGGTCTCGCTCGACGAGGTCCCGGACGTCTACGAGGGCGTCATCTCGATCTTCCGCGACTACGGCTACCGCCGGCTGCGCACCCGCGCCCGCCTGAAGTTCCTCGTCGCCGACTGGGGCCCGGAGAAGTTCCGCCGGGTCCTGGAGGACGAGTACCTGAAGCGCACGCTCACCGACGGCCCCGCCCCCGAGCAGCCGGCCGGGCAGTGGCGCGACCACGTGGGCGTCCACCGCCAGAAGGACGGCCGCTTCTACGTCGGGTTCGCCCCGCGCGTCGGCCGGGTGGACGGCACCACGCTCACCAAAATCGCCGAGGTCGCCGAGTCGCACGGCTCCGGCCGGGTCCGTACCACCGCCGAGCAGAAGATGATCGTCCTGGACGTCGAGGAGGCGCAGGTCGACTCGCTCGTCTCCGCCCTGGAGTCCCTGGACCTGCGGGTCAACCCCTCGCCGTTCCGGCGCGGCACCATGGCCTGCACGGGCATCGAGTTCTGCAAGCTGGCGATCGTCGAGACCAAGGCGCGCGGCGCCTCCCTCATCGACGAACTCGAACGCCGCATCCCCGAGTTCGACGAGCCGATCACCATCAACATCAACGGCTGCCCCAACGCCTGCGCCCGTATCCAGGTCGCGGACATCGGTCTCAAGGGCCAGCTGGTCCTGGACGACGAGGGCAACCGCGTCGAGGGCTACCAGGTCCACCTGGGCGGCGCGCTCGGGCTGGAGGCCGGGTTCGGCCGCAAGGTCCGCGGCCTGAAGGTCACCTCGGCCGAGCTGCCCGACTACGTCGAGCGGGTCCTCACGCGCTTCCAGGAGCAGCGCGAGGCCGGCGAGCGCTTCGCCACCTGGGCGGCGCGTGCCTCCGAGGAGGCCCTGTCGTGAGCGAGCGAGCCGCCCCCTTCCACTGCCCGTACTGCGGCGACGAGGACCTGTTCCCGCACGAGACGGGTCACGGCGCCTGGGAATGCAGGGCCTGCAACCGGGCCTTCCAGCTGAAGTACCTCGGGCTGCTGGCCCGGGGGGTCCGGTCCGACACCGCTGGAGGGGACGAGATATGACCACTGGGCAAGACGTGAGTCTCAAGGATCTCGCCGAGCAGGCCGGGCGCGACCTCGAAGACGCGTCCCCGCTGGACATCCTGCGCTGGGCCGCCGACACCTTCGGCAAGAAGTTCTGCGTCACCTCCTCCATGGAGGACGCCGTCGTCGCGCACCTGGCCTCCCGCGCCTTCCCCGGCGTGGACGTGGTCTTCCTCGACACCGGCTACCACTTCGAGGAGACGATCGGCACCCGTGACGCGGTCGAGGCCGTGATGGACGTCAACGTCATCACCCTCACCCCGCGGCAGTCGGTGGCCGAACAGGACGCGGAGCACGGCCCGAAGCTGCACGACCGCAACCCGGACCTGTGCTGCGCGCTGCGCAAGGTCAAGCCGCTGGAAGAGGGCCTGACCGCGTACGACGCGTGGGCGACCGGCCTGCGCCGCGACGAGTCCCCCACCCGGGCGAACACCCCGGTCGTCGGCTGGGACGAGAAGCGGCAGAAGGTCAAGATCTCCCCCATCGCCCGCTGGAGCCAGGACGACGTGGACGCCTACGTCGCCGAGCACGGGGTCCTGACCAACCCGCTGCTGATGGACGGCTACGCCTCCGTCGGCTGCGCCCCGTGCACCCGCCGCGTGGCGGAGGGCGAGGACGCGCGGGCCGGCCGCTGGGCCGGCCGGGCCAAGACCGAGTGCGGACTGCACGGCTGATGACCGATTACCCATCTCTTTTGAACGCGACGGAGAACGAGCAGATGAGCGTGAGCGACCAGGGCGCCACCGTGTGGCTGACCGGGCTGCCGAGCGCGGGCAAGACCACCATCGCGTACGCGCTGGCCGAGCGCCTGCGCGGCGAGGGCCACCGCGTCGAGGTCCTCGACGGCGACGAGATCCGCGAGTTCCTCTCCGCCGGCCTGGGCTTCGGCCGGGAGGACCGCCACACCAACGTGCAGCGGATCGGGTTCGTCGCCGAACTCCTCGCGAGCAACGGCGTCAAGGCGCTCGTGCCGGTGATCGCGCCGTACGCGGACAGCCGCGAGGCCGTGCGCAAGCGGCACGCCGCCGAGGGCACCCCGTACCTGGAGGTCCACGTGGCCACCCCGGTCGAGGTCTGCTCCGAGCGTGACGTGAAGGGCCTGTACGCCAAGCAGGCGGCGGGCGAGATCTCCGGTCTGACCGGCGTCGACGACCCGTACGAGGCTCCGGACTCCCCGGACCTCCGCATCGAGTCGCACACGCAGACCGTGCAGGAGTCGGCTTCGGCCCTGCACGCGCTGCTCACCGAGAGGGGTCTGGCATGACGGCCACCGTCGCACACGTCCACGGCGCTGCGGACGATTCCCTGGGGGCCGCGCCGTACGCGCTGTCGCACCTCGACGCCCTCGAATCGGAGGCCGTGCACATCTTCCGCGAGGTCGCGGGCGAGTTCGAGAAGCCGGTGATCCTCTTCTCCGGCGGCAAGGACTCCATCGTCATGCTGCACCTGGCGCTCAAGGCCTTCGCGCCCGCCCCGGTTCCGTTCACGCTGCTGCACGTCGACACCGGGCACAACTTCCCCGAGGTGCTCGACTACCGCGACCGGGCGGTGGCCCGGCACAACCTGCGCCTGCACGTGGCCTCCGTCCAGGAGTACATCGACGCCGGCACGCTGCGCGAGCGCCCCGACGGGGTCCGCAACCCGCTGCAGACCGTTCCGCTCACGGAGGCGATCCAGAACCTCAAGTTCGACGCCGTCTTCGGCGGCGGGCGGCGCGACGAGGAGAAGGCCCGCGCCAAGGAGCGCGTGTTCTCCCTGCGCGACGAGTTCTCCCAGTGGGACCCGCGCCGCCAGCGGCCGGAGCTGTGGCAGCTCTACAACGGCCGCCACGCCCCCGGCGAGCACGTCCGCGTCTTCCCGCTGTCCAACTGGACCGAGCTGGACGTGTGGCAGTACATCGCCCGCGAGGGCATCGAACTGCCGGAGATCTACTTCGCCCACGAGCGCGAGGTGTTCCAGCGCAACGGCATGTGGCTGACGGCCGGCGAGTGGGGCGGCCCGAAGGAGGGCGAGACGCCCGAGACCCGCCTCGTCCGCTACCGCACCGTCGGTGACATGTCCTGCACCGGTGCCGTCGACTCCGACGCCACCACGCTGGACGCCGTGATCACCGAGATCGCCGCCTCCCGGCTCACCGAGCGGGGCGCGACCCGCGCCGACGACAAGATGTCCGAGGCCGCGATGGAAGACCGCAAGCGCGAAGGGTACTTCTAGCCATGACCTCCACCACCGAGCAGGTCGGCGACTTCGCCGACCTCGCGGCGACCACCCTGCTGCGCTTCGCGACCGCCGGTTCCGTCGACGACGGCAAGTCCACGCTGGTCGGGCGGCTCCTGCACGACTCCAAGTCGGTCCTGACGGACCAGCTGGAGGCGGTCGAGCGGGTCTCCGCGAGCCGCGGCCAGGACGCCCCCGACCTCGCACTGCTCACCGACGGCCTGCGGGCCGAGCGGGAGCAGGGCATCACCATCGACGTGGCGTACCGCTACTTCGCCACCGCCCGGCGCCGGTTCATCCTCGCCGACACCCCCGGGCACGTGCAGTACACGCGGAACATGGTCACCGGAGCCTCCACCGCCGACCTGGCCGTGGTCCTCGTCGACGCCCGCAACGGCGTGATCGAGCAGACCCGCCGGCACGCCGCCGTCGCGGCTCTGCTGCGCGTTCCGCACGTGGTCCTGGCCGTCAACAAGATGGACCTGGTGGGCTACGAGGAGTCGGTCTTCGCCAAGATCGCCGAGGAGTTCACCGCGTACGCCTCCGACCTGGGCGTCCCGGAGATCACCGCGATCCCGATCTCGGCGCTCGCCGGCGACAACGTGGTCGAGCCGTCCGCCCACATGGACTGGTACGGCGGCCCGACGGTCCTGGAGCACCTGGAGACCGTCCCGGTCAGCCACGACCTGACCGCCTGCCCGGCCCGTTTCCCGGTCCAGTACGTGATCCGCCCGCAGACGGCCGAGCACCCCGACTACCGCGGCTACGCGGGCCAGATCGCCTCCGGCGTGCTGCGCGTCGGCGAGGCCGTCACCGTCCTGCCCTCGGGCCGTACCTCGGTGATCGCCGGGATCGACGCCCTCGGCGAGAGCGTGGACATCGCGTGGGCCCCGCAGTCGGTGACGGTCCGCCTGGCGGACGACATCGACATCTCGCGCGGCGACCTGATCGCGCCGTCGGCGAACCCGCCCGCCACCACGCAGGACGTCATCGCGACCGTCTGCCACGTCGCGGACCAGCCGCTCTCCGTCGGCGCGCGGGTCCTGCTCAAGCACACCACCCGCACGGTCAAGGCCATCGTCAAGGAGATCCCCTCGCGGCTGACCCTGGACGACCTGTCCCAGCATCCGGACCCCGGGCAGCTGGTGGCCAACGACATCGGCCGGGTCGTCGTACGGACCGCCGAGCCGCTCGCGCTCGACGCGTACGCCGACTCCCGCCGTACCGGGTCCTTCCTGCTGATCGACCCGGCCGACGGGACCACCCTGGCGGCGGGCATGGCGGGCGAGTCCTTCGCCTCGCAGGCCCGGACGAGCGTCCAGGCCGACGAGGAAGGCTGGGACTTCTAGCCCATGGCCTCCGACATCTACTCCACGTTCGCCAAGGAAGGCGGCCGCGTGGGCAGCGGCCGCCTCGGCAGCGGCCAGGGCGGAGTGGCGCGATGTGCGCGATGACGCTCAGCCCCCACGAGCACCACCTGCCCTTGCTCCGCAGACGAAGACCCGCGTCATGAGATGACGCTACGAGAGGAAGCCCTCCCGTGCCTGCCACCGGTACCACCCTCACCACCCTGCGCCGCGGCGTCGCCGCCGCTGCCGCCCTGCCGCTGCTGATCGGCGCACTCGCCTCCTGCGGCTACGGCTCCCAGTCCGAGGAGCCGGCGGACAAGAAGGCGAACGCCGCGGCCGCCGGCGACAAGAAGCTCTCGGCCCCCGAGGTCCGTATCGGGTACTTCCCGAACCTGACCCACGCCACCGCGCTGGTCGGCATCCAGGAAGGCCTCATCGCCAAGGAGCTCGGCGCGACCGCGATCAAGCCGCAGACGTTCAACGCGGGTCCGTCCGAGATCGAGGCTCTCAACAGCGGCTCCCTCGACATCGGCTTCATCGGCCCCTCGCCGGCGATCAACGGCTACGTGAAGTCCAAGAGCAGCAACCTGCGGATCATCTCCGGGTCGGCCTCCGGTGGCGTGAAGCTGGTGGTGAACCCGGACAAGATCAAGACCCTGGACGACCTCAAGGGCAAGAAGATCGCGACCCCGCAGAAGGGGAACACGCAGGACGTCGCGTTCCTCAACTGGATCGCGGAGAAGGGCTGGAAGGTCGACCCGGAGTCCGGCAAGGGCGACGTGTCCGTGGTGCGTACGGACAACAAGGTGACCCCGGACGCCTTCAAGCAGGGCTCGATCGACGGCGCCTGGGTGCCCGAGCCGACCGCCTCCAAGCTGGTCTCCGACGGCGCCTCCGTCCTCCTCGACGAGACCGACCTGTGGCCCGACAAGAAGTTCGTGATCACCAACGTGATCGTGTCGCAGAAGTTCCTCAAGGAGCACCCGGACGTCGTCGAGGCGGTCCTGGCCGGCACGGTGAAGACGAACGAGTGGATCAACGCCAACCCGGACAAGGCGAAGGCCTCCGCCAACGCGGCGCTCAAGGTGCTCAGCGGCAAGGAGCTGGAGCCCGCGGTCATCGACCCCGCGTGGAAGAGCATCCTCGTCACCGACGACCCGCTCGCGGCCACGCTGAAGACGGAGTCCGACTGGGCGGTGAAGGCCAAGCTCATCGAGCAGCCCGACCTCGCCGGGATCTACGACCTGACCCTGCTGAACAAGGTCCTCAAGGCCGCCGGCAAGCCCGAGGTCGCCGACGCCGGTCTCGGCGCCAAGCAGTCCTGAGCAGCACAGAAGTCCGCCCGTACGAACCCCAGGAGGTGACGACCATGGCCACCACACTCGCCAAGGCTGTCGAGGACACCACCGTGGTGTCACACGCCGCACGGATCGAGCACGTCTCGAAGTCCTTCTCCGGCCCGGCCGGATCACAGCTCGTCCTGGACGACATCAGCCTCGATGTCGCACCCGGCGAGTTCGTCACCATCCTGGGAGCCTCCGGCTGCGGCAAGTCCACCCTGCTCAACCTCGTCGCCGGACTCGACCGCCCCACCACCGGCACCATCACCACCGCCGGCCGCCCCGCCCTCATGTTCCAGGAACACGCCCTGTTCCCCTGGCTCACCGCCGGCAAGAACATCGAACTCGCCCTGCGCCTGCGCGGAGTCGCCAAAGCCGACCGCAAGCCGGAAGCCGAACGCCTCCTGGAACTGGTCCGCCTCACCGGCGCCCACGGCAAACGCGTCCACGAACTCTCCGGCGGCATGCGCCAGCGCGTCGCCCTCGCCCGCGCCCTCGCCCAGGACAGCCGCCTGCTCCTGATGGACGAACCCTTCGCCGCCCTGGACGCCATCACCCGCGACGTCCTGCACGGCGAACTCACCCGCATCTGGGCCGAAACCGACGTCTCCGTCCTCTTCGTCACCCACAACGTCCGCGAGGCCGTCCGCCTCGCCCAGCGCGTGGTCCTGCTCTCCTCACGCCCCGGCCGCCTCGCCAGGGAATGGACCGTCGACATCCCCCAGCCCCGCCGCATCGAAGACGCCGACGTCGCGGAACTGTCCGTCGAAATCACCGAACACCTGCGTGGGGAGATCCGCCGCCATGGCCAGCACTGAAACCAAACCGACCACGGACGACCTCGCCGGCCTGGAAGCCGGCCTCGACGCCCTCGACGCCGTCCACACCCACCGCACCCCCCTCCGCCAGGTCCTGACCAAGAAAGCCCTGCCCCCGCTGCTCGCCGTCGGCCTCGTGCTCGTGGTCTGGCAGGTACTGGTCTCCCTGAAGGTCACCGACGAGACCAAACTCCCCGCCCCCTCCGCCGTCTGGGACAGCCTGACCCAGATGTGGCTCAAGGGCACCCTCCTCGACGTCATCTGGACCAGCGTCTCCCGCGGCCTGCTCGGCTTCCTCCTCGCCCTCGCCATCGGCACCCCCCTCGGACTCCTCGTCGCCCGCGTCACCTTCGTCCGCGCCGCCATCGGCCCCATCCTGCAAGGCCTGCAGTCCCTGCCCTCCGTCGCCTGGGTCCCCCCGGCCGTCCTCTGGTTCGGCCTCAACGACGCCATGATGTACACCGTCATCCTCCTGGGCGCCGTCCCCTCCATCGCCAACGGACTCGTCTCCGGCATCGACCAGATCCCCCCGCTCTACCTGCGCGCCGGCCGTACCCTGGGCGCCACCGGCCTCAGCGGCGCACGCCACGTGGTCATGCCCGCAGCCCTCCCCGGCTACCTCGCCGGCCTCAAGCAGGGCTGGGCCTTCTCCTGGCGCTCCCTCATGGCCGCCGAAATCATCGCCAGCTCCCCCGACCTCGGCCTGGGCCTGGGCCAACTCCTCGAAAACGGCCGCAACAACATCGACCTCCCCGGCGTCTTCCTCGCCATCACCCTCATCCTCGTCGTCGGCATCGCCATCGACCTCCTCATCTTCAGCCCCGCCGAACGCCACGTCCTGCGCACCCGCGGCCTCCTGGTCAAGAGCTGAGCCGCGCCATGCGTCCCCCCTTCCGCGCCACCGCATCCGCCAGCGACCCCGTCCTGCTGGTCATCGCCCACGGCAGCCGCGACCCGCGGCACGCGGCGACCGTGCACGCCCTCACCGGGCGGGTGCGGGCGCTGCGGCCGGGGCTGCGGGTGGAGACGGCCTTCCTGGACTTCGACACCCCGACGGTGTCCGAGGTGACGTCGTCCCTGTACCGCTGCGGCGTACGGGAGATCGTGGCCCTCCCGCTGCTGCTGACGCGGGCGTTCCACGCGAAGTCCGACATCCCCGCGGTGCTGGCCGAGGCCACCTCCCGGATGCCGGACCTCACGGTCCGGATCGCGGACGTCCTCGGCCCGTCCCCGCTGCTCGTCGGCGCCCTGGAGCGCCGCCTCGCGGAAGCGGGCCTCACTCCGGCGGACCGCGCCACCACCGGTGTGGTGCTCGCGTCCGCCGGTTCCTCCGACCCGGAGGCGATCGCAGTGATCGCTGAAATCGCGCGGGAGTGGCGGCACACCGGTTGGTGCGCCGTGCGGCCTGCGTTCGCCTCCGCCCGCCTGCCCCGTACGGAGGACGCCGTACGGGCCCTGCGCGCCGAGGGGGTCCGCCGGGTGGCGGTGGCCCCGTACGTCATCGCCCCCGGACGCCTGCCGGACCGTATCGAGGCGGGCGCGGAAGCCGCCGGGGCCGACCTGGTGGCGGGCGTCCTCGGCGCGGCCCCCGAGCTGGCCCGCCTCCTGCTGCGCCGCTACGACACGGCGCCGCGCGGCGTGCCCCTCCTCAGCGCGGCCTGACGCCCGGCCCCGCCGCCCGGCTCTCGTTCGGGTGAATCCAGGGCTCGGGCCAGTGGATCATGGGTAGTCCAGCCGTGAGGTTCCGTGCAACACACAACGGAATCGATCGTCCTGGCCGCCCCTGGAGGGCATATGTCCATGTCACGCCGTACGCGCAAGCTCCTCACCACGTCCGCCGCCTTGATCCTGTCCGCCGCGGGGGCGGGTCTCACGGCCCCCGCGAACGCCGCCCCCACCGTCCCCGCCACCGCGCCGAGTACGGTGCGGGAGGCCCGGGCCGCCGGGTTCAACGCCAGCGGGGTCTGGACCATCTACCAGTCCAACGCCACCGTGCGGATCGACCTGAGGCAGGACGGCAACGGCAACCTCTTCGGGTCCACGTCGTCCGGAAACACCGTGGGGACCGTGCAGGAGGGGTCCGTCACCGGGAACGACATCTACTTCATCGTCCAGTGGAACCACGGCCCCAGGGGCCGGTACACCGGCTCCCTGGGCCCGGACCGCCGCCTCTCCGGCATCACGGTCGACCTGAACAACCCCTCCAGCCAGGCCACTTGGCGCAGCGACCGCACGTTCTGACGTACTGGCGCTGCGCCGCAGCCCTCAGGCCCTGGCCGCCGCCTCGTCGGCCAGGGCCGTGAGGTCCTCGACCGACATGGCGCCCGGCGGCAGGCCCTCGCGGGCGAAGATGTTCGCCGCGTGGCGGAGGGTGTCGTTCACCGGGGTCGGGACCCCGTGCAGGCGCCCCAGCAGGGAGATCTCGCCGTTGAGGTAGTCCGCCTCGATGGAGCCGGTGCCCCGGCGCAGGGACTGCCAGGACGAACCGCCCCGCACGCCCGGGGGCTGCTCGACCTTGCCGTCGCGGGCCGCCGCCTGCTCCTCGTCGGAGGCGTACGCGATCCCCGCCGCCCCGAGCGCCGCCCGCCCCTCCCGCTGGGCGCGCAGCAGCAGCGCCGCCTTCGCCGGGTGCGGCTCCGGGCCCGTCGTCGCCTGGACGGCGTTGCCCAGGTTCCCCAGCAGCTTCGCGTACTTCCACCGCATCACGTCCGGGGTGACCGGGGCCGCGAAGCCGGACTTCTCCAGGTCGGCCGCGATCCGGTCGGCCCGGGCGTCCGCGCCCCCGGCCGCGAGTCCGAGGTGCAGGACGCCGGTCAGCGGCGCGCACAGCGCGGACACCACGCCCGGCTCCAGGAAGGTGGCCGGCAGCCAGACGCAGACCCCGTACACGTGGGCGAAGCGGCGCAGCGCCAGCCGCTCGCTCTCCACCCCGTTCTGCGCGCACAGCACCGGCAGCCGCTGCGCCGCCGTACCGCCGCCCGCCACTTCCGCGTCGCCCCACGCGTCGAGCGCGGCGATCGCGTCCTGGGTCTTGACGGTCAGCAGGAGCACGTCGTCCGGCCGCAGTTCACCGAGTTCCGGGGGGCCCGCGACCACGGGGAGCCGGTGGACCCGGGTCCCGTCCGCCGTGGTGAGCCGCAGCCCGTCCGTCTTGAGGGCCTCCGCGTGGGCGCCGCGCGCGACGAGGACGACCTCGGCGCCCGACTCCGCCAGCCGTCCGCCGATGCTCGCGCCGATCGCCCCGGCGCCGATGATGATGTAACGCATGCCGGGAGCCTGGCACATCCGGCGGCCTGCGTTACCGTCGGGGCATGGCGGACGACGTGTTGCTCCTCGGCGGAGACCTTCCGGTACGGCGGCTCGGCCTCGGCACGGGCGGCCTGGTCGGCCCCGGCTACTGGGGCCCGCGCGGCAGCCGTGCCGAGGCGCTGGCCCTGCTGCTCACCGCCGTCGAGCGCGGTGTCACGCTCATCGACACCGCCGACAACTACGGCCCCGACCTGGCCGAGGAGCTGATCGCCGAGGCCCTCCACCCGTACGGGGAGCGGCTGGTCATCGCCACGAAGGGCGGGGTGGTGCGCACCGGTCCCGACCGGTGGCACGCGGCGGGGCGGCCCGAGCAGCTGCGGGCGATGTGCGAGGCGAGCCTGCGGCGGCTGCGCGTGGAGAGCATCGGCCTCTACCAGCTGCACCGCTTCGATCCCGAGGTCCCGGAGACGGAACAGCTGGGGGCGCTGGCGCAGTTGCGGGCGGAGGGCAAGATCCGGCACATCGGCCTGGACACGGTGACCGCCGGGCAGCTGCGGCGGGCGCTGGAGGTCGTCCCGGTCGCCGCCGTGCAGAACCCGTACAACCTGGTGGACCGGTCCTCGGCGGAGGTGCTCGCGCTGTGCGAGGCGCGGGGGATCGCCTTCCTTCCGTACTACCCGCTGGGCAGCGGCGCGCTGACGCGCGAGAGCGCGGCGGCGGTGACCGCGGTGGCCGCCGAGCACCGGGCGGGGCCGGGACAGATCGCGCTGGCCTGGCTGCTGCACCGCTCCCCCGTGCTGTGCCCCACGCCGGGGACGGGCTCGCTGGCCCACCTGGCGGAGAACCTGGACGCGGCGACGATCCGCCTGACGCCGCAGGAGAGGTCCGTCCTCGACGCGCTCGGCGAGTAGGGTCGGCGCCCCGCCGGCGGCGTCAGTCCTGCGTCAGCTCCACGAGTTTGACGACGGTGTTCCAGTTGCGGCTGGTCGCGTCGATGCCCTTGAACACGGCGGGCTTGTGGAGGGCCTCGCCCAGCTTGGAGCGGCCCAGGCCGTCCGGGGCGTAGAGGTAGACGACCCGGTCGCCGATCCGGTACTCCTCCGGGAGGAAGGAGGGCCCGTCGATCGAGGCGAAACGCTCCTCACCGGGCTGCGCGGAGAGGAAGGTGGCGTGCAGCTGCTTGCCCTCCAGTTCGGCGGCCGGGAAGGGGCAGCCCTCGGCGACGGCCCGCAGGTATTCCCCGTCGACGACGAGACAGGCCACCGCGAAGCCGAAGCGGGTCTCGATGGCCCGCTCCAGCTCGCGGGCGAGGGCGGCCGGGTCCTTCTCCGGGCTCGTGAAGACGGCGTTCCCGCTCTGGAGGTACGTCTGCACGCCGGTCAGGCCGAGGTCGGTCAGGACCTCGCGCAGCTCGGCCATCGGGACCTTCTTGGCCCCGCCGACATTGATCCCGCGCAGCAGGGCCGCGTACTTCTTCGTGGTCATGACCGAACGATAGGGCGACGCACGGACAACGCGGGCCGCGTGGACCGTGCGTGCCGCTCGGCCGGCCTGGGACGCCCGGCCGGTCAGGAGCGCACGGCCGGTCAGGAGCGCACGGCCGGTCAGGAGCGCACGGCCGGTCAGGGGCGCGCGGCCAGTTCGGCCTCGATCAGGTCGGCGGCCTGTCGCGTACCGCCCTCCGTGGCCATCTGGGCGCGGATCGCCTCGGCGCGGGCGGCGACCTGGGGGTCCCCGACGAGTGCGAGGACGGCCTCGCGCAGGGTGCGGGCGTCGGCCTGCTCCATGGGGAGGTGCCGGGCGACGCCGAGGCCCTGGAGCATGTCGGCGTTGCCGAACTGGTCGACGGCCTGCGGGACGGCGACCATGGGGGTGGCGGTGGCGAGGCCCTCCTGGCTGCCGCCGGCGCCCGCGTGGGTGATGAAGGCGTCGGCCTGGCGCAGGATGTCCAGCTGGGGGACCCAGCGGTGGACCTCCACGTTGGCGGGGAGCGCGCCGAGTTCGGCCTCGTCGGTGAACTTGCCGATCTGGAGGACGACGTGCCAGTCGGGGAGGTCCCCGAAGGCTTCGGCGCAGGCGCGGTAGAAGGCGGGCTGCTTGGTGAAGGTGGAGCCGAGGGAGACGAGGAGCACCTTCTTCCCGGCGGCCGCGGCCGGGCGCTCCCAGATGCCCTGCGAGGCGCTGCGGTCGCCCTGGCAGGCGCCGACGAAGGTGTGGACGGACGCGTCGACGCGGTCGGCGTGGGGCTGGAGGGCTCGGGGGATGAGGACGATGCTGCGGCGCGGCCGGCCGACGAAGGGGTCGCTGTCCTCTTCGATGCCGTTCTCGTCGAGCCAGGCACGGAAGCGGGCGTAGTACGCCCGGCCGCGCTCGGTGGCGCGCAGTTCGGCCGTCATCGGCTCGCCGACCTCCTCCTCGTACCCGGTCCAGGCGACCAGGTTCGGGGAGAGGGAGACGGCGGGAACGCCCCAGCGGTGGGCGAGGACGCGCGCCGGGTAGGAGGTGACGTCGTGGAGGACGAGGTCGGGCTCGTCCCCCTCGAAGGCCGCCGCGAGCTGCGGCAGGGCCTGGACCGCGTCCGCCAGGAAGGGCTCCAGGTGGTCGATGAGCTCGGTGCCCCAGGCCTCGGGTTCGTCGTCGGCGGGGAGGGTGGAGTTCCAGATCACCGGCGTGGCGCCGGTCTCCGCGATCTTCTGGGCGAAGGGGGCGGGGATCGCGTAGCTGACGCGGTGGCCGCGGGCGACGAGTTCCCGGATCACTTCGATGCTCGGGTTCACGTGCCCGTGGGCGGCGATGGAGAACATGGCGATGTGGGCGGGCTTGGCTGAGATCATGCACCGAGGCTAACGAGACGATACGTCTCGTGCAACGTGGATTTCCGGCCGGTCACGGAGCGGGGTGCGAGACTGGGCGGATCCACGAAGATCCGGATCCGGAGGGACGGAGACACGGCATGGACGAGGCGCAGGCCAGGGACGTACTGACGGCAGCGGGCCTGACGGGCCGGGCCGGGCCCGGCGCGCTGCTGGCCCTCGGCGAGAACGCCGTGTTCGCGGTGGACGAGTTGGTGGTGAAGGTCGGCCGGGAGGCCGCTCTGCTGGAGCGGGCCGAGCGGGAGCTCGCGGTGGCGGGCTGGCTCGAAGGCGCCGGGGTCCCGGCCGTCCGCGCGGCCGAGCCGCGGGCGCGGCTGGTGGCGGGGCACCCCGTGACGGTGTGGCACCGCCTCCCGGACGCGGTCCGCCCGGCCGGCCCCGAGGACCTGGCGGCGCTGCTGCGGCAGATCCACGCCCTCGGGGCGGCGCCGGTCGCGCTGCCCGCGCGGGACCTGCTGGGCGGGGTCGAGCGCTGGCTCCGGCTGGCGGGCGACTCGGTCGACCCCGCCGACGCGGCGTACCTGCGGGCCCGGCGCGACGCGTACGCCGACGAGGTGGCCGCGCTCACCCCGCACCTGACGCCGGGTCCGATCCACGGCGACGCCCTGCCCCGCAACGTCCACGTGGGCCCGGACGGGCCGGTCCTGGTGGACCTGGAGACCGTCTCGGCCGACCTGCGCGAGCACGACCTGGTGGTGATGGCCCTCTCCCGCGACCGGTACGGCCTGCCGGCGCAGGCGTACGAGGCCTTCACGGCGGCGTACGGCTGGGACGTGCGCGACTGGGAGGGCTGCGCGGTGCTCCGCGGCGCCCGCGAAACGGCCAGCTGCGCCTGGGTGGCCCAGCACGCCCCGCGCAACCCGCAGGCCCTGGCCGAATTCCGCCGCCGCGTCACCTCCCTGCGCGACGCCGACCCGGAAACCCGCTGGCACGCGTTCTAGAGATACAAGATGCCGTACCACCAAGGACGGCACATGAGACTGCCCACCACGATCGACACCGCCCGCCTGGCACGGCGGAGTTCAAGGTCATCCGGCCGGCCCGGACCCGGTCCGCGCGCTCGCCCCGGTCGTTGGGCCACCTGCCGCTGCGGGCCAACGCCGCGTCGGCGGGCGAACCGCAGGACACCGGCGTCCGGCGCCCGCTCGACCGCGACCTGCACCTCGTCTACCGCGAGGAGTGGCCGGCCCGAACCCTCAGGCCGTCGCCGGGAGCGCCGTGCGCAACGGCCAGTGCGGGTCGATCACCGCGTCCGGGGCGCCCTGACGGCGCAGGTACGACTGGAAGTCGCGGGCCCAGCGCTCGTGCCAGGTGCCCTGGCGGGCGTGGAGCGCGGCCGGGGTGAGGGCAGCGACCTCCGGATGGCGGGCCGCTATCGCCCGGGCCACCTCCACCGCGGCCAGCGCGTCCGCGCCCGCGTCGTGCGCGGAGTCCAGGGTGACCCCGTAGACGCCACACACCGCCTCCAGCGTCCGCTTGCCGCGCCGGTAGCGGTCCACGGCCCGGTCGATGGTCAGCGGGTCCACCACGGGCCCGGTCTCCGTCCCGCCCAGCCGGTCCGCCAGGGAGGGCAGTCCGTGCCGGGCCAGCTCGGCCGTCAACAGGGTCAGGTCGAAGGCCGCGTTGTACGCGACGACCACCGCTCCCCGGCGCCAGTGCTCCACCAGGGCCCCGGCCACCTCGTCCGCGACCTCCCGCACGGGGCGGCCTTCCGCCACCGCCCGCTCCGTGCTGATCCCGTGGATCGCCGAGGCGCCCTCCGGGATCGGTATCCCCGGATCCGCCAGCCAGCCGCGCCGGCCGCACACCTCGCCCGCCCGTACCTCGACCAGCGCCGCCGTCACGATCCGCGACTCCCCCGGCTCCGTGCCGGTCGTCTCCAGGTCGAATCCGATCAGCACACCGCCGTGCCAGTCCCCCATGCCGCGCCCCTCCCCCGCACTCCCCGTGCACCTTCGGTCTATGACTTTCAGCCTGCCACGGGGCACTGACAGTCAGGACACCGGGCGGGAGTCCTCCCAGATCGACTCGAATTCCTCCCGGTACGTCGGGAACAGCCCGTGGTCCGCGTCCCGCGCCGGGCCCCGGGTGCCGGCGCCCCGCAGGACCAGCACCGGCGCCTCCATGCCGCGCGCCCGGCGCAGGTAGGACTGCACCACCGCGATGCCCGAGGTCTCCCCCTCCACCAGGTACGCGGTGAAGCGGGGCGTCTCGTCGAAGACGTGGATCTCGAACCGCGAGGGGTCGCGCAGCCCGGCCCGCACCCGGCGCACGTGCAGGATGTTCATCTCCACCGAGCGGCTCAGCTCGCCCTTGCGCAGCCCGAGCTCCCGCTCGCGCCGCTTCACGGCGCTGCTGGCCGGGTTCAGGAAGAGCAGCCGGACCCGGCAGCCGGCCTCCGTCAGGCGCACGAGTCTTCGGCCCGAGAAGTTCTGCACCAGCAGGTTGAGCCCTATGCCGATGGCGTCGAGCCGGCGCGCGCCCCCGAACAGGTCCTCCGCCGGGAGCTGCCGCTGCAGCCGCACCCGGTCCGGGTGGACCGAGATGACGTCCGCGTACCGGTCGCCCACCAGGTCCTCGACGGCGTCGATCGGCAGCCGGTCCGCGCCCGGGGCGCCCGCTCCGCCGCCGAGCACCTCCAGCAGCCGCGCCGAGGCCCGCTCGGCCTGCTCCAGCACCGCCCGGGACAGGGCGCGGTTGCGGGAGACCACGTTGCGGGTGACCTCCAGCTCGTCGAGCGCCAGCTCGATCTCCCGCCGGTCGTCGAAGTACGGCTCGAAGCACGGCCAGTGCTGGACCATGAGCTCCCGCAGCTGCGGGAGCGTCAGGAAGCTCAGCACGTTGTCGTCGGCCGGGTCCAGCAGGTAACCCTTGCGCCGGCTGACCTCGCGTACGGCCACGGCCCGCTGCACCCACTCCTGACCGGCGGGCCCGGCGGCCGCGACCACCCAGTCGTCCCCGCCGTGCACGGGCTCGTAGATCGGCCGCAGCACCGCACCGACGACGGCCCGCAGCCGCTGTTCGATCAGGTTCAGCCAGATGTACGCACGGCCGGCGCGCTGCGCGCGGGTGCGGACCTCGCTCCAGGCGTCCGCGCCCCAGTCCAGCTCGGCCCCGGCCCGCGCACTCCCGGCCTCCGCCGGGGCCAGTGACACCGCCCCGGCCGACACCCCCGCCGACGCGCCGCCGGACACCCCGCCGGGCGCACCACCGGGTGCACCTCCTGGGGCGTCCGCCGGGCCGCCCTCGTGACCGCTGTCACCAGGGGGCAGCTCCAGACCTCCCGAGCTCACCCGTGCACCGCCTTCTGCGTCTGGACGCCCGTCTCCAGTGATCACGGAAGGGTACTCCGAGCTCGGCGCCCGATGCAGCCCGATGGGGTCCGAGGGTCTGTACGCAGGTGGTCGGTTGACCCATTATCGGATGCCCACATGGTCCTCTGACCCGCATATCAGCTCTCCGGGTCACCCGGTAGGAGCATCCCAAGTCCCCGCTTGCGCGCCCACTTTCGGGGAAGATCTGGGTCAGACGCGGTCCACGCCGGATCGGCACCAAGACACATCCCGCCAGCCGGGGGACGAGGGGAAGAGCCGTATCCATGCAGGTCTGGCCGGGACAGGCGTATCCGCTCGGCGCCACGTACGACGGCGCCGGGACCAATTTCGCGGTCTACTCGGAGGCCGCCCGACGCATCGAGTTGTGCCTCCTGCACGACGACGGCTCCGAGACGGCGGTCGAACTGCGCGAGACCGACGCCTTCGTGCGCCACGCGTACCTGCCCGGAGTGATGCCCGGGCAGCGCTACGGCTTCCGCGTGCACGGCCCGTACGAGCCCGAGCGCGGACTGCGCTGCAACGCGGCGAAGCTGCTGCTGGACCCGTACGCGCGGGCGATCGCCGGGACCGTCGACTGGGGCGAGGAGGTGTACGGCTACCACTTCGGCCGGCCCGATTCGCGCAACGACCTCGACTCCGCCCCGCACACGATGAGTTCGGTCGTGGTGAATCCGTACTTCGACTGGGCCAACGACCGTCCGCCGCGCCACGAGTACCACCACACGGTGCTGTACGAGGCGCACGTCAAGGGGCTGACCATGCGCCACCCCGACCTGCCCGAGGAGCTGCGCGGCACGTACGGGGCCCTCGCCCATCCGGCGGTCATCGGGCACCTCACGAAGCTGGGGGTGACGGCGCTGGAGCTGATGCCCGTGCACCAGTACGTCAACGACCACCGGCTGGTCGACGACGGGCTCAGCAACTACTGGGGCTACAACACGATCGGCTTCTTCGCCCCGCACAACGGCTACGCCTCGGGTGACCGCGGCCAGCAGGTGCTGGAGTTCAAATCGGCGGTACGGGCGCTGCACGAGGCGGGGATCGAGGTCATCCTCGACGTGGTCTACAACCACACCGCCGAGGGCAACCACCTGGGCCCGACGCTGTCCTTCCGCGGGCTCGACAACGCCTCGTACTACCGGCTCACCGACGACCCCCGGCACTACATGGACACGACGGGCACCGGGAACTCGCTGCTCATGCGCTCCCCGCACGTGCTCCAGCTGATCATGGACTCGTTGCGCTACTGGGTCACCGAGATGCACGTGGACGGCTTCCGCTTCGACCTCGCCGCCACCCTCGCCCGGCAGTTCCACGAGGTGGACCGGCTGTCCTCGTTCTTCGACCTGGTCCAGCAGGATCCGGTGGTGAGCCAGGTCAAGCTGATCGCGGAGCCCTGGGACCTGGGCGAGGGCGGCTACCAGGTGGGGAACTTCCCGCCGCTGTGGACCGAGTGGAACGGCAAGTACCGCGACACCGTACGGGACTTGTGGCGCGGGCAGCCGCGGACGCTGGCGGAGTTCGCGGGCCGGCTGACCGGCTCCTCCGACCTCTACCAGGACGACGGCCGCCGCCCGCTGGCCTCCATCAACTTCACCACGTGCCACGACGGTTTCACCCTGCACGACCTCGTCTCGTACGACGAGAAGCACAACGAGGCCAACCGCGAGGGCAACCGGGACGGGGAGACCCACAACCGGTCCTGGAACTGCGGGGTGGAGGGGCCGACGGAGGATCCGGAGGTGCTGGAGTTGCGCGAGCGCCAGATGCGCAACTTCACGGCCACGCTGATGCTTTCGCAGGGCGTGCCGATGCTCAGCCACGGTGACGAGTTCGCCCGCTCCCAGGGCGGCAACAACAACGCGTACTGCCAGGACAACGAGCTGTCGTGGGTCAACTGGCCGGAGCCGGGCAAACCGGCGCCCGCCCTGCTGGAGTTCACCCGGCGGATGGTGTGGCTGCGGCGCGACCACCCGGTGTTCCGGCGGCGCCGGTTCTTCCACGGGCGGCCGGTGGAGGGGACCGACGACGAGCTCTCCGACATCGCGTGGTTCACCCCGCACGGGGAGCCGATGCGGGCCCGCGACTGGCAGGCGCAGAACACGCGTTCGCTGACAGTGTTCCTGAACGGGGAGGCCATCTCCGAACCGGGCTCGCGCGGCGAGCGGATCACCGACGACTCGTTCCTGATGATGTTCAACGCGGGCGCCGATCCGCAGGAGTTCACCATCCCGGCCGGGCACGGAGCGCAGTGGCGGCTGGTCGTGGACACCGCGCGGCCGGACGTACTGCCACCCGGCACCGGGCCGCAGTACGCGGCCGGGGACCGGGTGGCGCTGACGGGGCGGTGCCTGGTGCTGCTTCAGCGCCCGGCGTAGGAGGACCCGGGGGCGGCCCGCCGGGGGTCGCCGTCCGCGGCGGCGGTCTGCTGCGCCGGGATGAAGACCTTCGGCGCGGCGGGGTGCGTCCGGGCGGCCGGCACCCGGGTCACGAGCGCCAGGAGGAGGGACAGCGCGGCCGCCCCGACGGCGACCGCGAAGGCCCCGGCGGGCCCGTACCGCTCGGCGAGCCGCCCGGAGACGGCGAGGGCCGCGGCCTGCCCGGCCACGAGCGAGCTGGCGGCGAAGGCCATGGACTCGGCGAGCCGGACCGGTTCCACGACCCGCTCGGTGAGCGCGAACGCGGTGATCAGGTGCGGGGCGTACGCGGCCCCGAGCACCGTGACGACCGCGTACAGCGGCCACAGGCTCCCGGTGAAGAGCAGCGGTACGGAGAGCACCAGCGCCGCGGCGGTGGCCGCCCGCCAGCGCAGCCGCAGCCCGATCCGGGCGGGCAGCGCGCCGAGGGCGAGGCCCACGGCGGCGCTGACCACGCCCATCGCGGCGTACACGATGCCCGCCTGGCCGGGGACGCCCAGACGAGCGGTAAGGGCGGCGATTCCGGCCTGGCAGGCGCCGAACATGGCGCCCTGGAGGAGCAGGGAGCCCCGTACGGCGTACACGACGCGCGGGTGCCGGGCGGGGCGGCGGGCAGCGTCGCCGCCGCGGCCGGAGCCCCCTGCGGCCGCGGCACCGGCCGCATGACCGGCCCCCGCTCCGGCCCCCGCTCCGGCCCCCGCTCCGGCCCGCGGGCCCGTCCCGGCCGTGACGGCGGCGGTCGGGTGCAGGGCGAAGGCGGTGCCGAAGACGGCGACGAGCGCGGCGGCCCCGCCGAGGGCGATCGCGGGGTGCGCCACGAGCGCGGCGAGTCCGACGAGGGCCGGCCCGATGACGAAGGAGACCTCGTCCAGGGTGCCTTCGAGGGAGTGGACGGCTCCCACCACGCCCTCGCCGGCCTCGCCGCGGTGGGCCAGGGCCACGGAGCGGGTCCGGGCGAGCGGCCCGATCAGCGGCACCGAGGCCCCGGTGACGGCGCCGAGGGCGGCGAGCGGGACGGTGGCGAGGCCGCCGAGGGCTCCGGCGACCAGGGCCGCGGTGGCGACCGCGTTGACGGCGGCCGCCGCGAGCACCACGGGCCGCTGCCCGTGCCGGTCGGCGAGCCGGCCCAGGAGGGGCCCGCAGACCACCTGTCCGGCGGAGAGGGTGCCTCCGACGATGCCGGCGGTGGCGAGCGAGCCACTGGTCTGCGCGACCAGCAGCACGCTCCCGAACTGGGACATCGCGACGGGCAGTCGCGCGAGGAAGGAGAGGAGCGGGAGGAGGGGCCCGGTCAGGGCGATGACTCTTCGATAGGTGTTGACGGTTCCGGCCACTTGATCGACGCTAACCCGTTGCAGTCACTCGGATGCATTGGGTAATGGCACGGAATCCGTGAAGGTGGGTACGTACGTTCTCATGAGCCAGCCGTATGAGCGCACCCAAACGGAATCTGATGTTCTGGCAGCCGTCACTCCAGCGTCGTCCGCGGCGCCTGACCCGGTCCCCGGCCCGCGTTCGACGTACCGCCTCCAGCTGCGGCCGGAGTTCCCCTTCTCCGCCGCCGAGGCGGCCGTACCGTACCTCGCCTCGCTCGGGGTCTCGCACCTGCACCTCTCGCCGGTGCTGGAGGCGGTCCCCGGTTCGACGCACGGGTACGACGTCACCGACCACACCCGGGTCCGGGCCGAGCTCGGCGGCGAGCCGGGGTTGCGCGCCCTGGCCGCGACCGCGCGGGGGCACGGGCTCGGCCTGGTGCTGGACATCGTCCCGAACCACATGGCGGTGCCCTCCCCGCTGCGGCTGAACGCGCCTCTGTGGGAGGTGCTGCGGGAGGGTCCGGACTCCCCGTACGCCCGGTGGTTCGACATCGACTGGGAGGCGGGCGGCGGGCAGGTGCTGCTGCCGGTGCTCGCGGAGCCGCCCGGGCCCGACTCCTTCACGCCCGACCGGGACGGCGGCGTCCTGCGCCACGGGGAGCTGGAGTTCCCGCTGCGCGAGGGGACGGCGGGGCTGGCGCTGCCGGAGCTGCTGGCCGCGCAGTGGTACCGGCCGGCCTGGTGGCGGGAGGCCCGGACCGGGCTCAACTACCGCAGGTTCTTCACCATTTCGGGCCTGATCGGGGTCCGGGTCGAGGACCCGGAGGTGTTCGCCGCGACGCACGCGAAGGTGCTGGAGCTGGTCCGGGACGGGGTGGCCGGGGGGCTGCGGATCGACCACGTGGACGGGCTGGCGGACCCGGAGGGGTACCTGCGGCGGCTGCGGACGGCCGTGGGCGACGGCTGCTGGGTGGTGGTGGAGAAGATCCTGGCCCGCCACGAACGGCTGCCGCGCGGCTGGCCGGTGGCCGGAACCACCGGCTACGACGCCCTGCACCGGGTGGACGGCGTGCTCACCGATCCGGACGGGGCCGCGGAACTGGCCCGCCGGTACACGGAGTTCACCGGGAGTGCGCAGTGGCGGGAGACGGCCCGGGCGTGCGCGCGGGAGGTGCTGACCGGCGATCTGGCGGCCGAGCTGGCGGCGCTGGAGCGGGCCGCCGGTCCGCGGCTGGCGGCCGGGGTCAAGGAGTTGCTGATCGCCTACCCGGTCTACCGGCCCTACCCCGGCGAGCCGGAGCTCGACCCCGGCGCCCTGGCCGAGGCCGCCGCGGCGGCCGGTGCGGGAGCGGTGGCCGGCGTACGGGACCTCGTACTGCGCGATCCGGCGTTCGCGGCGCGGTTCGCCCAGACCTCGGCGGCGCTGCGGGCCAAGTCGCTGGAGGACCGGGCCTTCTACCGCTACGCCCCGCTGCTGTCGGCCACCGAGGTCGGCGGTGATCCCGGCCAACCGGCCGTCATGCCCGCCGAGTTCCACGCGTACTGCGCCGAACTCGACCGGGACTGGCCCGGCTCCGGCACGGTGCTGTCCACGCACGACACCAAGCGCAGCGCGGACGTCCGGGCCCGGATCTCGGCCCTCTCCCAGGCCCCCGAGGCGATGGGCGCGCCCACCGGGCCCGATCCCCAGCTGGCCTGGGTGGCCCGGCAGACGGCGCTCGGCCTCGGGGAGGCCCCCGAGCGCGCCGAACGCCTCGCGGAGGCCCTCCTCAAGGCCGTGCGCGAGGCGGCCCTGCACACGAGCTGGACCGACCAGGACCCGGCGTACGAGGGCACGGTCGCGGGCTACGCGCCGCGGGACCCGGAGCTGCCGCCGGAGCTCGCCGCGGCGGCCCGGGCGAACCTGCTGGGCATGACGCTGCTGCACCTGGCGATGCCCGGGGTCCCGGAGGTCTACCAGGGCGCCGAGACCGAGTACCGGGCCCTGGTGGACCCGGACAACCGGCGCCCGGCCCGGTTCCCGCGCGAGGCCCTGGCCCGGCTGGACTCGGGAGCCGCGCCGCGCGGGCCCGCGGAGGAGAAGCTGGCGCTGACGGCCGCCCTGCTGCGGCTGCGCCGGGACCGGCCCGGGCTGTTCACCGGGTACGCCCCGCTGCCGGCCCGGGGCCCGGCGGCCGGGCACTGCCTGGCCTTCGCCCGCCCGGGCGGGCTCGTCGCGGCGGTCACCCGGCTCTCGCACCGGCTGGCCGGGAGCGGCGGCTGGCGCGGCACCGCGCTGCCGCTGCCGCCGGGGAAGTGGACGGCGCTGCTGGACCGGGAAGTCGCGTACAAGGGCGAGGCCCCGCTCGCGGAGCTGCTTTCGGCGCGCCCGGTCGCCCTCCTGGTACGCGAGGGCGGGGACGATTGAGAGGGGCCGCCGCAATCGCCGGGGAGGGCCGCTCCGAGGCCGCCGCTCCAAGGCGTTGGCCAGGGGTTTCCCGGAATTATGGGGCGCGCGGAGCAGTAGGGGGCGTGCACGGCGGGCATTGCATCAGACGTGACCCTCCTCCGTGACATGTGCTACCCCACACCGTCCGAACTTGCTGTGGCCGCCCGCGCGCTGGCGGACGAGCATCCCGGCCCGGTCCGGCTCCGCCGGGCCGGGACCTCCCGGGGCGGCCGGCCCCTGTGGCTGCTCTGCGTCGAGCCGAGCGGCCGCCCGCGGGGCGCGGGCGTGCTCGTCGTCGCCGGGGCCCACGCCAACGAGCCCGTCGGCGGCGCCACCGCGCTCGCCCTCGCCCGGCGCGTCCTCCACGACCCGGTGGTCCGGGCCGGCCGCGGCTGGTACTTCCTGCTGTGCGCCGACCCCGACGGGGCGGCCCTGCACCGCACGCCCCGCCCCCGCTCCCTGCTCGACTACCACCGCAACTTCTTCCGTCCCCCCGGTCCCGAACAGCCCGAGTGGGCGCCGTCTTTACTGCCCCCGGACCGGCTGCCGCCCGAGACCCTCGCGCTGACCGCACTCATCGACGAGCTGCGCCCCGCCCTCCAGGTCTCCCTGCACGGCACCGACCTCGGCGGGTCCTGGGTCCAGCTCACCCGGGACATACCGGGCCTCGCGGAGCCGTTCGCCAAATCGGCCGCCGAGCTGCGGATCCCGGTGGAGACCGGGGCCTCGGACGCGGCCGGCTGGCCCTCCCCCGGCCCCGGGATCTTCGTGATGCCGCAGGCCGGGGCCGACCCGAACGGAGCGTTCCACCCGGAGGACACCCGGCTCAGCACCTGGTACCACGCCCACCGGTACGCGGGCACCACCGCCATCGTCGAAGTCCCCATGTGGGCCTCGGACCTGGTGGACGACCCCGCCCCGCACCCGGACCCGCGCGGCGCCCTGCGGATCCTGGCGGGGCGGCTCGCCGCCGACGCCGCGCTGGTGGCCCGCGTACGGGAGCGGTCGGCAAGGGCGTGGGAGCCGTCGGCGGATCCCGCGGCGGGCCGAGGTCCGGACGCCGGCGCCATCGCCGGCGCCGGCTCCGACGCCGAAGCGGCCGCCCTGCTGCGCGCCGTCGACTGGACCCTCGCGCTGATCCCCCGGATCACCGTGGAGTGGACCGGCGCCGGGGCCCCGGCCGAGGCCACGGCGGCCGCCATCAGCAGCATCGACGCCTTCGCGCGGCGGCTGTCGCTGCGCGCCGCCGCGATGCTGCTGCGGGTGCTCCGGGCCCAGGGACATCCGGCGGCCCCGGGGCTGGACCGGCTCGTCACCGGCTGGTGCGAGGAGTTCGCGGCCCGGTTCCGGGCACGCCGGATCCCGGTGGCCACGCAGGTCGAGCACCAGACCCGTACGGTCCTGGCGGCGTACGAGCGCCTCGTCGCGCAGGGGTTGGAGGACGGGGCCGGGGGGCCCGGCCGGCTGGGCGAGCCCGACGGGACGGTCAGTGCGTAGCCCCGGCCGCCGGCTCCCCGGACGGCGGCACGGCCACGGCCAGGGAGTAGCGGCGCTTGGGCGCGCCGGCGGCGCCGAGCCGGTCGTAGAAGCGGATCGCGCCCTCGTTCCAGTCCGGGGTCTGCCACTGGACCTGGTCGAGGCCGAGCGTGCGGGCGAGGTCGGCCACCCCGGCCATCAGGGCGGCGCCGAGGCCGTGGCCGCGAGCCTCCTCGGCGAGGTAGAGGCAGTCCATGTGGAGGTAGTGCCGGGCGTCCCAGAACGCGAACTCGGCGGAGCAGGCGGCGTATCCGGCGACCGACCCGTCAGGGGCCTCGGCCAGCAGCACCCACAGCCGGGCCCCGTCCGCGAAGAGCTGCGGACCGAGCCGGTCGGCCAGGCCCGGGGGCCGGGGCGCGGACTTCTCGTACGCGATGTGCTCGTGGACGAGCTCGACGAGGCGCGGCAGGTCCTCGGGGCGCGCCGGACGCACGACGGGCGGCTGTTGCTTCGGGTCTGCGTGTTCCATGGGCACCATCATCGGTCCCGGGGTGATCACGAGGGCGGGCGGGCCGCGGCTCCCGGCGTGATCCGGGAGACGGGCCTCAGCTCGACGAGAGCCGGAAGCTCATCCGGCCGAAGCCGATCTGGTCCCCGTCCCGGACCACCACCGAGCCGGTCACCCGGCGGCCGTTGACCGTGGTGCCGTTGGAGGAGCCGAGGTCCGTGAGCACCCACACCCCGTCGCGCATCCCGAGCTCGGCGTGGACCCGGGAGACCGTGCCGTCGGTGAGCCGCAGCCCGTTCCCCGGGTCGCGGCCGATCCTCAGGGCACGGGCGCTCGGGTGCGGCAGCAGCAGCTTGGGCAGCCGCTCGGCGGTCCAGGCCCGCCGGACCCCGGCGGACACGGCCGAGACCCGGCCCACCCAGCCGAAGACGCGGCGGGTCCACGCGCCTTCGGCGCCCGCGCGGCTGCCGAGGTCGGCGGTGAGGACCGCGAGGTCCTCGGAGCGGCGGGCGACGAGGGCGAGTTCCATACGGCGCAGGAACGTGTCGTGGGACAGCTTCCCGAGGGCCGCACCCTCACGGAGCTGCTCCAGCGCCCGGTCGCGCTCCGCGTCCGACAGGCGCGGTACCGGGAAGGCGGGGAACTCGAAACTCGACGTCACAGGGTGATTGTCGGCCCGTCAGGGCCGGAGTGTCCAGAACTCCTCCGGCCGTCCGCGCGATGATGGGCCCGGCACACGTTCCGGGTACCGCAGCAGACGAGGGGAACCGTCCGTGCAGTTCGAGGTGTGGGCACCGCAGACAGACCGGGTCGCGCTGCGACTCGGCGGCGCGACGTACGAGATGGCACGCGATCCGGACCGGGCCGGCTGGTGGACCGCCGAAGCCGCGGCGGTCGACGGGGACCGGTACGGATTCCTGCTGGGCGTGGCCGCCGGGGAGGAGACCGTACGGCCCGACCCGCGCGGGCGGCGGCTGCCGGACGGGCCCGACGGCCTCTCGGCGGTGGTCGATTTCGAGCCGCTCACCCCGCGGGGGCCGGCGCCCGGCACCCGGCTCCAGGACGCGGTCCTGTACGAGCTGCACATCGGCACCTTCACCCCCGAGGGCACCTTCGACGCGGCCGCCGCCCGCCTCGGGCACCTCACCGCGCTCGGGGTCACGCACGTGGAGCTGATGCCGGTCTGCCCCTTCCCCGGCCGGCACGGGTGGGGCTACGACGGGGTGGCGCCCTGGGCGGTGCACGAGCCCTACGGCGGCCCGGCCGGGCTGGCCCGGTTCGTGGACGCGGCGCACGCGGCCGGGCTCGGGGTGGTGCTGGACGTGGTCCACAACCACCTTGGCCCCTCCGGCAACCACCTCCCCGCCTTCGGCCCGTACTTCACCGAGACCCACCACACCCCGTGGGGCGCGGCGGTCAACCTGGACGCGGCCGGCTCCGACGAGGTGCGCGCGTACCTGCTGGGCAGCGCGCTCGCCTCGCTGCGGGACTACCGGATCGACGGACTGCGGCTGGACGCGGTGCACGCGCTCGCCGACGAACGGGCGCTCCCCTTCCTGGAGGAGCTGTCGGCGGCCGTGGACGAGCTGGCCGCCGAGTCCGGCCGCCCGCTGTTCCTGATCGCCGAGTCCGACCGGTGCGATCCGCGCACCACGACCCCGCGCGCGGCCGGGGGCCTGGGCCTGCACGCCCAGTGGAACGACGACTTCCACCACGCGCTGCACTGCGCGCTGACCGGCGAGTCCCAGGCGTACTACGCCGATTTCGCCGAGGCGCCGCTCGCCGCGCTGGCCAAGACCATGACCCGGGCGTTCTTCCACGACGGGACCTGGTCCTCCTTCCGGGGCCGCAGCCACGGCCGCCCGGTGGACCGGCGGCGCACCGCCGCGCACCGTTTCCTGGGCTACACGCAGACCCATGACCAGATCGGCAACCGGGCCCTCGGCGACCGGCTCTCGGCCTCCCTCTCCCCCGGACTGCTGGCGTGCGGCGCCGCGCTGGCGCTGACCGGGCCGTTCGTGCCGATGCTGTTCATGGGCGAGGAGTGGGCCGCGGGCACGCCGTGGCAGTACTTCACCGACCATCCGGACCCGGAGCTCGCCGAGGCCGTCCGCAGCGGCCGGCGAAGGGAGTTCGCGGCGCACGGGTGGAAGGCGGAAGAGATCCCGGACCCGCAGGACCCGGCCACCCGGGACCGCTCCTGCCTGGACTGGGCGGAGCCGGAGCGCGCCCCGCACGACCGGCTGCTGGCCTGGTACCGGACGCTGATCGCCCTCCGGCGCACCCTCCCGGACCTGCGCGACCCGGATCTGGCGGCGGTGCGCGTGGCGTACGACGAGGAGCGGCGCTGGGTGACCTTCCGGCGGGGCGACGTGCGGGTGGCGGTGAACCTGTCCGCCGAGCCGGTGACGATCGCACTCGGCCGCAACGGGGTCCGGGTGCTGGCCTCCTGGGACCCGGTGGCCCACCCGGGGCCCGACGGCCGCGTCCATGTCCCCGCCGAATCGGTGGTGTTGCTGGGCCCGTAATTCCTGCGCCGACCCGTCGCAGGTGATGCTCGACCGGCATCCCGGGCCGCCGGCGTCAGCCCACGACGGCCAGCTCGCGCGGGGCGTCGTTGAGGCTGCGGCCGCCGTCCTCGGTGACCGTGACGATGTCCTCGATGCGCACCCCGAAGCGCCCGGGCAGGTAGATGCCGGGCTCCACGGAGAAGCACATCCCGGGGACCAGCGGCTGCTCCTCGCCCTCGACCATGTACGGGGGCTCGTGGGTGGTCACGCCGATGCCGTGGCCCGTGCGGTGGATGAACCGGTCGCCGTAGCCGAACTCGGTGATCACCGCGCGGGCCGCCCGGTCCACGTCCTGGCAGGCGATGCCGGGGCGGACGGCGGCGGAGGCGGCCCGCTGGGCCTCGCGGACGATGTCGTGGACGCGCTGCTCCTCGACGCCCGGCTCGCCGACGTGCACCGTGCGGGAGATGTCGGAGCCGTAGCCGTGCTTGAGCCCGCCGAAGTCCAGGACCACCATGTCGCCGTGCACGATGGTCCGCCCGCCGGCCTCGTGATGCGGGTTGGCGCCGTTGGGGCCGGAGCCGACGACCGTGAAGTCCACCTGGGAGTGGCCGTGTTCGCGCAGCAGCGCGGCCAGGTCGGCGGCGATGTCGGTCTCCCTCCGGCCGGCGAAGGGGACCTCCAGGATCCGCGCGTACGCGGCGTCGGCGGCCGCGGCGGCCGCCGCCAGCCGCTCCAGCTCCCGCCGGTCCTTGACGGCGCGGAGCATCGGCAGGACTTCGGTGAGCGGGGCGTAGGAGGTGGCGGGCAGCTCCCGCTGGAGGCCCAGCAGATGTAGCGCCCAGGTGTTGTCGCTGACCCCGAAGCGGCCGCCCCGGTCGAGGAGGGGTGCGGTGGTCCCGTACGGGTCCTTCCCGTCGGTCCAGGCGCGCAGGGTCAGGGCGGGCGCCCCGGGGGCCTCGGCGGCGTCGGGGGCCTCCAGGGCGGGCACGACGAGCACGGGCTCCCGTCCGGCGGCGAGCACGAGCAGGGTCAGCCGCTCGGTGTCGGCGGGCCGGTAGCCGGTGAGGTGGGCGAGGTCGGGCCCGGGGGCGATGAGCAGGCCGGCCAGCCCCGCGCCGGCGGCGCTCTGCGCGGCGGCGGCCATCCGGGCGGCGTAGTCGGCGTGCGTGAACGGTTCGGGTTCGGGGTCAGGGGCGGGGTCAGGGCCGGGGCCGGGTTCGGGGTCGAGGGAGCGTTCGAGGTCCATGGGGCGATCCTCCCGCCGGGCCGGGCGCCGCGCGAGTATGCACCGCGCCGCGGTGAGCCGTGGCCCGACGGGCCGGGGGCGCGGTGAGCAGGGCCGCGGCGAGCAGGGCCGCCCGCGCGGGTCGGGGCGGCCGCACCCCGCCCGGGCGGCCCGGCGTGCCCGGGCGGCGGTGGGGGGCGGGCTCCCTATCGTGGGGGCGTGAGCATCCCCAGTGGCATGTCCGCAGGTCACGGCCGACCCCGCCGTGCATCCCGGACCGACTCGGCCGGGGCCGTGTACGGCTCCCTCCTCGCCACCTCCGTGGTGGCCACGGCCAGTACGGTCGGCGACCACCCGAGGCTCCACCTCATCCTCCTGCTGCTGGTCACGGGCCTGGTGTTCTGGGCCACGCACGTCTACGCCCAGCTCGCCGGGGAGCGGGTGGTCGGCGAGCCCTGGAGCCTGCGCGAGATCCGGCGGGTCGCGGTCCACGAGTGGCCGATCGTGGAGGCCGCCGTGCTGCCCGCGGCCGCCGTCGCCCTCAGCGGCCTCCTCGATCTGGGCTACGCGGGGACGGCCTGGCTGGCCATGGGCGTGTCGGTGGGGCAGCAGGTCCTCTGGGCGTGCCTCGGCGCGGCCCGCGCGGGCGCCAGCCGGGGCCAGCTGGCGACCGAGGGGGTCGTGAACCTCTTCCTCGGCCTGATCATCGTGGCCACGAAGGCCGCCCTGAAGTAGCCCGGGCCCAGCCGCGGCGGCGCCCGTCGCACACGCCCGGGCCGATAACGCGTGGCGGGACCCCCCTCCTGATCAGCTATGCTGTGCATGCACATCGACGGGCGGTCCGCCGCCCTTCGTGGTGGGTGTAGCTCAGTTGGTAGAGCACCTGGTT
Source organism: Streptomyces vinaceus (assembly GCF_008704935.1). Lineage (NCBI taxonomy): Bacteria > Bacillati > Actinomycetota > Actinomycetes > Kitasatosporales > Streptomycetaceae > Streptomyces > Streptomyces vinaceus. Next base: position 1,654,620 of record NZ_CP023692.1, read on the forward strand.
GTGGTCCAGGTGGCCGCGGGTTCAAGTCCCGTCACTCACCCTGATCCCCTGGGGGTACGAGGTCTCCTCGTACCCCCAGGGGTTTTTCGTGCCCGCCCCGCCCCAGGGGCCGGACACCCCCTAGCCCCGCAGGAAGGCCTCCGCCTCCGCGGCGAAGGCGACCGGTGTCTCGTGCGGCGGGTAGTGCCCGGCTCCGGGCAGGGGGTGGACGCGGCAGTCGGGGTACGAGACCTGCCAGGTGGCGCGCATCACATCCGGGGTGAGGGCGAGGTCGTTCTCCCCCACGAGGACCAGCACCGGGACGGTGCTGCCCTTCACGGCGGCCGACAGGTCCAGCGGCTGCCAGCTCGCGAGGTAGGCGGCGAAGGCCTCCGGGCGGCAGACGCCGAGGGAGTGCGCGACCATCCGGTCCAGCCAGTGGCGGCTCGCGCGGTGGCCGGTGACGAGGTCGAGGATGGTCCGCCGGTTCCCGGGGCTGGCGGCGGCGCCGTGGAAGAGGGCCTGGGTCGCGTCGTCCATCTCGTACGGGGCGGCGGGGACCGGGTTGATCCCGACCAGCTTCTCGATCCGCTCGGGCGCCCGGACCAGCACCTGCTGCATGGCCTTGCCTCCCATGGAGTGCCCCATGAGGCAGAAGGTGTCCCAGCCGATCTCGTCGGCGAGCGCCAGGACGTCGTCGGCGATCTCGGGGACCGTGTAGCGGCCCGTGACGTCCCTGCGGTCCCCGTAGCCGCGGTAGTCGAGGAAGACGTACGAGAACCCCTCGGGGTCCAAGTAGTCCAGGACGGAACCCCAGTTCGCGCTGGTGCCGAACCAGTCGTGCAGCACGATGACGCGGACGGGGCCGGTGCCGATCCTGCGATGGGCTATGGCCATGCGTTCTCCCTCGGTGGCGGGGCCTGGCTGAGCGGACGCCGTACGTTCTTCCCACCCGGTCCACGGTCACACCGTGAAGCCGGCGTCCCGCGCGGTGCGCGCGTCCCGGGCACCGCCCGCGACCTGTTGCCCGGTACGCCCGCAGCCGCCGCCCCGCGGACCTCGCGGTCCTGGAACGGCGGCTGCCGCGCGCACCGGACGACCGTGTCAGACGGTCTTGATGGCCGGGTCCGAGAGGCCTGCCGCGCCCGTTTCCACGTGACCCGCGAAGCGGCGCAGGAAGGTGGTGTCCGAGCCGGAGACGACCGTCACGTCGTACCAGCGTCCCGTCGTCGAGAGGTCCGCCGTGTACGTGGCCGTGCCGGCCGCCGCGACCCGCAGGGTCTGGGGGGCGCCGCCGTAGGCGTTGGTCACCGTGAGGTCGACCGCCGCCGCCGCGGAGTTGGTCAGCGTCAGCTTCAGGTTGCCGGTCGCCGCGTCGTGGCGGGCCGTGGCCTCGGGGCCGGTCTTCTTCGCCGGGCCCTTCCAGGTGCGCAGGAACCCGTTCGGGCCCCAGACCGTCAGGTTGATCTGGTTGCCGGTGGAGCTGCTGGTGCTCCACGTGTCCGAGAGGGTCTTGCCCGCCTCGACCGTGTAGGGCCACGGGCCGTCGGTCCGGTTGCCCGAGGTGCTGTGGAAGTGCGCGCCGAGGGTGGGACCGGAGGAGAAGGTCAGGGTGAACTGGCCCGTGGAGGTGACGGCCTTGCCGTCCACGTACGGGGCGTAGCCCAGCGCGCGCGTGGGCTTGCGGCCGGCCTCCTGCTTGGGCAGGGCGCCCGTCGCCGGCGGGACCGGGTGGTAGGACGGGTGCGCGTTGTGGTCCGGCGGGACGTAGCCGGCCGTGGACGGCAGGGCCGCGGGCGAGGCGTCCGCCCTCGTGAAGTCGAAGGCCGAGGTCAGGTCACCGCACACCGCGCGGCGCCACGGCGAGATGTTGGGCTCCTGCACGCCGAAGCGCTTCTCCATGAAGCGGATCACGGAGGTGTGGTCGAAGGTCTCGGAGCAGACGTAGCCGCCCTTGCTCCACGGGGAGACCACGATCATCGGGACGCGCGGGCCGAGGCCGTACGGGCCGGCCGCGTACCCGCCGCCCCCGGCGTACAGGTCCCGCGTGACGTCGGCCGTGGACAGGCCCCAGGCGGAGGAGGCGGGCGGGTAGGGCGGCACGACGTGGTCGAAGAAGCCGTCGTTCTCGTCGTAGGTGATGAAGAACGCCGTCTTCGCCCACACCGCCGGGTTCGCGGTCAGCGCGTCGAGGACCTGCGAGATGTACCAGGCGCCGAAGTTGACCGGCCAGTTCGGGTGCTCGCTGAAGGCCTCGGGCGCGGCGATCCAGGAGACCTGGGGCAGGGTGCCGGCGGTGACGTCGGCGCGCAGCTTGTCGAAGTAGCCCTCGCCCGCCTTGGCGTTGGTGCCCGTGCGGGCCTTCTCGTACAGGGCGCTGCCCGGAGCGGCGTTCCGGTAGCTGTTGAAGTACAGCAGCGAGTTGTCGCCGTAGTTGCCGCGGAAGGAGTCGCTGATCCAGCCCCAGCCGCCGGCGGCGTTCAGGCCGTCGCCGATGTCCTGGTAGATCTTCCAGGAGACCCCGGCCGCCTCCAGGCGCTCCGGGTAGGTCTTCCAGCCGTAGCCGGCCTCCTGGTTGCCGAGGACGGGGCCGCCGCCGGTTCCGTCGTTGCCCGTGTGGCCCGTCCACATGTAGTAGCGGTTCGGGTCGGTCGCGCCGATGAAGGAGCAGTGGTAGGCGTCGCAGACCGTGAAGGCGTCGGCGAGCGCGTAGTGGAACGGGATGTCGTTCCGCGTCATGTACGCCATGGTCGTGGCCGTCTTGGCCGGGACCCACTTGTCGTACTTGCCGTTGTTGTAGGCGGCGTGGCCGCCGGCCCAGTCGTGGTTGAGGCCCTCGACGAACTGCATGCCCAGGTTGCTGACCTGCGGGTTGAAGGGGAGGACGTCCTTCGTCCCGTTGGACTGGTAGAAGACGGACTTCCCGTTGTCCTGGAGGACGGGGCGCGGGTCGCCGAAGCCCCGTACGCCCTTCATCGTGCCGAAGTACTGGTCGAAGGACCGGTTCTCCTGCATGAGGACCACGATGTGCTCGATGTCCTGGATGGTGCCGGTGGTGCCCTGGGCCGGGATGGCGGCCGCGCGGGCGATGCTCTCGTTGAGCATCGCGGCCGCTGCGGTTCCGCCCGCGATCTGCAGGAACCGGCGGCGGTTCAGTTCAGCCATGGGATGACGACCTCTGCGGGTGAGGGGGATGTCGAGGGGCGCCCCAAGGAGAGCGGTCCCGGGGTACCGGACGGAGATCGGTTCGTGACGGGGCGCGGTACAGCTGGAGAACGGAAAGACCTCCCGGACGCTCCGCGCATCTGCTGAAATGACCTCCCAAACACACTGCACGGGGGGTGCGGAGCAGATGGCGGGGACCGAGTTCGGGCATGCCCTGGGGCGGTCCCGCGCACTTTCCGGCCTGCCGGCCGCTCCGCTGGTGGCACGGTACGGGGAACTCGTATCCGCGCAACAGGCCCTGGGCTTACGCCATTTGGGCGAGCTGATGGTCCCGGGCCGGGGTCGCTTCCGGGTGCTCGACGGGATCTTCTCGGTGGAGGGTCCGGGGCGGCGCAGACATGTGGGGGCGCGGGCCCTGCGGGAGCTGCGGACGGGACACGGGGACTCCGAGGGCGGCGCGGGCGCGTTGCTCGACCGGCTGGCCGGGATCCAGGAGCGGGACCCGGCCGCGCTGCGGCGGATCCTGCTGTACCAGCTGGTGCGGCTGCTGCACGACCATCCCAGGGGGGACCTCCCGGACACGGCCGTCGGGTTCGGCGTCGACCCCGACGAGGCGGCGGCCCTCGTGCACGCCGCCGGCGCGAGCCCCCGGCTGGACGCCGCCGGGCGGGCCGCCGCCGAGCGGCTGGAGGACGAATGGCTGGCCGGGCGGGTGCGGGCCGCGGCCCGCAGCGCCGCCGCGCTGCCGCGGGCCGCCGCCGGGGGCGACCCGCTGCTGGCGGGAAGGCTGGCCGGGCTCGCCGAGCGGGTACGGGCGGCCGACGCCCTGCTGGACGAGGCCCGCGGCCACGAGGACCGGCCGGACCGGGAACGGGCCGCGGCGGCGTACGCGCGGGCGGCCCGGGTGGCCTGGGACTGCCCGCGCGCGGTCCGGGGCCTGATCCGCACCCACCGGCCGGCCGACGGGGACCCCGGTCCGCTGGAGGCCTCGCCCGTACCCGGCGGGGTGGCGCTGCGCAGACCGCCCGGAGCCGACCCGGACGGAATCTGGCGGGTGGTCCGGCTGACCCGGCGCGAGCCGGTGACGACCCCGCTCCCCGAGGTGGAGGGGCCGCTCGGCGCGGGCCCGCTGACGGACCGCCGGGCCCCGCTCGGCCGCGAGGTGCGGTACGTGGCCCTGCCGGACGACGGCGGCACCGCGCTGATCAGCGCCCCCCTGCTGGTGGCCCCCGAGGTGGCGGAACTGCGCCTGACGGACGGCCGCTCCCGCATCGGGGCCACCTGGCTGCGCCCGCCCGGTGCGACGGGGGTACGCGTGGCCCTGACCGACCCCGAGGGACGTACGAGGGACCTCGGCGCCCCGAGCGCGGCCGCAGCGGCGGACGCGGGTTCCGCCGGGCCGGGGCGGGAGGGCGTACGGGCCGACGGGCTCGGGGCCGGGGAGTACGTGCTGCGGGTGCGGTGCCGCTACGCGGGGGCCGGGGGCGAGGTGGTCTCCGGCGGGATCCGGGCCGCCGTCACCGTGCACCCCTGGCCCGAGCCGGTGGCCGGCCTCAGCGCGCGCGCCCGCGGCGCCGGGGGGCTGGAGCTGCGGTGGAGCGGTGGCGACGGGGGCGACGTACGGTTCGTGCAGTGGCCGGGGCCGGCTCCCGCGGAGGGTGCCGAGCTCGTGGCGTCCGCGCTGCCGCCCGCGCTGACCTGGGTGGACTCCGCGGGGATCGCGCAGCCGCCGCCCGGCACGCTGGCCACCGTCAGCGCCGTGTCGGTGCTCGGCGAGCGGGCACTGGCCGGGCCGGGCGTGACGGTCGAGGCCCCCGAGGCGGTCACCGGGCTCACGGTCCGGCGGACCTCCGGCGACCGGGCCAAGGTCAGCTTCGACTGGCCCGACGGCGCGGGCCGGGTCGTGGTCGTCCTCACCCCCGAGTCCGGCGGCGAGCGCACCGAACACCTCCTCGCACGGGCCGTGTTCCTGCGCGAGGGACTGGAACTGTTAGTCGGACCGGGCGCGTTCCGCGTCACCGCGTACGCCGCCCCGCGCAGCGCGCACGCGGTCGCGGCCGCCCCGCGGGGCGGCGGGCAGGCCGTTCTCCCGGCCGACGTGGCCATCGCGTACCGGCTCCTGCCGGGCCCCCGGCGGATGCTGCGGCGCGGCCCCGCCGTACTGCGGGTGAGCCTGCTCTCCCCCGGCGGGGACCCCGGCTCCGGGCTGCCCGACTTCGTGCTCGTCCGCGCGGCGGACGGTGGCGGGCCCCGGCCCCACCGGCCAGGTGCCGGAACCGAGTTGTGCCGGGTGACCGGCGCCGAGCTCGCGGCCTCGGGGACCGTCGAGCGCGAGATCCTCCCCCGCCCTCCCGGCGGCGGCCCGTACGCCGTGCGCGGTTTCCTCCTCGGCGGCCGTGCCGCCTCCGTCCGGCTCGACGAGCCCTCCCTCACCTCCCTGGTGGTCCGCTGACATGACCTCCGTCGTCTGCCCCTACTGCTTCGACCGCTCGGCCGCCGTCCGGCTGCCGTTCCGCTGCCAGATGTCCGCCACCGGCGTACGCGGCGGCAAACCGTGCACCGCCGAACTCGACCACACCTGGGTGGAGTTCATGGGACCGAGCGTGCCGCCCGCGCAGAAGATGCGCGGGCCGGTCTTCACCGCGCCGCGCAGCCTGACCGGGCGCCTCGGCAGCGGGGGCGCCGCGCGCGCGGACTGCCCGCACTGCGGGGTCTCCACCCCGGTCCGGGTCTGCCTGCGCTGCCACAGCGACTTCCCCAGCGACTACACCGACCAGGACACCCGGATCATCGCCCTGCTGGGCCCCAAGGCCTCCGGCAAGAGCACGTACGTCTCCGTCCTGATCAACGAGCTGCGCAACCGGGTGGGCCGCGCGTACGGCGCCTCCATCACGGCGATGGGCGGCGAGACCCAGCGCCGGGACCGGGAGATGGCGGAGGACCTGTACGACCGGCTGCGGCTGCCGGAGGCGACCAGGCCGGCCGCGCTCGGCTTCAACGACCCGCTGCTGTACCGGCTGAGCCTGCCGCTGCGCCGCCGGCTGCGCGGGGACGGCAGCCGCCACACCGCGCTGGTGTTCTTCGACGCGGCGGGCGAGGACCTGGCCAGTGCCGAGGCCATGGACCGCTACACGCACTATCTGGCGGCCGCCGACGGGATCATCCTGCTGGTGGACCCGCTCCAGATGCGGGCCGTACGGGACCAGCTGCCGGTGGACGCGGACCTTCCGCTGCCCACCGTGGAGACCCCGCCGCAGCAGATCGCGGCGGACCTCGCGGCGCAGCTGCGGGCCCACGGCCGGGGCACCTCGCGCGGGCGGGTCACCACGCCCGTGGCGGTGGCGGTGACCAAGACGGACTCCCTGTTCTCGCTGCTGGGGGACCACTCGCCGCTGCGGCGCAACGCCGACCACGCGGGCGGGGCGGTGGACGACGAGGACCGGCTGGCGGTGCACGAGGAGATGCGCGGGCTGCTCGACGGCTGGGACTCGGGGGCGCTGTTCCGGCAGCTGGACCGGGACTTCGCGCGGCTCTCGCTGTTCGGGCTCTCGGCGCTCGGCTCCCCGCCGCCCGCCCACGCCCCGGCCGACGCGCCCAAATCGGGCCCGCAGCCGCTGCGGGTCGAGGATCCGCTGCTGTGGCTGCTGGGGCTGGGCGGGCTGCTGCCGCGCGCCGGGGGCGCCGGTGGCGCGGGGCGTCGTACGGGCACGGCCGCGGGCGCGGACCGGGGAGGACGGGCGTGAACCTCGCGCAGCTGCACTACACCTCGGCCCCGCCGGGCCCGGACGGCTCGGGCTTCCGCTTCACGGCCGTCACCCCCGGCGTGCCCGCCTCGCTGCTGCGCGAGGCCGAGCAGCTGATCGGGTACGAGCCACCCCGGGACGCGCCGCCGCGCCCGAGCACGGACCAACTGGGCTCCTTCCCGCAGGCCTTGAGCCTGAACGTGCTCTCCGACGGCAGCCGACTGCTGGCGCGCTCCGTGTACACGGGCGCCGACTACAGCGGCCGCTGGGGCAACTTCCACGCCCACGCGGTCCATCTGCCCGAGCCCGCCGACGCGCAGCGGCCCGCACCGGGGCAGCTGCCGATCACCGCCTGGGGCTCCCCGCAGTGGGCGGCCGACTCCCCGCCCGCCGGGGCGCCCGTACCGCCGCTGGCGTCGGTGCCGGCTCCGGGGCCCCTGGACCTCGGTGCGCTCTCGGCCTTCGTGGCCGCCCGGGGGCGCTGGCTCGCGGGCTTCTTCGCGGACGTGCGGCGGCTCGTCGAGGATCCGGCGGCCCCGCAGCTCGTGCTCGTGGAGCGGGAGAGCGAGGCCGTGGCCTGGTGGATCATGCTGGCCTGCAGCGTGCTGCCGCACCGGCGGGGGCAGTGGCTCACCTTCACCACGTACACCCGGCGGCCGCAGCTCGCGCGGCAGCAGATCATCGGCGTGGTGCCGGAGGACGGCCTCGGCCTCGCCGGTCAGGAGCACCGCTACCGGGTGTACGACGCCGCCCGCGAGGCGGCCCCCGCGGCGGCCCCCGACCCGTGGGCGCAGACGGCCGCGCGGATCTGGCAGGCGCAGCGGCAGGAGCTGTTCGCGCACGTGCGGCGGCTGCCGGTGCCGACGAACGGGCCCTCGGGCCGGTCCGGGCCCTACGAGGCGGGCCCGCTGGCCGCGCTCGCGCTGGCCGCCGGGGTCGGCCTGGACTCGGCGGGCCGAACCGCGGCCGCCGACTGGGCGGCCGGGCACCGGGCCGCGCTGGACGACGCACACGTGCGGGCCCTGACCCGGGCGCTGGCCCGGCCGGCCGCGGACCGGGGGCCCGAGGAGGAGGCGGCGAGCGGGCGGCTGCTGTCGGCCCTGGCGGGCTGGGCGCCCCCGGAGGTGAGCGAGCCGCTGGTGGAACTGGCGCTGGCCGGGGCGGTCCGCTCGGGCGGCTCCGCCCCGCCCGCCGGGCTGCTGGCCGAGCCCGCCCGGCTGCGGCTCGCGGCCGAGCTGGAGCCGGAGCTGCGGGCCGGGCTCGCGGACCCGGCGCGCGACCCGGCCGGCCGGGTCGCCCTGTTGCGGGTCGCGGCGGAGCTCGGGGTGGACGCCGGGGACCTGCTGCCGGACGTGGCACGGCAGCTGGCGCACGCCCTGATCACCGATCCGGGGGCGCCGTACGGGGAGGCGGTACGGGGCGCGCTGGCGGAGCTGCCGCGGCTGCGGGAGCTCGTACTCGACCGGCTCGACTCCCTCGCGGCCGGTGATCCGGCGGCCGGGGCCCGGCTGTTCGCCGCCACGCCGCTGTCGCTGGCCGGGGCCGGGGCGGCGCTGCCGCATCTGCGGATGTGCGCGCAGGCGCAGGCCCGGGGGGCGGCGAGCGGGGACCGGGCGAAGGCGCTGACCCGGCTCCTGGAGCACTCCGGCGCCTCGCTGGAGGAGGATCCGCTGGTGCTGCGGACGGCGATGCGGCTGGTGTGGGGGGCGCAGCCGCCGACCCCGGGCGAGGCGTTGCTGGCCCTGTCCCCCGTGGGTGAGCGGGCTCACCAGGCGGCCGGCACCTGGGAGCTGCTCGCGCGGGCCGCGGTGTCCGCCCCGGCCGGGGACCGGGACGCGGAAGTGCTGGCCGTGGAGTTGCTGCGCCGCTCCGCCTCGCCCTTCCCCGACCCGCTGCGGGCCTCGCTGCTGCTGCTGGAGCTGGCCCGCAGCGTACGCGAACGGGAGACCGGTCCGGGCTGGGTCCGCCGTGCCCTGGGCCTGGCCGCGGCGGACCCGGCGCCGACGGCGCGGGAGCACGCCTACGCGGCGGTGGCCGGCGAACTGCTCGCCGGGGATCCGCCCGAAAGCGAGGTACGGGCCCTGATCGAGAGCAACGACGCCGAGCTGCTGGCGGCGTACCGCCGGGCCGCCCGCCTGCCGCGGGTCGCCGACCGGCTCGGGCTCGACCCCGGGTACGCGGCGGAGTGCTTCGCCACGTGGTCCTCGCAGCCCCAGGCGGGCCCGCTGTGGCAGGAGGCCCGCACCGACCTGCTCGACGGCGTGCTGCGCCCGGTCGTACGGGGCCTGCCGGCGCCGCAGCTGGCCGCGGTGGAGGAGGCGCTGGCCCGGCGCGGCGGCCGCCACGCGGAGGACTTCCGCGGCTGGCAGCGGCCCGGCGCGTTCGGACGGCTGCGCGAGCGTTTCGCCGGCTCCGGCCGGCGCGGCGCCAAGGGGGCTCCCGCGGGCCCGCCGCCGCGGGGTGCGACCGGCGGCCCCCTCGCGCCCGGCGACGCGGGCGGCCCCGTCCCGCCCGGCGGCCCCGTCCCGCCCGTCCCGCCCGGCGGCCCCGTCCCGCCCGGCGGGTCCGGTGGCTCCGGTGGCTCCGGCGGCCCCGGCGGCTCCGGCGACGACGGGGGGCGGCCGTGATCGGCGGCGGGGTGGACCTCGCGTTCCTCGCGAAGGTCTTCGGGTGGATCACGGTGGCGATCGGGGTGCTCGTCTGCCTCGGGTACGGGCTGTGGCGGTTCCTGGCGACGGCCCTGCGCGCCGCCGCGTCCGCCTTCACCCCGCGCACCCCCGGGAGCCCGGACCCGCGGATCGCCCCGCATCCGGGCAACGAACCGGCCCAACCCGCCTACTGGGCCCACCAGATGTGGATGGACGCGGTGGCCGCCGCGCAGGCGGCCGCGCGGACCGTGCGGTACCTGCTGGTCCGTCACTGGCTCGGCGAGATCGTCCGCCGCCGGCTGCTGAACGGCCGGGGCGGCTCCAGCGGGGCGCGCGCCGGGAACGGCCTCGGGCGGCTCGTACTGCGGCTGGTCGCCCCGGCGACGGCGCTGGCCGCGCTGCTGTCGGCGCTCCTCGCCGCCGCGCTGCTCCTCCTCGTCGCGGTGGCCTTCGGCGCGCAGCTGCTGCTCGCCGGGGGCGTGGCACTGGCCGGGGTGGCGGGCGGGCGCGGCGCGGAACGGCTGTGGAAGCTGGTCCGCGGCATCCGCATGAAGTGCCCCTATCCGGGCTGCTACCGGCCGTTCCCGCTGGCCGTGCACCTGTGCCCGAAGTGCGGGGCCGCCCACCGCGAGCTGCGGCCCGGGCGGTTCGGGGCGCTGCGGCACGTGTGCCGGTGCGGGCATGCGCTGCCCACGACCGCCCTGGCCGGGAGGCGGAAGCTGGCCCTGCGCTGCCCGCACTGCGACAAGGAGCTGCCGGCGGCCGTGGGCACGACGCGGGTGGTGCACCTGCCGCTGATCGGGGGAACCTCGGCCGGAAAGACCATGCTGATGGCGGCGATGCTGGAGGGGCTGCGGTCCTGGTCCCACGAGTCCGCGCTCACCGTCGAGTTCGCCTCGGTCGCGGACCGGCGCGAGGCCAACACCCTGGCCCGGCAGCTGGAGACCTCGGGGTGGGCGCTCAAGACGCAGGGCGGGCAGCCGCGGGCGCTGATGCTGCTGGTCGGGCGGGGGCGCGGGCCGCTGGGGCGCAGGCGGCTGCTGTACCTGTACGACCCGATGGGCGAGTCGCTGCGCGACGCGGCGACCACGCGGCTCCAGCAGTACCTCGCCCATGCCGACGGGGTCGTGCTGGTCGCGGACGTGCTGGCCGCGCTCGGCGTACGGCGCGCGCTGCACGAGGGCGACGGGCGGCTGGCGGAGCAGGCCCGGCCGGCCGACCTCGGTCCGGTGGACACGTACGCGGCGTTCACCGGGGAGCTCCAGGGCCTCAGCGGCCGGCGCGGGCGCCTGGGGGTGGCGGTGGTGGTGACCAAACGGGACGTACTGGACCGGCTGGACTCACTGCCGCGGCCAAAGGATCCGGTCGGCGCATGGCTGGAGAAGATCGGCCTGGGCGAGCTCGTCCGCATCCTGGGCCACGATTTCGCGGCGAGCCGCTACTGGGCGGTCAGCGCCCACGCGGCCACCGGGGCCGGCGCCCTGGTACCGGAGCAGCGGCGGGCGGCGGAGCCGGTGCTGTGGTTGCTGTCCCGCACGGGCCTGCGGGTCGACGGGACTCCGGCGGCGGCGCGGGAGCCGCGGCTGCCGCGCCCGCGCCGCCGCAGCGACACGGCGGCACCGGATCGATCAAGCCTGTGACGCGGGACAAGCGACCCCCTATGGTCGCTGGGAGGAGCAACTGCCCATGGTGACACCGCAGATCGCACGGGGGCGGCTGCTGATGCTGGTCCTGTTCGTGGCGGCGGCCGTGATGACGGGGGCCGCCGTGGTGGCGGCGCTCGTGCGGTACGTACCGCAATGGCTCGGGAGTTGAAGGAGATTAGCGGTGAGTGACATCCCCGGCGGGCCGATGGCGAACCGGCCCGTCCACTTCATCTGGCTGCTCGACTGCTCGTACTCGATGCAGGGCGAGAAGATCGGCCAGCTCAACTACGCGATCAGAGAAGCCGTACCGGAGATGCGCTCGGTGGCGCAGGACAACCCGGCGGCCCAACTGCTGCTGCGCACCCTGACGTTCTCGACGACGGCCCGGTGGCACCACCAGGACCCGGTACCGGTGGAGAACTTCACCTGGCAGGACGTACAGGTGGACGGCATGACCAACCTGGGCGAGGCGCTCCAGCTGGTGGCCCGGGAGCTGGACACCCCTCCGATGCCGCAGCGGGCGCTGAAGCCGGTGCTGGCGCTGGTCTCCGACGGGGTGCCGACGGACGACTGGAAGGCGGGGCTGCGGGCGGTCGACGCGACCCCGTGGGGGCGCAAGGCCGTACGGGTGGCCATCGCGATCGGCGCGGACGCCGACCGCACCGTGCTCCAGGAGTTCCTCGGCAATCCGGAGCTCCAGCCGCTGGACGCGAACACGCCCAAGCAGCTGGCGGCGGCCATCCGCTGGGCCTCGACGGCGGCGGTCAAGGCGGCCTCGCAGATGGTGGCGGGCGCCACGGACCCGCTGGCGAAACAGCCGCCGTACGCCCCGCCCGTGCTCGACGACGACGATGACGACGTGTGGTGAGCGGGCCCGTGCCACCGGAACCACCACCGGTACCGCCCGTGCCGCCCGCGGCCCTGTGGGCCACGCTCCGCGAGAGCGTCCAGGGCGTGAACAAGCCCCGCAACCAGGACTACTGCGAGGTCGCGGGGCGCGGTACGGCCGAGGAGCCGCTGATCATGGCGGTGGCCGACGGCCACGGCTCGGCGGCGCACGCCCGCAGCCACCTCGGCTCCCGTTTCGCCGTGGACCTCTTCGTCGAGGAGGCCCGGCGGTTCGGGGCGCTCGCGCAGCCCCGCGGTGACGAGCGGCCGCCGAGCCTGGCCTGGCTGATGCACTACGCCGAGCACGCCTTCCCCCGCCAGCTGGTCAGCGCCTGGCGGGACAAGGTGCTCGGCAACTGGGCGCGGACCAGCTCCCACGAGGAGCCGGGCCTGACCGAGGAACACAAGGTGCTGCTGTACGGGAGCACCCTCGTCGGGGCGGTGCTCACGCCCCGGGTGTTCGCGGCCTGGCAGCTCGGCGACGGCGAGCTGACGGTGGTGGACGACGCCGGGCGGGTGAGCGTACCGCTGGCGCCGGCCGAGGCGGACCTCGGGGACGAGACGGAGTCGCTGTGCACCCCGGAGGCCTGGCTGCGCGTACGGACGCACTGGGCGCCGGTGACCGCCCCCTGGCGGGCGCCCCGGCTGGTCGCGCTCTCCACCGACGGGCTGTCGAAGAGCTTCGCCTCGGACCGGGGGTTCCTCCAGTTCATGGCCGGCCTGGACGACCGGCTGTCGGCGGAGGGCGCGCAGACCGTACGGGCCGTCCTGCCGCAGTGGCTGGCCCGGGCCTCGCAGCACTCGGGGGACGACACGACGCTGGTCGCCGCCTGGCACCAGGGCGCACCGCCGGCTCCGGAGCCGGTCACGGCGCACGGCGCCCCAGCCCCGGACGGCGCCCCGGACCCGGACGCCGTCCCGCCCACCGACCACCCGGCACCACCGACCGACCCTCACGGGAGAGACGAATGAGCGGCATGCTCGACAGCGGGACCCTGCTGACGACCGACAGCGGTCTGGGCGCGGAGGTGTTCGACCTGCTCGGGGCCGGCGGGCAGGGGGAGGTCTACCGGGTGCGGACGCCCGCCGGGTACCAGGCCCTCAAGTGGTACTACCCGACCTGCGCGACCCCCGCCCAGGAGGGCATCGTCCGCCAGCTGGTGGGCCGCGGATTCGACGACGACCGCTTCCTGTGGCCCCTCGACTTCGTGGCCGACGGGCGCGGCGGGTTCGGGTACCTGATGGACATCCGGCCCGACCGGTTCAAGGGCCTGCCCCTGCTGTTCCGGCGGCAGCTGCGCACCTCGACGCGGGCCCTGCTGAAGGCCTGCCTGTACACGGTCGAGGCGTACCAGGCCCTGCACTCGCGGGGGATCGCGTACCGGGACATCTCCTGGGGCAACATCTTCTTCGACCCGGCCACGGGCGACGTGCTGGTCTGCGACAACGACAACGCGGTGGTGGAGGGCGACAGCACCGGCATCTCGGGGACCATGGAGTTCATGGCGCCCGAGCTGGTGCGCGGCGACCCGGGGGTGGCCCCCGGCACGCAGAGCGATCTGCACTCCCTGTCGGTGCTGCTGTTCATGCTCCTGATGAACCATCATCCGCTCAAGGGGCGGCGCGAGTTGGCGATCCACTGCCTCGACGAGGCGGCGGAGCGCAAGCTGTACGGCAAGCAGCCGCTCTTCGTCTTCGACCCGCAGGACCGCTCCAACGCTCCCGACCCGGCCGAGCAGGCGACCGTACTGGCCACGTGGGCCGCGGCCCCGGACTCGCTGCGGGAGCTGTTCACCAAGAACTTCACGGCGGGCCTGCACGATCCGACGACGCGCGTGCGCGAGTCGCAGTGGCGGGACACCTTGCGGGCGGTGCTCGACGCGGTCGTGGAGTGCGCGCACTGCGGGCGGCAGAACATGACCGAGCCCCGGTCCGCCGATCCGGGCACCTGCTGGGGGTGCGGGAGCACGCTGGTGCTGCCGCCGCGGCTGGTGCTGACCACTCCCCCGCCGCGCACCGAGCACCACATCCTGCTCCACCGGTCCTCGCGGGTACAGGCGCACCACCTGGCGCCGGAGCCGGCCCGGCACGACTACGGAGACGGCACCCTGGTCGCCGTGATGACGGAACACCCGCAGAAGCCGGGCCGGTTCGGGCTGGCGAACCGGTCGGCCTCGGCCTGGACGGGAACCCGCGCGGACGGCTCCACCCAGCGGATCGACCCGGGGCAGACCGTGCCGCTGCGCTCGGGCCTGGAGCTGGACTTCGGCGGCGCGCGGGCCGTCGTACGGGTGAAGTAGCGCTCCAGGGCTGGTCAGTTGCCCAGGAGGCGGCCGATCTCCTGGGCGAGGGCGAGTCCGCCGCTGCCGACGCCGAGACCGAGGGTGATGGTCTCCAGGGAGCGGCGGATCACCCCCGGCTCGGCGGGGCGGCCCTCCTGGGCGGCCCGGCCCAGTTCGCCGCGCAGGACGTCCGCGGCTTCGATGCGGCCCGGGGCCGCGCCCTGGTCCCGGAGCCACTGCGCGAGCTCGGCGGCCAGCCGCAGGGTCTGGGCGGCGCCGCCGTCCTGCTGCCCGATGTTGATGGTGCCGTTGTCGCCGATGATGCCGGCGTTGACGTCCTTGTTGAAGTTGAAGGTGCCCATGCGGTCCCCCGGTTCCGTGGTCGTGGTCGTGGACGTGGTCCTGGTCGCGGTCGTGGTCGCGGTCGTGGTCGCGGTCGGCGGGGTCAGGGCGCTCCGCGGCCCTGGCCGCCCTGGGGTCCGCCGGGCGGCGCTCCCTGCCCCCCGTGGTGGTTGACGGTTCCGTTGTCGCCGATGACGCCGGCCTGCACACTGCCCTGGAAGGTGTAGGTGTGGGTGTTGATGACCTGCTGCGCCTGGTCGTAGGAGCTGGTGTCGATGTTGTGGTCCTTCAGGAACCGCTCGGTCGCTATCAGCACGCCCTGCTGGAGGCGTTGCAGGAAGTCCTGGGAGTCGGTGCGCTCGGTGTAGCCCAACTGCTGCCAGTCCGCGACCCGTTCGCGGATGCTGTCGACGGCGCCGTAGTCGTACAGCAGGTGCCGCTTGTCGATCTCGCGGCGCAGCTTCTCCAGGGCGCGCACGCGCCGGCGGCGGGCCGAGGAGCGGCGGGAGATCCGTGAGGCGGCGCCGAGCAGCGCGGGTCCGGCCGCCGCGGTGGCGTGGGACACCAGGCTCCACCAGCGCTCGAAGCCGTCCACCGGCAGGTGGTTCACCCGGTCGAACCGCGCCTGGAGCGGCGGGATGCCGTACGCGGAGACCTCCCAGGTGAGGCTGGGGTGGTGGAGGCGGGCACGCAGGTGCATGGAGACGATGGCGCGGCCGCCCTCACCGGCCCGGACCAGGCTGAGGTAGGTGCGCATGCCGGCGCCGGACTGCATCAGCCCGGCCTGGACGAGCTGTTTGGGGATCTGGGCGAGCGGCCGGCTGAGCCGGTCCGGCAGCAGTTCGGCCCCGACGTACGGCACGTGGTTGCCGATGACGTAGAGCCGGTTGCGGACCTGGAGGCCCTTGAGGCCGGCGA
This sequence comes from Streptomyces vinaceus, assembly GCF_008704935.1. Classification (NCBI taxonomy): domain Bacteria; kingdom Bacillati; phylum Actinomycetota; class Actinomycetes; order Kitasatosporales; family Streptomycetaceae; genus Streptomyces; species Streptomyces vinaceus. The sequence goes on from NZ_CP023692.1 coordinate 1,670,231, forward strand.
TGTGCTCCATCTCGCGGGCCACGTAGGTGTGCAGGTCGACCGCGTCGAAGGGCTTGATCGCCAGCTTGGCGCCGTTGCCCGCCGGATCGTCGGCGGGCCGGCTGACGTCGATCGGCTGCCAGACCATTTCCTTGAGCTTGGAGCCGCTGCCGACGAAGGGGTTGGTGCGCTCGGCGCTCGCGGTGTACGGGACCACGTTGGCCCGCTTCTGCTCCAGCAGGCGCCGCTCCACCTCGGGTTCGACGGCCGGGGCCAGGTCGGCGGGTCGCTCCGCGCCGTGCTCCACGGCGAGGGCGACGGTACGGGCCCGGCTCTCGGCCTGGTGGACCAGCCACCAGGCGCTCGCGTACGCGAGGAGGACGATCCCGGCGGCCGTGTAGACGAGCCCCCAAACACCGCTGACCAGCGCGTACAGCAGCACCGGCACGGCGGCCCACACTCCGGCGCCGCAGATCCAGGCGAGCCGCCGGTCCCGTACGTCGATCCGCCGGACGGCGGCGCGCCCGTGCCGGGCCAGGGCCACCAGGTCGATGCCGAGGGAGAGCCCGGTGGCGCGGAGCCGGTCCTCGGTGAGCTCCACGTCCACTTCCCGGGCGAAGCCCTCGTCCAGATGCGCGCCCGCGCACAGATGGCGCGTCACCGCATCCGTGCGGTACTGCGCGAGCGCCGGTAACTGCCGTGCCCCCATGCACCCCTCCCCGTTTTCCCGCCACCCTACGGACAACGCGGCTCGGCTGTCCCCCCGTTGGCGGCGATCAGGGTGGTGCACCGGTCGGCGGGGCTCCGTTCCCCCGCGGCTCAGCCGCGCCGACCGGCGTTCGTGCCCCCGTTCAGGAGACCGCCATGCGGCGGCGCAGGCTCAGCGGGCGCATGTCCGTCCACACCTCGGCGATGTGGTCCAGGCACTCCTGGCGGGTGCCCTCCGTGCCCTCGGCCCGCCAGCCGGCCGGGAGCTCCCGGCCGGCCCGCCAGATGGAGTACTGCTCCTCGTCATTGCGTACGACGCGGTAGCCGCTCTCGTCCGTCTCGGTCATCGGTCCGGCCCTCCCTTTGCTGTTCGGCTCTTCCGTGCTGGGTCACAGCGTGCAGCGCCGGGCCGGGGCGCCATAGGGACAAACGCGCAGAAGGACCGGCGGTCGGTGCTGCCGCTCCTTCCCTGGTGGCGCCGGTGCGCGCGGCGGCAGTGTTCGGGGGAGCCAGGGTGGCGACCGAGAGGTACAGCGCCGCCGGCCACGTCACCCCATCAGGCTGGAAGGAGCTCCGCCATGTCGGACACCCCAGAGACCGTGCACCTGCCCACCGGCGGGTGGCGGTTGTGGGAGCACTTCGCACTCCGCGGTCCGGGTTTCCCGGCCGAGGGGGTCCTGCGCATGGCCCCGCCCGGACTCGCCCTGGCCGCCGACAAGTTCGGGCCGGGCGACGCCCTCGCCGGGCCGGACTGGGAGGCGTTCACCGGGGCCTTCGACACCGGCGCCGTCGCCACCGCCGAACTGCTCCAGTCCATCGCCGCCTCGCCGCGCTTCCGGGCCGCCGTGGCCTGGCAGAACCCGGCGGTCCTGCGCACCGGCATCGCCCCGTTCCTGAACTGGACGCCGACCGCCGCGAGCCGGACCAGCATGCCCCGCCAGCGCGAGGAGCTCGTCGCCCACTACTGGCAGCGGTTCTGCGTCAAGAACGACACCATCGGGTTCTTCGGCCCGGTGGGCTGGGGCCGCTGGGACCTGGCCGGCGACGGGGTGCGGGTCGACCCCGGCAGCGGCGGGTTCCTCGCCGACTCACGGGTGTACTTCGCCAGTTGGGCCATCGACGCCCTCGCCAGATCGCTGGACGCCGACCCCGCGGTGCGGGCGTGGATCCCGCCGCGCCGGGTGTCCTTCGTACGGGCCGAAGGCCTGTCCGTGCACCTGCCGGGCCGCCCCGCGCAGCCCATCGGCGAGCGCGCCCGCGCCGTTCTGGACCTGTGCGACGGGACCATGCCGCCGGCCGCGATCGCCGAGGCGCTGGGGATCCCGGTGGCCGAGGCCACCGAGGCCGTGCAGTGGCTGGTGTCCAAGCGCTGGGTGCACTGGCGCCTCGACGTGCCGACGGGCACCTACCCCGAGCGCGAGCTGCGCGCCGTCCTGGAGCGGATCGGCGATCCGGCCCTGCGCGGGCCCGCCCTGGAAAAGCTGGCCGTACTGGAGCGCGGGCGGGACGCCGTACAGGCGGCCGGCCTCGACGCGGAGGCGCTGACCTCGGCGATCGCCGCTCTGGAGGCGGATTTCGCGGCGCTGACCGCCACCGGCGCCCAGCGGTCCAAGGGCGAGCGGACCGCGCCCTGCCGGGGGCTGGTGTACTCCGACGCCCGGCGGGCGGCGACGGCCACCCTCGGCACCGCGCTGCTGGACGAGCTGACCCCGCTCGCGCAGTGCCTGACGGCGGCGCGCTGGATGACGAACCGGTTCGCCGAGCGGGTCCGGCCGCGCCTGCGCGCGGTGTACGAGCGGCTGAGCGCGGCCGGCCCGGTGGACCTGGGGGCGATGTGGCTGGGCTGCCTGCCCTCCCCGTACCCGGAGGCGACCCGCGACCTCGACGCCGTCCAGGCCGAGCTGCGGGCGAAATGGGCGCGGATCCTGGCCGTCCCGGAGGGGGCGCGCCGGGTCCGGGTGTCCTCGGCGGACATCGCGGAGCAGGTGCGCGAGGAGTTCGAGGAGCCGGGCGCGGGCTGGTCGCTGGCCCGCTACTTCAGCCCGGACGTGCTGCTGCTCGCCGACAGCGCGGACGCGGTGGCCCGCGGGGACTTCGAGATGGTGCTGGGCGAGATGCACAGCGCGCTCAACACGATGGGCGCCTCGCTCTTCGTCCACCAGCACCCCGACCGCGAGGAGCTGATCGCGGAGACCACCCGCGACTTCCCCGGCCCCCGGCTGCTGCCCATGCTGCCCAAGGAGCTCCCGCTCAAGTGGTCGACGCGCAGCAGGCCCTCGCTTGACCGGCCGCAGGACTACTACGTCTCGCTGGTCGACGACACCGGCGACCCGCACCGCCCGCGCACCGTCCTGTGCGCCGACGTACGGGTCGAGGACCGGGGCGGCCTGCTGATGGCGGTGCTGCCCGACGGGGCCGAGTTCGACCTGCTCGACGTGTACGCGAACACCCTGACGCAGCGCGTCATGGACCGGTTCACGCTGCGCCCCGAGGGGGACCACACCCCGCGCATCAGCATCGACAAGATGGTGGTGGCGCGCGAGACCTGGTCCTTCCCGGCGTCCGAACTCGCCTTCGCCGACGAGAAGTCCGAGACGAAGCGGTTCGTACGGGCCCGGCACTGGCGGCAGGAACACGATCTCCCCCGCTTCGTCTTCGTGGTGTCGCCGGCCGAACCGAGGCCCTTCTACGTGGACTTCGACAGCCCGGTGTACCTGACCATCCTCGCGAAGGCCGCCCGCAGGCTGGCCCGCAAGGACCCGGACGCCAGGCTGAAGGTCAGCGAGATGCTGCCGACGCCGGAGCAGGCCTGGCTGACCGACGACGAGGGCGCCGCGTTCACCTCGGAGCTGCGCTTCGTCGCCGTCGACCAGACCGTCACCGACGTCTCGCGCCCGGCGCCGGAGCCCGCCGCGGACGGGGGCGCGTGATGCGGACCTTCGTCGACGACATCGCCGCGCACGCCGCCCTCGACCCCGGCCGGGTCGCGGTGATCACCCCGGCCGGGGAGACGACGTACGGGGAGCTCATCGACCGGATCGAGGCGCTGGCCGCGGCGCTGCGGGCGCGGGGCGCCCGGCCCGAGACGGTGTGCGCGGTGGCCGTGGAGCGCGGGGTGGACGCCGTGGTGGCGCCGGCCGCGGTGATCCGTTCCGGGGCGGCCTTCCTGAGCCTCGACCCGGAGCAGCCGCCGGCCCGGCTGGCGGCGCTGGTCCGCAGCGGCGGCGCCGACATGCTGCTGACCTCCTCGGCCCTCGCGGGCGGGCTCGACCTGCCGGTCCCGGGGACCCCCGTCCTCCTCGACCGCCCGCAGGGTCCGGCCGAGGAGGCCCCGGGAAGCGCCGGGCCGCCGGGCGGGCGGGCGCTCGCCTACGTCAGCCACACCTCCGGGAGCACCGGGGAGCCCAGCGCCGTCCTGGTCGAACACGCCGGGCTGGACTCGTACCTGCGCTTCGTGGCCCGCGACTACGGCCTCGGCCCGGACACGGTGGCCCTCCAGGTGGCCCCGCTGGGCTACGACGCCTCGCTGCGGGACACCTTCGCCCCGCTGCTGGCGGGCGGGCGGCTGGTGGTGGTGCCGCGTTCGGCGCTGCTGCGGCCCGAGGAGTTCGGCGCCGTCGTACGGGAGCACGCGGTGACCGCGCTGCTCAGCGTGACGCCGTCCTTCCTGTCCTTCCTCGCCGGGCAGCCGGACGCGGAGCGACTGCTCGACGGCGTACGGCTGGTGGTGTCCAGCGGTGAGTCGCTGCGCCCGTTCCTGACCGCCGGCGGCCGGGCCCTGGTGCCGGGCGCGCTGGTCAACCAGTACGGGCCGACCGAGTGCACGATGACCTCGACCCGCCACGCCGTACCCGCCGAGCCGGACGTCCTGACCGACATCGTGGGCACGCCGATCGACGGGGTCGTGGTCCGGCTGCTGGACGAGGGGCTGTCGCCGGTGCCCGACGGGTCCGTCGGCGAGGTCTGCATCGGCGGGGTGGGGGTGGCCCGCGGGTACCGCGGGCGGCCCGCCCGTACGGCCGAGTGCTTCGTACCCGACCCGCTCGGGCCGCCCGGCGCGCGGATGTACCGGACGGGCGACCTCGCGACCCTGGGCCCGGACGGGCTGGAGTACCTGGGACGCCGGGACCGCCAGGTCAAGATCCGCGGTTACCGGGTGGACCCGGCCGAGGTGGAGGGCGCGCTGCTGGCCCACGCCGGGGTCACGGGGGCGGTCGTCACCCCCGACACCGACGCGCAGGGGCGGGTGTTCCTCGTCGCGCACGTCACCGGGGAGCTGGCCGAGGTGAAGGACGCGGCGCTCCGCGCCCACCTGGGCGCCGTGCTGCCCCCGCACCTGATGCCGCGCCGGTTCGTGCGGCTGGCGGAACTGCCCACCACCCGCGGCGGCAAGGCCGACCGCCGCGCCCTGTCGCAGACCGGAGGCCGGACATGACCACCGCGCCGAGCGCGCCGCGCCCGCCCGTGACGTCCGTGGCGTCCCGGAGCCCGCGTGGGCCCCTCTCGCTGCCCGGGCCGCGTGCGCCCATGACCCCCAGGGCGCCGGCGGCACCGGCCGTACCCGGCGCGCCGACCGCGCCCGCCCCCGGCGGCCACGCCCCCCGGGGTCTCCCGCTCGGCCGGGCCGACGTGGAGGCCGCGGCCGCACGGATCGCCGGCCAGGTGCTGCGGACCCCGCTGCTGCCGGGGCTGCCCGCGCCCGGACTTCGCCACGGCGGCCGGGGACTGCTGCTGAAGGCCGAACACCTCCAGTACAGCGGGTCGTTCAAGCTGCGCGGGGCCGCCAACGCCGTGCTGGCCCTGGGCGCCCGCCGGATGGTGACCGGCTCCTCCGGGAACCACGGGATCGCGCTGGCCCGGCTGGCCGCCTCGCTCGGCGCCGAGGTGACCGTGGTGCTGGCCGGCGGGGCGCATCCCGCCAAGATCGCCCTGATCAAGGCCCTCGGCGGGCGTACGGTCCGGGTGCCGGGCGGGGTCGCCGAGCGCGACGCCCGGGCGCGGGAGCTGGCCGAGGAGACGGGCGCGGTCCTCATCCCCTCCTCCGACCACGAGCTGGTGGTCGCCGGGCAGGGCACGGTCGGTCTGGAGATCCTCGCCCAGGCGCCCGACACCGAGACCGTGTTCGTGCCGACCGGCGGGGGCGGGCTGCTCGCCGGGGTGTGCCTCGCCGCGTACGGGCATCCGGTGCGGGTGGTGGGCGTCGAGCCCGCCGGCACCCCGCGCTACGCCCGGTCGCTGGCCGCGGGGCACCCGGTACGGCTGGCGCCGGGCGACTCCGTCGCCGACGGGCTGCGCGGGCAGCAGCCGGGGGCGGTGCCCTACCCCGTCATCCGGGACCGGGTCGACGACCTGATCGCCGTCTCCGACGCGGAGATCCTCGCCGCGGCCGCGCTGCTGCGGCGGCGCGGGATCGAGGCGGAGCCCTCCGGCGCGGTCGCGCTGGCGGGGGCGGTCCGCGCGGGGCGCGGCTGCGGCCCCTGCGTCGCCGTCGTCTCGGGCGGCAACACCAAGGTGGCGCTGATGGCGGCCGCCGCAGCCGCGGCCCCTTCCCGTACGCCGTGCGTGACCTGAACCGGCCCCACCGCCTGAACCCACCCCGCCACCCGGACCACCACATCGGCCCGAACCGCCCGAACCGCCCTGCACCACCCGCATACCCGCTCCTGGAGGAGATCCCATGACCACGACCGTGAACGAGACCGCGCACCTGACCGCCCAGCTGACCGCCACCGCCCTGACCGAGCTGGTCGTCTCCATCTACCGCGACACCCTGGGGGTCGCCGACCTCGACGAGCAGAGCGACTTCTACGAGTGGGGCGGGGATTCCCTGACCGCCTTCCGGATCACCGCACGGCTGGAGGAGGCGCTCGGGGCGGAGGTCCCGGTGGCCCTGGTCTTCGCCTACCCCTCGCCGGCGGACCTCGCCGACGTCGTCCACGCCGACTTCGTCCAGGCATGAGGGACCGGTCATGACCGATACCTACGTACCCGGCGGCCGCTGGCGGCTGTGGGACCAATTCGCCCTGCGCGGTGCGGGCTTCCCGGCCGGGGGCGTGCTGCGGCTGGCCCCGGACGGGCTGGCCTCGGCCGCCGACAAGTTCGATCCCGGTGAGGGGCCGGCCGGCCTGGCGGGCGAGCGGTGGGGGGAGTTCGCCGCCCTGTTCGCCGAGGCCCAGGTGGAGACGGCGCACACGCTCCAGGACATCGCCCGGATGCCCGCCTTCCGGGAGGCGGTCGCCTGGCAGAACCGCCCCGTGCTCGCCTCCGGGATCACGCCCTTCCTCAACTGGACCCCGACCGCGGCGGGCCGGACCAGCATGCCCCGCCAGCGCGAGGAGCTCGTCGCCCACTACTGGCAGCGGTTCTGCGTCAAGAACGACACCATCGGGTTCTTCGGCCCGGTGGGCTGGGGCCGCTGGGACCTGGCCACCGACGGGGTGCGGGTCGACCCCGGCACCGGCCTGATCGCGGGCTCGGAGGTCTACTTCGCCAGCTGGGCCGTCGACGCCCTGGCCGCGCGGATCGACTCCGACCCGGCGGTACGGGAGTGGGTGGCTCCCCGGCGCGTGCCGTTCGTCCGTCAGTCCGGCATGGACGTGACGGTGCCGGGCCGGCCGCGCCAGGCCCTCGGCGAGGGGGCGCGGGCGGTGCTCGCGCTCTGCGACGGGATCCGTCCGGCGCGCGAGATCCGGGCCGCACTGCCGGAGGTGGACGTGTCCGCCGCACTGGCCGACCTGGTCGCCCGCCGGTGGGTGGTGTGGAAGCTGGAGGTGCCCGCCGACGCCCGCCCCGAGCGGTACCTGCGGGCCTGGCTGGAGCGGGTCGGGGACGCGGAGCTGCGCGAGCCGGGCCTGGCCGCGCTGGACGCCCTGGAGCGGGGCCGGGCCCGGGTGGCCGGGGCGGACGGGCCCGAGGCGCTGGTGGCCGCGCTGACCGAGCTGGAGGGCGAGTTCGTCACGCTGACCGAGACCGCCGCCGTACGGGAGAAGGCGGCCGGGACGGCGCCCTGCCGGGCGCTGGTGTACTCCGACTGCCGCCGGGCGGCGACGGCCGCCCTCGGGCGGAGCGTGCACGAGGCGCTCGCCCCGCTGGACCCGCTGCTGACCAGCGCCGGGTGGCTCACGGCGCGGCTCGCCGACGCCGTGATGGCCCGGGCACGGGAGGTGTACCGGCGGCTGGCCGGGCAGGGGCCGGTGGACCTGGCCGCGTTCTGGTTCGCCTGCATGCCGATCCTGCACGGCGCCGCCCGCACGGAATCCGCCGATCTCCAGCAGGAGTTCCGCAGGCGCTGGGACGCCATCCTGTCGCCGCCCCCGGGCACCCGCCGTGTCCGGCTGCCGCTGGAGGCGGTCGCGGGGCCCGTCGTCGAGCAGTTCGGCGGCCCGGGCGGGGGCTGGGCCACCGCCCGCTACCTCAGTCCCGACATCATGATCGCCGCCAGCGGGGAACAGGCCCTGTCGCGGGGCGACTTCGAGCTGGTGCTCGGCGAACTGCACGTCGCGGCCAACACCTTGGGCTCCTCACTGTTCGTCAACCAGCACCCGGACCCCGCGGAGCTGCTCGCACTCACCGGCCGGGACCACCCCGGCCCCCGGCTGCTGCCGCTGCTGCCCAAGGAGCACCGCTCCCGGCTCTCCGCGCGGACCCGGCAGGTCCTGATCCGCCCCGAGGACCACTACGTCGCCCTCGTCGACTTCACCGCCGATCCCGCCCGGCCCCGTACGGTGCTCAGCGCCGACGTGGCGGTGACCGAACGGGCGGACGGCGAGCTGGCGGTGGTGCTGCCAGACGGGTCGGAGTTCCCCGCCGTGGACGTGTTCTCGCACGTGCTGACCACCCTGGCGATGGACCTGTTCCAGATCCTGCCCGACGGGGCGGACCACTCCCCCCGGGTCACCGTGGACCGGCTGGTGGTGGCGCGCGAGACCTGGCGGCTGGCGCCGTCCGACCTGGACTTCGCCGACGAGAAGGACGAGGCCCGCCGGTTCGTACGGGCCCGGCAGTGGCGGGAGCGGCGCGAGCTGCCGCGGTTCGTGTTCGTCGTGCTGCCGACCGAGACCCGCCCGTTCTACGTGGACTTCGACAGCCCGGTGTACGTGAACATCCTCGCCAAGGCGGTCCGCAGGATGGCCCGCAAGGAGCCCGGCGGCCGGGCCGTGTTCACCGAGATGCTGCCGAGCCCCGAACAGGCCTGGCTGACCGACGACCAGGGCGAGGCCTACACCTGCGAGCTGCGGTTCGTGGCCGTGGACGAGGGGGCGGTGGACGCGGGCTGAGCGGAACACGGGAGGACCAGGGAGCGACGCGTACCGGCGGCGCGCACGGCGGAGCACCAGCTGCCGTGCGGGGCCGCCGTTGCGCGTTCTACCCCCCGCGGCTGCGTGCGCGGCTGCGTCTTCTTCCCTACTGACGGATCTCCGCAGACAGCAGTGTTGAGGAAAACACCGCTTGGAGGCCCACAGTGAAGGTTGTCGCAGCGCACGGCGGACCGGCGAGGCACGGCAGCGAAGCCGGCGACGTCGTACGTGACGGTGCCGGAGTGTCGTTCGCGCAGCGGAGGTTGTGGTTCCTCGACCAGCTCACCGGCGGCTCCGCCGAGTCCCTGCTCCCGCTGGCCCTGCGCATCCGCGGCGCCCTGGACGCCGGGGCGCTGGAGCGCTCGCTGGCCGGCATCGTGGACCGGCACGAGGTGCTGCGCACCCGGTTCACGGCCGTCGACGGGGAGCCCGTACCGGTGGTGGACCCGGCGGGCCGCACCCGCCTGGCGCGGACGGAGGCGGGCAGCACCGAGGAGCTCTTCGACCGGGAGCTGGCGCGCCCGCTGGACCTGGCGAGGGAGCACCCGATGCGGGCGACCCTCGCCCGCATCGGCTCCGACGAACACGTGCTGCTCCTGGTGGTCCACCACATCGCGGTGGACGGCTGGTCCTGGGACGTGCTGCTGCGCGAACTGGACGCCGGTTACCGGGGCGAGGCGGTGGACGCGCCGCCGCTGCAGTACACCGACGTCGCCCGGGCCGAGGCCGAGCGGCTGGGCGGCCCGCGGATGGAGCGGCTGCTGGGGTACTGGCGGGAGCGGCTGGCCGGGGTCTCCCCGCTCGCGCTGCCCACCGACCGGCCGCGCCCGGCCTTCTGGGACGGTGCCGGCGACGTGGTCCGCTTCGAGCTGCCGGCCGACCTGGTCGCCGAGGTGGACCGGGTGGCCCGCGAGCAGCGCGCGACCCGCTACATGCTGCTGCTCGCCGTGTACCAGGCCCTGCTGGGGCGCTACTCCGGCCGCCACGACATCGCGGTCTGCACCACCCTGGCCGACCGCGGGCGCGCCGAAGTGGCCGGCGTGATCGGCCCGTTCGTGAACACGATCGTGCTGCGCACCGATCTGTCCGGCGAGCCGACCTTCGCCGAACTGCTGGCCCGGGTCCGCACGGGGGCCCTGCGGGACTTCTCGCACTCCGAGGCGCCGTTCGACCGGGTGGTCGGCGAGGTGGTCACCGAGCGCGACCTGTCCCGCCACCCGCTCGCCCAGGCCTCCTTCACCCTGCTGAACACGGTCCCCTCGGCGGCCCGCCTGGACGATCTGGACGTGGGCCTCGTACGGACCCCGCTGACCGGCACCCCGCTCGACGTGTTCCTCGACCTGAGCCTGCGCGCCAACGGGGACATCGCGGCGCGGCTCCAGTTCTCCACCGCCCTGTTCGACCGGAGCACGATGGTCGGCTTCACCGAGGGGTACGTGGAGCTGCTGCGCGCGGTCACGGCCTCGCCGGGGACCGCGGTCGCCGAACTCGCGGGCCGCCTGGAGCCGCTGCCCGGCAAGGAGCGGGCCCGGCTGCTCGCGACGGCGGGCTCGGAGCGTCCCGCGCCGCAGGCCGTGCCCTTCTCCGTGGCGGGCGAGCCGAACGCGGTGGCCCTGGTGTGCGGGGAGAGGATCCTGCGCTACCGCGAGCTGGACGCCCTCGCCGGCGGGGTGGCCACCGCCCTGCGGTCGGCCGGCGCCGTTCCGGGGACCCCGGTCGGGGTGTGCATGAAGCGCGGGAGCGGCTCGGTGGCCGCGATGACCGGGATCTGGCGGGCCGGCGGGGTCTACGTACCGCTGGATCCGGCGCTCCCCGAGGAGCGGCTGCGGTTCATGGCCGAGGAGGCCGGGCTGGACTTCGTACTCACCGATGCCGCGACCGCCGAACTGGCCGGCGCGCTCGGTCCGCGGGTGCTGCGGGTGGAGGACGCCGGGCCCGACGCGGGCGCCCCGCACCACACCCCCGACCCCCGGGACCTCGCGTACACCATCTTCACCTCGGGCTCCACCGGCCGCCCGAAGGCCGTCGGGATCGAGCACGGCGCGATCGACGCCCATGTCGCTGCGGCCCGCGCGGAGTTCGGGATCACCGCCGGGGACCGGGTGCTCGCCTTCTCGTCCTTCTCCTTCGACGCCTCGCTGGACCAGCTGCTCACCGCGCTCGGCTGCGGGGCCACGCTGGTGGTCCGGCCGGACGAGCAGTGGCTGCCCTCGCAGATCCCCCTGGTGGTCGAGCGGTACGGGATCACCGTGCTGAACCTGCCGCCCACGTACTGGGCCGAGCTGGCCTTCTCGCTGACCGACCGCACGGCCGCCTCCCTGGCCTCCCTGCGCCTGCTGGTCCTCGGCGGGGAGTCCGTCCCCGCCGCGGCGCTGGCCGCCTGGCGGGCGCGGGCCGCGCACGTACGGGTGCTCAACGCGTACGGGCCGACCGAGACCACCGTCACCGCCACCACCCACGAGATCGGCGCGGCCGGGGAGGCCGACCCCGGCCGGGTGCCGATCGGGCGGCCGCTGGGCGCGCGCCGGGTGTACGTGGTGGACGCGCGCGACGAGCTCGTGGCGGACGGCGAGAGCGGCGAGCTGCTGATCGGCGGGCCGGAGCTGGCCCGCGGCTACCTCGGCCAACCGGCCCTGACCGCGCTCAAGTTCGTACCGGACCCGTTCGGCGGGGACGGCGGCCGGCTCTACCGCACCGGTGACCTCGTGCGCCGGCTGCCCACCGGGGAGCTGGAGTTCCTCGGCCGTACCGACGACCAGGTCAAGATCCGCGGCTTCCGCATCGAACTCGGCGAGGTGGAGGCGGCCTTGGGCGAGTGCCCCGGGGTGGTGGCCGCCGCGGTCGCGGTCGGCGCGGACGCCCAGGGCGGCAAGAGCCTGACCGGCTACGTGGTGGCCGGTCCCGGCGGCCCGGTGGAGCCCGCCGTCCTGCGCTCCTTCTGCGCGGGCCGGCTGCCGCACTACGCCGTGCCCGCGGACTTCGTGACGCTCGACGCGCTCCCCGTGAACGCCTCGGGCAAGCTGGACCGGGCCGCGCTGCCCGCCGCCCGCCCGGACGGGGAGCGGGCGGAGCGGGACCGCGCGGCCGCGGGCGGCGCCGCGTTCATCGCGCCGCGCGACGCCACCGAGCAGGTGGTCGCCGACATCTGGGCGGAGGTCCTGGGCGTCGACCGGGTCGGCATCGACGACGCGTTCTTCGACCTGGGCGGCCACTCGCTGCTCGCCACCATGGCCGTCTCCCGGATCGCCGAGCGCCTCGGCCGCGAGGTCGAGCTGCGCACCCTGTTCGAGAACCCCCGCATCCGCGAGTTCGGCCCGCTGGTGGCCGCGGCCCGGCAGGCCGGCGCCGCCACCGTGGTCCCGGTGGACCGCTCGGGTCCGCTGCCGCTGTCCTTCGCGCAGGAGCGGATGTGGTTCCTGGACCGCATGTCCGACGTCGGCGACGAGTACGTCCTCTGGTTCTCGTGGCGGATGCGCGGCGGGCTCGACCGCGACGCCTGGCAGGGCGCCCTCGACGAGGTGGTGGCCCGGCACGAGGCGCTGCGCACCGCCCTCGTCGAGGTGGACGGCAGGCCCGCGCAGCGGGTGGTCGACGGGGTCCGCGTACCGCTGGTGTGGCAGTCGGCCCCGCCCGGGGACGACGAGGCCGTACGACTGGAGCGGCTGCGCGCGGTGGCCGTCCCGTACGCCACCCGCCGCTTCGACCTGGCCGGTCCGCCGCTGCTGCGGGCGGGGGTGTGGGAGCTGGCCCCCGAGGACCACGTGGCGGTCATCGCCTTCCACCACGCGGCGACCGACGGCTGGTCCAAGGACGTGATCATCGGCGAGCTCGCGCAGTCGTACGCCGCCCGCGTGGCCGGGCGCCCGGCCGACCTGCCGCCCGTCCCCATCCAGTACGGGGACTTCGCGGTCTGGCAGCGCGACCGGATGGCCGGCGAGGTGCTGGAGCGGCAGCTGGCGTACTGGGAGCGGGCGCTGGCCGGTGTGCCCGTACTGGAGCTGCCGACGGACCGGCCGCGTCCGGCGGGCTGGTCGGGCCGGGGCGGCGCGGTCGAGATCGACCTGCCGAAGGAGCTGGAGGCGGCCCTCGGCGAGCTGGCCCGCAGGCACGGGGTGACCCGGTTCACGGTGCTGCTGGCCGTGGTGCAGATCGTGCTGGGCCGCTGGTCGGGGCAGCAGGACGTGGCGGTGGGCACTCCCGTCGCGGGCCGCGGGCAGCTGGAGCTGGAGCGGTTGGTGGGGCTGCTGGTGAACACGGTGGTGCTGCGCGGGGACCTGTCCGGCGAGCCCTCGTTCACGGAGTTCCTGGGCCGGGTGCGGGAGTCGGTGCTGGGGGCCTTCGACCACCAGGAGGTGCCGTTCGAGCGGCTGGTGGAGCAGCTGCGGCCGGAGCGGGACCCCTCGCGCAACCCCCTGTTCCAGGTGATGTTCGACGTGCAGGAGAGCGCCGCCGGCGGGCCGCGGGTCGAGGGGCTCGACGTGGAGCACTTCGTCCTGCCGTGGGGCTCGGCCAAGTTCGACCTGACGGCCACCTTCCTGCTCTATCCCGACCGCTTCGCACTGAACGTGGAGTACGCGAGCGACCTCTTCGACGCGGCCACGGTCACCCGGTTCGCCGGACACGTGGGCCGGGTCCTGGAGGCGGTCGTGGCCGATCCGGAGCGGTCGGTCGGCCGGCTGGAGCTGCTGTCCGCCGCCGAGTACGAGGAGCTGGCCGCGGCCGCGGGCTCCTCGGCGGCCGCCCCGGCGCAGCCGTTCACCGTGGCGGGCGCCCCGGACGCCGTGGCCCTGCTCTGCGGGGACGAGAGCCTGACGTACGCGGAGCTGGACGGCCTGACCGGCGGACTGGCCCGGGCGCTGGCGGCCTCCGGCGTACGGCCGGGCACACCGGTCGGCGTGTGCCTGCGCCGCGGGATCCGCTCGGTCGCCGCGATGGCCGCGATCTGGCGGGCCGGCGGGGTCTACGTACCGCTGGACCCGCGACTGCCCGAGGAGCGGCTGCGGTTCATGTGCGCCGAGGCGGGCGTCCACAGCGTCTTCGGCGACGACTCGACGCGGGAGCTGACGGCCGCGCTCGGACCGCGGACCGTCCCCGTCGACTCCGTCGCGCCGGACCCGCGGGCGCCGCACCACACCCCCGACCCCGGGGACCTCGCCTACGTCATCTTCACCTCGGGCTCCACCGGCCGGCCCAAGGCCGTCGGCGTGGAACACCACGCCCTGGGCGCGCACACCGCCGCGGCCCGCGAGCTGTTCGGCATCACGGCCGAGGACCGCGTCCTCGCCTTCGCCTCCTTCTCCTTCGACGCCTCGCTGGAGCAGGTGCTGCCCGCGCTCGGCGCGGGCGCCTCGGTGGTGGTCCGCCCCGACGAGGTGTGGTCGGTGGAGGAGCTCGCCGAGGCCGTCCGCACCCGCGACGTCACGGTCATGGAGGCCACCCCCGCCTACTGGGAGGAGATCGTCGCCCGCCTCGACGCGGTCGCCGGGGACCTCAAGGGCCTGCGGCTGCTGGTCACCGGCGGGGAGGCGCTGCCCTCGGCGCCACTGGCCCGGTGGTTCGCCCACCTGCCCGACGTGCCCGTCGTCAACACCTACGGCCCGACCGAGTCGGTCATCTCGGCCACCGCCCACACCGTCACCGCGCCCGTCGAGGGCCGGGTGGCGATCGGCCGGCCGCTGGGCTCCCGCCGGGCGTACGTCGTCGACGCCCTCGACCAGCTCGTCCCCGTCGGGGTGCCGGGCGAGCTGCTGATCGGCGGGCCGGAGCTGGCCCGCGGCTACCTCGGGCAGCCCGCCCTCACCGCGCAGCGGTTCGTACCGGACGTGTACGGCGGAGCCGGCGGGCGGCTCTACCGCACCGGCGACCTGGTGCGCCGGCTGCCCTCCGGGGAGCTGGAGTTCCTCGGCCGCACCGACGACCAGGTCAAGATCCGCGGCTTCCGCATCGAGCCGGCCGAGATCGGGGCCGTCCTCGAACAGCACCCGGACGTGCACGCCGCGACCGTCCTGGTCCGCGAACTGCGCGGGGAGCGCGCCCTCGTCGGCTACGCCGCCGTCCAGGACCGGGGGCCGGACGCCGAGGCGCTGGCCGCCTGGTGCCGGACCCTGCTGCCCGGCTACATGGTGCCCGCCGCGTTCGTCCTGCTCGACGCCCTGCCCCGGACCGTGCAGGGCAAGGTGGACACCGCCGCCCTGCCCGACCCGGAACTGGCCGCCCCGGCCGCGTCCGTGGCCCCGCGCACCCCGACCGAGGTGGTGACGGCCCAGATCTGGGCCGAGGTCCTGGGCCTGCCCGAGGTCGGCATCCGGGACGACTTCTTCGCCCTCGGCGGCCACTCGCTGCGCGCCGTGGCGGCCGCCTCCCGCCTTCGCACCGCCTTCGACTGCCCGATCCAGGTGCGCGACCTGTTCGACCACCCCACCGTCGAACTGCTCGCCGTCGAAGTGGAACGACAGCTCATCGACCAGATCTCCTCGATGAGCGACGACGAGATCGACCTGTCCCTGACCTCCGAGTTCTGACCGCCGCCGCGTTCCGGACCTCGATCCCAGCCTTGATTGGACGGCACTTGCGATGACCACTGCACAGGTCGAACCCTCCACCACCACCTCGTCGAACGCCCCCGGCGGCCTCTCCCCCGCCGCCCGCCGGCTCCTCGAAATGCGCCTGCGCGGCAAGGCCTCCGCCGCGCCCGCCGGAATCCCGCGCCTGGACCCGCGCCCCGCCCTGGCTCCCCTGTCGGCCGCCCAGCAGCGCCTGTACTTCCTCGACCAGCTCGACCCCGGCGGCGTCGAGTACCTGATGCCCGCCGCCTGGCGGTTCACCGGGCCCCTGGACACCGCCGCGCTCAGCGCCGCGATCGGGGACCTCACCGCCCGCCACGAGCAGCTGCGGGTGGTCTTCTCCCACGAGGACGGCGTGCCCGCCCAGCGCGTGCTGCCCGCCGCCGACGCGGCCGGCCTCGACGTGGTGGACCTGCCCCCGGCGGTCCGCGAGGGCGGCCCCGGGGCGATCGCCGCGGCCGTGCGGGAGGTGGCGCTGCGCCCCTTCGACCTGGCGGCCGCGCCCCCGTTCCGGGCCACGCTGCTGCGGATCGGCGCCGAGGACCACGTCCTGGTCCTGGCCATGCACCACATCGTCTCGGACGGCTGGTCGCTGGACATCCTGACGGGCGACCTCGGCGCCTGCTACCGCGCCAGATGCCAGGGCCGGGCCCCGCAGCTCCCCCAGCCGCCGGTCGACTACACCGACTACGCGCACTGGCAGCGCGGCGCGGACGAGAGCGCCGACCTGGACTACTGGCGCCGGGCGCTGGCCGGTCTGACCCCGCTCGAACTGCCCACCGACCACCCGCGGCCCGCCGTCCGCAGCTCCGCCGGCGCCGTGCACACGGTGGAGCTCCCCGAGGGGCTGACGGCGGCGCTGGCCGAGCTCGGCCGCCGGGCCGACACCACCTCGTACATGACCCTGATGGCGGCCTTCCAGGCGGCGCTGGCCTTCCACAGCGGCCAGGACGACATCGCGATCGGCACGGTCGTCGCCAACCGGGAGCGCCCGGAGATCGAGCAGCTGGTCGGGTTCTTCGTGAACACCCTGGTCATCCGGACCGACCTGGCGGGTGACCCGACCTCGGCCCAGCTCCTCGCCCGGACCCGGGAGAGCGTCCTGGGCGCCCTGTCCCACCAGAGCCTGCCCTTCGAGCGGGTCGTCGACGAGCTCAGCCCCGAGCGGGACCTGTCGCGCAACCCCCTGTTCCAGGTGCTGTTCTCGCACTCCGCCACCGCGCAGCAGGGCGGGTACGCCCTGGGCGGTGCGACGGGCACGCCCTTCCCCATCGACCTGACCACCGCGAAGTTCGACCTGACGCTGGACGTCAGCGAGGACGCGGACCGCATCCGGCTGCGTTTCGTCTACCGCCCCGACCTGTTCGACGCGGCTTCGGTGGCCCGGCTGGCCGAGCACACCCTCGCGGTGCTGCGGGCCTTCGCCGAGGCCCCGGACGTGCCGCTCGGCATGGCCGATCTGCTCACCGCCGACGAGCGGGCCGCGCTGCTCGGCCCCGACGGCCCGGCCAACCGCCCGCCGGCGGGCGCCGTGCCCGAGCCGGCGCCGCGGCTCGCGATGGAGCGGCTGGCCGAGCGGATCCGGCTGGCCCCCGCCTCCGTGGCCGTCTCCGGCGGCGGCCGCAGCCTGACGTACGCCGAGCTCGACGCGGCCTCGCTGGCCCTGGCCCGGCGGCTGCGGGCGGCGGGCATCGGTCCGGAGTCCCTGGTCGGGGTGTGCCTGGGCCGCTCGGTCGACCTGGCCGTCGCGCTGCTGGGCGTATGGCGGGCCGGTGCGGCGTACCTGCCGCTGGACCCCGCCCACCCGCGGGCCCGGCGGGAGTTCACGGTCGGTGACGCCGGGGTGGAGTGGGTGGTCACCGACGCGGTCGGCCGCGCGGCGGTCGAGGGGCTGCCGGTGGGCCTGATCCCGCTGGCCGATCCCGCCGGAGCCCCCTCCTGCGACCCCGGCGACGGCCCGGGCGAGGACACCGAGGACCTGCACTGCGCCGTCCCCGGGCCGCAGGCCCTCGCGTACGTCATCTACACCTCCGGTTCGACCGGGCAGCCCAAGGGCGTCGAGATCACCCACGGCAACCTGGCCTGGCTGCTGGGCGCCGCCGACCACCACTTCGACTTCGGCGCCGACGACGTGTGGACGCTCCTGCACTCCCCCGCCTTCGACTTCTCCGTCTGGGAGCTGTGGGCCCCGCTGGCCTCCGGCGGGCGCGTGGTGGTGCTGACCGAGGACGAGGTCCGCGATCCGGCGGCCGTCCACGCCGTCCTGCGCGACGAACGCGTCACCGTCCTGAACCAGACCCCTGCCGCCTTCAAGGGACTGCGGGCCCATCTGGCCCAGCAGGGAGCGGGATTCTCCGAGCTCGCGCTGCGCACGGTGGTCTTCGGCGGCGACGCCTTCGACGCCCGCGACTACCGCGACTGGTTCGCCGTGCCCGAGGACCGTCGGCCCGCGCTCGTGAACATGTACGGGATCACCGAGACGACCGTGCACGTCACCTACCGGCTGATCACCGAGGAGGACACGGTCTCGCCCGTGTACTCGCCGATCGGCCGCCCCCTGGCCGGCCAGCACGGCTACGTCCTGGACCGGGCGGGCCGCCTGGTGCCGCACGGCACCGTGGGCGAGCTCTACGTGTCCGGCGGCGGCGTGGCCCGCGGCTACCGCAACCGGCCCCAGCTGTCCGCCGAGCGCTTCCCCCTCGACCCCTTCGGTCCCGCCGGCACCCGCATGTACCGCACCGGTGACCTGGTACGGGTGCTGCCCGACGGGCAGTTGGCGTACGCCGGCCGCGCCGACCACCAGGTCAAGATCCGCGGCTTCCGCATCGAGCCCGGCGAGATCGAGACCGCGCTGCGCGCCCTGCCCGGCGTCCGGGACGCCGCGGTGGTGGCCCGGCCCGACGCGCACGGCGGGGCCCGCCTGGTCGCCCACGTGGTGCTGACCGAGGGCCGGCCGCTGGACGCGCCGGACCTGCGCGACCGGCTGCGCCTGACGCTGCCGGAGTACATGGTGCCCGCGCTGTTCGTCCGGCACGCGAAGCTGCCGATCACCGCCAACGGCAAGGTGGACCGCACCTCCCTGGTGGCGGTGGCCGTCGAGGGGGCCGCCGCACCCGCCGGGTACGTCCCGCCGGCCGGTGCGGCGGAGGAGGCGCTGGCCCGCATCTGGTCGGACGTGCTGGGCGCCGAGCGGATCAGCCGTACCGCGAACTTCTTCGACCTGGGCGGCGATTCGATGCTGGCCCTGCGGGTGATCGGGCAGGTCCGCAACGCCGGTCTGGGCCTGAGCGTGCCGGACCTGTTCCGGGCCCGCACCCTGGGCGACCTCGCCGCGCTGGCGACCGAGGCGGCCGAGGGCACCGGTCCCGCGCCCGTGGAGCCGTTCTCCCAGCTGGACCCGGCCGACGCGGCGCGGCTGCCGCAGGGCCTGGACGACGCGTACCCGCTGACCATGCTCCAGGCCGGGATGCTGCACGAGATGCTGGCCGATCCGGGCCGCGGCGCCTACCACAACGTCACCGACCTCAAGATCACCGTGCCGGAGGGCTTCGACCTCGCCGCCTTCCAGGCCGCGGTGGACACCGTGGTGCGCGGCCACAGCATCCTGCGCTCCTCCATCGACCTGGTCTCCTTCTCCGAGCCGCTCCAGCTGGTGCACTCCGCCGCCGCGCTCCCGGTCGGCTACAGCGATCTGCGGGGCCTGCCGCACGCGCAGCAGTGGGCCTCGGTACGGGGCTACGTGGACGCCGAGTTCGCCCGGCGCTTCGACCTGGCGGCCCCGCCGCTGGTCCGCATCCACCTCCACCACCTCACCGACCGGGAGCTGCGGCTCACGCTCACCGACTGCCACGTGGTCCTCGACGGCTGGAGCCTGACCTCGCTCATCGCCGACCTGCTGGACCTGCACCGGCAGGCCGTGGCCCAGGGCCGGAGCCCGGAGCTGCCGCCGGCGCCCCCGTACGCCGAGTACGTGGCGCTGGAGCGGGCCGCACTGGTCGACGAGGAGGGTCTGGAGTACTGGCGGACGGCGCTCGCGGACCTGAGCCCGGTCCGGTTCACCCGGCGCGGTACGGAGGCCTCGGACGGCGGGCAGTTCGTGCACGAGGTGCGCCGCTCGTACGCCGCCCTCGCGGAGCCGATCGGCCGGCTGGCGCGGTTGGCCGGAGTGCCCCGCCGCACCGTCCTGCTCTGCGCGTTCCACCACACCATGAGCCTGTTCGCCGAACGCGACGGCTCCGCCGAGGGCCACTCGGTGGGCCTGGTCACCAACGGCCGGCCCGAGGTGCCGGGCGCCGACCGGATGCGCGGGCTGTTCCTGAACACCGTGCCGTTCGGGGTGCGCCGGCCCCGGGGCAGCTGGCTGGAGTACCTGAAGGCCGCGTTCGCGGCCGAGCAGGAGATGCTCCCGTACCGCAGGGTGCCGCTGGCGCGGCTCGCGCAGCTGCGGCCCGGTCAGCCGAGCCTGGCGGACACCCTGTTCAACTACGTGAACTTCCACCGGCTGTCCGGGGACAGCTGGGACGACTCGCTGGAGATCGCCCGCACCGCGTTCCCGCTGATGCTCAACGCGAGCGTGGAGTCCTTCACCCTCGACGTCGACCCGGACTACCTGGCCCCGGCCACCGCCGAGCAGCTGGCCGACCTGATGTGCGGGGTGCTGAAGGCGATGACCGCGCGGCCGCAGGCCCCGGTGACGGCGCCGGTGCTGGCCGGCGAGGCGCGGATGCGGGCGCTGGAGGAGTGGGGCCGCGGCCCCGAACTGCCCAACACCTCGCTGATGTTCCACGAGTGCGTGGCCGAGCACGCCGTGCTCACGCCCGGCGCGGTGGCCGTCCGGCAGGGAGACCGCGAGGTCACGTACGCCGAACTGGACGCCTCCGTGCACCGGTTGGCGGACCGGCTGCGGGCGCTCGGGGTCGGTCCTGAGGTACCCGTCGGCATCTGCCTCGACCGGGGTCCGGAGATGGTCCGGGCCGTGCTCGGCGTGCTCCGCGCGGGCGGGGCCTTCCTGCCGCTGGAGTCGCAGCACCCCGCCGACCGGCTGAAGTTCATCGTCGAGGACAGCGGGATGCCGGTGCTGATCACCCAGTCCTCGCTGGTGGGGACGGTGCCGTTCGACGGCCCGACCCTGGTCGTGGACGACCCGGCGACCTGGGCGGCTCCGGCCGGTCCCGCGGTCCCGGCGCCCGCCGTCACCGCGGACAACGCGGCCTACGTCCTCTACACCTCCGGCTCCACGGGCACGCCCAAGGGCGTCACCATCGCGCACCGCAGCCTGACCAACATGCTGGAGGGGCAGCGCGACCTGTTCCCCGTGACCCCCGCCGACCGGGTGCTCCAGTTCGCCTCCCTCAGCTTCGACGTCTCGATCATGGACCTGACCTGGGCCCTGGCGAACGGCGCCCAGCTGTGCACACCGCCCCGGGAGGCCCTGCGCGCGGGCTCCGACCTCGCGCAGACCCTGCTCGACTACGGGATCACCGTCGCGATGCTGGCCCCGAGCGCCCTGGCGGCCCTCGGCGAGGACCGCTTCCCCGCGATCCGGATCCTCCAGGTCGCCGGCGAGGCCTGCCCGGCCGAACTGGCCCAGAAGTGGGCGCGCGGACGGCGGTTCTACAACGTCTACGGGCTCACCGAGACGGCCGTGTGGTCCGTCTCCACCCTCCTCAAGCCGGACTGCAAGCGCCCGCCGATCGGCTGGCCCATGCGGAACACGCAGGTCTACGTCCTCGACGAGGACCTCCAGCCGGTCCCCGTCGGGGTGCAGGGCGAGGTCTACCTCGGCGGGCGCGCGATCGGCCGGGGCTACGTGAACCGCCCCGACCTGACCGCCGCCGCGTTCGTCCCCGACCCGTACGGCGCCCCCGGCGCCCGGCTGTGCCGCACCGGCGACATCGGCGTCCAGCTGCCCGACGGCGCGGTGGAGGTCCTCGGCCGCCGCGACAGCCAGGTGAAGCTGCGCGGGTTCCGCATCGAGCTCGGCGAGATCGAGCACGGGCTGCGCGAACTGCCCCAGGTGCAGCAGGCGGTGGTCCTGCTGCGGCGGGACCTGCCGGAGCCGGCGCTGGTGGCGTACGTGGTGCCCGAGGCGGGCGTGGAACCCGTCGTGGAGCCCTTCCGCCAGGCGCTGCGGGCCAAGGTGCCCGCGTACATGGTCCCCGCGCGGTTCGTCTTCCTCGACGCGATGCCGGTCAACAGCAGCGGCAAGGTGGACAAGAAGGCCCTTCCGCTGCCCGCGGCCGACCGGCTGGGCAGCGCCACCGACTACGTCGCGCCGGGCACCCCGGCCGAGGTGGTGCTCGCCGAGGTGTGGCGCACGGTGCTCGGCATCGAACAGGTCGGTGTCCACGACGACTTCTTCGCCCTCGGCGGCAGTTCGCTCTCGACCGTCCGGGTCGCCGCCCAGGCGGCCGCCCGGGGGCTGAGCGTCTCCGTACGGGACCTGCTGGAACTGCCGACGATCGCCCGGCTCGCCGCCCGCGCCGCGCAGACGGCGGCGCGGGCCCCGGAGACCGCCGGCGCCAAGGCCGTCACCTCGGAGGTCCGGCTGCGCGAGGGCGACGGCGCCCCGCTGTGGTGCGTGCACCCCAGCGGCGGCAGCGGCGCCTGGTACGTGCCGCTCGCCCGGGCCCTGCCGCCCGGCCGGCCGGTCCGGGCCTTCCAGGCCCGCGGCCTGCTCGGCGGGGTGGACCCGACCACCATCGCCGGGATCGCGGCCAACTACGCCGCCGAGCTCGCCGCCCACGGCGGGCACGGCCCGCACGACCTGCTGGGCTGGTCCATGGGCGCCAACATCGCCCTGGAGATGGCCACCCAGCTCCACGGGGCCGGTCACACCGTCGCCCCGCTCACGCTGATCGAGCCGCACCTGCCCCACCCGGCCTCCCGCGAACGCCTCGCGGCGGTCAGCCGGGACATGGAGCGGGCGCTGCGGATGCGCGACCGTGTCCGTACGCTGCCGCCGTCGGCGGAGCGGGAGGCGGCCGTGGCCGAGCTCACCACCCTGCTCCTGGGGGCCGGTATGAGCCCCGGCGAGGCGGCCCTGGTGGAGCACGCCCCCATCGAGGTCTGGCACTCGCTGCTGACCGCCCTGTCCGCGTACGAACTGCGCCCCTACCCCGGCCACGTCCACCTCCTGGTGGGCAGCGCGGCCGCGGAACTGCCCGACGGCGAACCGATGCCAGGGCTGGACGTGGACTTCCGCACCTACGTCGAACGCTGGCGCGAGATCGCGCTCGGCGGGCTGACCGTCCACGTCACCGAAGGCGACCACATGTCCATGATGTCCGAACGGCTGATGCACAAGACCGCTGCTGCGCTCGGCCGGATCCAGTCGGAGGCACGCCGATGACCGTCCTGACCACGAACACGGCCGCGGACGCGACCGCGCGGACGTCCCCCCTGGTGTGCCCGGTGACCGGGCACACCGCCCCGCCGGCCGCACCGGCCGCCGCCCCGCGCATCACGCCGGCGGCCCCCGCGGCCCCCGCGGCCCCCTTCACCGAGCGCTACCTCCTCGACCCCGCCGTCAACGCGGACCCGTACGGGTACCTCAACTCCCTGCGCGACCACGACCCCGTGTACTGGTCCGCCATGCACCGGGCCTGGCTCGTCACCGGGCACGCCCAGCTGATGCACTGCCTGCGCGCCCCCGCCGTCTCCGCCGAGCGGGTGCGCCCGCTGATGGACGCCGTGCCGGAGGGCGCCCGCGAGGACGCCGAGCGGGCCTTCGGGATCCTGTCGCGCTGGATGGTGTTCAACGACGCCCCGCAGCACCGGCGGCTGCGCCAGGTGTTCCAGGAGCAGTTCGCGGCCCGCTCGATCGGCCGCTACCGGGCCTTCGTCGAGCGCGCCACCCGCGCCATGCTCGCCCGCCGCGCCGTCCCGGGCCGGACCGGGGACCTCGTCGCCGACATCGCCCGGCCGTTGCCCGCGCTCGTCTTCGCCCGCTGGCTGGGCGTCCCCCAGGCGCACGGCCCCTCCTTCTGGTACTGGAACGCCCGCGTAGGCGACCTGGTCCTCGGGGCCGCGCAGGAGGAGCGCGAGTACCGCACCTCGCTCCAGTCCCTGGTCAACCTGGACGACTACCTCGCCGACCTGGTGGCTCAGCGCCGCGCCGACCCGAAGGACGACCTGATCAGCGCCGTGCTGGCGGGCGGTCAGATCGGGAAGTCGGTCAGCGAGGAGGAATTCGTCGGGATGCTGACCCAGATGGCCTTCGCCGGCGGCGAGACCACCAGCAACCTCATCGTCAACGCCGTGCTCGCCCTGCTGGAGCACCCCGAGCAGCTGGCCGCCGTACGGGAGGACCCGGCGCTGGTGCCGATGGCGGTGGAGGAGGCCATGCGCTTCGACGGCCCGTCCAAGATGTCGATCCGCACCGCCGCCCGGGACTTCGACCTCGACGGGCGCTCCGTGCGCGCCGAGGACCGGCTCTTCCTGGTCACGGCCGCCGCCAACCGGGACCCCGGGCGCTTCTCCGACCCGGACGCGTTCGACGTCCGCCGAGGCAGCGCCTCGCACCTCGGGTTCGGCTTCGGCGCCCACTTCTGCATCGGGGCGGCCTTCGCCCGGCTGGTGGCGGGCGCGGTGGTCGACGTACTGGTTCGCGAGTACCCGGGGCTGGAGCTGCTCGGCGCACAGCATACCTGGCAGCCCTCCCTCCTCAACCGCGCGCTGACGGCCCTGCCCGTCCGCTACTGACCGCGGCCGGCCCTACGGATGGGATGACGTTCATGGCTTCCACTCTGGTGGACGCGCGGGACCGGCTGAGCGCCCCCGCACGCCTGCCCTCGTTCCGGCTGCTGTGGCTCGGACAGTCGCTGTCCCTGCTCGGCGACGGATTCAGCTACATCGCCTTCTCCTGGATCACGCTCGGTCTCACGCAGTCCACGCTGGCCCTCGGGTACGTCCTCGCCTTCCAGGCGGTGCCGCGGGCCCTGCTGACCCTGGTCGGCGGCTCCCTCAGCGACACCTGGTCCTCGCGGACCCTGATGAAGCTCTCCAGCTGGGCCCGGGCCGCCCTGATGGCGGGCGTGGGCCTGGCCGGTCTGGCCGGCTCCCTGACGCTGTGGACGCTGTGCTGCGCCGCCGCCGCCTTCGGGGCGGTCGACGCCTTCTTCCAGCCGGCCCGGGCATCGATCCTGCCCTCGGTGGTCGACGAGGAGCAGCTGGCGCCGGCCAACGCCCTGCTCGCGGTCGGCACCAAGGTGGCGGCGGTGCTCGGCCCGGCCGTCGGGGGCATGGTGGTGGCCTTCTCCAACGCCTCCGTCGCCTTCCTCGTCGACGCGGTGTGCTTCGCGCTCTGCGGTGTGTGCGTGGCGGGGATCCGCCCGCGGCCGCGGCCGGCGGGCGCCGCCGCCGACGAGAAGGGTCCGGCCGCGGGCGCCGCCCCGGCCGGGGCCGAGGTCTCGCTGGGCGCCCGGATCCGCGCCGGGCTGCGGTACGCCTTCGAGGACCCGCGCATCCGTACGATCCTGGCCGTCGACGCGGCGGTCACCTTCTGCCAGGCGGGGCCGTTCACGGTGGGCTTCGCGACCCTGGCCAAGGTCGACCTGCACGGCGGCTCGGCCACCCTGGGCCTGCTCAACGGCGCGCTGGCCGGCGGGGCCATGCTCGGCACCCTGGTCGGCGGGGCCGTGGGCGGCCGGCCGCGGATCGGGCTGCTGATCGCCGCTCTGGCGGGCTGGCTGGCGATCGGCACGGGGCTGCTGGGCTTCGTCGGCAACACGGCCGGGGCCCTCGCGACGGTGCTCGCGATGGGCTTCGGGATGGGCTTCCAGGGGGTCTTCGGCCTCAGCTGGATCCAGCGCACGATCGACGGCCCGGTGCTGAGCCGGGTGATCTCGGTGGACATGGTGATCGGCTACGCGGTGGCCCCGCTCTCCCTGATCGTCTGCGGGGCCCTGGCCCAGTCGGGCACCGCCGCGATGTTCACCGTCTCGGCGGCGGTCCTGGCGGTGACGGCGGTCGGCATCCTCACCTCGCGCACGGTCCGCGAGATGCGATGACCGTGCCCGGGTCCTCAGGGGCCCGACGCCTCCAGGGAGGCCGAGAGTTCGCAGAGCCCCGCCCGGTTGGCGCGGCCGGTCTTGGCGCCGAGGGCCGCGATGTGCTTCTCGACCGTACGCGGGGAGATGTAGAGGCGGTCGGCGATGTCCTTGTTGCCCAGCCGCTCCGCGAGGAGCCGGAACACCTCGTACTCGCGGACCGTCACGCCCTGGGTGCGCAGGACGTCCGGGATCGTGCTCGAACCCGTACGCCGCTGGCGGCCCGGGGCGCCCATCCGGCGCAGGGCCGCGCGGCAGGCGCCCGCGACCGCGGCCACGCCGCCCTGGTGGAAGTGCTCCTCCGCCCGGCGCAGCCAGGCCACCGGCTCGCCCCAGCCGTCCTCGTGGGCCGCGTCGGCGATCAGCCTCAGGCCCAGGTGGAGGGCGGTGGTGTACGGGGCGGCGACGCGCAGGGCCTCGGCCACGGCGGCCGCGGCCTCCTCGGCGCGGCGCTCACGGCCCAGCAGGACGGCCCCGGCGAACAGGACGAACTGCCGGTTCCAGCGCATCCGGCCGGGCGCGGTCGCGGCGATCTCCTCGTACGCGGCGCGGTCGGCCTCCCCCGACAGCACGTCCAGGAGCAGGCCGATGCCGTACCGCCCGCTGAGGTAGTACGTACTGGGGTTGGCGTCCTCCAGTTCGGCGACGGAGCGCAGTGCGCCGACCGCGCCGGGGCGGTCCTCCTCCATCAGCGCGCAGAAGGCCCGGGCGAGGCCCAGGGTCAGGGGTTCCTCCTGGGAGCCGGCGCCGTCGTTCTCGGCGAAGCTGGCCAGCGCGCTCTCCATCGCGGGCCGTTCGCCCCGGTGGGCGGCCAGCGCGGCCCGCGCCATGAGGACGTACCGGGTGGCCGGGGCCAGCCGCAGGCGCTGGACGACGGCCAGGCATTCCTCGGCGGACCGCTCGGCGGCGGTGAACTCGCCCCGCAGGACGGCGTCGAGGATCATGATGCCGTCGATGGTGTGGACGATGGTGGCCGAGCCGAGCCGCTGGGCCTCGCTCCGGGCGGCCAGCAGCGGGGCGGTGGCGCCTTCGGTGAGCCAGTAGTTGCCGCCGATCCGGGTCAGCGCGTACATGCGCTGGAGCGGGAGCTGGTGCTGTTCGGCGGTCTGGAGGGCCGATTCCAGCAGGGCGGTGGCCTCGTCGAAGTCCCGTTCGCGGGCGAGGGTGGCCAGGAGTTCCAGGGCCTGGCAGGCGACGGTGGCCAGGCCGTGGCGCTGGGCCGCCTGGAGGGCGGAGTTGCCCAGTTTCTCGGCCAGTTGGGTGCGGTCGGGGCCGGGAGTGTCGAGCGCGAGGTAGGCGGCGGTCACGTCGATCGAGGCGGTGGCGCGCTCGTCGGGCTGGGCGCCCAGGAGGGATCTGGCCTGGGCTATCTGTCTGTTGCCGTCCTCCCAGCGGCCCGCGGTGTGGGCCACCTTGGCGAGCCGGGTGTGCAGGGCGGCGAGCCGGGTGGCGCTCAGCCCGCTGCCGCCGAGGGTGTGCAGGTTCTCCGCGAAGCCGAAGGCGCGGGCGAAGTCCCCGGCCTCGGCGAGCGCGGGCAGCAGGGCCTCCAGGGCGTCGGTGCGCCCGGCGGGGTCCTGGCTGGCGGCGAGCAGCCGTTCGGCGCGGCTGAGCAGGGTGATCGCGGAGCTGATCCCCCCGGCGGCCAGGGCGCGCAGGCCGGCGGCGGTGAACAGGCGCCCGGCCTCGGCGTCCTCGCCGGCCTGGGAGCGCAGTTCGGCGACCAGGGGGCACCAGTCGCCTTCGAGGTCGGGGTAGAGCGCCTGCACCGCGTCGGCGGCGCGGCCCGACATCTGCGCGCGGTTGCCGGGTGTGAGCTGGGTGTGCAGGGCCTCGGCGGTGAGCGAGTGGCGGAACGCGTACCAGTCGGGGGCCGGTTCGTCGGGGACGACGAGCTGGGCGGCGACGCCGGCGTGCAGGTGGCTGAGCAGCCCGCGGTCGTCGATGCCGGTCATCCGCTGGAGCACGGTGAGCGGGAAGCGGCGGCCGATGACGGCCGCCGCGGAGAGCAGGGTCAGCCCTTGGGGTCCGAGCCGGTCGATGCGCCGCAGGATGCCCCGGGCGAGGGCGGTGGACACGTCGCTGCGCAGGTCGCCGACGACCCGCCAGCCGTCCTCGAAGCGGACGAGGGCGCCGCTGCCGATCATGCCCTGGAGCAGTTCCTCGACGAGGAAGGGGCTGCCCGCGCTGTCGTCCCAGAGCCGGTCCAGGGCCGGGCGGGGGACGAGTTCGGGCTCGGTGTCCAGCTGGGCGGCGATGACCGCGCCGACCTCGGGCCGGGTGAGCGGGGCCAGTTCCAGTACGGTCCCCACGCCGCGCCGGCGGGCCGAGTCGGCCATGTCGAGCGCGTCGCAGGGCTCCGTACGGATGGTGGCCAGGAGCACCACGTTCGTGTACTCCAGGTTGTCCACCAGGTATTCGACGACCGCGAGCGTTTCGGGGTCGGCGTCGTGCAGGTCCTCCAGGAGCAGGAGCTGGCCGTGCTCCTTGCCGGTGGCGATGAGCAGCCGCAGGACGGCCTCGCCGAGGATGACCATGGAGCTGTTGTTCTGGGCGTCGCTGCTCCAGTCCGGGATGATCCTGCCGAGGGCGGGACGGTAGGGGCCGAGCGGCAGGTCGTCCAGGGGTTCGCCGCTGCGGAACAGCGACATCAGCGCTTCGGTGAGTGGCCGAAAAGGAACGGTGGGGCCGGTGGTGCTGCTGCGGCCGCGCAGGGCCCGCATGCCCATGCCGAAGGCCATGCCGACCGCTTCGGCGGCGAGCCTCGATTTCCCGATTCCGGCCTCGCCGACCAGGAAGACCACCCCGCCGCGGCCTTCGCCCGCGTCGGTCAGTGCCTGCTTGATCTCGCGCAGTTGCGGGTCACGACCGACGATGTACCGCGAGCGGGAACGCATGTCCGCAATCTAGTTCATGGGATCGGCCGATTGTGCGACGAAAGTTGGCCGTTTCGAACAGAGGCGGGGTGAAGATCCGGGAGAGATCCGGAGAAGATCGGACAGGCCCTACCAGGTGACGTTCGGCGCCGAGACGCTCGTGTCGATCGAGCTCAGGGTGATGACGATGCCGCTGGTGAGCACCACACCGGCCAGGGCGCGGGCCCGGGCGCACGCCTTGTTCCGTCCCGACAGGGTGATCCCGCCGGCCGGGTCCTCGGTCCGCGCCTCGATGGCGGCCGCTGCGGCGGCCTCGTCGGCGGCGGCGACGGACTGGGCGTTGACCTGGGGCTTCTGCATGGTGGTGAGTACCTTTCTCGATACCTGAGGGGAGTGGTGCTCGGTGCGGAAGTGCGGGGTGCCGCCGGGACGGCGTGGTACGGGACGGCGAAGCAGGGGATGGCGAAGTACGGGCCGCGTTACGCGGGTTCGAGGAGCAGGACGGACGGGACGCGCGCCGGGAAGCCCAGCCTGAGCAGGGCGTATCCGATGCCGGAGAGCCCCGTGAGGAAACCGGGGGACGGTACGTGGTCGGGGGTGCCGCAGCGGTGCCCGTGCTCCTCCAGTCGGCCGAGGACCTCCCCGGCGCGGTGGCCGAGGTCGGCCCTGGCCCCCTCGTGGCCCTGCCCGGCGAGCACGCCCAGCAGTTCGAGGGAGCCGAGGGAGCCGCGGTGCAGGCTGAGGTCGGGTGCGGCGCCGGGCGCGCCCAGCAGCGCGGCGCACCGGTCGAGTTCCGCCGCCGGGAGCAGGTCGGCTCCGAGGACGTCGGCGGCGGCCAGCGCGGTCCCCGCGAGACCCGAGTGCCAGTCGAGGTCGGCGGGGCGGAGCAGGGCCTCCTCCAGCGCCGGGCGCAGCAGGGCCGCGCCGGTCCGGGCGTACGAGGCCCCCGGCTCCCCCGCCTCGTCCAGGGCGGCCGCGTAGCGCAGCAGGGCCCAGCCGATGCCCGCGTCGCCGTGGGCGAAGCCGGGGGCGGGGGGGCGCTGATCGGCGAGGCTCTTCTCGGCCCGGGCCAGCAGCCGGTCGGCGAGCCGCCGGGCCGCGCCCCGCGCCAGGGACCCGTACGTGCGCTGCGCGGCGACCGCGGCGGCCAGGGCTCCGGCGAGGCCGTCGGCCAGATCGGCCGGCCCGTCGGCGCCTTCCTCCGCGTCGGCCAGGGCGGCCCGTTCGAGGGCGGCGAGCGCGTCGGGCAGGCAGCCGGCGAGGTCCTCGCCGAGCAGCGGGGCCAGCCGGGCCGCCGTGTAGACGATGCCCCCGATCCCGTGCAGGGCGCCGGGTCCCACCGCGGCCCCGAGCGCGGGGTCGGCGGCGAGCGCGGCGAGCAGCGCGGGCAGCGGCCGCACGGCCCGCCGGGCCAAGTCGGTGTACCGCTCGGCGCCGGTCAGGGCGCCGAGCTGGGCCAGGAAGAGCGCGACCCCGCAGTAGCCCTGGGCGAGCCCGCCGCCCATCGGCAGGACGGCCCAGTGGTCTGCGGACACCTGCTCCAGGCCCAGCCAGTTGACGCGGTCGCCGCCGTGCACCGCCCGGGCCGCGATCTCGTCGGCGATCCCGCAGGCCGCGGCCAGCAGCCGGGAGGGCTCGGGGACGACGACCGGCGCGGCGGGGCCGGCCAGGGTCGAACGGGGGCCGCCGACGCTGAGGTTGGCTCCGGTGACGGCGAGCGTCGCCGAGATGATCCACTCCTGGTCGTGGCGGTCCACCTCCCCCATCGCGGCGATCTTGGCGCGGGTGGTGTGCAGACCCGGGGCCGGCAGCACCCCGTCGAGGCGGGTGCCCCGGGAGGTCCGCAGCGCGGTGTCCGCGGGGTGGTGGAAGAAGAGGGGCACGTCCCCCGACCACAGGTCGGCGATCTCGTCCTCGATCAGCCGCCGGCGCGCCCGGTCGTGCTCGGATTCCGTCCAGAGCACGGCGAACACGGTGTCCCGGGTCAGCGCGTCGGACAGCAGGTCGGGGTGGGTGGACTCGTCGAGCAGGGTCGTGTAGAGGCGGGTCGAGCGGGCGATCAGGCGGCCCGGGCTGGTGGCCCAGCGGGCCAGCAGCCCCGCGTCGCCCGCTTCGGTTCCGAGGAGTTCCGCGCGGTGCTCGGTGATCGCGTCGTACCCGGCCCGGAACCCTTCCAGCAGCGCCGCGCGGTGGTCGGCGTGGCCGGCCGTCCCGCCCTGCGGGCCCGGCCGGTTCTGCCCGGCCCCGGTGGCCACCGGGGCCCGCACCAGCCGCATCTCGTCCGTTCCGGCGGCCTCCCAGCGCAGTCCGTCGCTGGGGTAGGAGCCGCCGTCCCCGCCGCCGAGGGCGGAGATGTCCATGGCCCCGTTCTCGCCGATCAGCAGGCTCGGCAGCAGGCAGGTGCGGTACACGGAGGCGGCCAGGGCCTCCGCCGCCGGGTCGGAGCCGCAGGTCACGGCCGCCGGCAGCCCGGCGTGCAGCAGGGTCTCGGCGTCCACCAGCACCGGCTGGTCACCGCAGGCGATAACGTTCTCGTAGTGCATGTCCACGCCGTCGACCGCGTAGAGCAGGGCGAGCAGCGCGCCCTGGCGGCGGTAGAACCGGTCCAGTTCGGTCGGCGAGGAGCACCAGCCGTGCTCGATGAACTCCAGCCAGCCGTAGCCCTCGCCGCGCACCGAGCGCGGGGTCCGCAGGCCCAGGCCCGCCACCTTGGCGTTGGCCCAGCCGACCGCCCGGTCCAGCAGGACGTGCTGGTCGAGCGGCCGGGGCTTGTAGACGACGGCCGCGCCGCCGGCGAAGTGCAGCAGGGCCACGGAGCGGTTGCCCTGGTGGACGTCTCCCCGGCCGAGGTCCACCCGTACGAGGGCTCCCGGATCCGTGCCGTCCAGCAGGCCCGCGACGATCCCGGGGCGGTCGGCGGTGAAGCGGGCGAACAGCTCGGCCGTGGCCTCGGCCGCCTGGCCGCAGGCCTGGCCGAGCATCCGGGCCAGCACCGGGTGGCGGCCGAACAGCCCGGCGAGGCCCTGCCGGGTGCCGAGCCGGGCCACGAAGTCCGCGAACCGCTCCCGCGGGGTCTCCCCCGCCAACAGGCCCTCCGTACGGGCCCGGTGGAGTTCGCGGACCAGGGTGCGGGCGGCCTGGCGGATCAGCCGGTCGCCGAGGCGCTCCTCGAAGGCGGCCCGTACGGCGTCGAGTTCGCTCCCGGTGAGGTCGAGGTGTGCGGCGGTCCGCTCCCAGGCGGAGCGGACCAGGGGGCGCAGCGCGGGGAGGAACGCCGCGGCGCCGTCCGCGTCCGCCGCCCGGAGCCCGGCGGGCGCCGCGGCGGGGACCTCGGCGGGGGCCTCGGCCACCATCCGCTCGACGGCACGGGCCCATTCGGGCTGGTCCGTACGGGCGGCCAGCCGGCCGGGGGCCTCCGCCGCGAGGGCGTACGCCGTGTCCTGTGTGACACCCAGGCTCGCCAGCCGGGCCGCGAAGCCGTCCGGGTCCCCCAGGGACCAGGAGGCCGGTCGGCTGTGGGGGGCGTCGGCCGGCGCGGGTACCGGGGTACCCGGGGCGGCGAGGCGCTCCCGCAGGTTCAGGGCCCGGGCCCACCAGGAGGGGGCCAGGCCGCCGACCTGGGATTCTTCGGCGGTGGTGGCGGTGTCGGTCACAGGAGAAAACTCGCAGAGTGCGGGGGCGCGCACATGGGGGCCGATCCCCCATATTCCGTGGACGGGCCCCCATGGGGGCCGCGGGCCCGCCGTAGGGGGTGGTGGGGCGGCCGGGCAGGAGCGGTGCGGCATGGGGATCGCGGCAGGTGGCGGGCGGCCCGGAGCCCTGACCGCGCGGGATCCGGGCCGGTGCGGGCGCCCCCGGGCAAATGTGGGGGCCGCGGCCCGATGCCCGGCCCCGGCCCCCACCCGCAGCCTGTGTGCAGTGCCCCTTCCGCCCTGTCCGGCACCCCGGCCGGCGGATGAACATCGGAGGACCTGGTGGGAGTACCCGTCCCTGTCGACGTCGTCGCGTTCGACCCCGTGCTGGAAGCCGGAACCAAGAGCACCCTGTTCGCCTGCCCCGAGGTGTCCCTGACCGCCCCGGGTGAGGCCCCGCGGGTCGTCGTCATGACCGTGGACCAGGTCGGCGGGCCGGAGCTCGACGTCCTGCACTCCGTCCGCGACACCCCGGCCCGACCCGATGTGGTGCTGGTGGCCGGTGAGTTGGCCCCCGACGGCGCCCTGCACGCCATCGCGGCCGGCGCCCGAGGGCTGCTGCGCCGCCGCGAGGCGGACGTCACCCGCCTCTCGCGCGCCGTACTGGCCGCCTCCCGCGGCGACTGCACGCTGCCGCCGGACCTGCTGGACCGGTTGCTGGAGCGCTCCGGCGCCGGCGGCCGGGCGGGCGCCGGCACCGGCGGGGGCACGGACCCGTGGGCGGC
This sequence comes from Streptomyces vinaceus, assembly GCF_008704935.1. Lineage (NCBI taxonomy): Bacteria > Bacillati > Actinomycetota > Actinomycetes > Kitasatosporales > Streptomycetaceae > Streptomyces > Streptomyces vinaceus. The sequence continues at coordinate 1,703,117 of NZ_CP023692.1, forward strand.
CGCGGGCCTGAGCGACCGGGAGCGCAGCGTGCTGCGGCTGGTCGCCGACGGCCACGAGACGAACGAGATAGCCAAGCAGCTGTGCTACTCGCCGCGGACCGTGACGAGCGTCGTCCACGACATCACCCAGCGGTTCCGGCTCCGCAACCGCGCCCACGCGGTCGCCTACGCGATGCGGGTGGGCCTGCTGTGAGCGCCGTGGCCGAACTGACGCGCGAGACGCACGACGTGCGCGAGATCCACGACGTGCGCGAGACGCACGCCCTCGCCTCCGTACGGAGCCCCGCGGCCCCCGACCGGCTGACGCTGCTGCGCCAGGCCGGGGACGGCCGGATGCCCTACCAGGCCCTGGTCCGCCTGCTCGGCGCGGCCACCTCGGCGGCGGCCACCTCCGCCGCCGCGAGCACCCCGGCCACCCGGTCCGGGGCGGCCCCGGCCGACGCCCCCCGGCTCACGGCCCGCCAGACGGCGGTGCTCACGCTGATGGCGGAGGGCCACGGGAACGCGGTGATCGCCCGCACCCTGTCCTGCTCGGAGCACACCGTCAAGAACGTGATCTACGAGCTCATGTCCCGCCTCCAGGCCCGCAACCGGGCCCACGCCGTGGCCTGCGCCGTCCGCCACAGCCTCATCTGACGTGATGGCCGAAAAGTCGCCCTTGCCCGCCGATCAACGGGTGTACGGTCATCGCTCAGGCGGGAGGGTCGGGCCGGGGGTCGGGGGAACATGAGCAACGCAGTGCGCCGCCGGAGCGGGGACGTCCGGCGGAAGGTGGAGCAGCTGGCGCTCGGCCTGATGGCCGCATCGGGCGTGGTGGTCCTGCTGGCCGACCTGTTCGGCTGGCTCGACGCGCTCGCCCCCGGAGGTGCGCTCCCCAAGGTCACACTGCTCATCCTGAGCACGGTGACGGTCTTCCTGTTGCTCGAACTCGACCGCCTGAAACGGCTCGACGAGGTCCACGACGACGTCAAGGCCCTGGACACCAGCGTCCGGACGAAGATCGACGACTTGAACGCCAACGTCGAGGCACACCTGTCCAAGCTGGACGTCGACGCCATCGCCCAACGCCTCAAACGGCAGCACTACGGCGGCGTGGTCGCGGTGCACAGCCGCTTCCCCGAGGACGTGTTCACCGGGTTCCTCGGGAACGCCGCGGACGAGCTGGTGATCCTGCAGACGTGGATCCCCAACCTGCACCACCTCAAGGCCGCGATGCACAAGGCACTGACCGACCAGCAGGTCCACGTACGCATCCTGCTCCTGCACCCCTCGTCGCCGGTGGCGGGACTGCGGGACGAGGCGCTCAGGGCGGTGCGCGATCCGGCGCTCGCGGTGAACGTGCGTGCCAGCGTGGAGTACTGCCTCGCCGGGCTCGCCCAGCTGAACGCGGAGATCCCGGCCGGGAGCCGGGCGCGCCTCCAGGTGAGGCTCTACAACTCCCTTCCCTCGATCGCCGTGTTCAAGGCCGATCAGCATTTTCTGGTCAGTTCGTTCCTGCACGGCCAGCTCGCCATCGATTCCACGCAGATCGAGATCGACGGCGCGGACACCGTCATGGGCGAGGAGGTCCAGCAGGAGCTGCGCACGCTGTGGAGCATCGGCAAGGACGTGGATCTCCTCGACTGGCGCACGTCGGTGGCAAGCATCAGCCTGTGATCCACGGAGAGGTACGAGGTACGGCCATGCACGATCTGCACGCCCTGGACGGGTTCGAAGACGCACTGATCGAGCGGTTCCGGGCCCATCCGGTCCTGGCGAACGTCAAGGGGCTCCCGGAGGAGGACTTCGCCGCGCTCCTGCTCCAGCGGCGCTTCGTCTCGCTCGCCTTCACCCCCTGCTACGACCTCGCGATCGACCTGCTGCGCGACGAGGCGGGGCTGCGGATCGCCCGGGTCATCCTGCGGGAGGAGTATCCGGACGGCCACGGCCACACGCCCTCGCACCGGGAGGACATGACACATGACATGCATCGGCTGGGGATCTCCCGCCCGGCACTGGTCGCCTCCCGGCCCACGGCCGACACCCAGGAGGTCATCCGGGACACGCTGGAGCTGATCGCCGACGCGGGCGGCCACGCCGACGCCGACCTGAGGCTGCTGACGATCCTGCGGTTCTGGGGCGAGGTGCTGGTCTCCGTCGAGTACGGGCGGCTGTGGGAGCGGATGGCCCCCCTGCTGACCGAGGGGGGCAGGAACCGCTCCCGTTTCTACTTCCCGCACCACGTCCACGACGCGAAGACGCACTCGCTGGCGACGGTGTCCCTGCTGTCCGGCTCCCACTCCGACCGGCTGGCCGCGCGGGTGACCGAACTCCTCGCCCAGGAGGAGTCCACCGACTGCTTCCGCGAGCTGGAGGAGCGGGCCCTGCACCTCAAGGCCCGCTTCTACGACCAGTTCCTGCCCGCCGTGGACCGCCTCGCGGTGTGAGCCCCGTCAGCCCCCGTCAGCCCCGTCAGCCCTCTTCGGGGGTGAGGCGCAGCGAGATCGAGTTGATGCAGTAGCGCTGGTCGGTGGGGGTGGGGTACCCCTCGCCCTCGAACACGTGCCCGAGGTGGGAGCCGCACTTCGCGCAGAGGACCTCGGTGCGGACCATGCCGTGCGAGGTGTCCGCCTTCAGCTCGACGGCGTCGGAGTCCTTCGGGTCGTAGAAGGACGGCCAGCCGCAGTGCGACTCGAACTTCTCGGTGGAGCGGAAGAGCTCGGAGCCGCAGGCGCGACAGGAGTAGACCCCGGCCGTCTTGGTGTCGGTGTACTCACCGCGGAACGCCGGCTCGGTGCCCGCCAGGCGCAGCACCTGGTACTCGGACGGCGTCAGCTCGGCCTGCCACTGCTCGTCCGTCTTCTCGACCTCGTACGACATGACTCTCCCGCTCCCTCGTTCTCAGTCCGCCAGGCGGGCGAGGATCGCCGGACCGAGGTCCGTGACGTCACCCGCGCCCATGGTGAGAACGAGATCACCGGGCTTCGCCATTCCCGCGATGACGTCGGCGACCTCCGCCTTGTCGTGCTCGGCGGTGACGTCGGCGCCGGCGCTGCGGGCGGCCGCGATGATGATCTCGCTGGTGATGCCGGGGATCGGGTCCTCGCGGGCCGGGTAGATGTCGAGGACCACAGCGGAGTCGGCGAGGGCGAGGGCCTGGCCCATCTCCTTGCCCAGCTCCTGGGTGCGGGAGAAGAGGTGCGGCTGGAAGACGACCAGGATCCGGGCGTCTGCGGCGGCGCCGCGGATGGCCTCCAGGTCGGCGGTCATCTCGGTGGGGTGGTGCGCGTAGGAGTCGATGACCTGCACGCCCGAGGCCTCGCCCTTGAGCTGGAGGCGGCGCTTGACGCCGGTGTACTTGCCGAGGGCGGAGGCCAGGTTGTGCACCGGGATGCCGAGGGCCACACCGGCCGCGAGGGCGGCGACGGCGTTGTGCGCGTAGTGGCGGCCGGGCACGGAGACGGTGAAGGTGAGCATCCGGCCCTCGATGACCACGGTGACCTCGCTGGTCAGACCGCGCGGGGTGATCTTCGTGATCCGGACGTCGGCGCCCTCCTCCTCGCCGTACGTGACGACGGTGAGGCCCTCCGTGCCGCGGACCCGGGCGGCGATCTCGGCGGCGCCCTCCTGCCCGTGGGCGACGACCAGGGTGCCGCCCGGCACGATCTTGCCGACGAAGGTCTCGAAGGACTCGTAGATCTCGTCCATCGACGCGTAGTTCGCGTGGTGGTCGAGCTCCGCGTTCAGGATGATCGCGACCTGCGGGCCGTACTTGTGGAAGCTGCGGTCGCTCTCGTCCGCCTCCGCCACGAAGACGTCGCCCTCGCCGTGGTGGGCGTTGGAGCCGGGGGCGTCCAGGTCGCCGCCGATCGCGTACGAGGGGTCCAGGCCGAGCGCCGACAGGGAGACCGCCAGCATGGAGGTGGTGGTGGTCTTGCCGTGCGTACCGGCGACCGCGATCGCCCGCAGGCCGTCCATCAGGCCGGCCAGGGCGTCCGAGCGGTGCACCACGGGGACGCCGAGCTCTGCGGCGCGCGCCAGCTCCGGATTGTCGGCGCGGATGGCGCTGGAGACGACGACGCAGGTGGCGTCGGGGGCGAGGTGCTCGGCCGCGTGCCCGATGTGGACCGTGGCGCCGTGGGCGCGCAGCGCCTGCGCCGTCTCGGAGTCCTTGGCGTCACTGCCGGCGACCCGCGCGCCCCGCTGGGCGAGGATCTTCGCGATGCCGGACATCCCGGCGCCGCCGATGCCGATGAAGTGCGGGCGTTCCATGGCGTTCGGCAGGCCGGGCGGCGTCATACGGGATCTCCCCAAGGTGCGGGTCGGTACGGAATCGGTACGCGGGAGGCGGTACGGGGCGGTGTCCCACCCCGGCTCGCGCGTCCCGGCGCGTGTGTCGGACGCCAGCCTATTCGTTGTGGGCGAAGAGCTTGAGCACCGGAACCCCGACCTTGTGGCGCGCGCGGGAGGCCCAGTCGCGGTGGAAGAACTCCTCGACGAAGTGCGGGGCGGTCAGGACGATCACCTCGTCGGCGTTCGACTCCTCGACGACGGCCCTGAGTCTGTCGAGCGGGTGGTCCTCGATGATCTGCCCGGTGGCCTTGGCGCCCTTCTTGCGCAGGGCCTCCAGGGAGTGGACGAGCGCCTGCTCGGCCGGGCCGCGGGCGGCGTGGCCCTCCGGTACGTCGGCCTCGCGGAGCGCGTCGGGGATCTCTCCGAGTGCCACGTCGTCGATGGCGCGCAGCAGGCGGTCCTGGTCGCCCCGGGGCTGCATGAGGACGAGGAAGGAGACCGGGTCGTCCCCGTGCAGGCTGGTGACGAAGTCCACGTCGACGCTGGTCAGCGGCTGCTCGATCATCAAAACGCTCGTGAACACGGACGCCCTCTCCTTCATGGGCCGGGGCCGGTCGGCCGGCCCCTGCGGAAACCATCCTGCCCCGCTTTCACACGGAGCCACGCGTGGATATATCTGCCCAGGTATGTGCCCACCGGAAGCTAAGCGGAACAACAAATTCCGCCTCTTCTCAGATCCGACGGTAGCTCGTGTAAAGGAACCCGGCCTCCTCCAGTACGGAGGCCGGAGCCAGCCGGTGCGGCACGGTCACCGGGGGCCCTCCGGAGATCCTCTGGGCCCCGCCCGCGGCCAGCATCGGCGAGATCGTCAGGCACAGCTCGTCCAGCACGTCGGCGGCCACGAACTGCCCCAGCAGCCGGGGTCCGCCCTCGGTGAGCTGGCGGCGCAGCCCCCGGTCCGCGAGCTCCCGTACGATCCGGGCCGGATCCACGGCCGCCCCGTCACCCGCCAGGACCACCTCGGCCCCGGCCCCGGCGGCCGCCGCCACCCGTTCGGCGGATGCGGCCGCCCCCGTCACCACGAGGGTCGGCACGAGGGGCGAGGTGAACAGGGGCAGCGAGAAATCCAGGTCCAGGCTCGCCGTGACCACCGCGATGGCGGGGGCGGGACCCTGTCCGGCGGCCGCGCGCCGGGCCGCGAAGGCCTCCCGGGCCCGCGCCGGGCGGTACCCCTCCTGGCGAACCGTTTCCGCGCCGACCACCACCACGTCGGCCAGCGCCCGCAGGGTGCCGAAGATCCGCATGTCGGTCTCGCTGGAGATCGGCTGCGAGCGCCCGTCGTGCTGGGCCGCGCCGTCCAGGGTGGAGACCATGTTGGCCCGCAGCCAGTGGCCCTCCGGAGCGATCGCCGGGTACGCGTACGCCTCCGCCAGCTCGTCGAGCGACCACTCACGGTCACCGTGGTCCGCGGGGGCCGATGTCGGGTCGGCCGATGTCTGATCGGTCACAGGGAACAGGCGTCGCATCGGTGCAGTGTGCCACGCCCCGTAGAGTTAAGAGCTGTGTCAACATCACTCTCCACCTCCGGATCCACCTACGGGCGACCCCCGATAGCCGGCCCGGCCGCGACCGGCCCGCAGGCCCTGTGCGCCCGCGAGCCGCGGGTGCCCGCCGAACGGCTGGTGGCCGAGATGGTGCCGCCGCCGCGTTTCGACTCGGTGCGCTTCGACACCTACGAGCCCGACCCCGGTCAGCCGAGCCAGGCCGAGGCCGTCACCGTGCTCAGCGGCTTCGCCGCCGGGCTGGGCGGGGCCCACGCGAGCGGCGGCGCCAAGCGCCGCTGGTTCGCGAAGAAGGCACCTCTCTCCACGGCCCCGCGCGGGGTCTACCTCGACGGCGGCTACGGCGTCGGCAAGACGCACCTGCTGGCCTCCCTGTGGCACGCCACCCCGGCCGAACCCGCGCTCAAGGCCTTCGGCACCTTCGTCGAGCTGACCAACCTGGTCGGCGCGCTCGGCTTCCAGCAGACCGTCCAGACGCTGGGCGGCCACCGCCTCCTGTGCATCGACGAGTTCGAACTGGACGACCCGGGCGACACCGTCCTCGTCTCCTCGCTGCTCAGCCGCCTGGTCGAGCAGGGCGTGGCGCTGGCCGCCACCTCCAACACCCTGCCCGGCAAGCTGGGCGAGGGCCGGTTCGCCGCCGCGGACTTCCTGCGCGAGATCCAGGGGCTCTCGGCGCACTTCCGCCCGCTGCGCATCGACGGCCAGGACTACCGCCACCGCGGTCTTCCCGAGGCCCCGGCGCCGTTCTCGGACGAGCAGGTCACGAAGGCCGCGTACGCGACCGAGGGCGCGAGCCTGGACGATTTCCCGGGGCTGCTGGAGCACCTGGCCAAGGTCCACCCCAGCCGGTACGGCGCCCTCACGGACGGCGTAGCGGCGGTCTGCCTGACCGACGTCGGCCCCGTCCCCGACCAGTCGACGGCGCTGCGCCTGGTGGTCCTCGCCGACCGGCTGTACGACCGGGAGATACCGGTCCTGGCGTCCGGGGTCCCCTTCGACCGGCTCTTCAGTGAAGAAATGCTGAACGGCGGCTACCGCAAGAAGTACTTCCGGGCCATCTCAAGGCTCACCGCACTGGCACGCGACGCGAAACCCCTGGTGTCCCAGTAGGTTTGGGGACGCCGGACCGCCCCTCACCGGGACGGTCCGGCAGTTCCCAACATCTTCCGAAGGGATCCACCATGGCCACCACGCGTACCGCGCACACCGTCTGGGAAGGCAACCTGCTCAAGGGCGCCGGCACGGTCAGCCTCGACTCCTCGGGCCGGGGCTCGTTCGAGGTCTCCTGGCCCTCGCGCGCCGAGGCCGCGAACGGCAAGACCAGCCCGGAAGAGCTGATCGCCGCCGCGCACTCCAGCTGCTACTCGATGGCCCTCTCGCACGGTCTCGACGGCGCCGGCACCCCGCCCACCCGGTTGGAGACCAAGGCCGACGTGACCTTCCAGCCGGGCGAGGGCATCACCGGCATCCACCTGACGGTGCGCGCCGAGGTCCCCGGCCTGGACGCGGAGGGCTTCGCCGCCGCCGCCGAGGACGCCAAGAAGAACTGCCCGGTCAGCCAGGCCCTGACGGGTACGACGATCACCCTGAGCGCGGAGCTGATCTAAGGTTCCGCGGCCCGGCGCGTCCGGGGCAGGGGGGCGGGGGCCCGTGGTACCACGGGGCCCGTCACCCCCCTCGCCCCGGGAGCCGCCGATGTCCGTCACCCGCCGCACCCTGCTCGCCTCGGTCGCCTTCAGCGGCGCCCTCGGCTCCCTCTTCGCCGGCAGCTCCCGGGCCGTCCCGCCGCCCCGCCGGGGGTACGGGCCGCTGGTCCCCGACCCCCGCGGGCTGCTCGACCTCCCCGCCGGTTTCCACTACCGCGTGCTCTCCCGCGCCGGTGACCCCCTGCGCTCCGGCGAGGGCCCCGTACCGGCCAACTGCGACGGCATGGCCGCCTTCGACGCGGGCTCCGGCCGGGTCCGCCTGGTCCGCAACCACGAGAACCGCACCACCGCCGCCCTGCGCGTCCCCGCCGCCCGGGGCCTCACGTACGACCCCCAGGCGCTCGGCGGCTGCACGCTCCTCGAACTCGACCCGGCCGGCGCGGTCACCGCCGAGCGCGTCGCCCTCGCCGGTACCGCCGTCAACTGCGCGGGCGGCCGCACCCCCTGGAACACCTGGCTCAGCTGCGAGGAGACCGAGGACCGCGCCGGGACCTCCGGGTACACCAGGGACCACGGCTACGTCTTCGAGGTCGACCCCGCCGACCCGCACCGCAGCGGCGCCGTCCCGCTCACCGCGATGGGCCGCTTCGCGCACGAGGCCGTCGCCGTCGACCCGTACCGCGGGACCGTCTACGAGACCGAGGACGCCTTCACCCGGCCCTTCGGGCTCTTCTACCGCTTCCTGCCCGCCCGTCCCCTCGGCGGACCCGGCTCCCTGCGCGCCGGGGGCGTCCTGCACGCCATGCGCGTCCCGGGGCTGGCCGACCTCTCCGTCGTGGACGAGCCCGGGGCCGAGTTCCCGGTCGAGTGGGTCCCCGTGCCGGACCCCTCGGCGGCGCGGACCCCCGTCCGGTTCCAGGACTTCGGTCCGGGCGGGATCACCCACGCGCAGAAACTGGAGGGCTGCTACTGGGGCGACGGCGGCGTCCACTTCGTCTCCAGCTACGCCCGCCGACTCGAAGGCGCGCCCGCCGACCACCACGGCCAGGTCTGGTTCCACGACCCGCGCCGCTCCACGATCCGCCTGGACGTGCTCTTCGGTCCGGCGGCCGACGTGCAGCTGCCCGGGGACTCCCCCGACAACATCTGCCTGGCCCCGGACGGCGGCCTGATGGTCTGCGAGGACGGCGGCGGGGCGCAGTACGTGCTCGGCGTCACGCCGGACGGCGAGGTCTACCCGATGGCCCGCAACGCGCAGGACATCGGCCGGCCCGGCGCCCCGGAGTGGGGCGAGTTCGCCGGGGTCACCTTCGCCCCCGACGGGCGGACGATGTACGTCAACGCCTACGCCCCGGGGACCACCTTCGCCGTGACGGGCCCCTGGCACTGACCTGCGGCCCGCCGCCCCGCCCTCGCAACCCCGCCCGTTCTGATGGATTATCGGAGGAATCGACCGGATCGGGGTAGGTGGCTGTGGCCAAGGAGAGCAAGAAGGCCGACAAGGACAAGAAGAGCGGCAAGAGCGGCAAGGCCGGCAAGGGCAGCAAGGGCGGCAAGGCCGAGAAGAGGGACGAGAAGGAGAAGGACGGGCGTGCCAAGGGCCGGGCGGCCCAGGAATCCCGGCCCGCGCCGGAGCGGCGGGACGTCCCCCTGCGTACGCTGCTGCGCGCCCCGGCCGGCGAGCGCCTCGACCTCGGCGCCTTCGATCCCGGCGCGACCCCCGGCGGCCCGGCCGGCAAGGCCGCGGGCCTCACCGCCACCGCCGCGCTGGCCGAGCCCCTCGCGTCCCTTCAGGAGCGGCTGTACGCGGCGGCCACCGCGGGCGACCGCCGCCGCGTCCTCCTCGTCCTCCAGGGCATGGACACCAGCGGCAAGGGCGGCACGGTGAAGCACGTGATCGGCCTGTTCAACCCGGCCGGCTGCCGGATCAGGTCCTTCAAGGCGCCCACGCCGGAGGAGCACGAGCACCCCTTCCTCTGGCGCATCAGGAAGGCCCTGCCCGTGGCGGGCGAGATCGGCATCTTCGACCGCTCGCACTACGAGGACGTCCTCATCGCCCGCGTCCGCGAGCTGGTGTCGCGCAGTCAGCTCAACCGCCGCTACGCCCAGATCAACCGGTTCGAGCAGTCCCTCGCGGACGACGGCGTCACGCTGGTGAAGGTCTTCCTCCACATCGGCTACGAGGAGCAGCGCGAGCGGCTGCTGGAGCGGCTGGACAACCCCGACAAGCACTGGAAGTTCAGCCCGGGGGACATCGAGGACCGCGGGCTGTGGCCGGAGTACCGGCACGCGTACGAGCTGGCCCTGCAGCGCTGCTCCACCGAGGCCGCGCCCTGGTACGTGGTGCCCGCGAACCGGAAGTGGTACCGCAACTGGGCGATCAGCACGCTGCTGCTGGAGCATCTGGAGGAGCTGGATCCGCGCTATCCGGAGGCCGGTTTCGACGTGGAGGAGAGCCGGAGGCGGCTGCTGGAGACCTGATGCCCGTCACCCGGGCGGGCGATTCGTATGCCTGCCTCGGCGCCGCTGCGATCTGCTTGGCAGATGGTCATATATTTTGCGTCCGTGACCCTTTCTGTGCGCAATGTGGCGGTCGCGGCCGCCCTCACTGCCGCTCTCTGCACCGCCCTCGCCGGATGCGGAGGCGGCAGCGGCGGCCCGGCTTCAGGCGCCGGCGACCGGGCCGCCCGTATGGGTACCCCCGGGGCCTCCGCGCCGCCCTCCGCCGCCGCCTCCGCCTCCGCGCCGGGCACGGCCGGCTCCTCCCCGGCCGCCGCCCCGCCGCCCGCCAAGGCCCCGACCCTGGCGCCCGGGCCGAACGGTCTGACCCCGGTCTTCGAGCGCGCGAAGCAGCAGGGCGACAAGACCGTCGCGCTGACCTTCGACGCCGACATGACCTCCGACCAGGGGCAGCGCGCCGCGGACGGGGAGCACTTCGACAACCCGCAGCTCATCTCGACCCTGCGCTCGCTGAAGGTGCCCTCGACGATCTTCATGACCGGCCGCTGGGCCGAGGAGTACCCGGACCAGGCCAAGGCCATCGGCACCGACCCGAACTTCGAGATCGCGAACCACTCGTACAGCCACCACGCCTTCAAGTCGCCCTGCTACGGGCTGCCCGCGCTCGACGCGGCCGCCGCCCGGGCCGACGTGGACCGGGCCTTCGCCGCCTTCCGTACGGCCGGCGCGGTCAACACGGTCCCGTACTTCCGCTTCCCCGGCGGCTGCTACGACGACCAGGCGCTGCGGGCCCTGTCCACGGCCAAGGTCACGGCGGTCCAGTGGGACGTGGTCAGCGGCGACGCCTTCGCCAAGGACCCGGACGCGGTGGCCGAGCAGGTGCTCACCGGTGTGAAGCCCGGCTCGGTGGTGGTCATGCACTGCACGCGCAGCGCGGCCCCGGTCACCGAGGAGGCCATCCACAAGATCGTCCCGGAGCTGCGCAAGCGCGGCTACCGCTTCGTGAAGGTCTCCGAGCTCATCGGAAAGTAGGCGGGCGCGCGGCCTCAGCCGGAGCAGGCCGAGCGCTGCGCGTCCTGCCACTCGCACACCGGGCACAGCACCCGGCCCGGGGTCGCGGCCCCGTACTCGGTGGGCCTGCCGCACTCCACGCAGTCCGCGTACGGCGGCCCGGCCACCGGCTCCACGGGAGCCGCCGGGGCGGCGCAGTACGCCTCGGTTCCGGTCGGCGCGTCGACTTCGTCCATGCCCCCGAGCGTACTCAGCCCCGCCGCGCGCGGCCCACACCGTCGGGCTTCAGTGCGCCGCCGCCGTCTCGGTCACCTCGCTGGGGCGCACGATGACGAAGCCCTCGCCGCGCAGCATCAGCTGCACGGCCTCGCCGGAGCCGCCGCGGATCATCGAGCCGACGGACTGGGAGCGGTGCAGCCCCGTCTCCAACCGGGCGCTCCAGCCGACCACCGCGTCGGTGTCCACGTACACCGGGTTCTGCGCGGTGACCGGGATGATGATCGGGTGGCCGTCGCAGACCAGGGCCAGCTTGCCGGTGCCGGTGAAGAGGCTGTTGAAGAGGCCGCCACCGGTCATGCCGGCGCCCTTCAGCATCTTTATCTCGTAGGAGAGCGTCGGGTCGAAGCAGAGCACGTTGCGCCCGTTGACGGTCAGCGAGTCGCCCGGCTCGAAGTCCACGATGAAGCAGTTGCCGGCCTGGTGCGCGAACCAGGCCTCGCCCTGCCCGCGTACGGACATCAGCGCGAGGCCCTCGCCGGTGACGGCGCGCTTGAGCATGCCGCCTATGCCCTGGCCCTTCCGCTCGAACTGGAGGTTCCCCCGGAAGGCGACCATCGAGCCCTGGCGGGCCAGCATTTCACCGTTGACGGTGTACTTCACGGACTTGGCGTTCTGCAGGGTCATGCCCGGAGCCGCGGCCGACTGGGCAAGGTTCTCGGACGCGAAAAGGTCGCTCTTCATGCACCCGATCCTCGCCCGGCCGGACCCCCCGCGGCATCATCCTGAAGGGGGAGCCTGGCATCCTTGGCGGGATGAGCAGCCAGCACCAGAACCACACTTCAGAGGTACCGGCGGTCGGGGCGGACAGCCCCTTCCGGCGCGAGCACGCCGCCCGCGACGAGGCGCCCCAGTTCGTCCTTCCCCTGGTGGTGCGGATCGAGAAGGCCGAACCGCCCGCCCGGACCGACGCGCTGGAGACGGCGGCCCGCGCCGTGCTGGTGCTGCTGACCGACGAGCGGTCCCGCGGCGAGGGCGAGTGGGCCGAGGCCGTCCGGGACTGGCAGGACGCGCGCATCCGGAAGGTGGTGCGGCGGGCGCGCGGTGCGGAGTGGCGCAAGGCCGGGACCTTGCCCGGTATCACGGTGCACGGTGACATGGCGGAGGTACGGGTCTTCCCGCCGGTGCCGTTGGACGGCTGGCCCAAGGAGCTCGCGAAGCTCCAGGTCTCGGGGACCGACCTGGACGACCCGGAGCCGGCGCCGCCCGCCGCGCCGGGGACCGCCGTCCTGTGGCTCAACCCGGAGCTGGAGATGTCCGCCGGCAAGGCGATGGCCCAGGCCGGGCACGCGGCCCAGCTGGCCTGGTGGGAGCTGACCGCCGCCGAACGCGCCGCCTGGCAGGGCTCCGGCTTCCGGCTGGCCGTACGGACGGCCCCGCGCGAGCGGTGGTCCGAGCTGAGCGGCAGCGGCCTGCCGGTGGTCCGGGACGCCGGTTTCACGGAGATCGCCCCCGGCTCCGCGACGGTGGTCGCGGACCACCCGGCTCTGAGAGCCCGCCTCACGGGCGGCGTTCCCCACTGACCGGCCCACTGCGGCGGCGCCGGCCGGGAACCTCAAATGTTGCTCTGAACGTCCCTGACCGCGGTTGGCCCGACTCCGTCGGGGCCATCACATCGGCACACGACCGATGAGAGGGGGCGAGGGGACATGAACACCATGGCGCACCTGGGGGTGGGCATCGGATGGCGGCCGGAGATCGCTGACGCGGTGGAGCGGCTGCCGGGTCTGGACTGGGTCGAGGTGGTGGCCGAGAACATCTGCCCCGGCCACCTGCCCGCCTCGCTGCTGCGGCTGCGCGAGCGCGGGGTGCGCGTCGTGCCGCACGGGGTCTCGCTGGGCCTCGGCGGCGCCGAGCGGCCCGACGCGGCGAAGCTGGCCGCGCTCGGGGAGCGGGCCCTCGCGCTGGGGGCGCCGCTCGTCACGGAGCACATCGCGTTCGTACGGACCTCCTCGCCGGCGCTGGAGGCCGGGCACCTGCTGCCGGTGCGGCGGACACGGGACGCGCTGGACGTACTGTGCGAGAACGTGCGGATCGCGCAGGAGGCCCTGCCGGTGCCGCTGGCGCTGGAGAACATCGCCGCGCTGGTCTCGTGGCCCGGGGAGGAACTGACCGAGGGGCAGTTCCTGACGGAGCTGGTGGAGCGGACCGGGGTGCGGCTGCTGATCGACGTCGCCAACCTGCACACGAACCGGGTAAACCGGGGCGAGGACCCGTTCGCCGTCCTGGACGCGATCCCGCTGGAGGCGCTGGCGTACGTGCACGTCGCCGGGGGCGTGGAGCGGGACGGGGTGTGGCACGACACGCATGCGCACCCGGTGCCGGCCGTGGTGCTGGAGGTCCTGGCGGAGCTGCGCGAGCGGGTGGCCCCCGCGGGCGTGCTGCTGGAGCGGGACGACGACTTCCCCGCCGAGGCGGAGCTGGCCGGGGAACTCGCCGCCATCCGGGGGGTCGTGGGCCCGCCGGAGGGCGACGACTTCCCCGCCGAGGCGGAGCTGGCCGGGGAACTCGCCGCCATCCGGGGGGTCGTGGGCCCGCCGGAGGCCGTGGTGCTTTCCCCCGCCGGCCCGTCCGCCCTTCGCCGGGGCTCCGCCCCGGTGGACCCGCGGCGGCGGACCCGCGTCGGGGAGGAGCAGGGCGCGCTGCTCTCCGCGCTCGTGGCGGGGGCCGAGGTGCCCGAGGGCTTCGACGAGGAGCGCGTACGGGTGCAGGCACGGGCGCTGGCCGCGAAGCGGGCCGGGGTCGTCGCGAAGCTGGCGCCCGAGCTGCCCGGGATCCTGGGTGGTGAGGCCCCGTACCGCGAGGCCTTCCTCGGGTACGCCGGCAGCCGGCCCATGACCGCCGGATACCGGCGCGACGCCCTCGACTTCGCCGAACACCTGCTGATCCGGGACCTGCCCGCCGACCCCGCCGCCCGGCGCCGGCTGACCGCTTGGTGGCAGGACCGGGCCGGGGCGCGGCCGCCGCGCCGGATCGTGCGCTGGGCCCGGGCTCTCGCGGGGCGTGCGGCATGAACGCCCTCGCCCTCGCGATCTGGATCGCCGTCCTCGTCTCCACCCTCCTGCTGGCCCTCGGCGTACGGCGCTCCCGGCCGCGCCCGGTCGGCCCGGCGCCGCGCCTGCACGACCTGTCCGAGGCCGCGTTCATGGCCGGCGGCCCCGGCGCGGTCGTCGACAGCGCGCTCGTCTCGCTGCTCGGCGACGGCCGTCTGATGGTCGGCGGTCCGGGGATCGTCGCGCTGCGGCCCGGGGCGCGGGCCGGCGACATCGCCGAGCGTGCCGTGTTCGAGGCCCTGCGGCAGGCGCCGTCCGGCTGGCTGTACCAGGTGCGGTACGCCGCCATGCTCGACCCCGCCGTCCAGGAGACCGGTGACGCGCTCGCCGCCCGCGGGCTGCTCGCCGTGCCCGGCTCCGGGCGCGGGTGGCGGCGCTGGGCGCTGGCCCAGGTCGTGGTGTGCGCGGTGTGGGTGGTGGCCTCGCTGCCCCTCACGTTCGTGGCGCTGGCGCTCGATCCCGGCCCGCAGGTGCCGTTCGTGTTCAAGGTGCTCCCGGTGCTGCTGGCCGGGATCGTCCTCGGAGCCGTCCTCGCCGCCCGGGCCCGCGGGCGGCTCACCCCGGCGGGGCGGGCCGCGCTGCGCGAGATGCGCACGCACTACGTGAACGACCGGACCCCGCACGTGCAGACGGCCCTGTTCGGGCTGAAGGGGCTGCGGGATCCCCACCTGCGCGGGCAGCTGGTGCCGGCCGTGCGCGGTACCCGGCTGGCGGCGGCCCAGGCGCGGGGCGCCCGGCGCGGCTCCACCTCGTCCTCCTCCTCGTCCTCGTCGTCCTCGGGCGTCTCCTGCGGGTCTTCCGCCGAGGTCCTGCCCGTCGTATGGTGCGCGGGCAGTGACGGCGGTTCCTCCTCCGGCAGTTGCGGGAGCAGCGGCTCCTCCTGCTCCGGCGGTTCCGGCGGATCGAGCTGTTCCAGCGGATCGAGCTGCTCCAGCGGCTCCAGCTGCTCCAGTGGTTCCAGCTGCTCCAGTGGTTCCAGTTGCTCCAGCAGCAGTTCGAGTTGCGGCAGTTCGTCGGGTTCGAGCTGCAGCAGCAGTTCCTGACCGGGCACTTCTCCTCCTCGTGGGAGTCAGCCATGTTCTGGGTCCTGCTCCTCCTCACCGCCTGGGCGGGGGTGCTGGCGTCGTGCGCCCTCCTGCTGAGGGCGGCCGCCGTGGCCTCGGTGGCCGTGCCCGCGCCGCCCGACGGCGGTGCGGGCGGATACCGCCCCGACGAACTGAACCTGTACGAGACCGCCTACCTCGCGGGCGGCCCCCGGCGGGTCGCCGAGCTGACGCTGCTCTCCATGCAGCGGGGCCGCCGGCTGCTGCTGGCCCGCACCGGATGGGCGACCGTCGTCGACCCGGTGGGGCGGGACCCGCACGAGCACGCGGTCCTCGCCGCCCTGGGACCGGACGGGCAGGCTCCGGTGGTCGCCGTACGGAGCGCCGCGGCCCGGGACGAGGCCGTACGGGTCCTCGCGGACCGGCTCGACGCGGCGGGCCTGGCGCTGCCGGCCGCCGCGCGCGACGCCGTGGCCGGCGGGGTCCGGGCGGTGCGGCGGGCCGCCGCGCTGGTGGCGGCGACGGCGGTGGCCGCTCTGTGCCTCCCGGCGGACGGGACCGCCCGGGCGGTGGTCCTGTGCTGGTTCTCGATGCCGCTGCTGCTCGCGCTGGGGTGCCTGGCCATCGCCCGCTTCGAGACGTACCCGTACTCCGCCTGGGCCTCCCCGGCCGGACAGCGGCTGCTCGTCGCGCTGGACCGGGAGCAGGGCGAGGCGGACCCGCTCACGGCGGTGGCGCTGCGCGGGGTCCGCGTGCTGGCGGATCCCGCCCTCCGGGCGGCTATGGCCCAGGGGGTGTCCGGCGGATCATGGCCGGGCCCGGGGCGGCCGGACACCCCCTAGCCTGAAGCCGAGTCTCCGAAGGAGGAACCCGTGCAGATCGCCGTCACCACCCCGACCGGAAACGTCGGCCGTCACGTCGTCGCCATGCTGGTCCGCGCCGGAGTCCGGCCTCGCGTCCTGCTGCGCGATCCCGACCGACTGGCTCCCGGGATCCGGGACGAGGTGGATGCCGTGACGGTCGACCAATACGACGCCGACGGGGTGGCGGCCGCCACCCGCGGCGTCGACTCGCTGTTCTGGGTGGATCCGACCACCGGCGGCGAGGAGCCCCTGGCGGACTACGCCCGCGCCACCGCCGCCGTGGTCCGCGCCGTCACCGACAACCGGATCGGCCGCGTCGTCTTCCAGAGCAGCGTCGGAGCCGAGAAACGCCACGGCGCCGGCGAGATCGACGGCCTGGCGCACACCGAAGCCGCACTGGACGACACCGGCGTCCACGTCACCCACCTCCGCTGCGGCTACTTCTTCACCAATCTCGAACTGCAACTCGACGCTCTGCGGGCGGGAACCCTCCAGGTGGTCCTTCCGCTCGACCAGCCCATGGCCTGGGTGGCGCCCCGCGACATCGCCGAGGTCGTGACCACCCGACTGCTTTCCCCCACCTGGTCCGGACGCTGCGTACAGGCGGTTCACGGACCCGTCGACCTCACCTGGCGACAGGTCGCCGACATCCTCACCGCCGCCACCGGTCGGCGGATCAGGGTCGAACGGATCACCGACCATGCCATGCGCGTACAGCTCCACCAGGCCGGGATGACGGACGGATTGGTCGAGGCCGTGCTCGGAATGTCGACCGGCCTGCGCGAGGACTTCGTCCCCGAACAGCAGCGAACCGTCCGCACCACCACCCCGACCACCCTCGCCGCCTGGGCCTACGACCACCTCCGGCAGCGGATCGCCGACTAGCGCATCGGGGGGACAGAGCCCGACACCGGGCGGCGGTCCTGTACAAGGACCCCGCACACCGCATCTCATCGCTTCATCCGAAGAGATGAAGGCGGTCGCGATGCTGACTCCGCTCGCCCGCTGCGGAGTCGCCGCGGCGGTCCTCTCCCTCACCCTGTGCATCCCCTCCCCCCACGCCCACGCCACCACCGCCGCCCCGGGCCCGGGCCCGGACGCCCCGGGTGCGGCCGCCCGAAGCGCCGCCTCCGCGGCCCGGACGGCCGCCGCGGACGCGGGCGCCGAGCTCGTCGCGCGCCGCGCCGCCAAGGCGGCCGGCGCGCTGGACTTCCGGGCGTGTCCCGCCGTCGAGGAGCTTCCCCCGCCCGTCCGCTGCGCGACCCTGCGGGTGCCGCTCGACTACGCGCGGCCCGACGGGCCCCCTATCTCCCTCACCGTCAGCCGGGTCCCCGCGACCCGGCACGGCGGCGCGGCGCGCCAGGGCGCGCTCGTCTACAACCCCGGCGGCCCCGGCGCCTCCGGGATGTTCTTCCCCCTCGTCTCCGGCCTCCCCGAATGGGAGCGGATCGGGGCCGCCTACGACCTCGTCGGCTACGCCCCGCGCGGAGTCGGCCGATCCTCCCCGCTGTCCTGCGAGGACCCCGCCGGCCGGACGAAGGGGCCGACGCAGGTCCCGGCGGAGCCCTCCGCCGCGTACAAGCAGCGGCGCGTCGCCGAGGCCCGGGCCTACGCCCGCGGCTGCGCCGAGCGGGCCGGCGCCGCGCTGCCGTACTACACGACCCTGGACAACGTCCGCGACCTGCACGTACTGCGCGCCGCGCTCGGCGAGGAGAAGCTGAGCTTCCTCGGCGCCTCGTACGGCACCTACCTGGGCGCCGTCTACGCCACCCTCCACCCCGGCCAGGTCCGCCGGATGGTCCTCGACTCCGCGGTCGACCCGGACCCGCGCCGCATCTGGTACGTCAACAACCTCGACCAGGCAACCGGGTTCGAGCGGCGCTGGTACGACTTCCGCGCCTGGGCCGCCCGCCACCACGCCGCGTACCGGCTCGGCGCCACCCCCGAGGCGGTGCAGGCGAGTTACGAGCGCGTACGGGAGGCGGTGGCGCGCACCCCGGCGGGCGGGGCCGTGGGCACCGGCGAGCTCCAGGCCGCCTTCCTCCAGGCGGCGTACTACGACGACGTCTGGCCGGAGCGGGCGGCCGCGCTCAGCGCCTTCCTGGCCGGTGACCCCGGCCCGCTGGCCGAACAGGCCCGCCCGGACCCGGAGTCGGCGGCCGCCCGCGAGAACGCGCGGGCGGTGTACACGGCGGTGCTCTGCAACGACGCCGCCTGGCCCGCGCAGTGGGAGACCTGGGACCGCGACAACACCGAACTGGCCCGCCGGGCCCCCTTCGAGACCTGGGCCAACGCCTTCCTGAACCTGCCGTGCGCGTACTGGCCGGTCGGCGAGCGGCAGCAGCCGGTGGCGGTGGGCGGCCGGCCGGGGGCGGCCGGGGCGCGGCCGGCGGCGCTGCCCCGCACGCTGGTCGTGGCGGCGGAGCGGGACGGGGCCACCCCGTACCCGGGTGCGCTGGAACTCCAGCGGCGGCTCGGCGCCGAGGCGGCCCTCGTCACCGAGGAGGGGGCGGGCTCCCACGGAGTGGTCGGCGGACGCAATGACTGCGTGGACCGTCACGTGGAGCGGTACTTGCTGACGGGTGACACCGCAGGATGGCGTGTCACGTGTGCGCCGCATCCGGAGCCCGCACCGGTGTCGCTGGACGACCGGGCAGCAAGAGGCCCCGGGAAGGTACCCAGGGCTCTGCTGCCGCCAGTCGTCTGAACTTCCGGGCGGGATCTCCGGCTGCGTCGTTTCGGGGGTCAGGCCGTCATCCGGACCAGCCTCCCGATCCACCGGAGGCCGCTCCCCAGTCAAGAGAGCGGTCTTCCGGTTCCTTCCCCCCAGGGGAGGTATCAGGCGAGCCCGGCGACCAGATCGGCGACGGACTTGCGGCGCCCGGTGTAGAAGGGCACCTCTTCACGGACGTGCATACGGGCCTCGGAGGCGCGCAGGTGACGCATGAGGTCGACGATGCGGTACAGCTCGTCGGCCTCGAAGGCCAGCATCCACTCGTAGTCGCCCAGCGAGAAGGACGCGACCGTGTTGGCCCGGACGTCCGGGTAGCCGCGGGCCATCTTGCCGTGGTCGGCGAGCATGCGGCGGCGGTCCTCGTCGGGCAGCAGGTACCAGTCGTACGAACGCACGAACGGGTAGACGCTGACGTAGTCGCGCGCGACCTCGTCGGCCAGGAACGCCGGGATGTGCGACTTGTTGAACTCGGCCGGGCGGTGCAGGGCCATGTTCGACCACACCGGCTCCAGCGCGCGGCCCAGCTTGGTGCGGCGGAACAGGTTGTAGGCGCTCTGCAGCTCGTCCGAGGTCTCGGCGTGCCACCAGATCATGATGTCCGCGTCGGCGCGCAGGCCGGAGACGTCATAGGTGCCTCGGACGGTGATGTCCTTGGCGGCCAGCTGGTCGAACAGCTCCTGGACCTCGTCGGCGTAGCCGGCGCGGTCAGCGTCAAGACTGGGGAGAACGTCCTTCAGCTTGAAGACGGACCACAGGGTGTAGCGGATGACCTCGTTGAGGTCCTTCGCCTTCTTCCCCGCGTTGGGAATCTTCTCTGGTGCAGTCATGTGTCCATTGTCCCGTGTGCTGATCAGTGGTCGGTGCCAGGGGGGTCTTACGCGGTGCCTTGCGCGCCCACCCCGGCGAACGTGGCCTTCACCACGTCGGCGGCCCTTCCCGCGCTCGCGATGCACGCCGGGATGCCCACGCCCTCGTACAGGGCGCCGCACACGGCGAGGCCCGGCAGGGCCGAGACGGCGGAGCGGATCCGCTCCACGCGGGCGAGGTGGCCGACCGGGTACTGGGGCAGTCCGCCGTCCCAGCGGGTGACCGTGGAGGCGACCGGCCGGGCCGCGAGGCCCACGGCCGCGCCGAGGTCGCGCAGCGAGACGTCGACCAGCTCGGAGTCCTCGCGCCCCAGATCGCCCTCGTCCCCGTACCGGCCGACCGAGGTGCGCAGCAGGAAGAGCCCGGGGTCGGCGCCGGCCCAGGCCCACTTGTTGCTGGAGAAGGTGGAGGCCTTGATGGTCCGCCCGTCGACCGGCGGTACGAGGAACCCGCTGGCCCCGCCCTCGGTGATCGCGGCGGGCAGCTCGGAGCGCCGGAAGGCCATCGTCACCAGGGCCATGGAGGCGTACTCGACGCTCCGCAGCTCCGCGGCCGCGGCCGGGGCGAGCCCGTCCAGCAGCCGGGCGGCGGGCCCGGCCGGGACGGCCAGGACCACGGCGTCGGCCTCGATGGCCCCGGCCTCGGTGACGACCTTCCAGCCTCCGGCCGTGCGCAGGAGCTCGCGGACCGCAGTGCCGGTGCTGACGCGGGCCCCGGCCGCCCTGCACGCCTCGGCCACGGCCTGCGGGAGCCGGCCGATGCCGCCGTCGATGCCCGAGAACACGGGCCGGCCCGCCTGTTGGGCCTGCTGCGCGGCCGCCCGGTGCTGGAGTGCGCGTACGCCCTCGCCCAGCGAGGCGTGCGTACGGGCGGCCTCGAAGAGCTGGGGGACGGCGGCGCGCATGGAGATGCGGTAGGCGTCGCCGGCGTAGACCCCGCCGAGGAGGGGCTCCACCAGGCGGTCGACGACCTCGTGGCCGAGGCGGGCGGCGACGTACTCTCCGACGGCGACGTCCTCGCCGATCTCGGTGGGCGCCAGCTCCCGTTCGGCCTCGATGCGGGCCAGGCCCTCGGCGGAGAGCACGCCGGAGGCGGCGAGCGGGGCCAGGTCGCCGGGGACGCCCATGACGTGGCCGCGCGGCATGGGCCGCAGCGCGCCGCGGGTCCACAGGTGTGCGGTGGCGGTGGCGGGCGGCTGAAGGGCCTCGCCGAGGCCCACGGCCCGGGCCAGCTCCAGGGCTTCGGGGCGGCGGGCGAGCACGGACTCGGCGCCGAGGTCCACGGGGGCGCCGGCGAGTTCACCGGCCAGCAGCTTGCCCCCGAGGCGCGGGCCCGCCTCCAGGAGCGTGACGCGCAGGCCGTCGGCGAGCAGCCGGTGGGCCGCGGCGAGCCCGGCGATGCCGCCGCCGATGACGACGGCGTGGCGGGCCGGGGCGCCTTCGCCGGCCGCCGCGGCGGTGCCGTCCGTACGCATGTCCGCTTCGTGCATGGACACATCGTCTCAGACCGCACGGCGGACGATCACCGAGGCCGGACCGTGACCGCATCGGGACCGGGTCTCAACCGGCGGGGCGAAACCCGCGGCGCCACCCTGTACGTCTCACCGGCGACATCAGCCGATCCTTCGGGGGGACCACCGATGCGCACCATCCGCAGCAGCAGAGGTACGGCAGGACGACACCGCGGCGCGGCCGTACTGGCCGGGCTGTCCCTGGCCGGGGCGCTCGCGCTCACCGGGTGCTCGGACGGCCAGGACGCGGCGGGCCCGGCCTCCGCCGACAAGGCCGCGGTCGCCCCGGAGGGGGCGGCCCAGGGCAAGCCCGGAGCGGCGGCTCCCCCGGCGGCCGCCGGGCAGGCCGCCACCGGGGGATCCGACGCGGCCAAGAACGGGCAGCAGCCGGCCGTACGCCCGCACGTCATCCGTACGGCCACGCTCGCCCTGGAGACGGCGGACGCGCAGAAGGCCCTGGCCGCGGCCCGTACGGCGGCGGAGGGCGCGGGCGGGTACGTGGGCAACGAGTCCACCCGGCGCGGCGACGGGGGCCGGATCACCTCGACGCTGACCCTGCGCGTGCCGGGCGAACGCTTCGACGCGGTGCTCGGCGCCATGGAGGGCAGCGGGAAGCTCCTGAACCGCAAGGTCGAGGCGCAGGACGTGACGGAGAAGGTCGCGGACGTCGACAGCCGGGTCAGATCGCAGCAGGCGAGCGTCGCCCGGGTGCGGGACATGATGGACAAGGCCACGGCGCTCGGTGACGTGGTGATGCTGGAGAGCGAACTGAGCAAGCGCCAGTCGGACCTGGAGTCGCTGCTCGCGCAGCAGACGGCGCTGAAGGACCAGACCTCGATGGGCACGATCACGATGGAGGTCTCGGAACCCGCCCCGAAGGCGGCGGACAAGAAGGACGAGGAGCCCTCCTTCACGGGCGCCCTGAGCGCCGGCTGGAACGCCTTCACGAGGATCGTGCGCTACCTGGCCCTGGCGCTCGCCGTCGTGCTCCCGTTCACGGTGACGGCCGCGCTGGTGCTGCTGGCCCTGCGCGCGTACCGGCGGCTGCGCCCGGCGAAGCCGAAGACGGGCCTGGTCGCGAAGACCGTCCCGGCGGCCCGGCCCGCTGACCCGACGGAAACGACGGGGGTCCGCGACTGAACGGGCCTTGCGCCCGTAGCGTGTTCTCCACGAGACGGCGGTAGGCGTGCCTGCGCGGAGCACGGAGAACGGGGCGGACGATGGCGACGGAACGACTGGTGGTGGTCGGGGGCGACGCGGCGGGGATGTCCGCCGCGTCGCAGGCCCGGCGCCTCAAGGGCCCTGCGGAGCTGGAGATCACGGCCTTCGAGCGCGGGCACTTCACCTCGTACTCCGCGTGCGGGATCCCGTACTGGATCGGCGGACAGGTGCCCGGCCGGGACGACCTGATCGCCCGTACGCCCGAGGAGCACCGCGCCCGCGACATCGACCTGCGCATGCGCACGGAGGTGGTGGAGCTCGACCTCGCCGGGGGCCGGGTGCGCACCCGCGACCTGGACTCCGGGTCCGAGGCCTGGACGGGCTACGACAAGCTCGTCCTGGCCACGGGCGCCCGGCCGGTCCGGCCCAAGCTGCCCGGGATCGCCGCGCACGGTGTGCACGGCGTCCAGACCCTGGACGACGGCCAGCGCCTGATGGCCTCTCTGGAACTCACCGAGGGGTCGGAGCACGCCGAGGGCCGCAGGGCGGTCGTCGTCGGCGCCGGCTACATCGGCGTGGAGATGGCGGAGGCGCTGGTCGCGCGCGGGTACGAGGTCACGGTCCTGCACCGCGGACCGCAGCCGATGGCCACGCTGGACCCGGACATGGGCGCCTTGGTGCACACGGCGATGAACCGGATGGGGATCCGCACGGTGTCCGGCGCGGAGGTCACCAAGATCCTCACCGACGACCAGGGCGCGGTCCGCGCGGTGGCCACGGCGGCGGGCGACGAGTACCCGGCGGACGTGGTGGTCCTCGGCATCGGCGTGGAGCCCCGCACGGCGCTGGCCCGCGAGGCGGGGCTGCCGCTGGGCGAGTCCGGCGGCATCCTGACGGACCTGTCCATGCGGGTGCGGGGCCACGAGAACATCTGGTCCGGCGGCGACTGCGTGGAGGTCCTGGACCTGGTGGCGGGGTGCATGCGGCACATTCCGCTCGGCACGCACGCCAACAAGCACGGCCAGGTGATCGGTTCGGGCGTGGGCGGCGGCTACGCCACCTTCCCCGGGGTGGTCGGCACGGCGGTGAGCAAGGTCTGCGACCTGGAGATCGCCCGTACGGGGCTGCGCGAGAAGGACGCCCTGGCGGCGGGTCTGCGCTTCGTGACGGCGACGATCACCTCGACGACGACGGCGGGCTACTACCCGACGGCCGCGCAGATGACGGTCAAGATGCTCGCGGAACTGCGCACGGGCCGCCTGCTCGGGGTCCAGATCGTCGGCGGCGCGGGCTCCGCGAAGCGGGTGGACATCGCGGCGGTGGCCCTGACGGCGGGCATGACGGTGGACCAGGTGGTCTCCTTGGACCTCGGCTACGCCCCGCCGTTCTCCCCGGTCTGGGACCCGGTCCTGGTGGCCGCCCGCAAAACCGTCTCGGCCCTGCGGGCGGCGGGGTAGCGCCCCCGGCCCGTTCGGATCAGCGGGCCGTCTTCGTGTGGACGTAGTCGACCAGGCGGGTCAGCGCGTCCGGGGGGGTGGTGGGGAGGACGCCGTGGCCCAGGTTGAAGACGTGGCCCTCCAGGCCGGAGGCGGCCGCGAGGACCTCGTCGGTCTTCGTCCGTACGGCCTCCTCGGTGGAGAAGAGCACCGCCGGGTCCAGGTTGCCCTGGAGCGCCTTGCCGGGGCCGACGCGGCGGGCCGCCTCGTCGAGCGCGACCCGGTAGTCGACGCCCACGACGTCCGCGCCGGCCTCGCCCATCAGGCCGAGCAGCTCGCCCGTGCCCACGCCGAAGTGGATGCGCGGGACCCCGTACGAGGCGACGGACTCCAGGACCTTGGCCGACGCCGGCATCACCGAGCGGCGGTAGTCCGCCGGGGCGAGCGCGCCGACCCAGGAGTCGAAGAGCTGGACCGCGGAGGCGCCGGCCTCGATCTGGACCTTGAGGAAGGCCGAGGTGATGTCCGCGAGGCGGTCCAGCAGGTCGGCCCAGAGCTGCGGGTCGCCGTACATCAGCGCCTTGGTGTGCTCGTGGTTCTTCGACGGGCCGCCCTCGACCAGGTAGCTCGCGAGGGTGAAAGGCGCACCGGCGAAGCCGATCAACGGCGTGGCGCCCAGTTCACCCGTGAGCATGCCGATCGCCTCGGTGACGTACGGGACGTCCTCCGGAGTGAGGTCGCGCAGCTGTGCGAGGTCCTCGCGGCGGCGGATCGGCCGGGCGACGACGGGGCCGACGCCCGGCTTGATGTCCAGGTCGACGCCGATGGCCTTGAGCGGGACCACGATGTCGGAGAAGAAGATCGCCGCGTCGACGTCGTGGCGGCGGACCGGCTGGAGCGTGATCTCCGTGACCAGGTCGGGCCGCATGCACGACTCCAGCATCTGGGTCCCCTCGCGCACCTTGCGGTACTCGGGGAGCGAGCGCCCGGCCTGCCGCATGAACCACACCGGGGTGTGCGGCACCGGCTCCCGCCGGCACGCCTTCAGGAAGGCGGAATCGTACGTCTGACTCGGCTGGCCCTGGAAGGGGGTCTCCCCGGCGTCGGCGGAGCCGTGCGCGAGGGGAAGGTCGTTGGCGCTCACGCGCCAAATCTTCGCACGTATGAAGAAGTGCCCGGCCCGGCGCGGGTGTCCCTGCGCCGCACGGACGCTCGTTCCGCCTAGTCTTCCCCGCATGGCTGCGGCTCAGGGACGATTTTCAGATGGCGCTGACGGTATGGACAGCGCGAAGGAGAGCTCCGTCCCGCTCCCGTTCCGACGCGCGGTCGACGGCTTGAAGAAGGCGCGGCTGCGGCCGGGGATCGAGATCGAGCCCACCAGACCGCCCCAGCGCCTGGCCCCGCACGCCTACGCCCTGGAAGCCGCGGTCGTGGACGGCGAGGACGATCTGGCCGACGGCCGGCTGATCCTGCTGCACGACCCCTCCGGCCACGAGGCCTGGCACGGGACCTTCCGCCTGGTGACGCTCGTACGGGCGGAACTGGAGCCCGAGATGGCCGCCGACCCGCTCCTGCCCGAGGTGTGCTGGTCCTGGCTGACGGGCGCCCTGGAGGCGCGCGGTCTGGCGTACGGGGAGGCGAGCGGGACCGTGACCATGGCGAGCTCGCACTACTTCGGCGGGCTCGCGGAGCGGCGGCCGGCCACCCAGATCGAGATCAGAGCCTCGTGGACGCCCCGCGAGGGCGTCGGCGGGGTCCCGGACACCTCGGCGCACCTGTCGGCGTGGTGCGAGCTGCTGTGCCAGATCGCGGGGCTGCCGCCGGTCGGGCCGACCGACTCGGGGACGGGCGTGGTGTCCCTGCCACAGCGGCGCGGTCCGCACCACCCGTAGCCGTGCCCCCGTACGGCGGCGGCGGCCGCCGTACGCGCTGGGCCCCGTAGAACGGCCGATCGAGCGACGGCGGTCCCGTGTCGGAACCGGGCGCCCCTTGCGGGCTTCTGATCACCCGATGATCGATCGTGCGTCCGAATTGCCCGAATTGTTACTCACCAAATCGTGATCATTCCCTAAAGCCGGGCGGGTGACGTGCCGAAGGAGTCAGTGACCATCCGCACGGTTCGCACCGGCTTCCTTCCCCGAGCCGGCCGTCCCGCCACTCCCCCAGGAGGCCTAGGTGTCCGTTCTTCTCGAGCAGCCCGCAAGCCTGGTCGCCTACCGCCCGAACAAGCCGACGGCCATGGTCGTCGTGGCCGACCCGCGCGTCCGTTCCACCGTGACCCGCCATCTGTGGGCCCTCGGAGTACGCGACGTGATCGAGGCGTCGTCCATCGCGGAGGCCCGCCCCCGCGTCGGCAGCCCGCGCGACATCTGCGTGGCCGACGTACACCTGCCCGACGGTTCCGGTCTCACCCTGCTCTCCGAGACGCGGGCCGCCGGCTGGCCGAACGGCCTGGCCCTGTCCGCCGCCGACGACATCGGCGCGGTGCGCAACGCCCTCGCGGGCGGCGTGAAGGGCTACGTCGTCACCGGTACGCGGACCAACATCGGGCTCCCCACCCGGCCCGGCGCCGCCCCCATCGGTGCCGCCGCCGCCCGTATGCACCGCCGCCCCCCGGGTGCCCCGAGCCACCCGGGCGGCTACCGCGAGCTCTCCGGCCGTGAGGTCGAGGTCCTGCGCCTCGTCGCGGAGGGCCAGTCCAACAAGGCCATCGGCGTCTCGATGGGCCTGTCCGCCCTGACCGTCAAGTCCCACCTGGCCCGCATCGCCCGCAAGCTGGGCACCGGCGACCGCGCCGGAATGGTCGCCGTCGCCCTGCGGACCGGGATCATCCACTGACAGCCCGCACGCCGGCGCACCCGGGGCGAAGCCCCGCACCGGCCCGGGCGGCTCCCGGGCGAACTCCCGGCGAACCCGAGGAAACGCCCCCGCCCGCGCCCCGCACCCGTCGACGGAACGTTCCGGCGACGGGTGCGCCGTATCCACGGATACCCTTGAGCGGTGACCGACGCCCAAGAGACCGCAGCAGACCTGCGCACCACCACCGGGGGCGGCCCCCCGGACGACGTCGAAAAGGCGCCGATTCCGTTGCTCGAACCCCGTGAGGGGATCCCTCCGGTGGTCGCCGACGAGGACGCACTCGCCCGGGTGGTCGCGGCCTTCGCCGCGGGCACCGGGCCCGTGGCCGTCGACGCCGAGCGCGCCTCCGGATACCGCTACGGCCAGCGCGCCTATCTGGTGCAGCTGCGCCGCGAGGGCGCGGGATCCGCGCTGATCGACCCGGTCGGCTGCCCCGACCTGTCCGCACTGGGCGAGGCCCTGTCCGGAACCGAGTGGATCCTGCACGCCGCCACCCAGGACCTGCCGTGCCTGCGCGAAATAGGCATGGTGCCCACCTCCCTGTTCGACACCGAGCTGGCCGGCCGCCTCGCCGGCTTCCCCCGGGTCGGACTGGGCGCGATGGTCGAGAGCGTGCTCGGCTACGCGCTGGAGAAGGGCCACTCCGCCGTCGACTGGTCCACCCGCCCGCTCCCCGAGCCGTGGCTGCGCTACGCCGCGCTCGACGTGGAGCTGCTGGTGGACCTGCGGGACGCGCTGGAGAAGGAACTGGACCGGCAGGGCAAGCTGGAATGGGCCCGCCAGGAGTTCGACGCGATCGCCGCCGCCCCGCCCGCGCCGCCCCGCAAGGACCCGTGGCGCCGTACGTCCGGCATGCACAAGGTGCGCCGGCGCCGGCAGATGGCCGTCGTACGGGAGCTGTGGGAGTCCCGGGACCGGATCGCGCAGCGGCGCGACGTGTCGCCCGGCAAGGTGCTGGGGGACGCCGCGATCGTCGAGGCCGCCCTCGCGCTGCCGGCGAACGTGCACGCGCTGTCGGCCCTGCCCGGATACGGGCAGCGGATGGGCCGGCGCCAGCTGGAGCAGTGGATGGCGGCCGTGGACCGGGCGAAGGCCCTGCCCGAGAACGAGCTGCCGCAGCCGGGGGCCAGCCCGGCCGGTCCGCCGCCGCCGCGTTCCTGGGCGGACAAGGACCCGGCGGCCGCCGCGCGGCTCGCGGCGGCGCGGAGCGCCGTGTCGGCGCTCGCGGAGGGGCTGAACCTGCCCCAGGAGAACCTGATCACCCCGGACACGGTCCGCCGGCTGTGCTGGGAGCCGCCGCAGCGGCTGGAGCCGGAGGCGGTGGCGCAGGCCCTCGCGGGCCACGGCGCCCGCCCGTGGCAGATCGAACAGGTGACACCGGTGCTCGTGCGGGCACTGGCGGCGACCGCCTGACGCGGCACCACATCACGCAGAGCCCCCGGCCGTTGGCCGGGGGCTCTTTCCGTCCCGGTTCCGCAACAGGGTCGCCCGAGCGCTTTTGAACACGCTCAAACGTGGCTAGCTTTTGAACATGCTCAACAACGGATACGACACATGGGTACGCGATTTCGAGGCCGAGCGGGAGCGCCGCGCGGCGATCGGGGATCCGCAGTGGGAGCGGGGAGCGGCCCTCGACCCGGCGCTCGTACGGAGCCTCCAGCGGTTCCAGGTGGGTGAGGACGGGGACGGCTCGGCCTTGATCGGCAAGGCGGACCGGGCCGGGGACCCGGTCTACGCACGGGCCGTACGCCTCTTCGTGGCGGAGGAGCAGAACCACGCGCGGATGCTGGCCCTGCTCCTGGCGGCGGGCGGGGCCGGGACCCTGGCCAGGCACTGGAGCGACGCGGTGTTCGTACGGCTGCGGCGGCTGCTGGGGCTGCGGGTGGAGCTGCTGGTGCTGATGGTGGCGGAGGCGGTGGCCCTGCGGTACTACCGGGCGGTGCGGGACGGGGCCCCGGATCCGCTGGTCGCGGAGGTCGCGGGGCGGATCCTGGCGGACGAGGAACGCCACGTGCCCTTCCACTGCCGCCGGCTGCGGGAGGCCCTGGCGCCCCTGCCGGCGCCGGCCCGCCGGGCGGCCACCCTGGCCTGGCAGGGGCTGCTCGCGGGGGCGGGCGCGGTCGTGGCGGTGGACCACGGCCCGGCCCTGCGCCACCTCGGCGTGGGGCGCCGCGGTTTCACGGCGGACGTGCTGCGCTCCTCGGGCCCCCTGGCCAGGGCCATGCACGCCGCACCCGCCGCCGCCCCCGCCCCGGTCGCCCCCGCCGGCTCCGCCGGAGTGTGACGTTCGCCGCTCCTCCCGGAGGGGGTGTGCACGTCGGTTACCGACAAGTAGCATGGCCGGGTGAGCGGGCGCTCAGCCACTGGCCGACCGCCCCCGCGCAGCAGTGCACACCCGCACCTGGAGGAGAGCCAACGTGCCTCGTACCGTCAGGGACGTCGTCTTCGTCGACGGCGTCCGCACCCCGTTCGGCAAGGCGGGCCCGAAGGGCATCTACCACGAGACCCGCGCCGACGACCTCGTCGTGAAGGCGATCCGGGAGCTGCTGCGCCGCAACCCGGACCTGGACCCCAAGAAGATCGACGAGGTCGCCATCGCCGCGACCACGCAGATCGGTGACCAGGGCCTGACGCTGGGCCGTACCGCCGGCATCCTCGCGGGCCTCCCGCAGTCCGTCCCGGGCTACTCCATCGACCGCATGTGCGCCGGCGCGCTCACCGCCGTGACCGCCGTCGCGGGCGGTGTGGCCTTCGGTGCGTACGACGTCGCCCTCGCCGGCGGTGTCGAGCACATGGGCCGCCACCCCATGGGCGAGGGCGTCGACCCGAACCCGCGCTTCGTCTCCGAGAAGCTGGTCGACGAGTCCGCCCTCTTCATGGGCATGACCGCCGAGAACCTGCACGACCGGTACCCGACGATCACCAAGCTCCGCGCCGACGAGTACGCCGTGCGCTCGCAGGAGAAGGCCGCCAAGGCGTACGCCGACGGCAAGATCCAGCAGGACCTGGTCCCGATCTCGGTGCGCAACACCAACGAGGCGGCCGGTGAGACGGGCTGGGGCCTGGTCACCACCGACGAGCCGATGCGCCCGGGCACCACGCTGGAGAACCTGGCCGGCCTGAAGACCCCGTTCCGTACGCACGGCCGGGTCACCGCGGGCAACGCCGCCGGTCTCAACGACGGTGCCACCGCCGCGATCATCGCGTCCGAGGACTTCGCCCGCGAGAACAACCTCCCGGTCAAGATGCGCCTCGTCTCGTACTCCTTCGCGGGTGTCGAGCCCGAGGTCATGGGCTACGGCCCGATCCCGGCCACCGAGAAGGCCCTCGCCCAGGCCGGCCTGTCCATCGAGGACATAGGCCTGTTCGAGATCAACGAGGCCTTCGCGGTCCAGGTCCTCGCGTTCCTGGAGCACTACGGCATCGCCGACGACGACGCCCGCGTCAACCAGTACGGCGGCGCGATCGCGTTCGGCCACCCGCTGGCCTCCTCCGGCGTCCGTCTGATGACGCAGCTGGCCCGCCAGTTCGAGGAGCAGCCGCACGTCCGCTACGGCCTGACCACCATGTGCGTCGGCTTCGGCATGGGCGCGACCGTCATCTGGGAGAACCCGCACTTCAACACCGAGGGAGACTCCAAGTGAGCACCACCACTGAGCTCCTGAAGGGCGCGGCCGAGCTGTTCCCGGACGAGGTCGTCACGCAGGCGCACGTCCGCCACCTGGACCTGCCGTTCGGCGCCGGGCGCTTCGCGCTCGTCACGCTGGACAACGGCTTCGACCACACCAAGCCGACCACCTTCGGCCCGCAGTCCCTCGCCAACCTGAACGCGGCGATCGACCAGGTCGAGCAGGAGGCCCTCGCGGGCTCCATCGTCGGCGCGGGCATCACCGGCAAGCCGTTCATCTTCGCGGTCGGCGCCGACCTCAAGGGCGTCGAGCTGCTGAAGAACCACGACGAGGCGCTCGCCATCGGCAAGGGCGGCCACGACGTCTTCAAGCGCCTCGCCGCGCTGGCCGTCCCCACCTTCGCGTACTACAACGGCGCGGCGATGGGCGGCGGTGTCGAGGTCGGTCTGCACTGCACCTACCGCACCGTCTCCAAGGCCATCCCGGCCTTCTCCCTGCCCGAGGTCTTCCTCGGCCTGGTTCCCGGCTGGGGCGGCTGCGCCCTGCTGCCGAACCTGATCGGCGCGGAGCGCGCGGTCTCGGTGATCATCGAGAACTCGCTCAACCAGAACAAGCAGCTCCGCGGCAAGCAGGTCTTCGACCTGGGCATCGCCGACGCGCTGTTCGAGGGCGCGGACTTCCTGGAGCAGTCGCTCCTGTGGACCGCGAACGTCCTGAACGGCACGACCGAGGTCGTCCGCGCCGAGATCGACCGCGGCGAGGGCTGGGACGCGGCCGTCGCCAAGGGCCGCTTCATCGCGGACTCCAAGGTGCACGGCGCCGCTCCGGCCGCCTACCGCGCGCTGGACATCATCGCCGCGGCCAAGGACGGCGACCTCCAGGCCGGCTTCGACGCCGAGGACAAGGCCCTCGCGGACCTGATCATGGGCGGCGAGCTGCGCTCGGGCATCTACGCCTTCAACCTGGTCCAGAAGCGCGCCAAGCGCCCGGCCGGTGCCCCGGACAAGTCGCTGGCCCGTCCGGTCACCAAGGTCGGCGTCGTCGGCGCGGGCCTGATGGCCTCGCAGCTGGCGCTGCTCTTCCTGCGCCGCCTGGAGGTGCCGGTGGTCCTCACCGACATCGACCAGGAGCGCGTGGACAAGGGCGTGGGCTACGTCCACGCCGAGATCCAGAAGCTGCTCGGCAAGGGCCGCATCAACCAGGACAAGGCCAACCGCCTGACCGCCCTGGTGACCGGTGTGCTCGACAAGGCCGAGGGCTTCGCGGACGCGGACTTCATCATCGAGGCCGTGTTCGAGGAGATGTCCGTCAAGCAGAAGGTGTTCGCGGAGGTCGAGGCGGTCGCCCCGGCGCACGCGATCCTCGCCACCAACACCTCCTCGCTGTCGGTGTCGGAGATGGCCTCGAAGCTCCGGCACCCGGAGCGCGTGGTCGGCTTCCACTTCTTCAACCCGGTCGCGATCCTCCCGCTGCTGGAGATCGTCCGCGGTGAGCAGACCGACGACGCCTCCCTGGCCACGGCCTTCGGTGTCGCCAAGAAGCTGAAGAAGACCGCGGTCCTCACCAAGGACGCCCCGGCGTTCGTCGTGAACCGCATCCTGACCCGCTTCATGGGCGAGATCCAGAACGTCATCGACGAGGGCACCCCGGTCGTCACGGCGGAGAAGGCCATCGAGCCGCTCGGCCTGCCGATGTCCCCGCTGGTGCTGCTGGAGCTCGTGGGCCCGGCGATCGGTCTGCACGTGTCCGAGACCCTGAACCGCGCCTTCCCGGAGCGCTTCACCGTCTCCCCGAACCTGGCTGCGGTCGTCAAGGCCGGCAAGCGCGGCTTCTACGTCTACGATTCCGGCAAGCCGGAGCTGGACCCCGAGGTCGCCGCCCTCCTGGTCCAGGGCGACTCCGTCCTGACGGAGGAGCAGGTCCGCGACCGCGTCCTGGACGCGGTGGCGCAGGAGATCGGCCTGATGCTGGAGGAGGGTGTCGTGGCCGAGGCCCAGGACATCGACCTCTGCCTCATCACGGGCGCCGGCTGGCCCTTCCACCTGGGCGGCATCACGCCGTACCTGGACCGCGAGGGTGTCTCGGAGCGCGTGAACGGCAAGAAGTTCCTCGCCCCGGGCCTGGCGAGCGTCCCGGCCTGAGGTCCGTACGCCCGACCGCCCCGGACGCCCGCCCCTCTCGGGGGCGGGCGTCCGCCGTTTCACGGGACCGGACCGGGCCCGGCGCGGAACCCTCCCGTCCGGGCTGGCAGAATACGGCCCATGGCGGATGACACGAAACATTTCAGCCGCCGCAACCTGCTGTTCGCGGGCGGCGCGGTGGCCGCCGGCCTCACGGCGGGCGGTCTGTCCTGGGCACTGAGCACCGGGGCCGATGAGCAGGACGACGCGGGTCCGGTCGCCGCCGGCCCGATGGCCGGCGCGTTCGACATGCGCACCGGTGAGCAACTGCTCGCCCCGACCGCGCTGTTCAATACGACGGGCCCGCAGTCCTTCGCGTTCGACGATACGAACGGCCAGGTCTACGTACTGCAGACCGTCGAGGGCGGTATCCGGCTCGACGGCGAGGAGGATCCGCTCGACTCGGGCGAGCGGAAGACTTCCGGCGATATGTGCCTGACCCGGCTGAGCAGTTCGGGGAAAACGCTCGGGCATATGTATCTGCGCGGCTTCGGCCACGGAATTTCCTGCGGTGTCGAGCCGACGGGCCAGCGCACGTACATTTGGGTCGAGGGCCGCGCCGACGCCGAGAGCGGCTACGGCCGCACCGTGGTCCGGGTGCCGTTCAAGGACGGCTCGGTCCTCGACAGTGCGGACGAGTCCGTCCGCCATTTCGACCCGGTCCCCGGATCCACCGACGTCTGCCCCGCGCTCGACCTGCCCGGCGGGCGGGTGCTGGTGAGCCACGAGGAGGACGGCGTGCACCGGTTCTCGGTGTACGGGACGGCGGATTTCCTGGCCGGACGCTTCGACGCCGCACAGGTCCTCAAGGCCGGGGTGCAGGTCAAGCAGGAGGAGTGGTTCCAGGGCTGCGCGCTGTACGGGGACCACGTCTACGTGCTGACCGGCGGCCCGTACACCGGTAAGAACGGGGACAATCCGCGGAAGTCCGGCGGAAATACCTATGTCTCCGCAATTGACGTACGCACGGGGAAGGCGCAGGGGCGCCATCACGTGACCGTGGCCCCGGATCTGGTGTACAGGGAGCCCGAGGGAATCGCGATCTCCATGGCGGGCGGACGGCCGGCATTGTGCATCGGCTTTTCCGTGAAGACCCAGGACCGGCGCGAGCTGGCGTTGTATCGCTTCACGGCCTGACGGCATTGGCCCTTGGTTAACCCTGCGTCCTTCGGCCGTCAATGTTGCTGCTTATACTACTGCGACACTTCACAGAATCCTTATACCTCCATGGGGGAGGAACCGCACGATGGGCTCCAAGCGGCTGCGCGCCGTGCTCGGCGTACTGATCACCTCTGGGCTCATCCTCAGCTTCGTCGGGATGCTCGTCGCCGTCGCCTTCGTCTCCCTCCCCCTCTTCGCCGGCTGCGCGGCGCTCAGCTACGCCGCCGACCTGATGCTCCACACCACCGAGTCGCCGACGCTGGAGAAGCTCCGCGACTCGCGCTTCGGCCTGACCATGCGCTTCCTCATCCGGCAGTTCCTGCTGCTGGGGCTGTGCGGGGCCATCTCCGACATCGAGTCGTTCGTGGCGCAGATGACCACCATCGGCCTGCTCCTCCTGTTCATCCTGCAGCTCGCGTACGGCGCGCTCCTCAAGCACGTCCGCAAGATGCGCAACGAACTGCCGTTCACCACGCGCGGGCTGGACCTGGAGGCGCTCGGCATCCGCCGCATGCCGCACCCGTTCCTGATGAACAAGCACGTCCGCAAGACGCTGCACCTGGACATCCCGCTGGTGGCCGGGGCGCTGGCCACCATCGCGACGGACGACTGGCGCTTCGTCACGTACGGCATGATCACCACCGTCTTCCTGGCCTACTTCTCGCTGCTGGTGCTGGTGCCCGACGCGCGCAACGCGCTCAAGCTGCCCACCACCGACGAGGCCATCGAGGAGCTCAACCACCAGCTGGCCCAATATCGACCCCAGGTCGCGCTCTACTTCACCTTCGCGGCGGTCTCCAAGGACTTCATGTACCAGGTGAACATGTGGCTGGAGTCGCTGGAGGCACTGGAACTGCGGCCCATCATCGTGCTGCGCGAGCGGGCCACCCTGCGCTACCTGGACGCGACCTCGGTCCCCGTCATCTGCATCCCGAAAGCGGACAATCTCGCCCGTATCGAGATGAACGAACTGCGGGTCGCCCTCTACCCCGGCAACGCGGGCAAGAACGTCCACATGCTCCAGCGCGCCGAGGTCAAGCACGTCTTCATCGGCCACGGCGACAGCGACAAGCTCGCGAGCAGCAACCGGGTCAGCAAGGTCTTCGACGAGATCTGGGTGGCCGGCCGGGCCGGCCGCGACCGCTACGAGCGCATCAAGCACGCCGTCTCGCACCACCAGATCGTCGAGGTCGGCCGCCCCCAGCTGATGCCCCTGCACCGCTGGACCGGCAAGGTCGCCGCTCCCGTCCCCACCGTCATCTACGCCCCCACCTGGGAGGGCTGGACCGACGACGCCTGCTACACCTCGGTCATCCCGGCCGGCGAGAAGCTGATCAAGGCGCTGCTCGACTACGAGCGCGACATCCGCATCATCTACAAGCCGCACCCGCTGACCGGCTCGCGCTCCGCAGAGGCCGCCGCCGCCCACCGCCGCGTCATCGCCCTCCTCGAAGAGGACAACGCACGGCGCTTCGGCCGCAACCTCACCGACTCCAAGGCCGCCGCCAAGAAGCTCGCCCGGATCGACCAGCGCATCGCCGACCTCTCCGAGCGCGGCGTCCGCTCCAAGTACCCGGACCTCACCGAGGAGGAGCGGACCGCACGCATCCGGCGCAGCCGCAACCAGGCCGGCGCCCTGTACTGGAACGCCGTCCCCGACGCCGCGCACCACGTGGTGACCGAGCGGATCCCCGCCCTGTACGACTGCTTCAACCAGTCCGACCTCCTCATCGGCGACATGTCCAGCGTCGTCTCCGACTTCGTCGCGACCCTGAAGCCGTACGCCATCTTCAACCTCGACGGGCTGCCCGACGAGCAGTTCCGCAACGAGCAGCGGACGGCCTACGCCTCCTACCTGCTCGACGGCGACTGCAACGGTCTGGCCGAGGCCATCGAGGCGACGCTGAACCCGCGCGAGGACGTCATGGCGCCCTACCGCGAGCAGCTGAAGGAATACCTGCTGGGCGAGGAGTACCCGCCCTCGATCGTCCGCTTCAACGCGGCCGCCAACAACCTCTACCGGCGGGGGCTGCGCGACTTCCCCATCGAATACCCGGATCAGGTCCCCTACCCCGTGTAGCCGGGCCCCTCCCGGGCATCCGAGTCGCACCGCCCGTCCACCCACCGCCACCCCGCACCACCGCCGTGCCGCGCCCTCACTCAGGAAGAAGGAGCCTTGTCCTCCAGACCTGTCCCCCACCGCACCGTCGCCGTCGTCCTCGCGGGTGGCACCGGCCAGCGCATCGGACTTGAAATACCGAAGCAGCTGCTCAAGATCGCCGGAAAGCCGATCCTGGAGC
Source organism: Streptomyces vinaceus (assembly GCF_008704935.1). Classification (NCBI taxonomy): domain Bacteria; kingdom Bacillati; phylum Actinomycetota; class Actinomycetes; order Kitasatosporales; family Streptomycetaceae; genus Streptomyces; species Streptomyces vinaceus. The sequence goes on from NZ_CP023692.1 coordinate 1,739,143, forward strand.
ACACGCTCCACGTCTTCGAGAACGCGCCGGACATCGACGAGGTGATCCTCCTCATGACGCCCGCGTACGTGGAGGACGCCCGCCGCATCGTCGAGCGGGCCAAGCTGGGCAAGGTCACCCAGGTCCTCGCGGGCGGCTCGACCCGCAGCGAGACCACCCGGATCGCCATCGACGCCGCGGCCGCCGGCCTCGGCGAGGGCGAGGACTGCAACCTCCTGTTCCACGACGCGGTCCGCCCGCTGCTCTCGCAGCGCGTGGTGCGCGAATGCGTCGAGTCCCTGGAGCGCTACCAGGCCGTCGACGTGGCCATCCCGTCCTCCGACACCGTCATCGTGACCCGTACCCACGGCAACGACGGCGAGTTCATCACCGAGGTCCCCGACCGCTCCCGGCTGCGCCGCGGCCAGACCCCGCAGGGCTTCCACCTCTCCACGATCCGCGCCGCGTACGAGCGGGCGGCCGCGGACCCCTTCTTCCAGGCCACCGACGACTGCTCCGTCGTCGTCAAGTACCTGCCGCACGTCCCGGTCCACATCGTCACCGGCGACGACTACAACATGAAGGTCACCCAGCCCGTCGACGTGTTCATCGCCGACAAGCTGTTCCAGCTCGCCTCCCACGCCGCGCCCGCCCAGGCCGGCGAGGCCGCCTACCGCGAGCAGCTGGCCGGCAAGACGATGGTGGTCTTCGGCGGCTCGTACGGCATCGGCGCCGACATCTCCCGCATCGCCGAGGGCTTCGGCGCCCGCGTCTTCGCGCTGGGCCGCTCCACCACCGGCACGCACGTGGAGAACCTCGACCACGTCGAGGCCGCCCTGGCGAACGCCTACGCCGAGACCGGCCGCATCGACTACGTCGTCAACACCGCGGGCGTGCTGCGCGTAGGCCGCCTCGACGAGACCGACAACGAGACGATCCGCGAGGCGCTCGACGTCAACTACCTCGCCCCGGTCAACATCGCCCGGACCTCGTACAAGTACCTCAGCGAGACCCAGGGCCAGCTGCTGCTCTTCACCTCCAGCAGCTACACCCGCGGCCGCGCCGAGTACAGCCTGTACTCCTCCACCAAGGCCGCCATGGTCAACCTGACCCAGGCGCTGGCCGACGAGTGGGCCGAGGACGGCATCCGCGTCAACTGCGTGAACCCGGAGCGCACGGCCACCCCGATGCGCACCAGGGCCTTCGGCCAGGAGCCCTCGGCCTCGCTGCTCACGTCCGAGTCGGTCGCCCTGACCTCCCTGGACGTCCTGGTCTCCGAGATGACCGGCCACGTCATCGACGTACGCAAGCAGGACCCGACCGCGACGCCGGCGCAGGCGGCAGTGGAGTCCGTACCGCAGCAGCGCTCCGGTTTCGAGGCGGCGCTGGCGTCCGTACTGGCGCAGGCCACGGAGGACCGGGAGGTCTAGGCGTGACGAACAGGATCTTCGTCGCCGGCGACTCGGCGGCGGTCACCCGACCCCAGGGCCAGCTGCCGATGGCGGGCTGGGCCCAGGCGCTCGCGCTCTTCCTCACCGACGCGGTCGAGGTGGTGGACTGTGCCCGCGCCCGCGCGAGCTCGAAGAGCTTCCGTGAGGAAGGGCGGCTCCAATGGGTCCTGGACCAGCTGGAGCCGGGTGACCACCTGCTCGTCACGTTCGGCCACGAAGACGGGAAGGCGGACCCGGGGCTTCACACCGAGCCGTTCTCCACCTATCAGGAGCACATGGCCGCGTACGTGCACGGTGCACGAGAGCGGCAGGCCCATCCCGTGATCGTGCTGCCGTACGAGCGGCGCCGCATGGACGTGCACGGCAATGCGGCCCGGACACTGGGCGACTACCCGGTCGCTGCACGGCAATTGGCCGACGACGAGCACGTGCCCGTCGTCGACCTGTACGGCCAGAGCGTGCAGTGGTGGGGAGAGCTCGGACCGGAGGCGTCCAAGGGCGCCTTCGCCCACCGGCGTCAGGGTGAGCCACTGCTGGAGAAGGTCCAGGACGGGGACAATGTGCACCTGCGCGCGGAAGGCGCGATCGAGTGCGCCCGGTTCGTCGCCCGCAGCCTGGCCGAGCAGGGCGTCATCCCCTTCCCGTGGGTCCGCGATCTCGACCGCCGCCGGTTCTCGTACGAGGAGATGGGCTGGCCGGACGAGGAGACGTTCTCGCACCGTACGCATTCCCGGGTGTCCGAGCCCGCGCCACGCAAGGAGTCCAGCGCGTGAACCTCCTCCTTCGCGCACAGGCCGTCGGCGACGCCCCGTCGCTGGGCACCGTGTACGCGGCCTTGTACACGTCGGCCGACCCGCGGCGGGGCGCGGTCCCGGGTGAGACCGTCCAGTTCGGCCTGTCCGTGGCACCCGACGGCGGGGCTTCGCGCGGCTGCGCGTACCTGCCGGAGGAACCGCTGGCCGCCGTCGGCGAGATCGTCGGCGTACAGGGGCTGGAGTACTTCCCCCGCCAGCGCTGGTTCCGGGCCCGCGCGGACGCCGCGGAGCAGACGACGGGGGTGCTGCACCTGCGCGTCGCCGAGTCGGCCACGGCACGCAGCATCCGGGCCCGGCTGATCGTGGGCATCCCGGACGCCTCGGGCCGCAAGCTCGTCCGTACGGGAAAACTCGCCGCCGAGCCCCTGCCGCTGCGCCCGGCCACCCCTCGTGGCCTGCGGCTCGTGACCGAACCGGGCCGGCCGGGCACGGTCAACGTGCTCTCCGCGGCCGCGGCCGCCAGCACGGGCGTCTCCGTGACGCAGCCGCGGGGAGGCAGGGCGGAGCTGTCACCGGACGGCTGGGTCACCTACACGCCCTCCCCCGGTTTCACGGGCTACGACCGGTTCGACTACACGGTCGCCTCCGCCGCGGCCGGGCAGATGACCTCGCACGTGAACGTGTTCGTGGGCTCCCTGGAGCACGTTCCGGGTGCTTTCCCGCAGCATCCGGCGGACAGTGCCCCACGGGCTTGGCAATGGCCCGAACTCACCGGGGAGATGCCGTGGCCCCGTCCCTTCGCTCCGCAGAACTGACGAGGATCCTCCCATCATGTACACCGACGTCAAGGACGTGACGGTCGCCGTCCGGGTCTCCAACCAGGCCTCCGCCCTCGACGCCTGCCTGGCCTCCGTCGTCGTCCAGTCCATCGGCACGGACCGGCTGGAGGTCATCGGGGTCGACGACGGGTCGACCGACGAGAGCGGGTCCGTCCTGGCCCGTGCGGCCCACCAGTACTCCGCGTTCATGCGCGCGGGGCAGGTCTCGCCGGGTCTGAGCCCGGCCGGGGCCCGCAACTGGTCGCTGAGCCAGGTGCGCGGACGGTACGTCATCTTCCTGGAGGCCACCGACCGGCTGGCGCCCGACGCGCTGGAGCGGATGGTCGCGGCGGCCGACGCGTACGAGGCCGATGTCGTCCTGGGCAAGCTGGAGAGCTCGGGCCGCCACGCGGTCGAGACCGCGATGTTCCGCAAGAACCAGGCCTACACCGACCTGTACGCCTCGCGCGTGTACTGGTCGCTGACCCCGGACAAGCTCTTCCGCACCAGCCTGCTGCAGCGCCGTGGTCTGGCCTTCCCCACCGACATGCCGATCGGCGACGACCAGGCGTTCACGGCCGGCGCGTTCATCGGGGCGGACAACGTCGCGGTGGTCGGGGACGCGACCTGTGTGGTCAAGGGCCCCCCGGTGGCCCCGCGGGTGACGCTGTCGGACCGGGTCGCCCTGGCTTCGCGGATGCTGGCGCTGGTCGCCGCGCAGCTGCCCGAGGGGCCCCGCCGGGACAAGCTCCAGTCGCGCCACCTGGAGGTGGAGCTCGGCAGGGCGACCGCGGCCGCGCTGCTCTCCGCCACCGACGCGGCGGAGCGGGACCAGGCCCTGTGGGCGTCGGCCGAGGTGCTGCGCGCCCAGGCCTCCCCGGGCGCGCTGGCGCTGCTGCCGCGCATGGTCGCCGTACGGTTCGCCCTGCTGGCGCAGGGCCGCTTCGCCGAGGCGCAGCGGATGGCCGCCTTCGAGGCGGACAAGGACCGGCCGGTGGTGCGCAAGACGGTGGAGAACGGGCGGGTGTTCACGACGCTGCCGTTCTTCCGCGACCCCCAGGTCCCCCTGCCGGACGAACTGTTCGACATCACGGACGACATGACGGTCAGCCACCAGCTGCAGAAGGCCCGCTGGGAGGGGCCGATGCTGACGCTGGACGGCTTCGCGTTCTACGAGCAGCTGTCGACGAAGGACCGCACCACCCGGGTCGTCCTGCGGGAGCGGACGAGCGGAGCGCAGGAGAGCTACGCGGTGACGGCCCGCCGGGACGACACGCTGACCAACGCCAAGGGCAAGCCCCGGGCCATGGGCCGGTTCTCGGCCCGGGTCAACCTGGCGCAGACCTCCAGCGGCTGGCCGCTGGAGCCCGGCACCTGGGACCTGTACCTCGCGGTCGGGTTCGAGGGGGTGACCCAGGAGGTGCGGCTGGGGCCGAAGCGTGCCGCCGACCTGGACACCACCGCCCGGATGCCGGTGCCGATCGGGGCGGCGCCCGATGCCCGGGGCATGGAGCTGGCGGCCACCCCGTACTACACGGAGTCCGGCGGTCTCAGCATCGAGGTGTCCCGGCGGACGCCGCTGCCCCGGCGGGCCTGAGTCCGGACCGCGGCCGGCCTGAGTCCGGGCCGCCGCGCGCCGGGCCGCCGGCCTCAGGCATCAGGCGGCCTCCCAGGGGCCGAACGCGAGCCCCTGCTGCGTCATGTCCTGGCGGGTGCTGATCAGCGCGCCGTCCGCGTCGAAGGCGGCCACGACGAGGCGGCCCGCCGCGTCGAGCGCCACCTGGGGGGCCTGCGCGCCGTGACCGCCGAGGGAGGCCCACCACGTGCCGTAGCCCTCGTTCTCGGTGACGTAGGCCGTGAGTTCGACGTCGCCCTCGGCCCCGGTCTGCGCGAGCACCGTGCAGTCGTAGCCGCCGACATCGGCGCGTACGACGCCCGGGGCTCCGCGGCCGCCCGCGCCGCCGAGGCCCATCAGGCCGCCCTGGACGCCCTGCCGGGCGGCCCGCCAGGCGACGAGCGAGCCGTCGCCCGGGTAGCGCCAGAAGTACGTCACCCGGCGCGGGCCCGTCTCGCAGACGGCGGGGGTGCCGGGGACGACCGGGGTGGGGATGCGGTCCGCGAGGGCGAAGCGGCCCTGGCCGATGCCCGACCACCGGTCCGCGCCGGCCGGGCCGAGGAGGAGCATCTCCAGCTGCCCGCCCGCGGGCATCAGCGGGGTCACCCCGCTGTCGTACGGCTCCGGAGCGACCTGCTTCCAACCGCCCCACGCCCCCTCGGCGTTGCGGCTGCGGCGCAGGACGCCGCCGCGGCGCATCGAGACGAGGACGTGCGTGGAGCCGGAGCGCTGGTTCACGGCGATCCGCGGCGGGCCGGCGAGCCGGTCGTCGGCGGGGCCGCCGCGCAGCCCGGGGGCGCCGAGGCTGTGCCATTCGGTCATGGGGCGGCCCGGCTGGAACTGGGTCGCGACGATGATTTCCGGCCGCCCGGAGCCGTCCTGGGCGGCCCGCAGGGCGACGAGGTGCACGTACCCCTCGCGGCTCTGCGCCATCGCGGCCGTACCGGCCCAGCCCTCGACCTCGAAGGCGTCCGGGCCGGTCCAGCCGGTCTGCGGCGCTGCGGCCTCGGTCCAGCGCACCAGGCCGCGCGGGGTGCAGGCGTAGGCCGTCAGGCGGCCGTCGCCTCCCTTGAACAGCCAGTTTCCGGCCGGTGGCGAGGAACGGCGGGAACCCGGTCCGCCCGGGGGTGCGTGCTGCTCCGCGCGGGCGGAACTGGCGCCCCGGATTCCGCTTTTGCCTCGGACCACGCCGCTCTTCACCCTTCTGCCGAGAATGTCCTGCTCAAGCAGCCGCGTCCGTCACCGGAAAGAACCAGCCACTCGAAAGTGTGTCTTATGATGCACCCCATCGATAATAGAAGGGCCCTGCTTCCATGACCGACCTGCCCTCTGCCACCCCTCCTTCCTCCCGGCGGCGCGGGCGGCGGCGCGGCGGCAGGCGCGCCCTGCGGATCGTGCTGCTGACGGTGGCCCTGCTCGTCCTCGCCGCCGGGGGCGCGGGCTGGTGGGCGTACAGCCACCTCAACGGCAACATCGACAGCGTCGACCTCGACCAGGCCCTCGGCGACAACCGCCCGAAGAAGGTCGTCGCGGGCGCGCAGAACGTCCTCGTACTCGGCTCCGACTCGCGCGCGGGCGCCAACGGGGACCTCGACCACGGCGACGTGAGCGGCGCCCGCTCGGACACCGCCATGCTGGTGCACATACCCGAGGGCCGGTCCAAGGCCACCGCGGTGAGCATCCCGCGCGACACCCTGATCAGCCGGCCCGAATGCAAGGACGCGGACGGCAAGACGGTCAAGCCGGCGAACCGGGTCATGTTCAACTCCGTCTACTCGCTGGCCGGTCCGGCCTGCGTGGTCAAGACCGTGGAGGAGATGTCCGGGATCCGTGTGGACCACTTCGTCGAGGTGGACTTCGCCGGGTTCAAGGGCCTGGTGGACGCCCTCGGCGGGGTCACCGTCACCCTGGACAAGCCCATGAGCGGGGCGAAGGGCGGGCTCAAGCTGGACGCCGGCACGCACCGGCTGAACGGCACCGATTCGCTCAAGTTCGTCCGTACCCGCTACGGCTACGGGGACGGCAGCGACCTCGGGCGCATAGGCCTCCAGCAGCAGTTCATGATGGCCATGCTCTCGGAGATCAAGAAGCAGGACGCCCTCGGCAACCCGGCCCGGCTCTACAAGCTGGCCGACGCCGGCACCAAGTCCCTGACGACCGACTCCGACCTGGCCTCCCTCACCTCTCTGGCCGACTTCGCCCAGAGCATGAAGGGCGTGGACCCGGACACCATGGAGACGATCATGCTCCCGGTCGCCTACGACAAGGTGGACCCGAACCGCGTGATCGTCGCCGAACCGCAGGCGGGCAAGCTCTGGGAAGCCCTGCGCACCGACCAGAAGATCCCGGCGGAGGCCAAGAACTCCCCCGCCAAGGGCTGACGGCACGCCCCCGCACGCGAGCGGGTCGTACGGGAGGACTCCCGTACGACCCGCTTCCTCGTGTCCCGGGCGGGCCCACCGCGCCCGGCGCCCTGGTACTCCGCGTCAGTACTCCGCTTCCTGGCCGGACCTGCCGAGGCGGCTGTGCGAGCGTCCGTAGGCGAAGTAGACGACGATGCCGATCACCATCCAGACGCCGAACCGGATCCACGTCTCGGCCGGCAGGTTGAGCATCAGCCAGAACGAGGCCGCGATGGACAGGATCGGGATCAGCGGCACCCACGGGGTGCGGAACGCCCGGTGCAGGTCGGGGCGGGTCTTGCGCAGGATGATCACGCCGAGGGCGACGAGCACGAAGGCGAACAGCGTGCCGATGTTCACGAGTTCCGCCAGCTTCTCCAGGCTGGTGAAGCCCGCGACGACGGCGATGATCCCGCCGAGCAGGATGGTCGCGCGGTACGGCGTGCGGTACTTGGGGTGGGTGACGGAGAAGACGCGCGGCAGCAGTCCGTCACGGCTCATCGCGAAGAACACGCGGGTCTGGCCGAGCAGCAGGATCATGCTCACGGTGATCAGACCGACGGCCGCCCCGAGACTGATGGCACCGGAGAAGAAGGGCTGGTTCACCGACTTGAAGGCCTCGGCCAGGGGCGCGGTCGGCGACATCTGCGAGTACTTCTGCATGCCGGTGACCACCAGCGTCACGGCGACGTACAGGAAGGTGCAGATCAGCAGCGAGCCGAGGATGCCGCGGGGCATGTCCCGCTGCGGGTTCCTGGTCTCCTCGGCCGCCGTGGCCACGACGTCGAAGCCGATGAAGGCGAAGAAGATGAGGGAGGCCGCCGTGAAGATGCCCATGACGCCGAAGTTGGTGGGCGCGTAGCCGAAGAGGAGCTGGACCAGTGGCGCGTGGAGGCCGTTGCCCGCCTCCTGTGGCTGGGCCGGCGGGATGAACGGCGAGTAGTTGTCGGCCTTGATGAAGAACAGGCCCGCGACGATGACCAGCAGGACCACGAACACCTTGATCGCGACCACGATCGCCGTGATCCGCGCCGACAGCTTCGTCCCGACGACCAGGATCACGGTCAGGACCAGGATCAGCAGGAAGGCCAGCAGGTCGAAGCTGCCTCCCGCGTCCGGTCCCTCCAGCGCCTTGGGCAGGTCCCAGCCGAGGTTGGTGTGCATGAGGTGGCGCACGTAACCGGACCAGCCGACGGCCACGACCGCGGTGCCGAGCGCGAATTCGAGCACCAGGTCCCAGCCGATGATCCAGGCGGGCAGCTCGCCGATCGAGGCGTACGAGAACGTGTACGCCGATCCGGCCACCGGCACGGTGGACGCGAACTCCGCGTAGCAGAGCGCCGCGAGGGCGCAGACGATGCCCGCCGCGACGAAGGCCAGGGCGGTGGCGGGTCCGGCGTTGTTCCGGGCTGCGATGCCCGTGAGCACGAAGATGCCGGTGCCGATGATGACGCCCACACCGAAGACCGTCAGGTCCCAGGCGGAGAGCGACTTACGGAGCGCGTGTTCCGGCTCCTCCGTGTCGCGGATGGACTGCTCCACCGTCTTGGTGCGGAAGACGCTGTTCAGGTCCTTGCTCACCGACGCACCTCCGACAGGTGACGACGTACGCGAACGGGCCGGGAGGCCCACCCCTTCAAGGGTGATCTCCCGGCCCGTGACGTGCAACCGCGCGACCGGTCGTGACCGGTTATCGCCGGAGTCAGTCGACGGCGGCCGCCGGCTCGCTGTCGTAGCGCCCGTCCAGCTTGGCGACCAGGCCCGTGACCTGCCGGGCGATGTCCGGAGCGGTCAGCCCGATCTCGGCCATGATCTCCTTGCGCAGGGCGTGGTCGAGGAAGCGCTGCGGGATGCCGAAGTCGCGCAGCGGTACGTCGACACCCGCGTCGCGCAGGGCCTGCGCCACGGCGGAGCCCACGCCGCCGGTACGGCCGTTGTCCTCGACCGTGACGACCACGCGGTGCCGCTCCGCGAGCGGGGCCAGGGCCTCGTCCACGGGCTTGACCCAGCGGGGGTCGACGACGGTCGTGGAGATGCCCTGCTTGTCGAGCAGGTCGGCGATCTCCAGGCACATCGGGGCGAGCGCGCCGACCGAGACGAGCAGTACGTCCGGCCGGGTGACCTCGGCCCCCGGGGCGCGCAGCACGTCCATGCCGCCGATCTTCCCGACGGCCGGGACGGCCGGGCCGACGACGCCCTTGGAGTAGCGCACGACGGTCGGGGCGTCCTTGACCTCGACGGCCTCGCGCAGTTGCGCGCGCAGCTGCTCGGCGTCGCGGGGGGCGGCGAGCCGCAGACCGGGGACGACCTGGAGGATGGACATGTCCCACATGCCGTTGTGGGAGGCGCCGTCGTCGCCGGTGACGCCGGCGCGGTCCAGGACGAAGGTGACCCCGCACTTGTGCAGGGCCACGTCCATGAGGACCTGGTCGAAGGCGCGGTTGAGGAAGGTCGCGTACACCGCGAAGACCGGGTGGACGCCGCCGGTGGCGAGGCCCGCGGCGGAGGTCGCGGCGTGCTGCTCGGCGATGCCCACGTCGTAGATCCGGTCCGGGAACGTGTCCGCGAACTTCTTCAGGCCGACCGGGTGGAGCATGGCGGCGGTGATGCCGACGATGTCCGCGCGCTCGTGGCCGAGCTTGACCATCTCGTCGGCGAAGACGGAGGTCCAGCTGGCGGCGGCGGTCTTGACCGGCAGGCCGGTGTCCGGGTGGATCGGGCCGATCCCGTGGAAGCGGTCCGCCTCGTCCTGCTCGGCGTGCGTGTAGCCCCGGCCCTTCTGGGTGAGGCAGTGCACGATGACCGGGCCGCTGAAGCGCTTGGCGCGCTGCAGGGCGGACTCCAGGGCCTCGATGTCGTGGCCGTCGATGGGGCCGATGTACTTCAGGCCCAGGTCCTCGAACATGCCCTGCGGGGCGATGAAGTCCTTGAGGCCCTTCTTGGCGCCGTGCAGGGTCTCGAAGAGGGGCTTCCCGACGACCGGGGTGCGCTCCAGGAGCTCCTTGCCGCGGGCCAGGAAGCGCTCGTAGCCGTCCGTGGTGCGCAGGGTGGCCAGGTGGTTCGCGAGACCGCCGATGGTGGGGCCGTACGAGCGCTCGTTGTCGTTGACGACGATGACCAGCGGGCGGTCCTTGGCGGCGGCGATGTTGTTCAGCGCCTCCCAGGCCATGCCGCCCGTCAGCGCGCCGTCGCCGATGACGGCGGCGACGTGGTGGTCCTCGCGGCCGAGCACCTCGTTGGCCTTGGCCAGACCGTCGGCCCAGCCCAGCACGGTGGAGGCGTGCGAGTTCTCGATGACGTCGTGGTCGGACTCGGCGCGCGAGGGGTAGCCGGACAGGCCGCCCTTGCTGCGCAGTCCGCCGAAGTCCTGGCGGCCCGTGAGCAGCTTGTGGACGTAGGCCTGGTGGCCGGTGTCGAAGAGGACCTTGTCCTTGGGCGAGTCGAAGACCCGGTGCAGGGCGATCGTCAGTTCGACCACCCCGAGGTTGGGGCCGAGGTGCCCGCCGGTCTTGGAGACGGCGTCGACGAGGAAGGACCTGATCTCGGCGGCGAGCTGGTCGAGCTCCTCCTGGCTGAGCCGGTCCAGATCGCGCGGTCCCTTGATGCGGGTCAGCAGCACCCGTGCCTCCTTGCAGTTGCTTGCTGGTCTGTCGAGTCTAATGTTCCGCTCGCGGCAGCCGTCATCGGGCGGTCTCTGGCGGGTCACACCTTTGTCATACATGTACACACCGCCGCGAGGTCACACATCCCAAACGGGCGTATACCTGCACAGCTGTACGCACATTTGTACGCACGGGTGCCCGGTGCCACACGAAGTGGCACCGGGCACTGTGACCGTTCTTACCGCACGGGCGCGGTGTCAGGCGCGTCCGGCCGTCTTCTGGGTCTTGCGGGTGACCGAGTCGATCACCACGGTGGCCAGCAGAACCGCACCGGTGATCATGTACTGGATCGGGGTCGCGATGCCCTGGAGAGCCAGACCGTACTGGATCGAGGTGATGACCATGACACCGAGGAGGGCGTTCCAGGTCCGGCCCCGGCCGCCGAAGAGGCTGGTGCCGCCGATCACGGCCGCCGCGATCACGTTCATCAGCAGGTCGCCGGCGCCGGCGCTCTGGTTGGCCGCCGCGATCTTGGAAGCCCAGAAGAGCCCGCCGATGGCGGCGAAGGTGCCCGCGATGGCGAAGACCGCGATGCGGATCCCGGCGACGTTGATGCCCGCACGCCGGGAGGCCTCGACGCTGCCGCCGAGCGCGAAGACGTTGCGGCCGAACGAGGTACGGCGCAGGAGGAAGTCCGTGCCGACCAGCACCAGCACGAAGAGCACCACCGCGAGCGGGAGGCCCTTGTACTGGTTGAACACCGCGGCGGGGCCGAACGTGAACAGGGCCAGCAGGCCCGTGCGCAGGGCGATCTCGCTCATCGGGCGGGACGGGACCCCCGCGGCCTCGCGGCGGCGGTTGTCGAAGAAGCTGGCCAGGAAGTACCCGATCACCGCGACCGCGGCGAGGCCGTAACCGGCCGCCACGTCCGTGAAGAAGTACGTGGTGAGCTGGCCCACCGGACCGTCGGGGTCGATGTTGATCGTGCCGTTGCTGCCGAGGATCTGCAGCATGGCGCCGGACCAGAAGAGCAGGCCCGACAGGGTGACCGCGAAGGCCGGTGCGCCGATCCTGGCGAAGAAGAAGCCGTGGATTGCGCCGATCAGGGCGCCGCCGGCGACCGCGGCCAGGATCGCCACCCACTGGTTGACCCCGTGGGTGACGGCCAGGACGGCGAAGATCGCACCCGAGACACCGCTGACGGAGCCGACCGAGAGGTCGATCTCGCCGAGCAGGAGCACGAAGATGATGCCCACGGCCATCATGCCGGTGGCGACCATCGTGATCGCGATGTTGGTGAGGTTCTCCGGGGACAGGAAGTTCGCGTTCAGCCCCTGGAAGATGGCCCAGATGATGACCAGGCCGATGACGACCGGGACGGATCCCAGGTCGCCGGCCTTCATCTTGCGGCCGAACTCGCTCAGGTAGCCGGACAGGCCCTGCTCGCGCACGAGCAGGCGCGGGTCCACCGCGGGGATGGCGTCCGCCGGCGCGGAGGGGTTGGCCAGCTGGGCCACCTCTTCCGCCGAGGTGTGGTGTTCGGTGCTCACTTCTGAGCCTCCCCAGTGCGGGCCGCGCGGCGGGTCACGGCGTTGTCCGTGGCTCCCGTGATGGCGGAGATGATCTCTTCCTGCGACGTGTCCTTGACGTTGAAGACGCCGTTGTTGCGGCCCAGCCGCAGGACCGCCACCTTGTCGGCGACGGCCTTCACATCGGCCATGTTGTGGCTGATGAGGATGACGGCGTGGCCGCGCTCGCGCAGCCGCTCCACCAGGTCGAGGACCTGGGCGGTCTGCTCGACGCCGAGGGCCGCCGTGGGCTCGTCGAGGATGACGAGCTTGGGCTCGCCGAGCATCGAACGGGCGATCGCCACGGTCTGGCGCTGGCCGCCGGAGAGCGAGGCGATGGGGATGCGGACACTGGGGATCCGGATGGAGAGGGTGGTCAGGAGCTCGCGGGCGCGGCGCTCCATCTCCACCTCGTCCAGGACACCGCGGCGCTTGAGCTCGCGGCCCAGGAAGAGGTTGCCGACGACGTCGATGTTGTCGCACAGCGCGAGGTCCTGGTAGACCGTCGCGATGCCCAGGTTCTGGGCGTCGTGGGGCTTGCCGATCGAGACCGGCTTGCCTTCCCACTCGATGACTCCGTCATCGATGGGGTGGACGCCGGCGATCGTCTTGACGAGCGTGGACTTGCCGGCGCCGTTGTCGCCGACCAGGGCGACCACCTCGCCGGAATGGATCTCGAGCTCTACGTCGGTGAGCGCCTGGACGGCACCGAATCGCTTCGAGACCCCTCGCAACGCCAGCACGGGCGCAGCGGACACATGAACCATCTCCTTCGCCGCCTGACCGGCGGGGATGTCGTGCAGTAAGTGCAGGAGCGGGGTGGGGTGGGGGAAATCGTTTCTGCCCGGCGCCCCGCGGGTGGCGGGGAAGGAGGGGGCGGGGCGCCGGGCAGGCGCGGGGGTCCCGGTGGACCGGAGGCCGCGGGGGCGGGCCTCCGACCGGCGGGACGACGGGCCTCGTGGGAGGCCGGGAGGCCCAGGGGAGGCCCGGGGGGCCTACTTCAGGCCGAGGGTGGTGCAGGCGGCCGCGTACTTGTCGGTGCAGATCTCGTCGGCCGTGTAGACGCCGTCCTTGATGACAGTGTCCTTGATGTTGTTCTTCGTCAGCGAGACGACGGGGACCAGGACCGACGGGACGCCCTTGGTGGTGGGGCTGTCGACCGTGGAGGTGGTGACACCGTCCAGCTTCTCGCCCTTGGCGAGCGCGACGGCCATCTTCGCGGCGGCCTCGGCCTCGGGGGCGTACGGCTTGTAGACGCTCATGAACTGCTCACCCGCGACGATGCGCTGCACACCGGCGAGCTCGGCGTCCTGGCCGGTGACCGGGGGCAGGGGGTCCATGCCGGCCGCCTTGAGGGCGGTGATGATGCCGCCGGCCATGCCGTCGTTGGCCGAGTAGACGCCGACGATCTTGTCCTTGCCGATCGCGGAGATCGCACCCGCCATGTTGGTGTTGGCGTTCTCCGGCTTCCACTCCTTGGTGTCGTACTCCTTGCCGACGGTCACCTTGCCGTCGAGGACGGAGTGCGCGCCCTTCTTGAAGAGGGCGGCGTTCGGGTCGGTGACCGAGCCGTTCATCATGACGATCTGGCCGGAGCCGGCCTTGTCGCCCAAGGCCTCCAGCAGGGCCTTGCCCTGGACCTTGCCGACCTCTTCGTTGTCGAAGGAGGTGTAGGCGTCGATCGGGCCCTCGGCGAGGCGGTCGTAGGCGACGACGGGGATGCCCGCGTCCTTGGCCTTCTTGACCGAGCCGGCGATGGCCTTGGAGTCCACCGCGTCGACGACCAGGACGTTCACCTTGTTGGTGATCATCGTGTCGACCTGGGAGTTCTGCGTGGTCGCGTCCTGCTTGGCGTTGGCGTAGACCACCTCGGCCTTGCCGCCGGTGAGTTCGGCGACCTTCTTCTCGAAGAGCGGCTTGTCGAACTTCTCGTAACGCGCGGTCTGGTTCTCCGGCAGGAGCAGACCGATCTTGATCGCGCCACCCGCGGCGGCGGAGCCGGACGCCTTCGGCTTCTCGCCGGCCTCCTTGGCGCTGCCACAGGCGGCAAGGGAAGCGGCCATGGCGGTGGCGGCTACGGCAACGGCGGCTCTGCGCATACGCGTGTTCATTTCCTGAACCTCCCTGACGAGGCCGCAACATTGCGGCCGAGGTGGACGTGAGTCAACCTCGGCCGCAGTTTGCCGTCAAGGAGTGAATCCTTAACGAGATGACAACGGTGCCATCCGTTATCTAACTGAAGGCAAGAGCTTGAGGGTCGGCGAACCGGCCAAAAGGGTCGAATCGCCCATCTCGCTCAGCACCAGGGCCAGCGCCCCCAGCACCTCGGCCCGGCCGCCCAACGATCCGGTGAGCACGGAGAGTTGGCGTGCCGCGCTGGGGATCGCGTACCTCCCCACGGATTCACGTATGGGGGCCAGGATCAGTTCACCGGCCTCCGCCAGCGAACCGCCGAGGACCACCCGGCTCGGGTTGAGCACGTTGCACAGGTTCGCGACACCACTACCCACATGGCGGCCCACGTCCGCGATCACGCGACGGCAGCCCGGATCACCCTCACGGGCCAGTTCGACCACGCGCTCCATGGTGAGTTCGGGCCCGTGCGTGCTCTGCAGCAGCGGCAGTACGTACCGGGCCGCGGCGAAGGTCTCCAGGCAGCCGCGGTTGCCGCAGCGGCACACCGGGCCGGACTCGTCCAGGGTGATGTGCCCGATCTCGCCGGCGGTGCCGCCGGGACCCCGGTAGATCTGCCCGTTGATCACCAGCCCCGCGCCGACGCCGCTCGCGACCTTGATGTACGCGAGGTCCTTGACCCCCCGGCCGCTCCCCCACACCAGCTCCCCGAGCGCTCCGAGGTTGGCGTCGTTGTCCACGTACACGGGCACGCCGAGGCGCTGCGAGAGCTCCTGGCGCGGGTTGATCCCGGCCCAGCCCGGCAGGATCGCCGTGGAGCCCAGGGTGCCGGATTCCACGTCGATGGGGCCCGGGACGCCCAGCCCGACGCCGATGACCTTCTCCAGGCCCACCCCGATGCCCGCGATCAACTCCCCGACCAGGGCTTCCGCCCGGTCGAAGCCGTCCGCCCAGGAGGCGTCCACGTCCAGCGGGGCCGATTTCTCGGCCAGGACCTGGTGGGCGAGGTTGCCGACGGCCACCCGCAGGTGGGTGTGGCCGAAGTCCACGCCGATCACGATGCCCGCGTCACCGCTGAGCGAGACGCTGCGCGCGCGGCGGCCGCCCGCCGAGGTGTCCGTGACCTCGACGGTCCCACCGTCCTTGAGCTCGCGGACGATGTTGGAGACCGTGGCCGCCGACAGTCCGGTGGACCGGGCGATCTCCGCCTGGGTCAGCGAACCCGCGAGCCGCACCGCCCGCACGACCCGTTCGAGATTCGCGCGGTGCAGCGAAGACTGCGATCCGGGAGTCTGCACGACTCATCCACTCCTGCCCATTAGCGACGGCTGGCCGTCGCCCCCCGAGCCGGCGGTCGCGGCTTGGTGCTCCGAGACCCCGGCGTCTCTCCAACTTGTGAACCTTAAGTCGAGCCTTTGGCCCTCCAGACGTCAAGAGGCTGACGCAGAACGAATCGGCCACTACCGGTCATAAGTATGAAAGACATCCCTCCAGATCGTGTTACGGTCGCTGAGGCAACCGGTTCTCTGCGGCTTTCGGGCCGGACCGGGTGCCCTGTACTGACGGCGCTACGCAAGGAGGTGTTCGGGATGAGTCCCGATCGAAGTCTTTGCAGCGCTCTCGTCGGCTGAGCTGATCGGCTGATCTTCCCCTGAGTGCGCACGGCCGCGCCCGGTCGCGGTTCGGCCGCGGCACCCGCCGCTGCCCGTGCGGTTCTGCATTCCTTCTCCTTTCTCCCCCTCCCCTTCCTTCCGCATGCCCCGGCACTTCCGCCGCGCGTGCGTCATCCATGCCCCTCGGCGTGCCCAGCGGCGCTCTCGCGCCGTCCTGCGCCGACCCATGATCACTCCACGTGACCGTGCGGCTTCGCGCTGCCCGGACACGGTGGAGGGAGGTATTCGTCATGACCATGCTCACCCCCCGTACCCCCACCACGCTCGCACCGCCGGGCAAGGGCCGCCGCGAGCGCAAGGCGGCCGAGCTGGAGACCCGTACCCGGCTCGCCGGCGAGCGGCTCGCCGGATTCAGCGCCCGCCCCGGCGTGCAGGTGCTCCAGGAGCTCGACGCCTCCCGCAGCGGCCTCACCCACGCCGAGGCGGCTCTGCGCCTGGAGCGGCACGGCGCCAACGTCGTGGCCCACGAGCGCGCCCCGCGCTGGTGGTTCCAGCTGGCGAAGGCGTTCTGGAACCCCTTCATCGGCGTCCTCGTCTTCCTGGCCGCCGTCATGTGGTGGCAGGACCCCGCCGATCCGGGCGTCGTCATCCTCTCCGTGATGGTGGGGATCAGCGGACTGCTCCGCTTCTGGCAGGAGTTCCGCTCCGGCCGCGCCGCCGACGCGCTGAAGAAGCTCGTCACCACCACCTGCGCGGTGCAGCGCCGGGCCGGCAGCGGCTCCGCGCCGACCACCTTCGAGGTGCCCATGGACCGGGTGGTCCCGGGCGACGTGGTGAAGCTGGCCGCCGGCGACCTGATCCCGGCCGACCTGCGGCTCATCACCTCCAAGGACCTGATGGTCGGCCAGGCCGCACTGTCCGGCGAGTCCCTGCCGGTGGCCAAGGCCGACACGCGGTCCGAGGACTTCGGCCCGGGGGTCCCCCCGGCGGAGCGAGGGGGAGGGACCACGGACCCCGTGGAGGCCGACAACCTCTGCCTGATGGGGACTTCGGTCACCTCCGGCACCGCCACCGGCGTGGTCGTCGCCACCGGCGCCGACACCTACTTCGGCTCGATGGCCGGCTCCCTGGTCGGCGAGCGCCCGCAGACCAACTTCGACAACGGCGTGCGCAAGGTCAGCTTCCTGCTGATCCGCTTCATGCTGGTCATGGTCCCGGTCGTGTTCGCGGTCAACGGCCTCACCAAGGGCGACTGGAACGAGGCCTTCCTCTTCGGCATCGCCGTCGCCGTCGGGCTGACCCCCGAGATGCTGCCGATGGTGGTCTCCGCCAACCTGGCGCGCGGCGCGGTCGCCATGTCCCAGCGCAAGGTCGTCGTCAAGCGCCTCAACGCGATCCAGAACCTGGGCGCCATGGACGTGCTCTGCACGGACAAGACCGGCACCCTCACCGAGGACCGGATCGTCCTGGACCGCTACCTGGACGTGCACGGCGACGAGGACGACGAGGTCCTGGAGTACGGGTACCTCAACTCCCACTTCCAGACCGGTCTGAAGAACCTGATGGACCAGGCCGTCATCGACCGCGTGGACGAGGCCGAGGAGGTTGTCGTCGACGCACGGTTCTCGATGGTCGACGAGATCCCCTTCGACTTCGCCCGCCGCCGCATGTCCGTGGTCCTGGCCCGCAACAGCATCGTCGGCGGCCCCGGCCGCCCCGAACACGTCATGATCACCAAGGGTGCGGTGGAGGAGGTCCTGGCCCTGTGCACCCACGTGCGGGACCGCGGCGAGACGGTCGAGCTCACCGATCAGCTGCGGTGGCACGTCACCCGCATCGCCGAGGACAACAACCGCCGGGGCCTGCGCGTCCTCGCCGTCGCCACCCGCACGATGGAGAGCCCGCACGACACCTACTCCGTCGCGGACGAGGACCGGCTGACCCTGGTCGGCTTCCTCGCCTTCCTCGACCCGCCGAAGGCCGACGCCGCCCGGGCGCTCGCCGCCCTGGCCGACAAGGGCATCGCGGTCAAGGTCGTCACCGGCGACAACGAGCTCGTGGCCGCCCGGGTCTGCGCGGACGTCGGCATCGACGTCGGGCACGTGGTGCTCGGCCCCGAGACCGACGCCCTCGACGACACGGCGCTGCGCGCGCTGGCCGCCCGTACGACGGTCTTCGCCAAGGTCAACCCGGTCCAGAAGGCCCGGATCGTCCGGGCCCTGCAGGCGGACGGGCACACCGTCGGCTTCCTCGGGGACGGCATCAACGACGCGGCGGCGCTGCGCGACGCGGACGTCGGCATCTCCGTCGACACCGCGGTCGACATCGCCAAGGAGTCGGCGGACATCATCTTGCTGGAGAAGGACCTGACCGTCCTGGAGCAGGGCGTGATCCAGGGCCGGACCACCTTCGGCAACACGATCAAGTACATCAAGATGACGGCCTCGTCGAACTTCGGCAACGTCTTCTCGGTCCTGGTGGCGAGCGCGTTCATCCCGTTCCAGCCGATGCTCGCGATCATGCTGCTGGTGCAGAACCTGGTCTACGACATCGCCCAGCTGGCCACGCCGTGGGACCGGATGGACGAGGAGTACCTGAGGAAGCCCCGCAACTGGGACGCCAAGGGCATCGGCCGGTTCATGGTCTGCATCGGCCCGATCAGCTCGGTCTTCGACATCGCGATGTTCGTGATCATGTGGAACGTGTTCGCGGCGAACAGCGAGGCGCACCAGGCGCTGTTCCAGTCCGGCTGGTTCATCGAGGGCCTGCTCTCGCAGACCCTGATCGTCCACATGATCCGTACCCGGAAGATCCCGTTCATCCAGTCCCGCGCCTCCTGGCCGGTGATGGTGATGACGGTCCTCGCGGTGCTGACCGGGCTGTACCTGCCCTTCTCGCCGCTGGCCTCCTCGCTGGGCTTCGTGGCCCTGCCGGCGAGCTACTTCCCGTGGCTGATCGGCGTGCTGCTGGCGTACTGCACGCTCACGCAGTTCCTGAAGACCCTGTACATCCGCAGGTTCGGCACCTGGCTGTAGAGCGCCGCGCACGAGGAAGGGGGAGCCGATGCTGCTCAGCGAATGGGAGATGGCCGGACACCTCGCCGCCGCGCTCGGCTTCGGGGCCGCGATCGGCCTGGAAAGGCAGTGGCGGGCCCGGATGGCAGGCCTGCGGACGAACGCCCTGGTGGCGGGCGGTGCGGCGCTGTTCGTGCTGCTCTCGCAGTACGGGTTCATCGGCGCCGTCTCGGAGGTCCAGTACGACGGCTCCCGGGTCGCGGCCCAGATCGTCTCGGGCATCGGCTTCCTCGGCGCCGGCGTCATCATGCGCGACGGGCTGAGCGTACGGGGCCTGAACACGGCCGCCACCCTGTGGTGTTCCGCGGCCGTGGGCTGCCTGGCCGGCACCGGGATGTTCGTCCTGGCCGCCTTCGGCACGGCGGGCGTGGTGGGGGCCAACCTCCTGCTGCGCCCGCTGGGCCGGCGCCTGGACCGCGAACCGCGCGGCGGCGCGGAGGTGGCCACCGATTTCCACTTCGAGGCCGTGTGCCTGGAGGCGGAGGAGGCCCACATCCGCCACCGGCTGGTCGACGCGCTCGGCCGGCCCGGCTACACGCTGCGCTCGATCCGCAGCCAGGACGGCCCGGGGGCCGGGCTGGTGACGGTGGCCGCGCTGCTGACCGCCGAGGGCGCGGTGGGGGGCCGGATGCTGGAGGAAGCGGTCAGCAACCTCTCGCTCGACCCCTCCGTCTCGGCGGTCAGCTGGTCGGTCGTGCCCGACCCCTCGGCCTGCGCTACTTGAGGGTGGCCGAGGTCAGGCCGGCCTGGATCTGCCGCTGGAAGGACAGGTAGACCACCAGCATCGGGATCATCGCGATGGTCACGCCGGCGAACAGCACCGGCAGGTCCGTCTCGTACCCCATCTGGTACTGCAGCTGGATCAGGCCCTGGGTGAGCATGTAGCGCTCGGGGTCCGATCCGGTCTGCGGCTGCATCAGCACCGACGGCAGGATGTACTGGTTCCACTGCCCCAGGACATTGAATATCCCGACGCTGATCAGGCCGGGCTTGGCCATCGGCAGCATCACCTGGAAGAAGATCCGGGTGTCGGAGGCCCCGTCGATCACCGCCGCCTCGTACACGGCCGTCGGCAGCGTGCGGAAGAAGGAGTGCATGAAGAAGACGGTGAAGGGCATCGAGTAGGCCACGTACACCAGGATCAGGCCCTGGTACGTGTTGAGCATGTCCAGGCGCTTGACCATGAAGAACAGCGGGACGAGCGCCAGGAACACGGGGAACATGGCCCCGCTGACGAAGAAGTAGTAGAAGAGCCGGTTCCCCGGGAACGGGTAGCGGGCCAGCACGTACGCCGCCATCGAGCCGAGCAGCATGGTCAGCGGGACCGAGAACACCATCACGATCAGCGTGTGGGCGAAGTAGTCGCCGATGCCCTTGTCCCAGGCCCGGGAGAAGGCGTCGAAGTGCCAGTTGGAGGGCCAGCTGAGGGCCGAGCCGCCGATCTGGGCGTCGGTCTTGAACGAGCCGAGCGCCAGCCAGATCAGGGGCAGGACGATCAGTATCGCCCAGACGGCGAGGAACCCGTGGGAGAAGACGTTCAGCACCATGCCGTCGGAGCCGCTCTTCGCGCCCTGCCCGGGGCGGCCGCCGGTTCCGGAGCGCTCGGCCGAGGCCTCGCCCGGCGCCTTGATCACTGTGGACTCTGCGGTCATCGGGGATCTCCTCTCAGAACTCGATGCGCTCGCGGCGGGTGGCGCGCAGCGTGACGACGGAGAGGACCATGGTCAGGACGAGCATGACGACGCCCATGGCGCAGGCGTAGCCGCTCTTGCCGAAGTACAGGAAGTTGCGCATCAGCACCGTGGCCATGACCTCGCTGTGGTGGTCGGGCCCGCCGCCGAACTGGCCGGAGGTCATGGTCGACACCAGCACGAACATGTCCATGGCGGCGATGCCCAGGTAGACCGCGGAGGTCTGTACGGAGTCCCACAGCAGGGGCAGGGTGACCCTCAGGAAGGTCTGGGCGCGCCCGGCGCCGTCGAGCAGGGCGGCCTCGTAGATGTCCTTGGGCACGGACTGCATGGCGGCCGAGAACAGTACGAGGTAGAAGCCGACCCCGTGCCAGACCACCACCAGGAGCAGGCACCACAGCACGAGGTTCGGCTGGTTGAGCCATTCGACGGGGTGGGCCGGGTCCACCAGGCCCAGCTTGGTGAGGAATCCGTTCAGCAGGCCGCCCTCGTCGCTGCGGTACACCGCGCCGAAGAGCACGGCGAGGATGGCGAGGGACAGGACCTGCGGGAAGAAGTAGACGATCTTGTAGACGGAGGAGCCTCGGACGCCCCGCACCCCGCCCGCGCCGCTGCGCCCTCCCGCGTTCACCATGAAGGCGAAGAAGAGGGCCAGCAGGATGGTGATGGTCGGGACGAACACCAGGAGC
Source organism: Streptomyces vinaceus (assembly GCF_008704935.1). NCBI lineage: Bacteria > Bacillati > Actinomycetota > Actinomycetes > Kitasatosporales > Streptomycetaceae > Streptomyces > Streptomyces vinaceus. Next base: position 1,760,533 of record NZ_CP023692.1, read on the forward strand.
AGCAGGTTGTGCCACAGGGCTCCGCGGAAGACCTCGTCCTTCATCAGCGCGGAGTAGTTGTCCAGGCCGACGAAGTCGAACGTGGGCGACTGTCCGGACCAGTTGGTGAAGGAATATCCGAACGTCTGAACGTACGGCCAGATGACGAAAGTCAGGTACAGCGCGAGCGGCAGGATGAGGAAGCCGGCGATGAAGCCGGCCCTTCCCTTGCCCTGGGCTACTTGGCTCATGGTGTCCGCCCCTTGGACGAGGTCAGCTGCGGTGGTTGTTCTTGGCGTTCGGGTCCTTGGCAGCCTTGTCTACCGCAGCCTGGGCCCGCTTGATCCATTCCTTTGGCTGGATCCGCTTGGCCATCAGCTCATTGGACGCGTTCTGGATCTCGGTGTCCATCTCGCTGTACCAGTCGGGGTACAGGTAGTTGAAGGTGTTCGCGCCGGCCGTCTTGACGGCCGCGACCGCCGACGCGGTGCCCGGGCGCAGCTTGACGTTCGGGTCGACGCCGTCCTTGACCACCGTGAGGGAGTTGGCCTGCTGGGCGAAGAGCGTCGACCATTCGCGCGACAGCATCGAGCGCAGGAACTCCAGGCCGCCGGCCTTGTTGGCGGCCTTCTCCGGGACGATGAAGGGCTCACCGGCGCCGGCCCGGATGGCCTCGAAGGGCAGCTTGCTGTCGGCGAGGGTCGGCACCGGCAGGAACTTCATGTCGAAGTCCTCCGGGGTCTGCTTGAGCTGCTCGTTCTCCAGCCAGGAACCGGAGGGGATGAAGGCGGCCTTGTACTGGTTCCAGGCGGTCTGGGACTCCGTGTGGGTGAGGCCGTTGGTGCCGGCCATCAGCAGGTCCTTCTCGACGACCTCGTAGACGGCCTCGACGGCGGCGAGGGCGGCGGGGTTGCCCTCGAAGGCGTTCGGCTCCAGGTTGTCGATCGCCTTCATGGCCTCCAGACCGCCCTTCTTGGCGATCAGGTCCATGATGACGACGTTGATGTAGTACGGGTACTTGCCCTGGTGGGCGAGTCCGCCGATGCCGGCGGCCTTGGCCTTGGCGCAGATGTCCAGGAACTCGTCCCAGGTCTTCGGCTCCGCCCAGCCCTTCTCCTTGAAGAGCTTGCCCGAGTACCAGAACCCGAACACGGTGTAGACGTAGTAGAGGGCGACGAACTTGCCGCCCTGGGTGCCCTGTTCGACGGTGCCGGGGATGAGCATGTCCCGGACCTTCTTGGCCGGGTCGTCGAGCGAGGGCGCGTCGAGCACCGGGTTGAGATCGGCGAGCTGGCCGCCCTTGGCGAGGACGTCGACCTTGATCTGCTGGGCGCCCGAGTCGTCGATGACGTCCGGCGGGTTGCCGCCGTTGAAGCGGGGCTGGAGCTTGGCGGCGATCTCCTGGGTGCCCAGGTGGGAGCTGGTCGTGCCCCACTTCTTGTCGAAGGCGGCCTCCCAGGCCTTCGCGTAGTCGTCGCCGAACCCGCCCTTGAAGACGACCACGTCCAGCTTGCCGCCCTTGGCGACGCCGAACGGGTTCTCCTTGGTCACCGCGCCCTTGTCCGGCCCCTTCGTGGTGTCCTCGCCGCCGGAGGCGCAGGCGGACAGGAAGCTCATCGTGGGCACCGAGATCAGTCCCAGCGCCGCGGAGCGCTTGATCAGGTCACGGCGGCCGAGGCCCTCACCAGTGGATCCCATGCTCATGTCCTCGCCTTCGTCAGAAGTGTGAAGGAGGCCGGAACTCGACGAATGCCCGTGGTCACCGAACGTACGGACGTCACCGCGGTCCCCACCGTCCCCCGGTCCGGTGCCGCTCGCAACGCGATGATCCGGACGAGGCACAGGTATAGTCCACTTCCGTTCATGTGAGCAAGATCATGCACACGGTTGTCCGTCAGCTTTTCCGAGTTGAGACCTCCCCGAAACCTGGCCCCGGCCGGAAAAAGCGGAAGGGCCGCACCCCCTTAACGGGGGTACGGCCCTTTGGTGCCGCTACTGCCGTCAGCCTCGGATGAGGTTGCGGAGCACGTACTGCATGATGCCGCCGTTGCGGTAGTAGTCCGCCTCACCGGGGGTGTCGATGCGCACGACCGCGTCGAACTCCACACCGGTGTCGGTGGTCACCTTGACGGTGCGCGGGGTGGTGCCGTTGTTCAGCTCCTCCACACCGGTGAAGGAGAAGGTCTCCTCGCCGGTCAGACCCAGGGAGGCGGCCGAGGCGCCCTCCGGGAACTGGAGCGGGAGCACGCCCATGCCGATCAGGTTCGAGCGGTGGATGCGCTCGTAGGACTCGGCGATGACGGCCTTGACGCCGAGCAGCGCGGTGCCCTTGGCGGCCCAGTCGCGGGACGAGCCCGAGCCGTACTCCTTGCCCGCCAGGATGACCAGCGGGATGCCGGCGGCCTGGTAGTTCTGGGAGGCGTCGTAGATGAAGGAGACCGGCGCGCCGTCGACCGTGAAGTCGCGGGTGAAGCCGCCCTCGGTGCCCGGCGCGATCTGGTTGCGCAGGCGGATGTTGGCGAACGTACCGCGGATCATGACCTCGTGGTTGCCGCGGCGGGAACCGTACGAGTTGAAGTCGCGGCGCTCGACGCCGTGCTCGGTGAGGTACTTGCCGGCCGGGGTGTCGGCCTTGATCGCACCGGCCGGGGAGATGTGGTCGGTGGTGACCGAGTCGCCCAGCTTCGCCAGCACGCGCGCGCCGGCGATGTCGGAGACCGGGGTGGTCTCCATCGTCATGCCCTCGAAGTAAGGGGGCTTGCGCACGTAGGTCGACTGCGGGTCCCACTCGAAGGTGTTGCCCGTCGGGATCGACAGCGCCTGCCACTGGGCGTCGCCCGCGAAGACGTCCTGGTAGGACTTGCTGAACATGTCCTCGCCGATGGCGTTCGCCACGACGTCGTTGACCTCGGCCTCGGAGGGCCAGATGTCCTGGAGGAAGACCGGCTTGCCGTCGGTGTCGGTGCCGATGGCGTCCTTGGTGATGTCCACCTTCATGGAGCCCGCGATGGCGTACGCGACGACCAGCGGCGGGGAGGCCAGGTAGTTCATCTTGACGTCGGGGTTGATGCGGCCCTCGAAGTTGCGGTTGCCCGAGAGCACCGAGGTGACCGCGAGGTCGGCCTCGTTGATCGCCTTCGAGATCTCCTCGTCCAGCGGACCGGAGTTGCCGATGCAGGTGGTGCAGCCGTAGCCGACCAGGTTGAAGCCCAGCTTGTCCAGGTACGGGGTCAGGCCGGCCTTGTCGAAGTAGTCGGTGACGACCTTCGAGCCCGGGGCCAGGGTGGTCTTGACCCACGGCTTGCGGGTCAGGCCCTTCTCGACCGCCTTCTTGGCCACGAGCGCCGCGGCGACCATGACGTAGGGGTTCGAGGTGTTGGTGCAGGAGGTGATCGCGGCGACGGTGACGGCGCCGTGGTCGATCTCGAAGGAGGAGCCGTCGGCCAGGGTCACCAGGGTGGGCTTGGTGGGCACACCGTTGGAGGACGCCGGGGCGTCGGACGCCGGGAAGGACTCCTTGCCCGCCTCCTCGTCGTCGCTGACGTAGTTGCGCACGTCCTGGGCGAACTGCTGCGCGGCGTTCGCCAGGACGATGCGGTCCTGCGGGCGCTTCGGGCCGGCGATGGAGGGGACGACCGTGGAGAGGTCGAGCTCCAGCTTCTCGGAGAAGTCGGGCTCGGCGGCCGGGTCCAGCCACAGGCCCTGCTCCTTGGCGTACGCCTCGACCAGCGCGACCTGCTGGGCGTCGCGGCCGGTCAGGCGCAGGTACTTCAGCGTCTCGTCGTCGATCGGGAAGATCGCGGCGGTGGAGCCGAACTCCGGCGACATGTTGCCGATGGTGGCGCGGTTCGCCAGCGAGGTGGCGGCGACGCCCTCACCGTAGAACTCGACGAACTTGCCGACGACGCCGTGCTTGCGCAGCATCTCGGTGATCGTCAGCACGAGGTCGGTGGCGGTGGTGCCGGTCGGCAGCTCGCCGGTCAGCTTGAAGCCGACGACGCGCGGGATCAGCATGGAGACCGGCTGGCCGAGCATCGCGGCCTCGGCCTCGATGCCGCCGACGCCCCAGCCCAGCACGCCCAGGCCGTTGACCATGGTGGTGTGCGAGTCGGTGCCGACGAGGGTGTCGGGGTACGCCTGGCCGTTGCGGACCATGACCGTGCGGGCCAGGTGCTCGATGTTGACCTGGTGGACGATGCCGGTGCCCGGCGGGACGACCTTGAAGTCGTCGAAGGCGGTCTGGCCCCAGCGCAGGAACTGGTAGCGCTCCTTGTTGCGGCCGTACTCCAGCTCGACGTTCTGCGCGAAGGCGTCCTTCGTGCCGAACTTGTCGGCGATGACCGAGTGGTCGATGACCATCTCGGCGGGCGAGAGCGGGTTGATCTTCGCCGGGTCGCCGCCGAGGGCCTTCACGGCCTCGCGCATGGTGGCGAGGTCGACGACGCAGGGGACGCCGGTGAAGTCCTGCATGATCACGCGGGCCGGCGTGAACTGGATCTCCTCGCTGGGCTGGGCCTGCGAGTCCCAGTTCCCGAGCGACCGGATGTGGTCGGCGGTGATGTTCGCGCCGTCCTCGGTGCGGAGCAGGTTCTCCAGCAGCACCTTCAGGCTGTAGGGAAGGCGGGCAGCGCCCTCAACCTTGTCCAGCCGGAAGATCTCGTACGACTCGTCGCCCACCTGCAGCGTGCTGCGGGCGTCGAAGCTGTTCGCCGACACGACAGTCTCCTTCATGCATGAAATTCGCGCGTTTACCGCAATCCTGCCGCCACGCCCTGTGGCCAATCCGCTAAGGTAAGGCTAAGTTAGGTGAGCCTTACCAGCAGGGGCGGCTGCGGTACGCCTTCGGCAGATATCTCGATGTCGAGATAACTCTAGTGCATTGCCGCGCCCTGGTCATGCACGGCATGGGCCAGATCACAGAGACGGCCCGCCCGGCGCCGCCCGCGGGGGTATGCGGGAAGAGGTGCGTACGGTCAGCGCGGCCGGGACGGTCAGCTGACCGGGCTCCGCCGCGTGCGGGGATTCCAGCAGCGCCACCAGCGCGGCGACGGCGCTCTCGCCGATCACCTCCGGGCGCAGGGTCACGGTGCTCACGGGCGGGTCGCCCGCCGCGTACGAGGGGTCCTCACTCGCGCAGACGAGCAGCAGATCGTGCGGTATCCGCAGCCCGTGCCGGGCGGCGGCGGCCAGCACCTGGCGCCCGCCCGGGTCGTACACGCAGTACACGGCGTCGGACCCGGGGCGGCCCGGCCCGGCGAACACGGGGTCGAAGGCGTGGCCGGCCCCGTCCTCGGGGTCGAACGGGACCACCAGCCGGGCCATCCCGCGCTCGGCGCACCAGCGGGCGTACGCCGAGGTGACGGCCCCGGTGTAGTACTCGCGGCCGTACGCGGAGTGCAGCGCGATCCGCGTGGCCCCGGCGGCGGCGAGGTGGTCGAGGACCTCGCGGGTGGTGGCCTCGTGGTCGTTGTCCACCCACACGTCCCCGGGCCGGGGGTCGGGGGGCCGGCCGTCGAAGACCACCGGCAGACCGCGCGCCCGCAGGGCGCGGAGCACCGGATCGCCGGCCGGGCTGTCGAGCAGCAGCATCCCGTCGACGGCGAGGTCGTGCCAGAGCGGCTCGGCGCCCCGGTCGGCGGGCAGGAGGGTGAGGGCGTAGCCGCGGGCGTGGGCCGCGGCGGTGGCGGCGGTCAGCAGCCGGGAGAAGTAGGCGATCTCGACGTAGTTCCAGGGGGAGCCGGCGTACGTGGTGACGGCGAGGCCGAGCGTACGGGTGCGCGGGCCGCGGCGGGCGCTGTAGCCGAGGGCGGCCGCCACCTCGCGGACCCTGCGGCGGGTGGACTCGCCGACGCGGCCGGTGCCGCCCAGCGCGTGCGAGACGGTCGCGGTGGAGACCTCCGCGGCGCGCGCGATGTCGGCGATGGTCGGTCCGGGGCCGGGCACGGGGTCATCGTACGGACGGCGGTACGGATTTCGTCGGCCGCGGCGGGTTCTGGTTAAGGGGTTAATCAAACAGTGTCCTGGCCACACCGACCTTGGAGTGGCCATGACCTCTTCTTCCTCTTCCTCTTCCTCTTCTTCCTTCTCTTCCCCCCTGTCCCGCCGGGGCCTGCTCGGGGCCGTCGGGGCAGCGGGTGCGGCCGGTCTGCTGGGCGCCGGGCCCGCGGCGGCGAGCACCGGCTCGGGCTCGGGCTCCGGCTCGCGCGGCTCGGCCGCCCTGGTGATCCACAACGCCCGGGTGTTCACCGGGACCACGGGCGGCGGGGCGCCCGTCGAGGCGCTCGCGGTCGGGCGGGACGGGAAGATCCTGGCCACCGGGGGCGGTTCGGCGGTGCGCCGGCACATCGGGCGGGACACCGAGGTCGTCGACGCCCGCGGGAACACGGTGATGAGCGGCATCCACGACGGCCACGTGCACCCGCTGGGCGCCGGCGACCGGTCGCTGCGGCCCTCGCTGGAGGGGGCGGAGACCACGCTGCCCGAGCTGCGGGAGCTGCTGACCGGCTTCCTCGCCGACACCGGGGGCGCGGAGGCGGAGCCGGACCGCTGGCTGGTGGTGGAGGACTGGAATCCGGTCGGACTGCTGCCGACCGGGACGGTGCCGCACCACTCGATGCTGGACGCGCTGGCGACCCGCAGGCCGGTCGCGCTGGTCGGCGGCGACGGGCACAACCTCTGGGCCAACCAGCGGGCCCTGGACATCGCCGGGATCACGGCGGCCACCCCGGACCCGGTCGGCGGCCGGATCGTGAAGGGCTCGGACGGGCAGCCGACCGGCGTCCTGAAGGACGACGCGCAGGACCTGGTGAAGCGGCACGTCCCGGAGCCCTCCCGGGACGAACTGGTCGCGGCCTGCGCGAAGGTGCTGGAGCTGGCGGCGGCGTCCGGGGTCACGACGATGATGGACGCCCTGGTCGGGCGGCACGAGCTGGAGCTCTACCAATCCCTGGCGGCGGCCGGGAAGCTGCCGCAGCGGATCGTGCCGGCGATCCGGCTCGACGCCGGACAGACCAAGGACCCGGCGGCGGCCCTGGCGTACGCGCGCGGGCTGCGCAAGGAGTTCGAGGGGGTACGGGGCCTGCGGTTCGGGATGGTCAAGGTGTTCCTCGACGGGGTCATCGAGTACCCGGCGCAGACGGCCGCGCTGCTGGAGCCGTACCTGGACGGGAACGGCAGGCCCACGGCGAACCGGGGCGAGCTCTACACCTCGGCCGCCGACTACGGGCGGCTGACGGCGGCGTTCAACAAGGCCGGCTGGCAGCTGCACGCCCACGGGCTCGGAGACCGGGCGGTACGTACGGCTTTGGACGGTTACGAGTACGCCCACCGGGTGACCGGGCAGCGCGACGCGCGCAACGCGGTCGCCCACCTGCAGATCGTGGACCCGGCTGACCTGCGGCGCTTCGCCCGGCTGAGCGTAGCGGCCTGCATGCAGCTCCAGTGGGCGGCGCAGGACACCTGGACGATGGACGCGCTGCTCCCGTACATCGGGCCGCAGCGCCACCGGTGGATGTACCCGGCGCGCAGCCTGGAGCGGGCCGGTGCCCGGCTGTCCGGCGGCTCGGACTGGCCGGTGGACGCGCTCCAGGTGTGGAACCAGCTGCGGACCGCGATCGACCGGCAGGGCGCGTACGGGACGGGCGAGCTGTACCGGGAGCTGGAGGGGCTGAGCCGGAGCTCGGTGCTGCGGATGCACACGGCCGGGACGGCGTGGCAGCTGAGGCAAGAGGGGCTGACGGGAACGGTGGAGCAGGGCAAGGCGGCGGACCTGGTGCTGCTGGACCGGGATGTGACCCGCTGTCCGGTGGCCGACATCAGCGGGACCGGCGTACGGATGACCCTGGTCGGCGGCCGGGTGGTGCACGACGCGGACTCGGCGCCCGGCCGCGCCGCGGCGGCCCGCGCGGCGCGGGCGGGATCCGGACCGCGCCCGGCGGCGTACGCGGCGGTGCACGGTGGCCGCCACCACGCGTGCGGCCACTAAATCTGCATAATGAGTGTGATGTCCACAATTGGAACGATGCGTTGGGAGACGGGTGGAAGCGACACGCCGGACATCTGACGGTCGGTAACACCCGTCTGCCACACCCGACGCAGGGGACATCTCATATCTGAGATACGGTGCATCCATGGCAGACGACTACCTCGTACGCATCGGCAAGCTCATCCGTGACGCCCGGCAACACAGGGGCTGGACGCAGAGTCAACTCGCGGACGCGCTGGGCACCAGCCAGAGCGCCGTGAACCGGATCGAGCGCGGCAACCAGAACATCAGCCTTGAGATGATCGCCCGAATCGGTGAAGCGCTCGACAGCGAGATCGTCTCTCTGGGCTACGCCGGTCCGATGCACCTGCGCGTCGTCGGCGGCCGCCGGCTGTCCGGCGCCATCGACGTCAAGACGAGCAAGAACGCGTGCGTGGCGCTGCTGTGCGCCTCACTGCTCAACAAGGGCCGTACGGTGCTGCGCCGGGTCGCCCGCATCGAGGAGGTCTACCGGCTCCTCGAAGTCCTGAACTCCATCGGCGTCCGCACCCGCTGGATCAACGAGGGCGTGGACCTGGAGATCGTCCCGCCGGCCCGTCTCGACATGGACGCCATGGACGCTGACGCGGCCCGGCGCACCCGCAGCATCATCATGTTCCTGGGCCCGCTGCTGCACCGGATGGACCAGTTCCGCCTGCCGTACGCCGGCGGCTGCGACCTCGGCACCCGGACCATCGAGCCGCACATGATCGCCCTGCGCCGCTTCGGCCTGGACATCACGGCGACCGAGGGCATCTACCACGCGAAGGTCGAGGCCGGGGTCTCCCCCGGCCGTCCGATCGTGCTGACCGAGCGCGGGGACACGGTCACCGAGAACGCGCTGCTGGCCGCCGCCCGGCACGACGGCGCCACGGTCATCCGCAACGCCTCCTCCAACTACATGGTCCAGGACCTGTGCTTCTTCCTGGAGGCGCTCGGTGTGCGCGTGGAGGGCATCGGCACGACGACGCTGACGGTCCACGGCGTCCCGAACATCGACGTGGACGTGGACTACTCCCCCTCCGAGGACCCGGTCGAGGCGATGAGCCTGGTCGCGGCCGCGGTGGTCACGGAGTCGGAGCTGACGATCCGCCGGGTCCCGATCGAGTTCATGGAGATCGAGCTCGCGGTACTGGAGGAGATGGGCCTCGACCACGACCGCTCGGCGGAGTACACGGCGGACAACGGCCGCACCCGCCTGGTCGACCTGACGGTCCGCCCCTCGAAGCTCGAAGCCCCGATCGACAAGATCCACCCGATGCCCTTCCCCGGGCTGAACATCGACAACGTCCCGTTCTTCGCGGCCATCGCGGCCTCGGCCCAGGGCCAGACGCTGATCCACGACTGGGTGTACGACAACCGGGCCATCTACCTGACGGACCTCAACCGCCTCGGCGGCCGCCTCCAGCTCCTGGACCCCCACCGCGTCCTGGTCGAGGGCCCGACGCGCTGGCGCGCGGCGGAGATGATGTGCCCGCCGGCCCTCCGCCCGGCGGTGGTCGTCCTCCTGGCGATGATGGCGGCCGAAGGCACCTCGGTGCTGCGCAACGTCTACGTCATCAACCGCGGCTACGAGGAACTCGCGGAACGCCTCAACTCGGTGGGCGCCCAGATCGAAATCTTCCGCGACATCTAGTCCCGGTCCGGCGTCGACTCCGAGGCCCCGCCGATCCCCGCCCGCGGGGATCGGCGGGGCCTCGTCCCACAGCCAGCGCGCCCAGCGCGTGATCGCCCGGCCCGTCAGAGGGCCGGACGCCGGATCCGGCCGGATCCCGCCGGTCGCGTCGGGCGTGCTCGGCGGGGCGGGTGTCCGGCGGGCAGAATCGGGGGCGTCGGTACGGGTGGTGTCGAGGGGGCGGCCATGGCAGTGGAAACAGGGACGGGGTCCGGAAGCGGTACGGAGGTTCCGACGCTCGGCGGGGTCCCGCTGCTCGGCTCCCTCCTGGACCTGACGTCGGACTCGCTCGGGACCTACCTGCGCGCCCAGCAGCGGCACGGAGACGTCGTACGGATCACCGCGGGCCCGCCCGGGCTGCGCGCCGAGCTCTACGCGGTCTTCTCCGCCGAGGGCGCGCAGCAGGTCCTGGCCTCGGAGTCGGCCAACTTCCGCAAGGACAACGCCTTCTACCAGGAGGTCCGGGACTCCTTCGGCAACGGGCTGCTGACCAGCCAGGACGAGGACTACCTGCGCCAGCGCCGGCTCGTCCAGCCGCTGTTCACCAAGCGCCGGGTCGACGGGTACGCCGGAGCCGTCGCCGCCGAGACCCGGGCCGTCGTCGCGGGCTGGGAAGGGGTCCGGGGCGGCGTGGTCGACGTCGGCGAGGAGATGACGCGGCTCGCCCTGCGCGCGGTCGCCCGCATCCTCTTCGGCACCGACGTGGAGGCCACCGTCGACGTCGTCGACCGGTGTTTTCCGGTCATCACCGAGTACGTGCTGCGCCGCGGCTACTCCCCCGCCAACATCCCCCGCAGCTGGCCCACTCCGGGCAACAGGCGGGCGGCCGCCGCGATGGACGAGCTGTACGCGGTGTGCGACTCCATCATCGCCGCCCGGCGCGGTGGCGGTACGGACGCGGGCGACGGCCCCGGCGAGGACCTGCTCGGACTGCTCGCCGCCGCCTCCAGCACGGACGACGGGGAGTTCGACGCGGCCGAACTGCGCGACCAGGTGCTGATCTTCCTGCTCGCCGGGCACGAGACGACCGCCACCTCGCTCGCCTTCTCCCTGCACCTGCTGGCCCGCCACCCCGAGCAGCAGGCCCTGGCCCGCGAGGAGATCTCCCGCGTCCTGGGCGACCGTACGCCCGAGGCGGCCGACCTCGACCGGCTCCCTTACCTCACGCGGGTCCTCAAGGAGGCGATGCGGCTCTACCCGGCGGCCCCGGTCATCGGCCGCCGCGCGGTCGCGGCCACCGAGGTCGGCGGGCTGACCATCCCGGCGGGCGCGGACGTGATCCTGGCCCCGTGGGTGACGCACCGCCATCCGCGCTACTGGCCGGACCCGGACCGCTTCGACCCGGACCGCTTCACTCCGGAGGCGGAGGCCGGGCGCCCCCGCTACGCCTGGTTCCCCTTCGGTGGCGGCCCGCGCGCCTGTATCGGGCAGCACTTCTCGATGCTGGAGTCGGTCGTCGCGCTGGCGATGATCCTGCGCGCGTACGCGTTCGAGGCCGTGGACACCGACGTGCCGCTCGGCGCCGGGATCACCCTCCAGGCGCAGGGCCCGGTCCGCTGCCGGATCCGGGGCGCCGGGCGGTAAGCCGTCCTCAGACCGCGGCGGGCGCGTGGTTGCCCTTGAGGCGTTCCAGGTCCGAGGGGCGGACCTGGATCGCGAACAGCGCGATGACCGCCGCGATGAGGGCGAAGCAGGCCGCGACGATGAACGCGGCGCTCACACCGGAGGTGAGCACCTGGTCGCCCCACGGGTCCGGCAGCCGGCCGGTCCGCAGGAACATGCTCTTCTGGGCCGCGTCGGCCTGGCTCAGGAAGGCCGGGACCTGGTCGTGCGCCTCGTTGCGGCTGGCCGTGCCGAAGACGGTGACCAGGATGGACAGTCCGAGCGATCCGCCCACCTGCTGCGTCGTGTTGAGCAGACCGGAGGCCGCGCCCGATTCCCGGTCGGCGACGTTGGACAGGGCCATCAGGGTCAGCGAGACGAACTGCATGCCCATGCCGAGGCTGAACACGAGCATCGGACCCAGGATGCTGCCGAGGTAGGTGGAGTGGATGTCGGTCTGCGTCAGCCAGGCCAGGCCGGCCGCCGAGCACAGCGCGCCCGTCACCATGAAGGGTTTCGGCCCGAACTTCGGCAGCAGCTGGGAGGTGATGCCCGCGCCGACGGCGATGACGACGCTCACCGGCAGGAAGGCGAGGCCCGCCTCCAGCGGGCTGAACCCCAGCACGTTCTGCACGAACAGGGTCAGGAAGAAGAACATGCCGAACATCGCGCAGGCGAGGAAGAGCATGATCCCGTAGGACCCGGCCCGGTTGCGGTCGGCGAACATGTGCAGCGGCGTGATCGGCTGCGGCGAACGCCGCTCGTTGAGGAAGAACAGCAGGAGCAGGACCACGGCCGCCCCGAAGGAACCGAGGGTGATCGGGTCGGTCCACCCCTCCTCGGCGGCGCGGATGAAGCCGTAGACGAGCGTGATCATGCCCAGGGTGGACAGGAGTGCGCCGGCGAGGTCGAAGTGTCCGGGGTGGCGTTCGGATTCGCGGATGACCCGCCTGGCCATGAAGGCGATGGCCAGGGCGATGGGGACGTTGACGAAGAGCACCCAGCGCCAGCTGAGCCATTCGACGAGGATGCCGCCGGCCAGCAGTCCGATCGCGCCGCCGCCCGCCGAGACGGCGGCGAACACGCCGAACGCCCGGTTGCGGGCCGGGCCTTCGCGGAAGGTGGTGGAGATCAGCGCCAGCGCGGTCGGGGAGGCGATGGCGGCGCCGACGCCCTGGAGGGCCCGGGCGCCCATCAGCTGGCCCTCGTTCTGCGCGAGTCCGCCCAGCATCGAGGCCAGGCCGAAGAGCAGCACGCCGGAGATGAACACGCGTTTGCGGCCGAGGATGTCGCCGGTGCGTCCGCCCAGCAGGAGCAGGCCGCCGAAGGTGAGGGTGTACGCGTTGACGACCCAGGACAGGCTTTCGGTGGAGAAGCCGAGGGCCGTCTGGATGTGCGGGAGCGCGATGTTCACGATGGTGATGTCGAGAACGACCATGAGCTGGCAGGACGCGATGACGAACAGCGCGAGCCCGTTGCCGCTTCCTCGGACCTTGCCGTCGGTCCCGTTGCTGATCGGCGTTGCGTTCCCATCCACCTTTTCGACGCTAAACCTGCTCCCGGGGGCACACCACTCGAATGGCCTAGCGCGCATGACATGTACAGTGTGCCATTTCACATGACACACTTCGGATCATGGATGACTTCCTCAGGCTCTCCGCGAGCACCGGCCGCTTCACCTACGGCGCCCCGCGCGCGTTCTCCTTCGGGGACGACGGCCGGCTGCTCTGGTTCCTCCGCTCCACCGGCCCCACCGACGCCTTCGACAGCCTGTGGGTCCTCGACACCGCCACCGGCGCCGAAACCCGGCTCGCCGACCCCCGGGCGCTCTCCCCCGAACCGGGCACCCTCCCGGTCGCCGAGCGCCGGCTGCGCGAGCGGATCCGGCTCGTGGCCGCCGGGATCGGCTCGTACGCGCTCTCCGGCGACGGCCGCAGCGCGGTGTTCCCGCTGTACGGGCGCCTGTACCGGGTGAGTTGCGAAGGCGGCGCCGGGGGGAAGGGCCGGCCCGAGGAGATCCCGGCCGCCGGACCGGCCCTCGACCCGCGCCCCAACGCCGACGGCTCCCGCACCGCGTACGTCAGCGACGACGCCCTGTACGTCCACCCCGGCGGCCGGGTCAGCCCCGCCGACGGTGCCCGCTGGGGCCTCGCGGAGTTCGCCGCCGCCGAGGAGCTGGACCGGGACCGGGGCCACTGGTGGTCCCCCGACGGGCAGACCCTGCTGGCGGCCCGCGTGGACGAATCCGCCCTCCAGCGGCGCCACTTCGCCGACCCCGCGCACCCCGAGCTCCCGCCCGAGGACTTCGCGTACCCCGAGGCCGGCGGGCCCAACGCCGAGGTCCAGCTGTGGGTGCTCGGCCCGGACGGCGCCCGGGTCCGGCTCGACTGGGACGCGGCCGCGTACCCGTACGTCTCCGACGCGGGCTGGGAGTCGGAGACGGAGATCCTGCTGACCGTCCAGGACCGGCTCCAGCAGAACGTGCTGCTGCTCACCGCCGATCCGGCCACCGGCCGTACCCGGGAGCTGTCCCGTACCGTGCACCCGCTCTGGGTCGACCCGCTGCCGGGCACCCCGGCCCGGCTCGCCGACGGGCGGATGCTCACCGGCGCCGACACCCCGGGCGGCGCCGCGCGCGCCCTCGCCCTCGACGGGAAGCTCCTGACCGGGGAGGGGATCCAGGTCCGCCGCGTGGCCGGGGTCCACCAGGACCGGCTGCTGATCGAGGCCGGGCAGCGCGACCCCTCCGAGCAGCAGGTGCTCCTGCTCGACCCCGACACCGGTGAGCTGACCCCGGTCGCCGACGGACCCGGGGTGCACGGGGCGCAGGCCTCGGCCGGGACGCTGCTGCTGACCACCGCCGACGCCGACGGGGTGCGGCGGACCGTACGCACCGCCGACGGGCGCGAGTTCGTACCGGCGGACCTGTCCGCCCCGCTGCCCTACCGGGTGGTCCCGGTGCTGGAGCGGGTCACCGAGCACGGCCTCCCGACCGCGCTGGTGCTCCCCCGCGGCCATGTCCCGGGCCGGCGGCTGCCCGTCCTGATGGACGGCTACGGCGGCCCCGGGTACCAGGACGTCTGCGCCGAGCCGCGCCGCTGGCAGCAGCGCCAGTGGTGGGCCGACCGCGGCTTCGCGGTGGTCACGGTCGACAACCGCGGCACCCCCTACGTCTCCCCCGCCTTCACCCACGCCATGTACCGCGGGTTCTCCGAAGTCACCCTGGACGACCAGGTCGCCGCCCTGCACGCCCTGGCCCTGCGCCACCCGGACCTGGACCTCGGCCGGGTCGGGGTGCGCGGCTGGTCGTACGGCGGCTACCTCTCCGCGATGGCGGTGCTGCGCCGCCCCGACGTGTTCCACGCGGCGGCCGCCGGGGCCGCGCCGACCGACTTCCGGCAGTACGACACGGCGTACACCGAGCGGTACCTGGGACTCCCCCAGGACCACCCGGACGTCTACGAGCGGGACTCCCTCCTGCCCGACGCCCCGAACCTGGCCCGGCCGCTGCTGCTGATCACGGGCCTGGCCGACGACAACGTGCACCCCTCGCACACCCTGCGCCTGTCCCGGGCCCTGACCGACACGGGCCGCCCGCACCAGCTCCTGGCCCTCCCCGGGGTCACGCACATGACCCCGAACGGCACCCGGGAGAAGATCACGGCGCTGGAACTGGAGTTCTTCCGCCGGGAACTCGCCTGAGGGCCGCCCCGCAACGGCGGGAGGACCCCGGGCCGATCGTGTCGGCCCGGGGTCCTCCTTCTTCCCCTGGATCCCCGTCAGTCACCGGGGAAGTGGCAGGCCACCTCGCGGGAGGCGGCGATCCGCAGCAGGGGGCGCTCGGTGCGGCAGACCTCCTGCGCCTTCGGGCAGCGCGGATGGAACGTGCAGCCCGGGGGCGGGGCGGCCGGGCTCGGCGGATCGCCCAGCAGCACGATCCGCTCGCGGCGCCGCTCGGCCGCCGGGTCCGGCAGCGGTACGGCGGACAGCAGGGCGCGGGTGTACGGGTGCTGGGGGCTCTCGTACAGGGCCCGCTTCTCGCCGATCTCGACGATCCGGCCGAGGTACATGACGGCGACCCGGTCGCTGACCCGTTTGACCACCGACAGGTCGTGCGCGATGAACACGTACGCCAGGTCCAGTTCGCGGCGCAGTCGCTCCATCAGGTTGACGATCTGCGCCTGAACGGACACGTCGAGGGCGGAGACCGGCTCGTCGGCGACGACCAGGCGGGGGCTGGTGGACAGCGAGCGGGCGATCCCGATGCGCTGCGCCTGGCCGCCGGAGAACTCGTGCGGATAGCGGTCGATGTGCTCCGGGATCAGCCCGACCAGCTCCATGAGCTCGGCCGCCCGGCGCCGGGCGTCGGAGGCCGACCAGCCCTGCACCAGCAGCGGGTCGGAGATGATCCGGGCCACGCTCTGGCGGGGGTTGAGGGAGGAGTGCGGGTCCTGGAAGACCATCTGGAGGTGGCGCCGGTGCGGGCGCATCGCCCGCTGCGAGAGCCTCGTGATGTCCCGCCCGTCGAAGGTGACGGCGCCGGACGTGGGCTCCAGCAGCCGGACCAGCATCCGGCCGGTGGTGGACTTCCCGCAGCCCGACTCCCCGACCAGACCGAGGGTTTCGCCCGGCGCGAGGTCGAAGGAGACCCCGTCGACGGCGCGCACGGGCGCCCCCCGGCGGCCGGACGCGGAGCGTCTGCCGGGGAAGGTCATGGTCAGGTCGCGTACGGAGAGCAGCGGCCCGGGCGGGGCCGGTTCCCTCCCGGTCCCCTCCGCGCGTGCGGTGGTGTCCGGGGGGCGGGCCTCTACGGTCATCGGGTCGCCTCCGGAGCACTCGTCGGGGTCGGTACGGACTCGGCGGTCGCGGCTGACCCGCCGGCCCCCGCGAGATGACAGGCAGCGGCGCGCGGGCCGCCGCCCTGGGGCAGCAGCTCGGGGCGCTCGCCGGCGCAGCGGCCGCGCTGCTGCGGGGTGGCCGCGGCGGCGAGGCCGCAGCGCGGGGCGAAGGCGCACCCCGGGGCGGGGGTGAGCAGGGAGGGCGGGGAGCCGGGAATGGCCCGCAGCGGCTCGTCGTCGGCGTCGTCGAGCCGGGGCAGCGAGTCGAGCAGGCCCCGGGTGTACGGATGGGCCGGACCGGCGAACAGCTCGTCGACCCCGGCCTGTTCGGCGGCCCGGCCCCCGTACATGACCAGTACCTCGTGGGCGACGCGGGCGACGACCCCCAGGTCATGGGTGATCATCACGACGCCCAGGCCGCGCTCCTGCTGGAGCCGGGCGATGAGTTCGAGGATCTGCGCCTGCACGGTCACGTCGAGGGCCGTGGTGGGCTCGTCGGCGATCAGCAGATCGGGCTCGCAGGCCAGGGCCATGGCGATCATCGCGCGCTGGCGCATGCCGCCGGAGAACTGGTGCGGGTACTCCCCCGCGCGGCGGGCCGGTTCCGGGATACCGACCTCGCCGAGCATGTCGACGGCCCGTTTGCGCGCGGCGGCCCGCCCTGCCTTGAAGTGGACGCGGAAGTGCTCGGCGATCTGCTCGCCGACCGTGTAATAGGGGTGCAGGCTGGACAGGGGGTCCTGGAAGATCATGGCCATCTTCCGGCCGCGCAGCCGGGACAGCTCCTTCTCGGACATGCCGGTGAGCTCCTGCCCGGCGAGTGCGATGGAGCCGCCGACCTCGGCGCCCCGGTGCAGGCCCATGACGGCGAGCGAGGTGACGGACTTGCCGGATCCGGACTCGCCGACGATGCCGAGTGTCCGCCCGGCCTCGACCGTGAAGCCGAGCGAGTCGACGGCCCGTACGGGGCCGCGCGGGGTGGTGAAGGTGACGCGCAGGTCGCGCACCTCCAGCAGGGGGGCGGCGGGGGCGCCCATCAGTACCTCACCCTCGGGTCGATGACGGCGTACAGGAGGTCGACGACGAGGTTGGCGACGACGATGAAGAAGGCGGCGAGCAGGGTGACCCCGAGGACCACCGGCTGGTCCGAGCTGACCAGGGCCCCGTAGAACAGCCGCCCGATGCCCGGGAGTCCGAAGATGGACTCGGTGATGACGGCTCCGGCGAGCAGCCCGCCGAGGTCCATGCCGAAGATGGTGAGGATCGGGGTCATCCCGGAGCGCAGGCCGTGCTTGACGACGACGGTGCGCTCGGGCATCCCCTTGGCGCGGGCGGTACGGATGTACGGCTCGGCCATCGCCTCGATCATCGAGCCGCGGCTCTGGCGGGCGTACATGGCGGCGTAGAGCAGGGCGAGCGCGGTCCAGGGCAGCAGCAGGTTGGTCGCCCAGGCGAACGGGTTGTCGGTGAAGGCCTGGTAGGTGGGGTAGGGCAGCAGCCCGGCGACCCGGATGACCCCGTAGATGAGCATCACGGAGGTGAAGTAGACGGGCAGCGAGGCGGCGGCGACCGCGCCGACCATCAGGGCCTTGTCGGTGGCGGTGTCCTTGCGCAGGGCGGCGGTGACCCCGGCGCCGAGGCCGAGCAGCAGCCACAGCGCGGCGGCGCCGACGGCGAGGGAGGCGGAGACCGGGAGGCGGTCCATCAGCAGGTCCCACACGGGCAGGGAGTTCTCGTACGAGTAGCCGAGGCACGGGAAGTCGCACTGGACGGCGTACTGGCCGGTGCCGAGGGTGCGGCCGGTGAAGATGCCGGTGAGGAAGTCGGCGAACTGCCGCCATATCGGCTGGTCCAGGCCCAGGTACTCCCGTACGTCGGCCAGCCGTTCGGCGCTGCAGGTCTTGCCGCAGGCGGCCGCGGCCGGGTCGGTGGGCAGGACGTAGAAGATGAGGAAGGTGACGGCGGCGATGGCGAGCAGGACGCCCGCGAGGGCGAGCAGCCGGCGCGCGAGGTAGAGGATCAACTGCGGCCGCCCCTCGGGTCGAGGATGTCGCGCAGGGCGTCGCCGAGCAGGGTGAAGGCGAGTACCGCGAGGAAGAGGAAGGTGCTCGGGATGACGAAGTACATGGGGTCGGTCTCGTAGAAGGCGACGGACTCGGCGATCATCTGGCCCCAGGAGGGGGTCGGCGGGCGGACGCCCACGCCGAGGTAGCTGAGCGCGGCCTCGGTGCTGATCATGCCGGGGATGAGCAGGGTGGTGTAGGCGATGACCGGGCCGGAGACTCCGGGGAGGATGTCGCGGGTCAGGATCCGCCAGGAGCCGGCCCCGCCGACGCGGGCGGCGTCCACGTATTCGCGGTGTTTGAGGGAGAGGGTCTGGCCGCGGACGACGCGGGCGACGCCGGGCCAGCCGAAGACGCCGATGACGGCGGTCATGAGCACGATCCGGTTGACGTCCTTGGCCACCGACAGCATCGCGATCATGAAGATGAGCGAGGGGAAGGACATGGTCAGGTCCATCAGGCGGGACAGGAGCGTGTCGGTGCGGCCGCCGAAGTAGCCGGCGGCGATCCCTGCCGCGGTGCCCGCGACGACAACGATGGCGGTCGCGGCGAAGGCGATGAGGAGGGAGACCTGGGCTCCGTGGACGACGCGGGCGAACAGGTCCCGGCCGGTGACGGGTTCGACGCCGAGCCAGTGCTCGGGGCTGATCCCGCCGAGGGGGCCGAGGGGCTGGCCGCCGAGGTAGGGGTCGACGGCGGCCTTGTCGAACTCCTCGGGTGACCAGCCGCCGAGGGCGCCCAGCCAGGGCGCGGTGGCGGCCATCAGGACGAAGAGGAGGACGACGCAGAGGCTGACGCGGACGGCGGGGCGGCGGCGCAGCTCGCGCCGGGCGAGCTGCCAGGGGCTGCTGCCGGTGGCTGCCGCCGCGGGGCCGGCTGTCGCCCGGGGCCCGGCTGACGCCACGGGCCCTCCGTCGGCTCCGGGCCCGGCTTCGGCTCCGGGCCCGGCTTCGGCTCCGGGTGCGGTGGTGGTCATGGTGTCGGGGTCCGTGTCCCTCAGCCCTGGCTCTTCGAGGGGTCCTTGAGGCCGACGGTGGCGTAGTCGATGGTGCCGGTCCACACGGGGTGGCCGTAGGCGCCGGCGATGTTGGGGCCGACGAGCAGCGGCTTGCGCTCCAGCAGGACCGGGACGGCCGGGGACTTCTTCATGATCTCGGCGTCGAGGTCGATCCAGGCCTGGTTGGCCTGCTTGGCGTCGGCCATGGCGTTGATCTCGTCGATCCGCTTCATGGTGGCCTCGTCGCGGAACTGGCTGTTGTTGCCCTGGTTGCCCTTCTCCTTGATGGTGCGTCCGTCGAAGACGAAGGGGATCCAGGTGGAGCCGGAGGGGTAGTCGGGGCACCAGCCGGACAGCGTCATGTCGGGGGTGGTGGAGAGGTCGCCGATGACGTCGTAGTACGCGCCCGGGTCGATGGTGTCGACGACGACTTCGATGCCGACGCGGGACAGGCCCTGCTGGATGGCCTCGGCCTTGCCCTTGTCGCCGGTGGAGACCGCGAGGGAGACCTTCAGCGACTCCTTGCCGGCGGCCTTGAGGAGTTCCTTGGCCTTGGCCGGGTCTCCCGCCGGGGCGATCTTGAGGGTGTCGGCCTGCTTGCCGCCGGAGAGCGCCGGGGGAAGGTAGGCGGTGGCGACCTCGTTGAGCGCCGGGCCGCCGCCCGCGGTGATCACCGCCTCCTTGTCCACGGCGTACTGCATGGCTTCGCGGACCTTGGGATCGTTGAACGGCGCCCGGGAGTTGTTGAGGGAGAGCATCTCGGTACAGCCCTGGGACTCGGCCAGCAGGCGCGCCTTGACCTCCGGCTTCGGCAGCACCTTGGGGGCGCTCTCGGGGCGCATGTCCATGTACTGGACGGCGGAGGCGTCGGCGCCCTCGCCCGCGATGATCCGGTCGTCGATCTGGCCGCCCTTGAGGCCCATGACCACGACGTACTTGTCCGGGTAGGCCTTTCTGACGGTGTCGGTCTTCGGGTCCCAGTGCTCGTTGCGGACGAGGACGAGCTTCTTGTCGCGGTCGTACGACTCGATCTTGTACGGGCCGGAGGAGAACGGCCGGGTGTCGTACTGGGTGCCCTTCTCCTGGGACTGCGGGACCGGGGCGAAGGTCGGGAGGGTGGCGGTGGCGGAGAACTCGGCCACCGGGCGCTTCAGTTCGAAGACGATGGTGCGGTCGTCGGGGGTCTTGACGGAGTCGAGGTGCTGCCCTTGGAGCGGACCCTTGTAGCCCTCGCCGCCGGCCAGGTACTGGGCGGCGTAGTCGGGGCCGCCCGTCAGGTCGGGGGCGAAGGAGCGCTCGACGTTGTACTTGACGTCCTGCGCCTTGATGGGCGTGCCGTCCTCGTACTTCACGCCCTCCTTGAGGGTGAACGTCCAGGTCTTGCCGCCGTTGGAGGGGGTGCCGAGGTCGGTGGCGAGGTCGGGGACGAGCTCGCTGCCGCCCTTGCCGGGCTCGGCCTTGAAGGTGACGAGGGTGCGGTAGAGGAGGCGGGTGCCGAAGTCCATGGCCGGCATCACCCAGTTGCGGGCCGGGTCGAGGTGGGAGAAGTCCTGGTTGGACAGGACGGCCAGGGTCCCGCCCTTGACCGGGGTGCCGCCGAGGACCTTGCCGTCGTTGGCGGCGGCGGGGTTGCTCGCACCGGCGGCCGCGGAGCCCTTCTTGGGGTCGGAGCAGCCCGAGGCACCGAGTGCGAGTGCCGCCACGAGAGTGGTGGCGAGGGCGAGTTGGGTGCGCTTGGTCATGGTCACTCCAGTGAAGGGCCGCGCTCTATGATGTGACCGGTAACATAGTAATGTGAAATTGTACTGACAAGAGGTAGGCACCTCCGTTATCCAGCCGTGTCCAAATCCGGTTCCCTGCAACGGTGTTGGGGCCGCGCAGGGGAGGGTCAGCGCGTGGCGAGCAGCTCCCTGGCCGCCCGTACGCCGGGGCCACTGTCCTCGACCACCACGCACGCCACCGGGTCGACGCCCATCCGGCGGGCGGCACGGAGGATCTTCTCGTGCGAGCCGCTGGAAGCGACGCAGGTCGCCAGGGCGAGGGCGGCGATCCCCTCCAGCGCCTCGGGCAGTCCCGCCACGGGCTCCAGTGCGAGGTCGACGGCGTCGCGGTGCCGCTGGATGAGCAGCTTCCACCACAGGCGGGCGCTCTGCACGCCGAGCCGCTCCGCGATCTGCCCGACGATCGACTCCTCGGAACGCCCGATGAAGCGCTCGACGACCTCGTCCTCGGTCAGCGGCCAGCCCAGCTCGGCCCCGAGCTCGACCTGGAGGCGGACGGCGAGGCGCTCGGTGTCCCGACGAGGACGCCGTCGCAGTCGAATATCACGAGCTCTACCGGCTTGATCATTCCCACAGGGTAGGCGCTGGGGCGGCCGGGGGCGCCGGTATGTGATCCACACCTCTTCGTTCGGCAAATCCTGGTGCAGGCCGTAGTTCATCTTGCAATCTTTCATACAGGCCAGATGAAATTCGGGCGGCCACCCGTCAGGAAGGGAAGGTCCCATGACCAGCCAGCGCCCCGGGCTGTACGAGGTGCTCGACGACCGGTTCCGTACCGGGCGGTGCATGAACGGCGATGACGCGCTTGAGGTCCTCCACACCGGCTGCCGCTGGGCCGAGGGGCCGGTCTACCTGCCCGCCTGGCGGCAAGTGGTCTGGAGCGACATCCCCAACGACCGGATGCTGCGCTGGGACGAGGAGACCGGCGCCGTCGGCGTCTTCCGCCGCGACGCCGGGAACGCCAACGGCAACACCATCGACGGCCAGGGCCGACTGATCACCTGCGAGCAGGGCAACCGCCGCGTCACCCGCACCGAACACGACGGCACCGTCACGGTGCTGGCGGACCGCTGGAACGGCCGACGCCTCAACAGCCCGAACGACGCGGCCGTGAAGTCGGACGGTTCGGTCTGGTTCTCCGACCCGGACTTCGGCATCACCAGCGACTACGAGGGCCACCGCGCGCAGAGCGAGATCGGCGCCGGCAACGTGTACCGCGTCGATCCGGACACCGGGGCGGTGCGGTTGGTCGCGGACGGGTTCGGCGCGCCGAACGGGCTGGTCTTCTCCCTCGACGAGCGGCGGTTGTTCGTGTCCGACACCCGGGCGGGCGTCATCCGGGTCTTCGACGTGCGCGACGACGGCACGCTGTCCGAGGGCGAGGTCTTCGCCGAAGCGGCGCCGGGCAAGGCCCGCTTCGACAACCTCCGCTTCGACGAGGGCGGCCGGCTCTGGGCCGCCGCGATGGACGACGGGGTGCACTGCTACGACCCCGACGGCAGCCTGATCGGACGGCTCCACGTCCCCGAGGCCGTCTCCAACATCGCCTTCGGCGGCGCCAAGCGCAACCGCCTCTTCATCACCGCGCAGACCAGCCTCTACTCGGTGGTCATGGGTGTCACCGGCACGCACCCGACCGGCCCGGGCCGCAGGCGCTGGCTCGACGGCTGAGCCCCCGGGGGGGGCGGGGCGGGGCGGCGGACCGCCGTGGCGCCCCGCCGCTCCGACAGCTCCTCTAGACGCCCGAGCCGAGGCCGCCCGGGGTGCGGCCCACCGGTTCGTCCCGGCCCTGGGCCCAGAGGGAGCGGACGTGGCCGAGGTGGCGGACCATGCAGGCCTCCGCCGCCTCCGCGTCGCCGGCGATCATCAGGTCGAGCAGCTCGATGTGCTCCTCGGCGGAGGAGACCAGCTTTCCGGCCTCGTCCAGGCCCGTCAGTCCGTACAGCCGCGAGCGCTTGCGCAGGTCGCCGACCGTCTCGACCAGGCGGTCGTTGCCCGCCAGGGCCAGCAGGGAGAGGTGGAAGCGGCGGTCCGCCTCCAGGTAGCCGATGAGGTTGTGCTCGCGGGCGCTGGTGACGATCTCCTCGGCGATGGGCCGCAGCTCCTCCAGCTGCTCCGTCGTGGCGATCTTCGTGATCCGGCCGATGGTCGGGACCTCGATCATCGTGCGCAGCTCGGTGTACTGGTCCAGGTCCCGCTCACTGACCTCGGTGATCCGGAAACCCTTGTTGCGCACGGGTTCCACCAGGCCCTCGCGGGCCAGGTCGAGCATCGCCTCGCGGACCGGCGTGGCGGAGACCCCCAGCTCGGCGGCGAGGCCGGGCGCCGAGTAGACGCTGCCGGGGCGCAGTTCACCCGCTATCAGGGCTGCTCGAAGGGCGTGGCCGACCTGGTCGCGGAGCCGTTCCTGGGCCTTGATGAGGCTGTGCTGCTTCAGGTCACCCATTGCTTTTCCTCCGAGCCGGCTTTGCACCACCGAGTGCAGAGGAACAGCGTACAATGTCACGTTGCGCTTGATCCCCGACCGGTGGTGCCTCCCGCGGCGCGATACATCGCCACCGCCACGGCCAGATCTTCCCAGGCCATGCCCACGCTCTTGAAGAGCTGTGGACAACCCTGCTCCCCGGCCGCCGGCATCCGGCCCGCCACCAGGTCGGACAGGGTGCCGTTGATATGACCGGGACCGATCGCCCCCTCCGCCTCCGGCACCAGCAGATCCCCCGCCTCGCGCAGGGCCGCCGCCCTCGACTCCACGTACACCGCCGCCCGCCGCACCAGGGCCGTGTCGGTCTCGCGGGCGTCCGGCTCGTGCGA
Organism: Streptomyces vinaceus; assembly: GCF_008704935.1. Lineage (NCBI taxonomy): Bacteria > Bacillati > Actinomycetota > Actinomycetes > Kitasatosporales > Streptomycetaceae > Streptomyces > Streptomyces vinaceus. Next base: position 1,784,305 of record NZ_CP023692.1, read on the forward strand.
GCCGACCGCCACCACCGTCGCCCCCGGGGCCACCAGCCGCCCGTCGAAGAGCGGTTCGCGGGCCGTCGTGCAGCAGAGCACCAGGTCCGCCTCCGCCACGTCCGCCGGGGTGCCCGTACGGGCCGGCACCCCCAGGGCGCCGGCGTGCTCGGCCAGCTTCCGCGCGGCGTCCGGGGTGCGGCCCACGACCACCACCCCCGCCAGCTCCCGTACGTGGAGCACGGCTTCGAGGTGCCCGTACGCCTGCGGTCCGCTGCCGAAGAGGACCAGCCGCAGTGCCCTCCCGGTCGGCGCCAGGTACCGCAGGGCCAGCGCCGAGACGGCCGGAGTGCGCAGCGCGGTCAGCGCCGAGCCGTCGAAGAGGGCGAGCGGGCGCAGCGTCGGTGCGTCCAGCAGCAGGTACGACCCGGTGATGCGGGGGAGCCCGAGAGCCGGGTTGCCGGGTGCCACCCCGGCGATCTTCACTCCGGCGTACTCCCCCGCCGCGGCCGGCATCAGCAGCAGCTCGCCCCCGCCCGGCACGGGCAGGGCGGAGCGCTGCGGGCAGGTCTCCGGGTCCAGCCCGGCCCGCAGTACGCCGGCCAGCGCGTCGGCCGCCGCGACCGGGGTCAGCAGCGCGGCCGTCTCCGCGGCCTCGAACTGCGGGATCACAGCAGGAATCCCGCGCCGAGGGCGTCCTGCGGATCGCGGATGAAGGCGTGCTCGCCGGTGCGGTAGGCCGTGCCGGTGACCTCGGTGACCAGGCCGTCGCGCGCGTCCTCGCGAGAGCCGTCCCGCGGGCCGCCCCCGGATCCCTCCGGCACCACCCGCCCCGTGAACACCGTGCCCACCACCGACTCGTGGAGCAGGTCCTCCCCCGCCCCGATCCGGCCGTCCTCCGCGAGCAGCGCGAGGCGCGCCGAGGTCCCCGAGCCGCAGGGCGAGCGGTCGACCTGCCCGTCGGCGAACACGGTGACATTGCGCTGGTGCGGCCCGAACGGGGTACCGGGCAGCTCCTCGTGGAGGATCACCCCGTACACCCCGGAGAGCAGCGGTCCGCCGGGGTGCCAGGTCCCGGGGTGGGTGGCCAGCGCGGCCCGGATCTCCTGTCCTGCGCGGACCAGCCCGGGCAGCGCGGCCCGCGTCACCTCCAGGCCGAGGTCCCGGGCGGCGACGGACGCGTAGCAGGCACCGGCGTGCGCGATGTCCACCTCCGCCAGGCCCAGCGTGGTCGCCACCGGCACCTTGCGGGCGCCGACCCGGGCCGGCACGTTGCGGAAGGTGACCCCGGTGGTACGGCCGCCGGCGCGGTGCACGGTCGCGGCGACCCGCCCCGAGGGCACGTCGATGCGCACCTGCGCGTCCCCGTCGTCCGGCGCGGGAACCCGGCCGGTGTCCACGGCCCAGGCGCCGAGGGCCATCGTGCCGTGGCCGCAGGCGGTGGAGTAGCCGTCCTTGTGCCAGAACAGCACGCCGAAGTGGGCCCCGTCGTCGTCCGGGGGCACCACGAACCCGCCGTACATCCCGGCGTGTCCGCGCGGCTCCTGCACGAGGAAGCGCCGTACGTCGTCGAGGGGACTGCGGCGCGGAGCCGTCCCGGAGCCTCCCGGGCCGATGGCGGTGGCGCAGCGCTCGGCGACGGTGTCCCCGGGTACGGCCGGCAGGCCTCCCGAGGCGAAGTCGACGATCCGGAAGGGCTCCCCGGCGGTGTGGTAGTCCACGGTGCGTACGACGGCGGCTGCGGCGCTCACAGCAGGAACCCCGCCGGGAAGGGGTCGGACGGGTCGAGGAAGTACTGGGCGGTGCCGGTGATCCAGGCCCGCCCGGTGACGGTGGGGACGACGGCCGGGAACCCTCCGACGGTGGTCTCCCCGGTCAGCCGGCCGGTGAACTCGGTCCCGATGAAGGACTCGTTGACGAAGTCCGCGCCGACGGCGAGGAGGCCGCGGGCGTGCAGCTGGGCCATGCGCGCGCTGGTCCCCGTACCGCACGGCGAGCGGTCGAACCAGCCCGGGTGGATGGCCATCGCGTGCCGGGAGCGGCGGGCGTCGGAGCCGGGGGCGGCGAGGTAGACGTGCTTGACCCCGCCGATGGAGGGGTTGTCGGGGTGGACGGGCCGGTCGGCGGAGGCGTTGATCGCGTCCATGACGGCGAGGCCCGCCGCGAGCAGGTCGTCCCCCCGCTCCCGGTCGAAGGGGAGGCCGAGGGCGTCGAGTTCGACGAAGGCGTAGAAGTTGCCGCCGTAGGCGAGGTCGTAGGTGACGGTGCCGAAGCCGGGGACCTCCGCCTTGAGGTCGAGCCCGACGCAGAAGGAGGGGACGTTGGTGAGGGTGACGGCGGTGGCCGCCCCGTCCTCGACCCGGACGTCCACGCTCACCAGCCCGGCCGGGGTGTCGAGCCGCACGGTGGTGACCGGCTCGACGACCTCGACCATGCCCGTCTCGACCAGGACGGTGGCGACCCCGATGGTGCCGTGCCCGCACATCGGGAGCAGGCCCGACACCTCGATGTAGAGCACGCCGAAGTCGGCGTCGGGGCGGGTGGGGGGCTGCAGGACGGCTCCGCTCATCGCGGAGTGGCCGCGCGGCTCGTACATGAGCAGGGTCCGGACGTGGTCCAGGTGCTCGATGAAGTGGAGCCGCTTCTCGGCCATCGTGGCGCCGGGGATCACCCCGACGCCCCCGGTGATCACCCGCGTCGGCATGCCCTCGGTGTGCGAGTCGACCGCGTGGTAGATGTGACGCGTACGCATTCCGGTTTCCCCCGGCTTCAGTTGTGACCCTCGGCGAGGGCCTTCTCGGTGGCGGCGCGGACGGCCGCCTCGGTCTCCCCGGTGAGGGGGAAGCGGGGCGGACGGGTGGCGCCCCCGGGGCGTCCCGCGAGGTCCATGGAGAGCTTGATGGCCTGGACGAACTCGGTCTTGGAGTCCCAGCGCAGCAGCGAGTGCAGGGACTTGTAGAGGGGCAGCGCGGTGGCCAGGTCCCCGGCGACGGCGGACCGGTAGAGCTCGGCGCAGGAGCGCGGCAGGGCGTTGGGGTAGCCGGCGATCCAGCCGACCGCGCCCGCGAGGGCGAGTTCGAGGAGGACGTCGTCGGCGCCGATGAGCAGGTCGAGGCCCGGGGCGAGTTCGGCGATCTCGTACGCGCGGCGGACGTCCCCGCTGAACTCCTTGACGGCGACGATGCTCCCGTCGCCGTGCAGGCGGGCGAGCAGGCCGGGGGTCAGGTCCACCTTGGTGTCGATGGGGTTGTTGTACGCGACGACGGGCAGTCCGGCGCGGGCGACGTCGGCGTAGTGGGCGCGTACGGTCGCCTCGTCGGCCCGGAAGGCGTTGGGGGGCAGCAGGAGTACGGAGCCGGCCCCGGCCTCGGCGGCCTGGTCGGCCCAGCGGCGGGCCTCGGCGCTGCCGTACGCGGCGACGCCGGGCATGACGCGGGCGCCGTCGCCGGCCGCCTCGACGGCGGTACGGACCACGCGGGCCCGCTCCTCGTCGGTGAGGGTCTGGTACTCCCCGAGGGAGCCGTTGGGGACCACGCCGTCGCAGCCGTTGGCGATGAGCCAGGCCACGTGCTCGGCGTAGGCGTCGTGGTCGACCGTGAGGTCCTCGCGCAGGGGCAGCGCGGTGGCGACCATGATGCCGTGCCAGGGGCGGGTGCGGGTGTCCGCAGCGGCGGTGGGCGCGGCGGTGTGCGCGTCGGTCATGAGAGAGCTCCCTAGAGTGGTGTGTGACATTTTACTAGTGGGTGCGAGTCGGCCACAAGAGTCCCGACCCTCCGATCGATCCGCCCGGTCAGCCGTCCGCCGGGGGAAGTTCGGCGAGGTGGCGCAGTGGGACCGGGCAGGACAGGGGCCGCCGGTCGGGCGCGGGCCCGTCGCCGGCCAGGGCGGCGACCGCGGGCCCGCACATACGGCCCTGGCACCAGCCCATTCCCGCGCGGGTGAGGAGTTTGACCGTACGGGCGTCCCGCGCGCCGAGGTCGCGGACGGCCTCGCGGATCCGGCCGGCCGGGACCTCCTCGCAGCGGCACACGTCGGTGTCCTCGCGCAGCCACCCCGTCCACCCGTCGGCGGGGCGGTGGGCGGCGCCCATGGCCTCGGCGAAGGCGCGCAGGCGGGCGCGGCGGCGGAGCAGGGCGGTGGGCGCGGCCGGCCCGGCGGCGGCGCGGGCGCTGCCGGAACCGGCGCTGCCGGAACGGGTGGCGACGGCACGGGCCGCGACGGAGTGGGCCGCGACGGAGTGGGCGGCGACGGAGTGGGCGGCGACGGAGTGGGCCGCGATCTCCCCTTCGAGGAGCGCCAGTTGGGCGCCGCCGATGCCGCCGGTCTCGCCCGCCGACCAGACCCCGGGGACGGAGGTGCGCTGCTCGGCGTCGAGCGCGAGGGCGACGGTGCCGTCGGCGGCCCGCCGGGTGGCGCAGCCGAGGCCGGTCGCCAGCTCCAGCTGGGGGACGAGCCCGTGGCCCACGGCCACGGCGTCGCACGGGATCCGGCGCCCGGTGCCGGGCACGGGCCGCCAGTCCCGGTCCAGGCGGGCCACGGTGACGGCCTCGACCCGGTCGGTCCCGTGGGCCTCGGTCACGGCGTGCCGGGTGAGCAGGCGGATGTGGCGGCGCAGCAGGGCGCTGCCGTAGGTGGCGCCTTCGGCCAGCTTGCCGGGGTTGCGGAGCAGGGCGGGGACGTGGCCGGCGTACGCGGTGTACGCGGCGGCCTCGACCACCGCCGGCACCCGGGCCCCGGCGGCCGCGAGGGAGCCGGCGACGGCGAGCAGCAGCGGGCCGCTCCCGGCGACGACGACGCGCCGGCCGGGCAGCACGAGCCCGCTCTTGAGCATGGCCTGCGCCCCACCGGCCCCGACCACGCCGGGGAGGGTCCAGCCGGGGAAGGGCAGTTGGCGCTCGTAGGACCCGGTGGCCAGGAGCACGGCCCGGGCGTGCAGGGTGTCGGCCGCCTCGTCGGGACCGGTTCCGGCGAGGGCGTGCAGGGTCCAGCCGCCGCGGCCGTCCGGGACCACGGTCCAGACGTGGTGGGAGGGGAGGTACGTGATGCGGCCGGCCGACCGGTGGGCCCGGAGGGCGGCTTCGCGCTCGGCGAAGGCGGACCACCCGTGGTGCAGGGCTTCGGGGCGCGCGGCCCCGAGCCCCGGCGCGGGGTGGCGGTAGTACTGGCCGCCGGGGCGCTCCCCCGCGTCGAGGAGGGTGACCCGGAGCCCGAGGCCGGCGGCGGTGACGGCGGCGGCCAGTCCGGCGGGGCCGGCTCCCACGACGGCGAGGTCAGTTGCCGGGTTCGGCTTCGGCACGGCCGGTTCCCTCCTGGGTGGTGACGGTGTCCCCGGGGCGGGCGGGGACGAGGCAGGCGCGCTGATTGGGGCGGCCGTTGACGGTGACGAGGCAGTCGTAGCAGCTGCCGATCCCGCAGAACGCCCCGCGCGGGGCGCCGCCTTGGCGGGTGGTCCGCCAGGCGAGGATCCCGGCGCCCCACAGCACGGCGGCGATGCTCTGGCCCGCCTGGGCGGTGAGCTCGCGGCCGTCGAAGCGCAGCACGTACGTGGCCGAGGGGGCTCCGCCGACGAGGTTTCGGGGGGTGCGGCTCATGGGCGGCTCTCCTTGGGCGGGTACGGGCGGTGGGCCGGTGACGGGTTCCGCGGCGCGGGCCCGCTGCCCGTCCCGCCGCACCTCTCCCTCCCGGCGGCTCCGCCCCGGACCCCGCGGCGGGGCTTCAGGCCGGCGCCGGTCACCGGGCGGGGTCCGGGTCGGCGGACGGGGCGAAGCGGTCCGGCCGGAAGGGGTGTCCGGGGAGCGGGGGTTGCGCGCCGGTGAGGGCCGCCGCGATCAGGAGGCCCGTGGCGGGGGCCAGGCCGATGCCCGCACCCTCGTGGCCGCAGGCGTGCAGCAGCCCCGGGACCCGCGGGTCCGGTCCGATCGCCGGGAGGTGGTCGGGGAGGTAGGGACGGAAGCCGTGGTAGGTGCGCAGCACCCGGGCGTCCGCCAGGACGGGGAACAGCGCCGCCGCCTGCCCGGCGAGCCGGCGCAGGGCCTCCACCGACAGGGAGCGGTCGAAGCCGACCCGCTCCCGCGTCGCACCGATCAGCACGGGCCCCGACGGGGTGCCCTCGACCACCGCCGAGGACTGGAGGGACGCCGAACCGCTGGCGACGTCCGCGATGTAGTCGGCGGCGTAGACCTTGTGCCGGACCAGCCGCGGCAGCGGCTCCGTCACCAGGACGAACCCGCGGCGCGGGAGCACCGGCAAGGTCACCCCGGCCAGTTCCGCGATGCGCCCGCCCCAGGTGCCGGCCGCGTTCACCACCGCCGGCGCGAGGAGTTCACCGCCACGCGTGCGCACACCGCGTACGCCCGCCGGCCCGGTCAGGATCGCGGTCACCTCCTCCCCCAGGTGGACCGAGGCGCCCGATGCGGCCAGCAGTCTCGCCGCCGCCTGGGCCGGGTGGACCTGGGCGTCCTGCGGGTACAGGAATCCGCCGGCCGGGCCCCGGGCCAGATGGGGTTCCAGCTCGCGGAGTTCTCCGGGCCCCGCCTCGACGGCTTCGACCCCGCAGGTGCGCTGTCCCTCGGCGAACTTCCGCAGGGCGGCCAGCGAAGCCTCGTCCGGGGCGACGACGAGCCCGCCCTTGGCCTCGTACTCGATCTCCTGCGGGAGGGTGGCGGCGAGTTCGCGCCACAGGCCCGCCGACAGCAGGGCCAGGTCGAGTTCCGGGCCGGCCTCCTTGTCGGAGACGAGCAGGTTGCCCTCGCCGGCCCCCGTCGTACCGCCCGCGACGGGGCCGCGGTCGACGACGGCGACGGAGAGTCCGGAGCGGGCCGCGTAGTAGGCGATCGCGGCGCCGACGACGCCGGCGCCGATGATCACGACGTCCAGGGGATGTCTCTTGGGCACGGCAGTAATATGTCACATTCTTCAGGAGGTGCCTAGACGCCGCCGAGGTCCGGCGGCCGGTCCCGCCCCCGCTTGCGGAAGGGACCGGCCGCCGTCGCCGGTCAGCTGCGCAGCGGGCCCTCGCAGCTGTAGCTCGACGTGCCCGCCTTGTGGTCGGTCCAGATCTCCACGGGGCTGAAGGAGCAGTTCATGTCGGCCAGGTTGTTGGAGGCCGCGCCCGCCCGGTCGAGGATGAAGTAGTCCACCGTCTCCGACATGTCCTTGAAGTTCTGGTCGTCGCTGCGCCAGTTCTTCAGGTTGGCGGTGATCCGGCCGGTACAGGTGAACCGGCGCTTGCCGGAGTCGCCGTTCTCCACGCAGTCCGGGGTGTTGTACGTGGCCGTCGCGAAGGCCGACTTCACGGATCCCAGCGCCGCGTCGCGCAGCTGGTCGTTGGGCGTGTAGCTGGTGTTCGGCACGTACAGCTGGTCGACCTTGGCGATCTGCGCGTCCAGGAAGCGGTTGTAGTCGCGCTGGAGGTAGGTGTCCGCGCCCATGCGGTGGCGCCAGGCGTCGTACCCGGCCACGTCGTTGGCCCGCAGGTGGGTGTACATCTCGCGCAGCAGCGAGGGCTTCTCGGTCCACAGGAACTCGAAGAAGGTGCCCGCGTAGTTGTAGAAGCGGAAGCCGTCGCCGTCGTACGTCGCGTTCAGCAGCTGCTCGACCGTCATCCGCGGGCCGCCGCCGGCCGTGTCGGCCATGACGCCCTTGACCAGGGACTTGCGGACGGCGATGCCGTTGTCGCGGGTGGCGCCGTCGAAGAACTCGGCCGTGCCCTCGTCCATGGCGGTCGTCCGGTCGCCCTCGTACCAGGGGCCCTCGCCGAAGAACCCGGGGACGGCGAAACGGCCGTTGAGGTAGTGCGTGTACTCGTGCCGGAAGAGCTCTTCGAGGGTGAGGGAGGAGTCCTGCGGGACACGGCGCTGGTACGTGTAGAACGTGGCGCCGTTCTCGATGTACATGCCGCCGTTCTCCGTGCCGTATCCGTACAGCATCGTCTGGTAGGTCACGTAGTCGGCGCGGGAGGCGTACAGCACGATGTTCAGCGTGGTGTTGGGGTCGCCGGCCAGCGGCTGGTCGGTCCCGACGACCCGGTGGAACTGCGTCTTGACCTGCTTGCTCGCGTAGTACAGCTGGTCGACGGTGGCCCGGTCCAGGGCCGTGCGGACCTTGATGCCGCCGTTGTCGTAGGTGTAGGTGTTCGGGAAGAGCATCTTCTCGATGTCCTCCTTGCACACCCCGTACTGCTTGCACGCGTTGTAGGTGTTCAGCCAGGAGACGATCTTGGCCCAGGGCTCGCTGCCGGTCCCGAAGGCGGACTTGACCGGCTCCAGCAGGCCGCCGAGGTCGGCGGATATCTGGTCCTGGAGTCCCTCGATCTGGCCGAAGCGGCCGTACTCGCCCAGCGCGTCGCGCACCACCCAGGCGTTGGTGGTGCCCTTGAGGTGGGTGTAGCCGGCGAAGGCCTTGAAGGCGGCCCGGTAGCCGGGGTCGGCCTTGGCGGCGGCCTGGAAGGCGGCGTCCTGGTTGCCCGGGTACACACCGAGGTAGTTGACCGTGAGGGCCGCGAGGGCGGCGCCGCCCCAGTTCGCGTCGCCGCTGGTGGCGGGGTGCGAGGCGTCCAGGGTGGTCAGGACCTTCTTGATCAGTCCGAGCTGGGTCTGGCGCATGCCGGGGCCGGTGGAGTAGAGGGCCTCGCGCAGGGTCCGGGCGTTGGAGGCGGTGGCGTCGAAGGTGCGGGCCGCGTTGCCGAAGTCGGTGACGGCCCGGCTCATGACGGCGGCGGTCGCGGCGTCCGTCAGGTCGATCTCCTCGCGCGAGAAGTCGTGGTAGACGGCCGCGTGGAGGTAGGTGAACATCTCCTCCAGGTGGGAGGAGTTACGGCCGTCGTGCGCGGCGGCCAGGCCGGATATCCGGCGGGCGACGGCCTGGACGTGCGCGTCGTCCATGACGGGTGCGAGGCGGGCGTCCCAGGTCCAGATCAGCCCGCGCAGACAGCCGTCGGCGGTGACGGCCGGGTCGGCGAGGAAGTCGGCGAGCTGCTCCGGGCTCAGGCCCGTGATCCCGTCGAGGGTGCAGGGGACGCCCGCGGCGACGCTGCGCGCCGTGGGCGCGGCCTGGACGGCGGCGCGCTCGCGGCTCTTCTCACCGCGCTCGGTGAGGTGCGCGGCCGGGGCGGCGGCCGGGGCGGCGCCGGGGACGCGGCCGTCGGCGGCCAGCCCGCCCGGAGCCTGGGCCGTCGCCGGCGCGGCCTCCTTGGGCGAGGCGAGGTGGTCGACCTCGTCGAACGGGTTCGCGCCGGGAGCGCCGGAGGTGAAGGTGCCGGGCACGGCGGCCGGGGCGGGCGCGGCCACGGGGGCCCGGTCCGCGGTCTGGGACACGGCCTGGCCGGCGGAGGCGAGGAGCGTGACGGCGACGGCGGCGGAGAGGAGGGACGTACGCACAGCTCTGTGCTGGGACACCAAGAACTCCTGGTTGGGAAGGGAGGTGGGGGAAGTGGTGCGCGAATACATGAAATGTCTGAACTGCCCTGCGTCACCCGGCGTTTGACGGGGATTAACGTGCCGCGGTGTGAGCTGTAACATAGTAATGTGAAATTGCACTGACAAGACCTGTGCGCCCACCAGTTCGCACCTTCTTGAGGGAGCCCCGATGACCGACACCCCCTCCCGACTCAACATCGGCAGCCACGACCTCCCGGTATCACCGGAGTTGTCCCGCTTCATGGCCGCCGACTGGGCGCCGTCCCCCCTCCCCGACACCGCGCGGGTGTCCGCGTACGAGGTCACCCCGGTCCGGCGCGAGCGGCTCTCGGCGCGCTTCCCGGGGGAGCGGCTGATCATCCCGGCCGGCGAACTCAAGGTCCGCACCAACGACTGCGACCACCGCTTCCGCCCGCACAGCGCGTACGCCTGGCTGACCGGGCTGACCGGCGAGGACCAGGTGGGCCACGTCCTGGTCCTGGAGCCCTCCGGCCCGCACGGCCACGAGCCCGTGCTGTACCTGCGCCCCCGCTCCCCGCGCTCCGGCGGCAACGAGGAGTTCTACCGGGACCGCCGCTACGGGGAGTTCTGGGTCGGCCGCCGCCCCGACCTGGCCGAGGCCGAGCGGCTGACCGGCCTGCGCTGCGCCCACCTGGACGATCTCGGCTCCCCGGCGGGCCGCGACGCCGCCACCGACACCGAACTGGCCGCCGCCCTGTCGGAGCTGCGCCTGGTGAAGGACGCCTGGGAGGTCGGGCAGCTCCAGCTCGCCGTCGACCACACCGCCGCCGGTTTCGAGGACGTCGTACGGGCGCTGCCGCGCGCCCTGGCGCACCCGCGCGGCGAGCGGTGGATCGAGGGGGTGTTCGGCCTGCGCGCGCGGGCGGAGGGCAACGGCACCGGGTACGACACGATCGCCGCCTCGGGCGCGCACGCGTGCGTGCTGCACTGGATCCGCAACGACGGCCGGCTCGACCGCGGCGATCTGCTGCTGCTGGACGCGGGCGTGGAGACCGACAGCCTCTACACCGCGGACATCACGCGCACCCTCCCGCTGTCGGGGCGGTTCTCCCCCGTCCAGCGGCAGGTGTACGAACTGGTCCTGGCCGCGCAGGACGCGGGCATCGCGGCGCTGCGCCCGGGCGCCAGCTTCCGGGACTTCCACCGGGCCGGGATGCGGGTGATCGCGGAGGGGCTGGCGGAGTGGGGCGTCCTGAAGGACGCGCGGGGCGATCTGCACCGGCGGTACACGCTGTGCAGCAGCGGTCACATGCTGGGGCTCGACGTCCACGACTGCGCGAAGGCGCGCGCGGAGACCTACCTGGACGGGGTGCTGGAGGAGGGCCAGGTGCTGACGGTCGAGCCGGGCCTGTACCTCCAGCCGGACGACGAGACCCTGCCGCCGGAGCTTCGGGGCATCGGCGTGCGCATCGAGGACGACCTGGTCATCACGGCGGAGGGCGCCCGGCTGATGTCGGGCGCCCTGCCCCGCACGGTCGCGGGGATCGAGGAGTGGATGGGGAACCTGCTCGCCGGCTGAGCAACCGCGGACGGAACGGGTCCTGCCTGCCTTCGGGCAGGCAGGACCCGTGTCCCGCGTGGCTGGATCTAGTGGCCCCCGCCTCCACCACCGCCGCCACCGCCGCCGTTGCCGCCACCACCGCCGCCGTTGCCTCCGCCGCCGCCACCGTCGCCACCGCCGCCGCCGTCGTGGCCACCGCCACCGCCACCACCGTCGCCGCCGCCGTTGCCACCGCCGCCGCCACCGTCGTGGCCGCCACCGCCACCGTCGCCGCCGTAACCGCCGCGGCCGGATCCGTTGTCGCTCCAGCCGTTGTCGTGGCCACCGCTCCAGTTGTTGTCGTTGCGGTTGTCATGGCCCGAGCGACTGTCGTTCCAGCGGCCGTTGTTCCAGTTGTCGTTCCAGTTGGCGTTGTTGTGACGGCCGTTGTTCCACGAGTCGTCGTCCCAGCACCAGCTGGGCCGCTCGTTCCAGTTGTTCCAGCGCGAGGAGTCGCAGCAGTCACGCCAGTTGTTGTGCGAGCGCCAGTCGTCGGAGCACCAACCGGAGTTGTTCTGCTGGGTCTGCGGCAGACCTGCGGCAACCGCTCCGCCGACAGGCATCAGACCGAGCGCGACGCCCGCGGCTCCTGCCACGATCGTCGCGGTGATGACACGGCGCATGACCATGCACCTCCGAGGATTGAGACATTCCTTACAAAAAGGTCATTCCCACCCTCACCCCTCCCCGGCCGACTGTCAAAGGCACCTGGTCAGCGCTGCGGCAACCAGAACTAGCCCGTACCGAGTACGGCGATACCGTCCAGTTCCACCAGGGCGGGCTCGTCCCAGAGCCGGACGACCCCGATGACGGCCATCGCCGGATAGTCCCGGCCGGCCAGCCGGCGCCAGATACGGCCCAGTTCGGGCGCGTGCACGCGGTACGCCTCCACGTCGACCGTGTACACGGTCACCCGGGCCAGGTCCGCCGGAGTGCCGCCCGCCGCGGCGAGGGCGGCCAGCAGGTTGCCCAGCGCGCGTTCGAACTGCCCGGGCAGGTCCTCCCCCACCACCTTGCCCTCGGTGTCGAGCGCGGTCTGGCCCGCCAGGAAGACGAGCCGGGTGCCGCTCGCGGCCACGGCGTGCGAGAAACCCGTCGCCGGGGAGAGCTCCGCCGGATTGATCCGCTCCAGGCTCACCGGTAGAGCTCCTTCGCGATGATGGTGCGCTGGACCTCGCTGGCGCCCTCGTAGATCCTCGGCGCCCGGACCTCCCGGTACAGGTGCTCCAGCAGGTGGCCGCGCTGGAGGGCGACGGCCCCGTGCAGCTGCACCGCGTGGTCCACCACGTACTGGGCGGTCTCCGTCGCGAGCAGTTTGGCCATCGCCGACCGGCGCGGGACGTCCGGCGAGCCGGCGTCGTACGCGCCCGCCGCCGCGTACACCAGGAGCCGGGCGGCCTCGGTCCGGGTGGCCATCTCCGCCACCCGGTGGCCCACCGCCTGGAGGTCCCCCAGGACGCCGCCGAAGGCGCGGCGGGCCGCCGTGTACGCCAAGGTCGCGTCCAGGGCGGCCCGGGCCATGCCCACGGCGAAGGCGCCCACGCTGGGCCGGAACCGGTTCAGGGTGTCCATCGCCACGCGAAAGCCCCGGCCGGGCTCGCCGAGCAGGTCCTGCGGGCCCACCGGGACCCCGTCGAAGGACAGCCGCCCGATCGGATGCGGGGAGAGCATGTCCAGCGGCTCGCCGCAGAGCCCGGCCCGGTCGGCCGGGACCAGGAAGGCGGTGACCCCCTTGGCCGCGGGGCCCTCGCCCGTCCGGGCGAACACCGTGTAGAAGTCCGCTTCGGGGGCGTTGGAGATCCAGCACTTCTCCCCGCTGAGCCGCCAGCCGCCGCCGTCCCGGTCCGCCGCGCTCCCGGTGTCCCGTACGGCCTCCAGCGCCAGTGCCGCCGCGTCCGAGCCCGCCCCCGGCTCGCTCAGCGCGAAGGCGGCCACCGCCCGCCCGGCCCGTACCTCCGGCAGCCAGCGCGCCCGCTGCTCCTGCGTACCCGAGGCGAGCACCGGATGCGCCCCCAGGCCCTGCAGGGCGAGGGCCGTCTCCGCCTCCGTGCACCCGTACGCGAGGGATTCGCGGAGCAGGCAGAGCTCCAGCGCCCCCGAGGTGAAGACCCGCTCCAGCAGGCCCAGCTCGCCCAGCGCCGCGAGCAGCGGGCGGTTGACCCGCCCCGGCTCCCCCTTGTCGGCGAGCGGCCGCAGCCGCTCCGCCGCCAGCGCGCGCAGCTGCCCGCACCACTCCTCTTGTTCCGCCCCGAGCGCGAATCCGGTCATCCGAACATCCCCGCTTCTATCGCGTCCTGTTGACTGCCGTCACCATCACGATACGCTCGTACCGCACCCGCACGGCCCGCTCCGCCACTTCGGCCCCTCGCCCGGGGAGCCGCTGTCGTTGCAAGGGGGCGAACCCGCCTTGGAGCTCAAGCCTTCCGCCCACGCCGACACCTTCGCGCGCGATCATCTGCCGCCGCCGCACGCCTGGCCGCGGCTCCTCTTCGAGCTCCCCGAACTGGCCTACCCGGACCGGCTCAACTGCGGCGCGGAGCTGCTCGACGCCACCATCGACCGGTTCGGCCCGGACCGCCCCGCCTTCCGCAGCGGCACCGGCGAGGTGTGGTCGTACGGCGGGCTGCGGGCGCGCGTGGACCGCATCGCCCACGTGCTCACGGCCGACCTCGGCGTGGTCCCCGGGAACCGGGTGCTCCTGCGCGGCCCCACCGGGCCCTGGCTCGCCGCGTGCTGGCTGGCGGTGATGAAGGCGGGCGCGGTGGCGGTGACGGTCCTGGCCCAGCAGCGGGCGCAGGAGCTGGCCACGGTCTGCGCGATGGCCCGGGTAGGGCACGCGCTGTGTCACGCGGACGTGCTGGACGACCTGGCCAAGGCGGAGGTGCCCGGCCTGCGGATCACCCCGTACGGCGGGGAGGGCGCCGACGACCTGCTGCGGCTGGCCGACCGGTACCGGGCGCCCTTCCCCGCCGTGGAGACCTCCGCCGACGACGTGGCCCTGATCGCGTTCACCTCGGGGACCACCGGCCGCCCCAAGGGCTGCATGCACTTCCACCGCGATCTGCTCTCGGTCGCCGACACCTTCTCCCGCAACGTCCTGCGCCCCCGCCCCGACGACGTCTTCGCGGGCAGTCCGCCCCTCGGCTTCACCTTCGGGCTGGGCGGCCTGGTCGTCTTCCCGCTGCGGGCCGGGGCCTCGGCGCTCCTGCTCGACCAGGCGGTCCCGCGCCGGCTGCTGCCGGCCCTCGCCCAGCACCGGGTCTCGGTGCTGTTTACCGCGCCGACCGCGTACCGGGCGATGCTGGACGAGCTCGGGACGGGCGAGGTGGGCACGTACGACCTGTCCGCGCTGCGCCGCTGCGTCTCGGCGGGCGAGAACCTCCCGGCGGCCACCTGGCAGGCCTGGTACGAGCGCACCGGACTGCGCATCATCAACGGCATCGGCGCCACCGAGCTGCTGCACATCTTCATCTCCGCGGCCGACGAGGACATCCGCCCGGGGACGACCGGCCGCGTGGTGCCGGGCTGGCAGGCCCGGGTCGTGGACGCCTCCGGGCGGCCGGTCGCGGACAACGAGCCGGGGCTGCTGGCGGTGCGCGGCCCGGTGGGCTGCCGGTATCTGGCGGATCCGCGGCAGGAGGAGTACGTACGGGACGGCTGGAACCTGACCGGCGACACCTACGTCCGCGATCCGGAGGGCTACTTCCGGTACGTCGCCCGGGCCGACGACATGATCGTCTCGGCGGGCTACAACATCGCGGGCCCGGAGGTGGAGGAAGCCCTGATGCGCCACCCGGACGTGGTGGAGGCGGCGGTGGTGGGCCGCCCGGACGAGCGACGCGGGCAGATCGTGGTGGCGTACGCCGTCGTACGGGCGGGCGCGGAGCCGGACGAGGAGGCCCTGCGCGCGTTCATGCGGGCGGAGCTGGCCCCGTACAAGTGCCCGCGCGCCTTCGTCTTCCTCCCGGCCCTCCCCCGGACGGCGACGGGCAAACTGCAGCGCTTCCGGCTGCGCGACACCGCGAGCCCGGCCTGATCGACAAGCCTAGAGTGAACCCGTGGTCGAGCAGCACACTCCGCGATCTCTGATCGTCACGTTCTACGGCGCCTACGGGCGGTCCTTCGAGGGACCGGTCCCGGTGTCCGCGCTTGTCCGCCTGTTGGGGGCGGCCGGCGTGGACGCCCCGTCGGTCCGCTCGTCGGTGTCCCGGCTGAAGCGGCGCGGCTTCCTGCTGCCCCAGCGCGCCGCGGACGGCTCGGCGGGGTACGCGCTCTCCGCGGAGGCCCGGCAGCTGCTGGACGACGGCGACCGGCGGATCTACGGGCAGCGGGGCGCGGACCCGGCGGGGGAATGGCTGCTGGCGGTGTTCTCCGTACCGGAGCAGGAACGGCACAAGCGGCACCTGCTGCGCTCGCGGCTCGCGCGCCTGGGCTTCGGCGCGGTGGCGCCGGGGGTGTGGATCGCCCCGGCCCACCTGTACGAGGAGACCGGGCACACCCTGGACCGGCTGCACCTGACGGCGTACGTGGAGCTGTTCCGCGGCGGCCACCTGGGCTTCGCCCCGACCGCCGACGCGGTGGCCCGGTGGTGGGACCTGACCTCGCTGGCCAAGCAGCACGAGGAATTCCTCGACCTGCACGAGCCGGTGCTGCGCGCCCTGCAGTCGGGCCCGGCCCCCACCGCGGAGGAGGCCTACCGCGGCTACCTGCTCGCCCTGGACACCTGGCGGCGCCTGCCGT